>CAMTOJ010000020.1 GCA_947074145.1 uncultured Bacteroidales bacterium
ATCTTGATCTTCTTGAAAACGGACGTTATACACACGATCAACTTTTGGAGATGATAAGATTTCTTCAGAGTACGTTGTTTGTGAGAAATGAAAAGACAAAAACTTTAGAAGATTCAGAATTAGCAATTTATTTGATAAATAAGTTCAGACGTCCTTTACGAATTTGTGGAATGGTGAAAAATGTAGGAGAACCCGGAGGAGGCCCATTTATTGCATTTAATAGTGATGGAACATCTTCTCCTCAGATTCTTGAAAGCTCACAGATTGATAAAAATAATCAACAAGCGATGAATGCCTTCAATAATTCAACACATTTCAATCCTGTTGATCTTGTTTGTGCTACCCGAGACAAAGAGGGTAATTCTTATGATTTAATAAGCTTTGTTGATCCTATGACAGGGTTTATATCATTGAAATCTAAAAATGGACAAGATCTAAAAGCATTAGAACTTCCGGGATTATGGAATGGAGCAATGTCGGATTGGAATACAGTCTTTGTAGAGGTTCCAATTGAAACATTCAATCCTGTAAAAACAGTAAATGATCTTAGACGACCTCAGCATCAATAGTTTAGAATAATGCTAATACATAAAAAACCTGAAAGAAACTATAATAAGAGAATTTCTTTCAGGTTTTTTTTACCAATTCTCATTACTAAATTCACATACTGAAATTAACAAATATTGTTATTTAGCTAAAATGTTTGAATTTTAACTCTTATATAGGGGATATGAGTTAATCTATTTCTTTAACTGATTGTTTAAAATAATAATGATCAATTTTACACAAGTATTATGAAGACAGAAGACTTGTTTATAGCATCTAAAAATGGAAATTTACTTCTTTTAAAAGAGGCTTTAATTAATATTACGGATATAAATATTACTGATGAAGAGGGCTGGTCTGCTTTGCATCATGCATCAGAACATGGTTATTCTAACATAATAATAGAATTGATAAAAAACGGGGCAGATGTAAATCAAGCTAATCCTTCAGGTTTTACACCTTATCATATAATGATGATGTGTGAACATTATGATTCTGAAGTAATGAAAATACTGCATGAATATGGAGCTATAATGGGATCTGCTTTGCATGTAGCTATTCTTTTACATCAGGAAAATAAGATAGATGGTTATATAAGCAGAATGGAACTTATCAATTCAATTGATGAAATCGGTAATACGCCTTTGCATATAGCAGTTGCAATTGAACGTAATGACCTTATTCAACCCTTAATTAATGCAGGAGCAAGAGTTAATAAAACTGATATATTTTCTTCCACACCATTGCATGAATGTTCCGCAACCGGGAACTTGAATTCTCTAAAACAGCTTCTTTCACTTGGGGGTGATCCTAATATGAAGGATTATAATGGCCGTAATGCTCTTATTTTGGCTGCAGGTAATGGCCAATCTGATGTTGTTAAAACTCTTCTGAATTTTGGTGTAGAAATTAACTTACAGGATAATTTCGGAAACACAGCATTACATTATGCATATGAGAATGAAGAGTATTTGATTGTAAAAACCTTAATAGAACATCAAGCCTCAACTTCTATACAAAATGAAGATGGAAATGTGCCGGAGCTTATGTCGCCAAGATAGAAAATATCATACAATATATATTTAATAGCACTCTGTTTAATCATTTGATACAGAGTGCTATTTTTTGTCTGATCCAAATAGAAATCAAAATCTTTTTACTATAAGTTAAAAAAAAACATATTTTTATGTTACATATTTTATGAATGATCGTTTAGATTATTAGAGAGACAATAGAACATTTATGCATAAATTTTATACATCATTTAAAGTTAATCTTCTTAAGATTGCCAGTAATCTATTAAAAGAGGAATCTGACGCGCAGGATGCCGTACAGGATACTTTTTTAAGATTATGGAAAATAAGAGATAAGATAAAGACCGAAGATGAAGCAAAGGCTCTTGCTATAAGAACAACCCAAAACATATGTATTGATAAACTGAGAAGAAAGAAAATAATAAATTTTGAGCCCATAGATAATTATCAAAATTATAGAATAGATGATTCGATGCAAAAAAATGCAGAAATTACTGAAGACTATAATTTTATATGCAGTCTCATAGATCAGAAGTTATCACCATTGCAAAAGAAAATTATTAAGATGAAAGAATTTGAAGAGAAGGAGATTGAGGAGATAGCATTAATACTTGATATGAAACAAGCTGCAGTAAGGATGAATCTATCCAGAGCCAGAAAGGAGATACGTGAAATATATTTGAAATCAAACTCATAATTAAACATGGAAAAAAAAGATAAAAACAGAACTTGCTTATCAACAGAAGAGCTTAAGATTCTAATGGATAAATATTATGAGGGAGAGACTAATTGTGAAGAGGAACGGATCATTCGTTTATATCTTAATCAAGATAATCCGATATCCAAACAATTTAAAGATGACATAAATGTCCAATCATATATTTCAGTATTTCTGAATTATGAAGATCAGAAAATGAAAATCAAAAATAAAAACATCTACTTACGAAAAATAGTAATTAGATCTATTATATCGGTGGCAGCTATGTTTTTAGGTTTTTTCTTAGTTCCAAAATTTTCGGAAACTGACGATTGTATTATGTATGCCTATGGAAAAAGAGTTGACAATGAAGAGAAAATCATGACTCATCTTAATTTAGTTATTTTAGAACTTGATTTCGAAGGAACAGATATTGAAAATCAGTTATCTGAGGTGTTTAATTAATGATAAATAAACAATATCATATATGAAAAATAAAATTTTAAAATTGATATTTTTTCTTCTGACGACAATTATAGGATGTGATCTGTATTCTCAGGAATTGGAATCTGTAATTCATTTCGATGGTCGCTATAATAAATCAGATAACGCTGTAGTCACTTATCTAAAAGGGAAAAAAATTAAAGATTACCGACTTTCATTATTCCATAGTATAACTCTTACACAGGCAACAGAGGATATAATATTATTTAATACAACAGTTTTAAATGACAAAAAACATGCTGTCAAAATTGAAGAAATTTATTCGCAAAATAAATTAAGAGCTTGTTATATGCAATTTGATCCTATTAATGAAAATTCCACATTAAATAGATTTATACTCTATAAGGCTGATCAAGAAAATGCAATACTTATATATATGGAGGGAGATACGACTTTAGAACAACTAATAAAAATATTTATAAACAAAAATTGATATGAAAAGAATTCTTACGTTATTATTGATAGCAATCCCATATTTAGCAATGGGTATGACTGATACTGATACTATAATTTGGAAACAGAATTTGGAAATTATAATACAAAATGATTCGAATGGTATTAATATGCAACTTGTAGATCCTGATAATAGCTATATACAGGTTTATGAAAAGCAATATGGAATGAACTCCAAATCAACAAGATGGGATATATCCGAACATGTAAATATTCCCTTTTCTAACTTTGTAGTTACAAAAAAGAAAAAGAAAGTCAAGAAAAATTTTGAAACTCATTGGGCTGGTTTCGGCTTTGGTTTTGTGAATGCTTGTGATGATGGTTTAAATATTATAAATAGTTCAAATTCAAACGGAGTATCAATGAATTGGGGAAAATCTTATGAGCTTTCATTTAATATTTTAGATTTTGATGTCCCTTTGATTGGTAATAATTTTGGTATGGTTATGGGATTCGGTTTAAATTGGAGAAATTATGTTCTTAATGGAAATCGAATGTTGACATACGAACATAATAAAGTCATGATAGAAACACTTTCTGATGATTCGTCAGTAAAGAAATCCAGAATAAAACGTTTCGATCTTGTTGTACCAATAATGCTTGAATGGAATTTTGGAAAAGATTTTTATCTTATTGCTGGTCCGGAAGTGTGTTTTAATACTCGTACCAGTATAAAGAATGTATATAATTATTCTGATAATCTAAAAGATAATTATAAAAGAGGAATAGCATCAAATCCTGTAACTGTAGATCTTACTGCAAGAATTGGGTGTGAATTCATAGGATTATATGCAAAATATAGCCCTACAAAGATATTCCAATATAATCAAGGACCTGAAATGCGAAGTTTTTCGATTGGAATGTATTTGCCCTTCTAATATTTGATTTATAGATTATATCGTGAGATTTTGTTCAATCTTAAATTAATTTAACATGTCATTTATATATTTATAATAGTGATAGAGGAAAAATTATAAGAGAAAGTTAATAAAGGTGTAGCAGAATTCAAAAAAGAATTTAACTTAGCAGAAAAACCTTAAAAGATGATACCAAAGCAGAAAATCACAATATACGATCTGGCTAAACGATTAAATACGACAGCCTCTACAGTTTCGAGAGCTCTTAAAGACCATCCTCGAATAAGTAAAAAGATGAAAGAAGCAGTAAAGGAATTAGCTGAAGAACTTAACTTTCACCCTGATCCTATTGCACATCATTTGAGAACCGGAAAAGGTCTTGTAATAGGGGTGATAGTACCCAGAATAGATCGTCATTTCTTCGCTTCAGTAATTGGAGGAATACAAAATATAGCTCAACAGCATGGATATAGTGTGATTATTTCTCAATCTAATGAGTCATATGAGAAGGAGATCGAATCTATAAAAGCAATGTTGAATAAGAAAGTTGATGGTATAATAATGTCTATTGCTTCTCAGACTGTTGATTATAAACATCTCTGTCAATTGATGGAAGTTGTGCCGGTGGTATTTTTTGACCGTATTCCAAAATTAGATTCAATTGATTATGTAGTAAACGATAATTTTCAGATAGGATATAAAGCAGTGGAACATCTGATAAAACAAGGATACAAGAAAATAGCTCATTATGCCGGACCTCAAAATCTTTTGCAATATAGAGAAAGATTAGCCGGATATAAGAAAGCACTTGAGGATAACAATCTTGAATTCAGAGAGGAGTTTATATATCACAATACCATTACAATGCCAACAGGATTAGAGTCTACAGAGAAATTACTCAACTCCAAAGATAGACCGGATGCAATTTTTGCAGCAGGAGACTATTCCGCAATTACTGCAATTGATACTATAAGAAAGGCTGGTATTAACATTCCCTCAGAGATTGGGGTTTTGGGTGTTGCTAACGAGCCTTTCGCTAATTATTTCTCACCATCACTGACGACATTTGAACTTTTTAATAAAAAAATGGGAGAAAAATCAGCAGAATTATTAATGAAAAAACTTAATGATCCAGAGAGTGTTGATCTTCTCCAAACTATGATTATTGAGCCAGAATTACAGGAAAGAGGTTCTACTAAAAAATAACATCTCTATTTATAAAATAATTTATCGGGCAGATTCGCTTGGCAATATTAAGCCGGCAAATCTGCCCGATTTGTATATCTATAAAATGTATTATATAGTATATGATTTTCTTTTTACGAAAACTGTTTTAGTATAGTAAAATAGTGTAAAAACAATTTTTTGATTAAAATAATAAAAGGATAATAAACCATATAAATCATTTATTTTATATAAAAAATTAAACAATATTGTCATAAAAATGGTTTAAGAAAAAATTATATATTTGTGCAACCGATTACAGAGTAATCATCAATATTTAAACCATAATGAAGACGAATTATGAATTGCGATATGCAACTAATCCTTATGATGTCAATAACTATGAAACAGAACGTCTACGCAAGGAGTTTTTAATTGAAAAGTTATTTACGTCTGATGAAATAAACATTATTTATTTAATGGAAAGTCGTTTTGTAATAGGAGGGATTTGTCCTGTCAAAGAGACATTAGAACTGGAATCTATAAGCCCTTTAAATTCTCAATATTTTTTAGAAAATCGAGAAATTGGAATTATAAATGTAGGAGGAATCGGAATAGTTATTGTAGATAATATTGAATATGAATTGGATTATAAAGAAATGCTTTATGTAGGTTTGGGAAAAAAGCAAGTATTCTTTAAATCAAAGGATATAAATCAACCTGCAAAGTTTTATATCAATTCTTCTGTGTCGAATCTATCCATTAATGATAAGAAAATCGAGAAACAGGATATAAAAAAACAGGAAGTCGGATCACAAGAAACTGCAAATTATAAGGTTATAAATCGTCTTATTTCATCTGATGATAAACAATCATGTCAGCTAAAGATGGATTTAATAGAATTAAAACCTGGTAGTGTATGGAATAATATCCCTCCTCAGGCTCATGAGAGACGAAACGGAGTATATTTCTATTTTGAAATCCCGGAAGGAGATTTTATTTGTCATTTTACAGGAGTGCCGGAATCAACAAAGCACATATGGCTTGAAGCCGAACAAGCTGTCGTATCACCTGAATGGGCTGTAAATTCGGCAGTTGGAACAAGAAGATATGCTTTAATATATGGAAGTGGAGGAACAGATATGGATTATGGAGATCGAGATTTTTATGAATACACACAATTAAAATAAAAATAAGAATAATGTTAAACTTTTCATTAGAGGGTAAGATTGCATTGGTTACAGGAGCAGCTTATGGTATTGGATTTGCTATAGCATCAGGATTTGCAAAAGCAGGAGCGAAAATAGTTTTTAACGATATTAATCAAGATCTTGTTTGTAAAGGAGAGGCTGCATATAAGGTTGCCGGTATTGATGCTAAAGGTTATGTTTGTGATGTAACAAATGAAAAACAGGTTTCTGAACTTGTTGGAAAAATAGAAGCTGAAGTAGGAAGCATTGATATTTTAGTTAATAATGCCGGAATTATCAAAAGAATACCTATGCATGAAATGAGTGCAGCAGAATTTCGACAGGTAATTGATATAGATCTTAATGGTCCTTTTATCATGTCAAAAGCTGTTCTTCCTTCAATGATGAAAAAAAGAGCAGGAAAAATAATCAATATTTGTTCAATGATGTCAGAGTTGGGACGTGAAACTGTTTCTGCTTATGCGGCAGCTAAAGGTGGCTTAAAAATGCTCACTCGTAATATTGCCTCAGAATATGGAGAATATAATATTCAATGTAACGGTATTGGACCCGGATATATCGCAACTCCTCAAACTGCACCGCTACGAGAGCTGCAATCAGATGGCTCAAGACATCCATTCGACCAGTTTATAATAGCCAAAACACCTGCTGCAAGATGGGGAACACCAGAGGATCTTATTGGACCTGCAATATTTCTTGCTTCTAATGCTTCAGACTTTGTAAATGGTCATGTATTATATGTTGATGGAGGAATTCTTGCTTATATAGGTAAGCAACCCAAATAAAAGATTAACACAAAACTATAATTCAATGGCGCACAATCGATAATAGTTAATACATATCGTTTATTGTGCCATTGTTTTAACAAACAGATATAATATGAAAAAAATCTATTTTATTGCTCTTGGAGCTATGGTGTTGGCATCATCATGTATGAGAGAAAAAAGTCTGAAAGTTACAGTTTCAAACACAATGGATCTTACAAGAACCGATGAAATTATAGAGATTGTTTGGGATGATATAAAGGACCAGATTAAACTTAATAACGGAGAGTCATTAATCGTATTAGATGAAAAAGGGCAACAGGTTGCATATCAATTTGTCACATATGGAAAACCTGAGCCGCAGTTGTTGATTTTTCCGGTTTCTGTTGCTGCAAATAGCAAAAGTGAATATAAGCTAACAAAAGGGACGCCTGAGAAATTTGATCAATTAGCTGAAGTTAATTTTGTACCGCAGCGTAAAGATGATATTTCGTGGGAAAATAATCGTATAGGTTATAGAATGTATGGACCAGCATTGGAGGCTGATCCTAAAAACTCATTTGTTTCAGGAGGGATAGATATTTGGACGAAATCGACACCCAAACTTGTTACTCAACAATGGTACAAAGATGATTTGGGTGGTGTAAAAAGTTATCATGAGGATCATGGAGAAGGATTGGATTATTACGCTGTTGGAAAAACAGTAGGAGCAGGAGGGGCAGCTCCTATCATTGGGGATAAAATATTTTATGTATCCCATAATTTTAAATCTCATGAAATATTAGATAATGGGCCTTTAAGAGTTGTATTTAAGTTAACATATGCTCCATACCAAGCAGCAGAACAAGAGATAAATGAAACACGTACAATATCTTTGGATGCCGGATCAAATATGAATAAGATCATCGAAGATTATGGTAATATAAAAGAGCCACTGACAATAGGTGCAGGATTTCCATATTATAATAATGAAGATGTTGTATTTGATGCACCTCAAGGATATATGGCATATCAGCAACCTGCAGATTCTAAGAATGGAGCTATTTATTTAGGTATCGTATCCGATACTCCACTTATGGGGCAAACTATTGTTGATAAGCAAATGCTTGCACTGATGAATTATGAAACAGAATATAGTAAAGCCGGCGGAATGATCTATTACTCGGGTGCAGGTTGGAGTAAAGGCGGATTTCCGACCTTT
This sequence comes from uncultured Bacteroidales bacterium, assembly GCA_947074145.1. Taxonomy (GTDB): domain Bacteria; phylum Bacteroidota; class Bacteroidia; order Bacteroidales; family JAUNSR01; genus JAUNSR01. The sequence continues at coordinate 8,432 of CAMTOJ010000020.1, forward strand.
GATGACTGGAGTTCATATATAAAAGATTTCTCCTTGAAATTGAGAAATCCGTTATTGATAGCTTTAAGTCAGGAGGAATAATTTATTGCTATTTGGAAATTAAAAGATTAATTAGCTTAAAAAGATAATTAATTATCATATAAATGAGCTCTGTACAAATTTGTATGGAGCTCATTTTTTATTTATTATAAATATTAATAATAAAACGTATTCTTATTTTTTAGTATCAAAATATTTTAAGAACTGTATTCTCATCAATCGTTCATCATTTTCGGGATTAGATGCATTCAATCTTCCTTTAAAATCGTCAATATTTTCATAATTATGATTTTGCTGCCATTCATAAAGAAAGTTTATTGCAGCTGCAATCCAATCATTCCCTTTTTTGTATATAACACTACATACTTCAACTGCTGATGCACCTGCAAGAATCGCTTTTACTATTGCTGCCCCATCACTAACACCTCCGGAAAGCGCAAAATCTACTTTCTTATTTAAAGCAGAGGAAATAGCTATCCATCTTAAAGGATTTGATAAATCGGCAGAAGTTGTAAAAATATTTCCTTTGGTATATTCAACCTTTTCAATATCTATATCGGGTTGATACATTCTGTTGAACATTACAATTCCCTTCGCCCCTGCACCATAAAGCATATCACAAAGAGCTACAGGATTGGTTAGGTTAGAACCTAGTTTCACAATAATCGGTATCTTTATATTTTTAAATACCTCAGATACGATATTCACATGCTCTTGCTCGAATTCTCCGAATTTATACTGAACAGAAGATCTAAATCCCATTATATTTAATTCAATTGCATCCGCTCCGGCTTCTTCTATAGTTTTGGCAAACTCTATCCATCCTCCACAATCGTAACAGTTAATACTTGCAATAATAGGTATTGAACATAACTGTTTTGATTCACGAATAAGATTTATATAATTCTCAATATTATGTGATCTAATATAATTACTCATATAATCATATCCTTCACCAAACTGATCACTATTATCCGATAATGCAGATTCTTGTAGTAGAATATTCTCTTCAAAAAGAGATTTCAGAACTATTGCCGCTGCTCCTGACTTTTCGAGAGCCAGATTGTTTTGAGCATTATTTGTTTTTCCCGAACTGGCAATAATAATAGGATTTTGGAGTTTTATTCCCGCAAATGAACTGTTGAAGATTTCCATATCATATATTTTTATATTTCTCAAAGCAACTCTAAACCGACTATTTGTCAATATTTACTATTTATAAATGTATAACAATCATTTTTTAGGATTGATTGTTATACTATAGAAGAATTTTCAAAATGATAGTATATAATTATTAGGGAATTCAATAAAGCAATATCAATCACTGAATTCATGAAAAATTAAACGTCATTATGTCAGAATTGGCTGACATGAATTCATATTAGAAGAAAAAAACGCTGACAAAAAAACTTTTTTCTAAAAAAAAATGATTGGCACATCTTTTGTATAATTAAAAGTGAAGTCTCAAAAAAGAGCATCTTTATTGAGTTTATATTAAAGATTCAACAATAGTGACAATCACTAGAAAAAATTGAATATTTAATGTATCTCTCAAGTAAACAAGAAATATAAACATTAAAAAATTATACTGAAATGGGAAAAATAATTGGAATCGACTTAGGTACAACCAACTCTTGTGTGGCTGTAATGGAAGGTAATACTCCTGTAGTAATCAATAATTCTGAAGGTAGACCAACTACACCTTCTATCGTTGCTTTTGTAGACGGTGGTGAACGTAGAGTAGGTGAACCTGCAAAACGTCAGGCTGTGACCAACCCAACAAGAACAATCAATTCCATCAAAAGATTCATGGGTGAAAATTGTGATCAGGTAAAAAATGAGATCCCACGTGTCCCTTATACTGTAGTATGTAACGAAGCAAATCAACCACGTGTTGAAGTTGACGGTCGTACTTATTCCCCACAAGAAATCTCTGCAATGATTCTACAGAAAATGAAAAAAACTGCAGAAGATTACCTTGGACAGGAAGTAACTGAAGCGGTTATTACTGTTCCTGCATATTTTAACGATGCACAACGCCAAGCAACTAAGGAAGCCGGCGAAATTGCAGGACTTACAGTTCGTCGTATTGTTAATGAGCCAACTGCCGCTGCTTTGGCATATGGTCTTGATAAGACCACAAAAGATATGAAGATCGCTGTATTTGACTTAGGTGGTGGTACATTTGATATTTCAATCCTTGAACTTGGAGACGGCGTTTTTGAAGTTAAATCTACAGATGGTGATACTCATCTTGGTGGTGATGATTTCGACCATGTTATCGTAGACTGGTTAGCTGCTGAATTTGAAAAAGAAGAAGGTATTGATATTCGTAAAGATCCTATGGCTTTACAACGTCTTAGAGAGGCTGCTGAAAAGGCAAAGATTGAGCTTTCCTCTACAACAACAACAGAGATCAATCTTCCATATATAATGCCTGTTAATGGTATACCTAAGCATCTTGTAAAAACACTTACTCGTGCAAAATTTGAGCAACTTGCAGATTCTTTGATTAAAGCAACAATTGAACCTTGTCGCCGTGCTCTTAAAAATGCAGGTGTTTCAACTTCTCAGATAGATGAAGTTATACTTGTTGGTGGTTCTACTCGTATACCTGCAGTTCAGGCTGAAGTAGAAAAATTCTTTGGTAAAGCTCCATCAAAAAATGTAAATCCTGATGAAGTTGTTGCAGTAGGTGCTGCTATCCAAGGTGCTGTATTAAGTGGGGATGTTAAAGATGTATTATTACTTGACGTTACGCCTCTTTCTCTTGGTATTGAAACCCTTGGAGGTGTTATGACTAAACTTATTGAGTCTAATACAACAATTCCTACTCGTAAATCTGAAGTATTCTCTACAGCAGTTGATAATCAACCTTCAGTAGAAATTCATGTTCTTCAGGGAGAACGTCCAATGGCAAAAGATAATAAGACTATCGGTCGTTTCCATCTTGATGGTCTTCCTGCAGCTCAGCGTGGAGTTCCTCAGATTGAAGTAACATTCGATATCGATGCGAACGGTATTCTTCATGTTTCTGCTAAAGATAAAGGAACAGGTAAAGAGCAATCTATACGTATTGAAGCATCTAGCGGACTTACTGAGACTGAAATTCAACGAATGAAAGAAGAGGCAGCTGCTAATGCTGATGCTGATAAAGCAGAAAAAGAAAAGATTGATAAACTAAATCAGGCGGATAGTTTAATTTTCCAAACTGAAAAACAACTTACTGATTTAGGTGATAAACTTCCTGCAGATAAAAAAGCAGCTATCGAATCTGCACTTGGTAAACTGAAGGATGCACATAAATCTCAGGATATTCCTGCTATAGATGCGGCTTCAGGTGAGTTGAATAGTGTACTTCAGTCTGCAGCTCAGGATATTTATGGAGCACAGCAAGGAGCTCAACAAGGTCCTTCAAATCCTGGTCCTGATAACAATGACGGAGGTGTAACTGATGTTGATTTCGAAGAAGTAAAATAAGAATTAAAAATACAAATAAGAAAAGGCGCTAAATTTTTAGCGCCTTTTCTTATTTAATATGTAAAATATTGATTTGCATTAATTGGAAGGTTATTTCTATCTCGTTACAATTTGTAATACATAGACAACCCATTGTAGTATAAAAGAAATAACAATTTTGCAATGTTTGAAATTAAACTTTGTAAATATTGAAATAAAACCAACTATGATGTAGTTTTTTTGGATAGGACAAAATATAAACAGCATCAGACATATTTTATCTTTCAATAAAATAGATGATAATATGGATAGAATTTTGAGGGTGATTAATAATTATTATTCATTCATTGGATATAGAATAGGAATTTTCAAATAGAAAGATGTTCCCTCTTTTTCATTAGATTCGTACCATGCTTTTCCTTTAAGAAAATTTTCTCCAAGAAGTTTGATGCTATATGTTCCTATACCGCGACCTTTACCTTTGGTTGAATAACCGTAAGTGAAAATATAAGGAAATACGTCAGGGGAAATTTCTCCTGGATTTCTTACCTCAAATACAATATCAGAAAGAAGTTTTGTTATAATAACATGAACTGTTTCCCCTTCACATATTGCTTCTAAGGCATTTTTTATCATATTTATTAGAGTCCTTTCAAGCAATTTGCGATCGGATTCGAAAATGAAATCATTTTTTATATGAAAATTTATCTCTTTACCTGATTTGCTTGGATGGAAATTAAATATATCTGTTATTTCTTCAATAAGTTCATTTATATCTATTTCAGATATCTCTGTGTCAAGACTATTTTCTTCTGCCTTTGATATCTCTCTATGAGATATAATCTCATCAAGTACCTGAGAAGATATCTGTTTTACAGTATTTATATGATTGCGAATTTCTTGTGTTTCATAGGTTGAAATAACCCCTAAATAAGCGTCAAGACTTCCTGCTAGATTTATGAGATCATGAAAGAAAACACTTTCCATAAGATCTTTTTTCTTTCTGTCTGTAATATCGATTGTTGTAATAGACACAAAGCTTTGATTCTCAAAAAAGAAAGGAGTTGCTGTAACTAATAAAGCAGTCATTTTATTGTTGACATTATTAATTATCGATTCTTTCTGTATAGGTATTTGTTCTTCTAGGGCTTCGACAATACAATTGCGGAAGTTGCAATATCTACACTTTGAATGTGTACCACATCCTGACTTTTTAGTTCCGGCATTAACGCATTGAAAGATATCTCCGGGACGTAAGTTCTCAACATCTAAATTAATATCTATGTTACAACTGCGTCTGAATGCTTCATTGCAATAAATAATTTCTGCACGATTGTTAGTAATCAGGTAAGAAGTAGATATGGCATCGAGAACATCAGAAGCCTCATGAAGGCGTCTGACAGCGTTATTTTTTAATATTCGATTTTGCTGAAGTTTGGAATTACACATCTAAATCATCTCAAGATTAATGGAAATATTCTTTTGAGATAAAATTAATATATTTTTTCAACTGAAGTAGTGAAATCTGTGTGTTTAAATCTATTTATAATAATAATTCACAATTATATTGATAACTTCACCATAATTTTTTCTTCCTGAAGGAATATTATTATTCTTTAGATAAAATTCATAAATGAAGTTTTGTATATCTCCAATTCGATCACTATATAATTCATTCCAGTGAGAATATTTTTGTTGTAGCAGAGTTATTATTTGAGGATCTATTTTCGAAATAAACTCATTATATTCATCCTTGTTATAATGAGTTTTTGCATCCCGTAATACATATGGTAAGATTGAAAAATAACCACTAAAACGAATCTCTTTTAGATTAGATTCAGTCGTTAATACATAAGCTAAAAAATTAGCTTCAGCTTCAGAAGTAATACCAAGCAGATGTGAAATTTCATGAGAAATCAATGCTGGTATTTCAAAAGGAAGTGATTTTGATGATATATGAGCTTCCGCAAAGAAGGGTCCATAATATCCTCTTATTCCCATTTTTGCATATATCCCAGAGAAGAGAATATCTTTAGTTTCAAACTTTCTTATTTGTGTAGGTATACCTAATTCAGGTGCCTTAAGAGCTATCATTTCTGAAATATTTTCATTTATGGTTTTTTTATCATATGATAATTGTTCAGGTAAATTATTATTTAGATTGTTGATATAATCAATAATGAAATTATCAAAATCTTGTTCTGTGAAAGTTTTATTCAATTCGTTTCTTTTGGTAATGCCCAAAGAAAAATAATTAATACCCCAACATAAATAAAAAAATATGTAGCACCACATAAGGGTTTGTATTATAATTATGACTCCTTTAAGTCTTTTGCCTGCAATAAATATTATTTTATATAGTTGAAATAAAATAAAAACTATTATTAATATTAATGAAACATCATAAATTGAAAAGGGCAGAACTGCTGAAATTGAGTAAAGTAATTTTGATAGATAAGGATATATGTATTGATTATAGAATTCGCAAAAACAAGATATTCGTTTTGTAACCTCTATTATGATAATAATAATAATAGGTAATAAGAATTTAGATAAAAAAAATGATATCTTAGAAATGTAATTATATTTCATTATTGATAATAGCTTATACTCAAAAGTAAACAAAAGAAAGGGTAGGGTATATAAAGGTTTGAAAAAAGGCTTAATGAAGATAGATTCATTAAGCCTCTTTTTTTATATTAATCCTTCCGGTAAATCAAGAATAATTATTTTTTCTTCTTCATTTATATTTTTTATAAATGAATCAACAGCGGGAATAAGTATCGGATCATCATCTGTTTCATTGTTGATAATAAATAAAACATTAGCTGTAGAATCGTCAACATCGGAGATATATCCTAAATAATTCCCATTATTTTCGAATACTTTGAAATTTAGAAAGAAGTCTTTGCCTATTGTTGAGTCTTCTTCTTTATTAATATATATTTTCGGATAATATATATCAATATTAGTAAACATTTTTGCATCGTCAGAAGATTCAATATCGATTAATTTCATAAAACCAGTTGTGGCTGTTTTGAAACGATACTCCTCAATGAAAAAAGGAACATAAATACCGTCAATATTGCAGACAATATAAGGTGTTTCCGAATTGTCGAAAATATCATTAATCAAAGTAAAAGATATTTCTCCTTGAAGTGCATGAGGCTTGTTGAATTGTCCAATCTTAATTATTTCGTCTCTTTTTATCATTTGCTAATAATCTATTCTTGTAATTTTTGCTCCAATATCATTTAATCTTTTGTCTATATTTTGATAACCGCGGTCAATCTGATCTATATTATGGATTGTGCTAGTGCCTTCAGCGGACATCGCTGCAATAAGTAAAGCTATACCGGCACGTATATCCGGAGATGACATCGTAGCGCCTCTTAGTTTTATTTTATTGTCCAGTCCTATAACAGTAGCTCTATGAGGATCGCAGAGAATTATTTGTGCACCCATGTCTATCAACTTATCAACGAAGAACAATCTACTTTCAAACATTTTTTGGTGAATCAAAACACTTCCTTTTGCCTGTGTAGCAGTTACAAGAATAACACTAAGTAGGTCAGGAGTTAGCCCTGGCCAAGGAGCATCGGCTATATTCATTATTGATCCATCAATAAAAGATTCTATTGTATAGTTTTCATGAGGCGGTATATACATGTCATTTCCAATTTGACCTATTGTTATACCAAGTTTTCTAAAACTATCCGGTATTATTCCGAGATTTTCAAAAGAAACATTTTTTATAGTTATCTCAGATCCCGTCATAGCTGCCATTCCTATAAAACTCCCAACTTCTATCATGTCAGGTAATATTCTGTGTTTTGCAGCTCCAAGAGTATCAACTCCTTTTATTTGAATTAGATTGGACCCTATTCCCGAGATATTAGCCCCCATCATTTTTAGCATATTGCATAGTTGCTGTATATATGGTTCGCATGCTGCATTATAGATTGTTGTTTCTCCTTCTGCAAGAACGGCAGCCATTACAACATTGGCAGTACCGGTAACTGAAGCTTCGTCTAAAAGCATGTAAGTTCCTTTTAATCTATCTGCTGAAATCTCGAATATTTGTTTCTCAGAATTATAGTTGAATGAAGCACCAAGTTTTTGAAGGCCCAAGAAGTGTGTGTCTAATCTTCTTCGTCCTATCTTGTCTCCTCCGGGTTTAGCCAGCATGGCATATCCAAAACGAGCAACAAGAGGACCTATAAGCATTACAGAACCTCTTAAAGATGTACATTTAAAAAGAAAAGATTCTGATTTTATATAATCAAGGTTTATATCATCTGCTTTAAATGAATAAGTATTAGGATTTAATTTATTCACTTTTACTCCCATGTCGCGAAGTAATTGAATAAGATTGTTTACATCAAGAATATCGGGGATATTTTCTATTATAACTTCTTCCGGAGAAAGCAAAGTTGCACATATAACCTGGAGAGCTTCATTTTTAGCGCCTTGAGGTTCTAAAATGCCTTGCATTTTATGACCTCCTTCAATAACGAATGATGACATATTGTTGTGATAAGATATTCAAAATTTTATAAATATAAGCAATATATAAAAAAAGCGGTTATCGAACCGCTTTTCGTGAATTATTTTTGTTTTTCTTATTTGAAGAATTACTTTTAGTAATATCCACTTTTATTGACTTGGGATTGACCTGAATGGTGTTACCTGTATATTCTGAAATATCTTTACATATTTTCTCCATATCGACATCGTTTTCTTTTGTCATTTTTACATATGATCTTTTCATATGATTAGCAATACTGGAGAAAAGAAAAGATCGTTCGGGATTATCCTCCATAACCATTGTTTTTTCTATCATATTTTGAAGGATTTTCCCATAATGACGATATCTAATTCTGGGTTTGACATATTTGATTTTGTCAGGTCTTGTATAAAGATTGTCTTTTTTTATTATCTCATAAGGATAATCTATATCAAGTTTGAAATCAGACATTATAGCCAAATGATCCCATAGTTTATGATTGAACTCTTCAACATCTCTTAAATGAGGGAAAAGATTACCCATTATCTGAATAATGGAGTTTGCGCATCTTGTTCTTTCTGCTCGATCATCGATAGTCATAGCGAAATCCACCATGCTTTGGACATTACGTCCGTATTCAGGAAGAATAAGTTTTTTTTCTTGGGTATTATATTTCATAAACAATGGATTAAATGATCTTTTTCTTAGATGTTGTTGTTACGAATTCTTTAAGATAGAAGGGCTCAAAATATGCTACATCTTGAAAGTCAGATTTACGGAAGGCAATCTCTGATAATGCGGTCATATCTATAGCAACAGGAAGGACAGATTGAATAAATCTTGCATTTGGATGTTTTATTATGTTCTGGCATTTAGACGCTCCGTCACCAAAAAAATAAATGATATTCTTATCTAAAAACTCACGATAGGAGTCTTCTGAAATTATATCAGCTGAAATAGGTTTGATTTCTTCCAACCCGAGGTTGTAAATGGCTGAATAAACTTCCATGCGTCTTGCGTCAATCATAGGACAAAAAAGAGCATTTTCATCAAAGGACCCATTAAACATCACATTACAAGTAATTATTTTTAATGTATTAACTGCTATTAAAGGTATGTTCATAGCAAAACATAATCCTTTTGCTTGAGAGACGCCAATTCTTAAGCCTGTATATGATCCGGGACCACAACTTACCGAAATTGCGTCAAGTGTGAAGTTTTTTTTATTTGCAAAATCTAATGCTTCCTCAACAAAAACACCAAGAGATGAAGCATGAGACATGTTTTGATAATTTTCTTTGTGAAATTCAACTCCTCCATCTTTGGAAAGAGCTACAGAACAAACACTTGTAGAAGTTTCTATATTTAAAATTGTAGCCATATAAATAAAAAGCAAATATTGCTTTTGTAATCAGAAAATAATTAAATGAAATCAATATAGGACAAAAATAATATTATTTTATTCGTATAATGAATATTCAACGAGAATTAAGATTAATTTTGCGAAAACAAAAAATATAATGATAAGATCAATGACCGGTTTTGGTAAGTCTGTAGCCGAATTGCCAAATAAAAAAGTAACAATAGAAATAAAGTCGCTGAATAGTAAACAAATGGATCTATCTACAAGGATATCTAATCAGTATAGAGACAAGGAGATGGATTTTAGAAATATTGTTTCAAAAAGACTTGAAAGAGGAAAGTCAGATTTGGTAATCTATGTAGAAACTACATCTGGAGAATCTTCGACAAAAATTAATACTTCTATTCTTGCAAATTATTATAATCAGATTAAAGAAAATTCAGAAATGTTGAATATTGAATTGCCGACTGATTGGTTTTCTATATTGTTGAAAATGCCGGAGGTTGTCAAGACTGAAATACAGCAGATTAGCGAAGATGAAATTAAGACAATAGAACTGACTTTAAATGATGCTTTAGATAAGTTGTCTGACTTTAGAGAGCAAGAGGGATTGATGTTATATAAGATATTTGAAGAAAAAATCAGACAAATTGCCTTATTGCTTGAAAGAGTTGTGGAATATGAACAAGAAAGAGTTGAAAGGATAAAAAATAGAATAACAGATGCTCTTCAGAAAATTGATAGTTTTGATTATGATAAAAATCGATTAGAACAAGAACTTATATTCTATATTGAGAAACTTGATATAAATGAGGAAAAGCATAGATTGTCAAATCATCTAAAATACTTTATGGAAACGATGGATGGTGCTCCGGGACAAGGCAAGAAACTTGGATTTATTTGTCAAGAGATTGGACGAGAGATTAATACGTTAGGATCAAAGGCCAATCATGCTGAAATGCAAAAAATAGTAGTGATGATGAAAGATGAGCTTGAGCAAATAAAAGAGCAGGTCTTAAATGTTTTATAATTATGAGTAAGGAGGGAAAATTAATAATTATTTCTGCACCTTCAGGGTCAGGAAAATCTACAATAATCAATTATTTATTAAAAAAAGAGCTTAATCTTGAATTCTCAATTTCAGCAACAAGTCGCAGTCCCAGAGGGGAAGAGAAGGATGGTGTAGAATATTATTTTTTAACACCGGAAGATTTCAGAGATAAAATTGCAAATGAAGAATTTTTAGAGTTTGAGGAAGTTTATGAAGATAAATATTATGGAACTTTGAAAAAAGAAGTAGATAGACTCCGATCAATGGGGAAAAATGTAATTTTTGACGTAGATGTTGTAGGGGGAATAAATATTAAAAATTACTATAAAGATCAGGCAATTAGTATTTTTATTAAACCTCCCGGAATAGAAATATTACGTAAGAGATTAGAGTCGCGAGGAACAGATTCAAAAGAAGCAATTAATACAAGAATTGATAAGGCTGAATTTGAACTTTCTTTGGCGCCACAATTTGACAAGATCGTTGTCAATGATGAGTTAGAAGATGCACAACATGAAGTGTATGAGTTGTTGAGAGCATTCATTAATGAATGAAATTTTATAAATTTATTTATGTCATTTCCACAAAAGAATCATATTAATAAAAAGATACGAACAGGAGTATTTTCCGGTTCATTTAATCCTATCCATATAGGCCATCTCGCTTTAGCCAATTATTTATTGGAGTTTGAAGGTCTTGATGAGATATGGTTTATTGTAACACCTCAGAATCCACTAAAGGAAAAAGAGATGTTGCTCGATAATCAGACTCGTTTGAAAATGGTTGAAATGGCAATAAGTGATTGTTCTCATTTTAAAATCAATACAATTGAGTTTGATCTGCCCAAACCCTCTTATACGATCAATACATTAAAAGCTCTTGAAAGTAAATATCCTGATAGGGAATTTGTTTTACTAATCGGAGCAGATAACTGGTTGATTTTCCATAAATGGGTGAACCATGAAGAATTAAAAAAGAATTACAATATTCTGATTTATCCAAGAAGAGGCCATGTCGTATATATTGATCCAGAATACCCAAATATACGCTGTGTAAATGCACCTTTGATTGAAATTTCATCTACATTTATAAGGGATGCATTGAATAGAGGTAAAAATATGAGATATTTCATGACCTCTAAAGTTTATGAATTTGTTAAACTTCATAATTTATACAAGAAACAGTAATGGAAACATCAATATTGTATTCAAAATCAACCATAGAGTTTTTGACCGTAGCTACAGAATTTTGTTCATTTATCGAACGCCCTTCAAATGATAGAAAAGAGTTTGTCTTGAAATGTACAAAAATATTACCTCTTTTATATTTAAAAGGATTATTGCTTCCTGAGATAAATGATGATAGTGAAATAGAGGAGGAACCTGAAAATTTTGTTACGGAAGAAATATATCAATATGTTCGGCTTTCTCTTGAAAAAATAATGGGAGAAAAGGATGATTATCTTGAAGTGTTTAATGATGATATTCAGTATAGTGATCAACCAATAACAGAGTTTGTATCAGAGAATTTAGCAGATATATATCAAGATATAAAAAATTTTGTATCAATTTTTTCGTTACAATATGAACCTACTATGCTTCAGGCCTTAAGTAATGTTGTATCTGATTTTAAATCTTTTTGGGCTCAGAAGCTTGTAAATGTGTTAAGGCCTTTGAATCACATTTTATTGACAATAGATGAAGATGATTTTTATGATGAATCAGAACAAAAGGAAAACGGGAAAAACTCAGATTGGCTTTTCTCAAATCTTCAAGATAAATCTGATTTAGATATGGAAATTTTATAATTCGATATAAATGACAAAGGATAATAACATAATAAAAACGGTAACAAAAGAGGAAATCTCTCAAATGGATATGGTCACGTTTCCAGGTCGAATAATCGTTATAGATACTAACAAGGAAGCAGAAAAGGCTATTAATTATTTGAAGAATTTTAAATGTTTGGGATTTGATACGGAAACTAAACCTGCATTTAAAAAGGGACAAGTGAATAAAGTGGCTCTATTGCAGCTATCTACAGATGATGTATGCTTTTTGTTCCGTATTAATATTATTGGTTTTCCAAAAGAATTGATAGAATTATTAATGGATAAAACTATTACTAAAATAGGATTATCTATTAAAGACGATTTTCAAACTATACGAAGATATAGTGATTTTAGACCTGATGGATTCATTGAATTACAAGATTATGTCAAAAAGTTTTCTATAGAAGAGATGAGTTTACAAAAGATTTTTGCAATTTTGTTCAGTATGAAGATTTCAAAGAGTCAACGATTGTCAAATTGGGAGGCAGATATTCTTTCTGAAGGACAGAAGAAATATGCTGCAACAGATGCGTGGGCCTGTAAAAAAATATATGATCATTTATCAGGAATCTAATTAAATTCAATTCTAAATTCTTATTTATGAAAAGAAGTGTAATCTTACCTATTATTTTATTAGTCTATTTATTGGTCATGTCTTACATAGGATGGCCATATTACTCTCAACAAGATAAATATTTGGAATATTTTGGAATAATTGGTATTACATTAGTTGTTATTGTTTGTTTATACTTTTTTCTTAAAAGAAGAGATCGTTTTAGAAAAGAAAATCGAAAAAGAAAAGATGCATCAATGCGAAGAAATTTTAGGGATGATAAAATCCGATAATTTATAAGATATTTTTTTGCTCCAAAAGTTAAATATATTTCGTTATTTTCTTGCTTTATATTTATTAACAGCATTTGTTTTTTGTTGAGTTTATTTTTGTATACTTTTGCATCGGGGGGATAATTTTTAATTAGATTTATATATACTTATGAAGTACCTAAAGAATTGTGGGGTCCCACTATTATTACTATCTGTGACATTTAATTCATGTATCAAAAGTGATGTATTTGACTCAGTTTATCAAAACGAGGATTTTGTAGTATCAGGAGTTGATGCTAATTTTGATTGGAGTATGTTCTCTACCGTAAAGTTATCTGTAAAAGTAGATGACAAATATGATGGGAAATATTTTTTCAGAGTTGATGTATATGATAAAAATCCTCTCATATCAGAAGATGCCTCTTTATTTGCCGTAGGTGTTTGCAAAAAAGATCTTGATTTTAATACAGTCTTGACAATTCCTTCTTCTGTTTCGAAGATTTTTATTCTTCAAACTGCTCCTAACGGAAATAAGATTGTTATTGAGAAGAATGTAGATTCATCTCTTGCAATAGATTGTGTATTTGACCTAAATGTAGGAGAACCTCTTACTCGTAGCGCAATTATAACAAAGAGTGAAAAATCGACATTAGTATCAGATTTTACTAATTTTAATATACCGAGCGATGCTATAGAGATTAATTCTAATTCTGATATAGCATTACAATCCGGGAAAAATTATATCATACCTTCAGGTTTTGAGTTTTCAGGAAACATCTCTTTCAATGGTGTAAGAGGTGCTAAATTATATATAAAAGGAACTTGGGTTGTAAATGAAGGTAAGCAGCTAACAAGTAATGAAATTATAGTATTAAATGGTGGTCTTCTTAAACCTTCTAAGAAAATAAATCTTGATTTTATCGAGACTTCTGTTTTAGCAATACAAAGTGGAGGCAAGGTTACCGATAATGATACTAAATACTCTCTGAGATTCTTAAATACAGGAAGTTGTCTTTATAATTATGGATTAATAGAATCTACAGGTGATATTTATGTAGCTTCGGGCGGGAACATGCTTAATAACGGAGAGATTTATATCACTAAGTTTGAATCTAGGCATGCAGAAACCAAAATATCTAATAATGGAATTTTAGAGGGAGTCGAATTTATTTTCAATCTTCCGGCAGTTGAGAACTATGGAATGATGGAAGTTTCATCTATTAATATGGAACAAGGTTCTTTCATAAATGAGAAGTCTCTTATATGTGAAGAGCTTGTATGGAACAGAACTTATGTAATGACAGGATGTTACATATATTCAGATGTAATCAAATCTGCTCAACCTGAAATAAATATTGCTTCAAATTCTGCAATTACATGTAAAACATGGGAAATGACGGGAACTAAGATAAATTTTGACAGTTACTCGATGATCAATATCTCAGAATCTTGTAAAATTTACTCTGAAAACTCTTTCCTAAAAGGTTTAGGAAAAAGTTACGCCGTAATGAATACACCAAAAATTGTTTTCGAAGGATATATGGTGGGGAAATTTTCCGGCAATTTAGTTGTTGCGGTAGATACATATAATCCTGGAGAGGAATATACTCCAACATATACTGTTAGTGATGGCGTTTTTTGGGCTGAATATAATAAAGCTCCTATAGAAATTCCTGAGAATGAATGTATAAGTGGGGTAACACCTGGACCAGGAGAAGATCCATCAGACCCTAAATTCCCAATCCTTGAAGAGAATGATAAGTTATTCACATTTGTATTAGAAGATAATTTCCCGGCCTTTGGAGATTATGATATGAATGATATTGTTGTAACCTTAGATAAACAAAGTAAATATATTAACGCGGATAATAATATTGAGTCTATAAAATTAGACTTTCAATTAAAAGCCGTTGGTGGAACAAGACACCTTGCTTTTGCTATGCAGCTTGACAACGTTGCAAAAGGAAATATCAAAAATATTTCTATAGAGGGAAGACAATTATCTACTTCTTTGTTTAATGTAACAAATAATTTAGAAGCTAATCAAATAAAACCCGTAATAATTTTATTTGATGATGCTCATCAATTATTAAGAGGAGATAATTCATCGGAGATTACTAATACTTATACTTTCACGTCTAGAAAGGATCCAAAATCAATCTCAGTAAATATTGAATTTACAACACCGATAAATAGAGAGGATATAGATTTGAATACATTGAATCTGTTCGGTATGACATTTGATAATTCAGGCAATAGAACTGAAATACATGCTCCCGGATACGATAATACTTCTTTATTTAGTTCTGATTTACCAAATTTAGGAACTTATATGTGGGCATTGAAGGTTCCTTATGAATTTAAATATCCAACAGAAACAATAACTATAATGGATGCATATCCGGATTTCAAAACATGGGTTGAATCAAATAAGACGCAGAAAGTAGATTGGTATAAAAATTCTGTTGAAGATAAAATATATAAATAATGAATATTTTTCTAAGGATTTAGATATATCTATAACATAGATAATTATTGATTAAATCATATTTGCTGGAGGATGTTTCAAAAATAAAATTTTGAGACATCCTCTTTTTTTATTGTTAAAATTATAATCCTCTTTGCTCTGACATCTATTACTGTAAGTATCTACTCAACGATCTCTTTTCCCATATAGACTTATTTCAAATTTTTATCTAAAAACAAAATTTAATTGATATAAAAAAGTGTCTTAGCGATGACGTCTTTTCCGATATTTACGAATAACATAGCTCTGTGTCAAAATAAAAATATGATTGAGACAAGTAATTTAATAAAAGAAACAGTCAAATGTTTTCTATTATATAATCCTCTCAATATGCCTAAAAGAACTCCACATTGATATTATAAAGCAGAGTAATCAAAATAGATTAGCTTTAACTGGAGACCTCTTTATCTTTATAGGAGGAAATGGGAAGAACATTATAATCATTTGGTGGGACATGGAAGGTTTTGTAATGTTTTACAAAAAAATTGAAATAGACTTTTTAAACTTCAGAGTAATACTTAAGATGAACTATTTGTGTAGATTAATAAAAACGTAGAGAGTTGTAATTACAAAATCTAAAAAGGTTAGGCGTAATCAACATTGTAAAAGTAAATTTTTTGATATTGAAGATCTGATTCAAGCAACTTAAATACTCAAAATATTCTATCAGATAAGAAATCAGATTTCTAAAGAGAAATGGGTATCAGAATCAATCAAGGGTTATGATAAACTCGAAAAGAGACTTAGAGATATAGAAAAAGACAAAGAGAATAATTAATTGTAATTCAATAACGTTCGTATCAGTCGCTTATTCCTTAAAATTTGATTCACTTAATAATATCATTAGTTTCTTTCAAATATAATTTAGATAACAATTATATTATAGACCTATACTATATTAGTATCTATTAATGTTTGCAAAGAATAAAAAAGGAGTTAAGAGGCTGACTCTTATATATTCTCCGGCTGTATCGTGTTGACTTAATAGTGTATAAATACTTTTCACAATGAAGTCGCTTTTCATATTCTATATCAGGCTTAGAGGCACAGAACAAAATGATGAATACGAGAAAATGTTTCACTAAATTCTATTACTCCTTGCTTTGATCTTACAGAACAAAGATGTTGATACAAATATTGCGTTTAAACACAAATGTTTCTTTTAATATTTTTGATTAGAGTTTTGATACCCAGCCATAATAAGAAAGATGTAAGGGACCTATCTTTTCAACGATATCTTTCTTTAGTAAATATATTTATCGAAACTTATCTTTCAGAAGATAAATTCATATTATTCGATTTTTCCTTTCGATTTTTTTCTTTTCTATTCTTATTTAGAAAAACTGAAAAAAGGTCTGTAATAGAATTAAAATCCTTTTTAGCCATCACCCCAACACCCTGAGTTGTTAGAGCTGATTTTATGGAATAATTTCTATCATTATAATGATTATATGCCTTAAGCCTTAATGTTCCTATTGGGTTTAGTAGATATTCTAAATCAAAATCTCCAATAAATGAGTTTGTATTACTTGAATTTTGATTATCCTTATAACCAAGATTTCCATTAAAAAGAAGACGATTATTTAACAACTGAGATGATAATGCTAATTGCACTTCTACGTCAGAGAAATCTCCTTTATCGGTTCTAATGTTAGTACCAATATTCCAATTATCACTTAATTGTCCTAATAGATTATTTAACTGTGAAGATAGAGTAGAGGAGGCTACAGAAGAAAGATCACTATATCTGTTCTGTTGGTTTTGTGTTACATAATCGGGTGTATAGAACTTATTCAAAACCATTAGATATATTATCTGTTTATTCATCATTTCTTGAGTACCGATGATACTTCTTACTCTTCTATCAATATCTTGACTAACAGTAGGTAGATTAATGTCAAAATCCAAGTCAGGTCTCCAAAGATCTCCATTAATATTTAGCAGACATTGTACCGGTACACTTGTTCTACTTAGTTCTTTAGAATCACTAATGGTTTCATCAAGATCTGAAAGATTGGCAGTTACCTGATAATATGCATTAATATCTAATTGAGTATTAAAAGGATTGCCCTTAAACTCTACAATACTTCCCTCTTTTATAATAAATTCTCGAGAAAAAATATCTTGGAAATTAAAGTTATAACTACCCTTATTGATATAATAATTACCGAAAAGTTTAAATTCATCTATTTTATTATATTCTACACGTAAATTCCCTGTTCCATTACCCTTAATAGCGTCGCCGGATGAAGAGTCCATAATTAGATTTACAGTAGATTCAGGTGTGACATCTACTTGCAGAGTTAGATATAGATTATGTTTCTCGATATTTAAATCATTTTCTTTATTATATACTTCAGTGATTGTACATACTGAATCTTTGTGAGTAACATCATTGAAGGTTATAAATTGATAATCGCTCGCAGAAACATTATCATTTAGAGCAAAATAAAATTTAGAATTACTTTTAGTAATACCATTTACATTTATTCTTGTATTTAATGCATCTCCGAATATTCGTGCATTCCCGGCCCCAAATATAGTTCCCCAATATGTGTTATTACTATTCTCATCAACATTAAACATTAGAAAGCTATTATTGGTAGGAATATTAATATTTATATCATAAGTAAAGTTCTTGAAGTTATTATATCCAATTTTTCCTTTTGCATATCCTTGGTTATTATATGCATCACGAATTTTTATATCAGAAATTCCAATACCATTTTCAGTAAAATTTAATGTGTCAGAAATCCTATATCTAGTTTTTAGAAAATCAATATCAAAAGAAATATTATCAGTCCAAGCCTTGCCTGTAAGATTTAATCCTCTGAATTTACCGAATAACTTCATCTGCGCATCAGCTTTTCCTTTAATATTCTGGAGTATATTATCGGTCCATATTTTGATAAAAGCAACATTTAGATTTTTTGCATCAAAACTCAAATGTAAAGAGTCTTTTTTAGGAAGAATGCTACCTTCAATATTCGTAATATCATTATCCGAATTGATAGCACCATTTAAGTAAATGTCTAAATCAGATAATTTAATAACACTTGATATCTTTAAATCACCCATCATTTCATCGTTATAAGTGAAATTCTTAACATTAAGAGTATCAGTTTTTATTAATATACCTGTTTCTAAATTGTCAAATATATCAATTTGTCCGGACCCATCACCACCAAACATAATAAAGTCCATGTTAACCATATCGAATATATAATCAAGACTTATATCATCAATAAAAATCGAGAGCGAGTCAGTTGGGTTCTTTGATAAACAACCGTTTATTTTCAAGTTTTGATGATTATTGAATATACTAACATCATCTATAACCAATCTTGCAGAATCTATTTTGATTGAAGATTCTTTTATTTTCCATAATGAATCGTTTACAATCACATCTGACGGTAAAATATTTATTGTTGTACTAAATGGAAAATCACCTTTCTTCTTGGTAAAATCGGTCGATGCAAATAATGTCCCTTTATAGATATTATTAAAACTATTTTTCCATTCTAATTTTGAATTTAAAGAATTGAACTTAGAAATTGAAGAGAAACTAATCTCAAGAGGTTCTTTATGTTTATTTAAAATTGTAGATGTAAAATCAAGCGATAAACGTTCGTTTGGAATCTTCAATATCAGATTTGAATTTTTAATAATAGTTTTATTATATTGAAAAGAGGGTATATCAGCTTCAAATACTAAGTTAGTCGATGAGATGCTATCATTAAAGTAACCTCTGAAAATACATGCTTCGTTAAAATCAAAAGGAGTATGTAATATTTTCCAAAGCTTATCAAGAGGCTTTATATTTACATAAAACTCGAAATCATTCTTAGAGGATGATAATTTCTTTACATTAATTTTTTTATCAATAAATGGGAGAGGCTTATTAAGCACACTTTTTAGAGATTTCAATAAAGTTGAAAATGAATATTTTCCATTGATTTGAGCATTTAATAATTCCGAATATATTCTCAATGATTGAGGCTTTTCATGATTTAATGCTGAAATATTAATATCTCTAATAAAAAACTCATCATAATTATTATATAAATGCAAAGAGTCAATATTGATACTTCCTTGAGCATTATCGAAGTTATTACCTATAAAGTCAGATGCTATATTAAAAGACAATTTGGTGTCTTTATATTGAGGTGCGATATTTAATTTGTCAAGTGAAATATCTTTGGCTCTTGCAAAGAAATTGAAAAATGAGTTTGCTTTATCAAATTTGATATTACCAACGAGTGACAGTTTCCCATTATCATCATCAAGATTTAGTAATCCATCAATCTTTTTATTATTAATATCCGCATTATATAAGATATTATTATATTGATAATCCCTATATGTTAGATCCTTAACTATACCATTAATATTTCCTTTGACAGTTTTAGTTTTTATATCCTGATTTATATTAACGTTTATAGATGTTGATATATTTCCTAAATCTTTGAAGGATGCAAGCTCTCCAATATTTAGGCCATTCGTATTTACCGAACCTTTATAATTAATAATGGTGTCCTCTTTGTTTATTAAAATATCTGTTTTTATCGAACCAATTTTGGTCGAAAGATTTCCAAAGGCAACCAGGTTATTAATAAAACCGGAAATTTCTCCTGTAAAATTAATGTCACCTAATTTATTCAGTGGTTCTTTGTATTTATTGTCAGCTATCAATTGAGAGATAACAGAGATACATTTATTTGATAAATAACAACTCTTTAGCTGTCCAAAGAGATAAGCATCATATCCCTTCTCTAGATCACTGATATATGCATTTCCGTTAATGTCAATTTCATTGACTGCTTTTATATTAAAGTCAGAAATAGATAAGTCATTTATATAACCATTCGATTTTAAATGAAAAAACAACGGTTTTGAAAAATTCCCCAGTCTATTATCAAAGGATGAGAATTCCTTCAAATCAACATCTTTTGCTGTCAAATCAATATCCAGAAATAAACTGTCTAAAATATTCTTATCATTACGATCCTCTTTTAATTTTACTTGGAGATTATTGAACTTAAAAAGTGACTTATTCCCAACAATTTTAAAGTCAGAAAAATCATAAGAATTATAATTGGAATGTAAATTGAAGGATATGTTTTTGAAATAAAGACCTTTAGATTCTCTGAAAGATACTCTTTTAACCTTGATGTCTAAACTGTCTTTATTAAGTGCATTAAAAAACACCGTTGTATTTAAATTAGATAAATTGATGTGATTTTTGTCAAATTTATCATCAATTGAAGGGTAGTTATAATCATCAAATCTAAAACAACTTTGTCGTATAAATATTGATTTTACATTAACGAAAAATGAGCTTGATTGTTTTTTTTCACTTGAAAACATATCAATCAAACGTTTTATATTTATTTCTGATTCTCCATTTTTTTTATTTATATATATATCCGCTTTAGATAGATGTATGGAGGAGATTGTAAGCTTCAAATCTTTTAATTCAGTTAAATCAAGACCTACTGAAATTTTATTGATATGAGATAAAGTATCATTGTTATTATCTAATACGGTAAGATTAGACAAGGAGAATTTATTAAAAGGATGGATTTTTATATTTTCTATTGAAACTTTAGAATCAATAAGCTCTGAAATCTCTTTGATGGCTATATCTCGAATACTATTTTGGATATAAGGAATACTAAGGGTTATGTATAGAAATATATATATCGATATAAATCCGATAACCGCTATAAATAGTAATTTATTTATATATTCAAGAAAATGCCTCATAATTATAACTACAAATTTAACTCATAATTATGGGATATAGCCTAAAATGAAAAGTAATTCTAATATATTAATAAACAGAAAATTCAAATTCTCTTACAAATGAATAACTATTATAATAAAAAAATAAAAAAGGCTGAAAATAATTTTTTTGATAAACAAAAATAATCATAATCAGCCCTCAATAAAAAATCATAAGTCTATTTATAATCCTTAAGCATTTCTTGTAGTCTTTGTCTTGCAAAGAAAATTCTACTTTTTACTGTGCCTAAAGGAAGATTCATTTTATTAGCGATCTCATGATATTTATACCCTGCAACATGCATGGAAAAAGGTATTTTATACTCATCGGCAAATCCATTAATGGCTTTAGTTATCTCTTTTACCGTATATGACCCTTCAGGTGTGTCAAATCCGGATTCTTGAGGAAGATTTAGATGATACAAATCTTCTGTTTGATCGACTACTGTTTGATTCCTTACAATGCGTCTATAATTATTAATGAAGATATTCCTCATTATTGTAAAAACCCAACCCTTGAAATTAACGTTGTCTATATATTTATCACAGTTGTCCAACGCCTTAAGGGTTGTATCCTGTAATAAATCTTTAGCTTCTTCTCTGTTAGAGGTGAGCATATACGCAAAATTTAATAGGTTATCTTGTAAGCCCAATAATCTATTTTTAAAATCGTCAATGTTTACTGTTTCCATAGCATGGTCCTTTATTAAATGAAGAATTCGAAATTATAACGGTGCAGAAGTTTGAAAGGTTTCTCCATTTTACTTTAATTCAGAACTTTTACTTATTAGTGTTTAAAATGTTATAGTTTATTACATTAGAATACAAATAATTTAAGGTATTAAAATCACTATATTTGTTTCCTGATTACCTCTGAATTATAATATGTTTAAATTTGTTATATGAATAAGCAAGTTTTTATATCTCTTTTCTCTTTTTTCCTAATAGGAATTAACACAATTTTCTCACAGGAAGAAATTTTCTATCAAATAGACCTTAAAAAGGAGATTGGTAGTACGACTTGGATATATGTTAAAAAAGGATTAGCCGAAGCCAATGATCTGAATGCCAGCCATGTAATAATAAATATGAATACATATGGAGGAACTGTTATTCATGCCGATTCTATAAGATCAGCCATTCTAAATAGTGAAATTCCAATTTATGTGTTTATAGATAACAATGCCGCATCTGCAGGTGCTTTGATAGCTATAGCATGTGATTCGATATATATGAAAAAGGGGGCTAACATTGGAGCTGCTACTGTTGTTAATCAAACAGGAGAAGCAATGCCTGACAAATATCAATCCTATATGCGATCTACTATCCGTTCTACGGCTGAAGCAAAAGGTAAGGATACTATATATATAAACGGAAAACAACAATTGCAGTGGAGAAGAGATCCTTTAATAGCTGAAGCGATGGTTGATCAAAGAATAGTTGTCCCGGGGTTGATTGATTCAACTATGGTGCTTACTTTTACAACAGAAGAGGCCATAAAGCATGGATTTTGTGAAGGAGAAGCAAAGAGTATTGATGATATTATAGAAAACAAATTAAATATACATGATTATAAAGTTATTAGCTATACTCCATCAAAACTGGATAATATATTGGGTTGGTTGACATCTCCTATTGTTCAGTCTGCGTTAATAATGATAATTTTTCTCGGTATTTTTCATGAATTAAAAACACCAGGAATAGGAATAGCCGGTATTGCCGCTTTAATTGCATCAATCTTATATTTTTCACCTCTCTTTATGGAGGGATTAGCAGAATACTGGGAAATTATTTTATTTATAGTTGGATTAGCTTTAATTATAGTTGAAATATTTGCCTTCCCCGGTTTTGGAATAATAGGTTTAATAGGGATTGTAGTAATGTTGGCAGGACTTATTTTTTCACTTGTCAATAATGTGAATTTTTCTTTTGAAGAGGTTTCAATTCCAGACTTTAGAAAATCTATATATACTGTCATTTCAGGAATAGTATTATCGGTTATAGTTATTATAATCTCAATCAGCAGATTTGGAAAAAAAGGAATGTTACGACGTGCCTCATTGACAAAGGAAGAAAAAATTGAAGACGGATATATAGTAGTTAATCCTAATTTGTTTAATCTTATTAATAAAGAGGGTATATCTCAAACGATATTAAGACCCTCAGGGAAAATTATTATAGATAATGAATATTATGACGCCGTTTCTTTATATGGATATATTGAACCGTCATCAAAAATTAAAGTTGTAAAATTTGAGAATTCACAATTATATGTTGTGAAAATATAGAATTAAAAAAACATATTATGACCAAATTTATAGGGATAATTCCTGCCAGATATGCATCTACACGTTTTCCGGCTAAACCCTTGGCTGAATTGAATGGTAAAACTATTATTCAAAGAGTATATGAGAATGTATCAGGTCTCCTTGATGAAGTTGTTGTTGCAACAGATGATCAAAGAATCTTTGATGAAGTAAAAAGATTCTCCGGAAATGTTATAATGACTTCTACCGATCATCAAAGTGGAACTGATAGATGTTATGAAGCGTATATAAATTATGATTCTAAAGCTGATGTAATAATAAATATTCAGGGAGATGAACCTTTTATTCACAAAGATCAAATTCAAGCAATTAAAGATTGTTTTCTCGATAAAGAAACTGATATAGCAACATTGGTTAAACCTTTTTCAGAACAAGATTCATGGGAGGTTTTATCGAATCCCAATTCTCCAAAAGTAGTTTTCAATAATAATAGAGAAGCTTTATTATTTAGTCGTTCTGTAATTCCATTTGTAAGGAATTATCCGCAAAATGAATGGACTAAACATCAAATCTTTTATAAACACATTGGTATATATGCTTACAAATCAATTGTATTGAAAGAAATTACCAATCTTAATCAATCTAATTTAGAGATTGCTGAATCATTAGAACAATTACGTTGGCTGGAAGCTGGCTACAAAATAAAAGTCGGAATAACCGATATTGAAACAATAGGAATTGATACTCCTGAAGATCTCGAAAGAGCAATAAAATTTTTAGAACATAATCAAAGATAAAATTTAATGAAATTAGATAGAACACAAACACCGGTGATAGAGAAAATGACGTCTGTCAATATTGCCCAGCCTCAACAATATATCGCACCCAATGGCGTTAAATTTAAGATATTCAATATCGTCCCACAAGATATGATTAGAATAGATTTGATGTTCTCTGCCGGAAAATGGGAGCAAAAAAAGCTGCTTGTCTCTATGTTTACCAATATGTTATTAAAAGAGGGAACCAATAAATTAAAATCCACAGAGATAACTAATGCTTTAGATTTTTGTGGAGCTTCGCTACAATGTTCTGCAACTTTTCATAATTCATATGTAACACTATATACGTTAAACAAGCATCTTGAGCAACTGTTGCCCATATTAAATGACCTTGTGAAGAATCCGACTTTTCCGGAAGAGGAATTTAATGTTCTGAGAACAAAAAGAAAACAATCATTTTTAATAGATAACCAAAAGGTTGATGTTCAAAGTTATAATAAATATGTAGAGTTATTATTCGGGAAAAATTATCCTTATGGTACTTACGCAGAAGCCTCTGATTTTGATAATATAACAACCGAAGATTTAAAAGAATATCATTCATCTTTTTATAATTCCGACAATTGTAATATTATATTAACAGGTAATATTTCAGAAGAAACTATAAAGTCGATAGAAGCTTATTTTGGAAAAGAAAAATGGGGAAATCCTTCTATCTCAGAATCAAAAAACTTTTCACTTCAAGAATCACAACCCGGTAAATATTTTATAGAGAAGACTGATGCTCTTCAATCATCTGTGAGAATTGGAATTATGACAATAGGTCGATTGCATCCCGATTATCCATATCTAAGAGTTGTTAATACTATACTTGGAGGATATTTTGGAAGTCGCTTGATGTCGAATATCAGAGAAGATAAAGGCTATACCTATGGTATTGGATCTGCCATTACAACATTAAAAAACGCATCATATCTAACTGTATCTTCTCAAACCGGGAATGAATATCGTGATCTTTTGATTAAAGAGGTTTTTTACGAAATAGAACGTTTGAAAACTGAAATAATATCAGATGAAGAACTTGATATTGTAAAAGGTTATCTGATGGGAGAGATGCAACGATTATTCGATGGACCTTTTTCAACCGCTGATGCATTTCAGGCATTAATCGCTAACTCGATGGAGGTGGATTATTATTATAATATGATAGAGGCAATAAAGAATATCACTCCTGAAATTGTAAAAGAAATCGCAAATAAATATCTTATCACAGATAAATTCTTTACTGTGATTTGTGGTGCTAAATAATTCTGTTAATGGATATCTGTATATCTTTTCTTATACTTACTTATAACACCGATGAGTGGTTGTTGAAGCGTTGTCTTGACTCAATATTGTCACAAGATCTGAAAATATCTTATGAAATAATTATTGTAGACGATGGTTCAACAATCTCTCCTTGTGATTTCATAGAATCATATAATTGTAAACTTATTCGTTACTTTGAACGTAAATCAGGAGGGCGAGGCCCCGGAGCAGCACGTAATGTAGCTATTAATATGGCTAAAGGAGAATATCTGACTTTTGTTGATAGTGATGACTATTTATTTCCTAATACCTTTGATAAGGTTTTATCCGAGTTATCCTCAAATAAATACCCCGATATCCTTCGTTTTAATTTCCGCAAAACAAAAAATAATGATGTTGAAAAGATTGAAAATAAGAATATTGAGATCAGTCAATATAATCAAGGTGTAGAATATGTAATCAATAATAATCTTTTAGGAGCAAATTGCGGTTATTTGATAAAAAAGAAAGTTATTATTGACAACTCAATAACTTTTATCGAAAATATCTTTCATGAGGATGAAGACTTTATAACAAGATTATTTTTCTATGCCGGAGCTATTATTGATACAAACATTGTTGCATATGCCTATTATATAAGACCTAACTCTATTGTTAATAATCAAACTTCTAATTCAACACAAAAAAGAATAGATGATTTTCTTATATCGTTAGAATCTGTTACAAGGCTTAAATCTTCATACTTATATACAACGTCCGGCTTACATAAAGAAGCATTGAATAAAAAGATTACTTTTCTTACAATTGACTTTTTAATAAAAATAACAAAAGCCAATCTTTCAAAAGTGATCTTTGATGAGTATATCAATAAATTACAATCTCTTAATTTATTACCATTACCTAAATCGAGTAATTATGGTATTAAATATCTTTTGTTTAAAACAATTTTGATACTCCCTTTTTCATATAGTTTACTTGCAACCACTATATCAATTAATGGCTTCATTAAATCGAAAGAGAAACTATAACTAAAAATAGGAGGTGAATAACTTCTTATCCGAAGAGGGAAATTTTGAGAAAATCAAATAATTAAAAATAAGACTATTGAAATATCTCTTATTCCTATATTTATAATTTACATTTTCAGACTTATACCTGATTATTAGAGCCGTAAAATATTCAACTAATTTGACATTCCTGGCGAAACTCTTTTTTAACCCATCACTCAAAGTTATATTCATTTCGTTAATGTTTGATACCGATATTGTTAGGATATATATCTTTGGTAGTTTCCCCATGAAAATAAGAGAATCAATCATCGCCTTAAGTCCGAAATCGTGAGCACTTAGCATATCGGGAAAATCTTCAGAATATTTAGGTTCTCTGACTGATAACGTTCCCGGTTTATTATTGTCTATTATAGCATCAACAATTATAACAATATCATATTCAATTAACTCATATATCAGATTAAAACCACCCGTACCGCCATCAAGAATGTCATATTCAACCTGCTTATCAGCTCTCTTTTCAATCTCTTTTATTATATGTATCCCAACACCCTCATCTGTCATGAGAATGTTTCCGACACCCAATAATAGAACCTTTTTCATAATTTACTTATTCTTATTATGTAACATTAAGACTGATTGTTTTCGGTATCTGGTTTTATCGCTTGAGAATCCAATCTCTTTCTTCTTCGAAATATCTTAGAAAGAAAATATTCTCTTTTCAATCTTTTTAAGTTGGTTTTTGCATTTTCCTCAGCAATATAATCCTCTACTATGGCTCTTGGTATAAATTTCCATCCACCAATCATTGACGATGCAATTCCGTTTTTTTCAATATAATCATGATAGAATACCAAATATATATGAACGATAGCAAACAAAATAAACGCCCACATTAACCAGTGATGAAATGTCCTTACCACAAAAAAACCATTAAAAAAGATAAGCATCTTTTGAAAAAAAGGAGCCCAGAAAGCATTTGATTGAGGTGCATACATCATCATTCCGGTTATCGATTGTAGAAACATTATTAAAAATAATCCTCCATAAGTAGTAGCCGCAAGAGGGTTATGTCCAATGTCATAAATCGGTTTTGGAGATAGTAACATGATGTCAATCTTCAATGTTTCTTTTATTCCACGCCACTGCTTTTTGCTTATCGGAATATAATTAAACCATCTTGCAAAACTATTACCGGCAAAGAACCAATATATTCTTACAAGAAAATTTATTATGAAAAGCATTGCACATACAAAATGTATAAACCTTACAATTCCAAACCAATAATTATCTACAGGGGCAGTAGCATGCTGTATAGCCGGAGGATTCCCTATTATATATCCTGTGATACATAATCCTACAATGGCTATTGCATTTGTCCAATGAAATATCCTTACAGGTAACTCCCAAACATATACTTCTCTTAAACTCGGACTTCTTTGTATCATGATAAGCGAATATTAATTCTTTATTTTACATCAATGTTATGCATATAAGTTCCCTTTTCATCATAAAGATGCACTGCACACGCAAGACATGGGTCAAATGAATGAATCGTTCTCAATATTTCCAATGGTAAATTCGGATTACTTACCGGTGTTCCTATCAGAGATGCTTCAAATGCACTATGTTGCCCTTTCGCATCACGAGGTGAACCATTCCAGGTTGTAGGCATAATCATCTGATAATTGGTAATTCTCTTATTTTCGAAAGATGCATAGTGTGCCAACGAACCGCGTGGTGCCTCTGTCAGAGAATAACCAGAAGCCTTTTCCGGCCAGGAGTCTGGTTCCCATTTATCTCCGTTAAACATTCTATAGTCACCTTTTTTTATATTCCCAAGAAGTGAGAAATAAAAATCATTCATCCAATCTGTCACCAGTTTTGCTTCAAGTACCCTTGCAAGAACTCGACCAACAGTAGAGTACATGTCCTCGAATTTGTAACCCATTTTATTTAATGATGTATCAATGATATTTTTCACATCTTCGTTTCCTTTAGCATACCCGATAATCATTCTTGCCAAAGGACCCGTTTCCATTGCTATCCCTTTATATCTTGGAGTCTTAATCCAACTATACGATTTATTGGTGTCAAGATGTTTATATGGAGGAGTAGGACCGGTATAATTGATTATTGTTTCCCCTTCTGAAGGATGTAATCCCGCATCTTTCCCCTGGGTATAATCATACCAAGAATGTGCCACGAACTCCTGTAAACCATCTAAAGATTCAGGATCAAAATCCTCTATTTTATTTAAATTTCTATCCAAAATTATACCTCTCGGTATTTTATAAGTTTCCGTTTCTCCATAATTTCCCATAGGGAAATCGCCGTATGAAATATAATTTCGAAGACCTCCTCCGATTTTTGTCCATTCGGGATACTGAGATAATATGGCTATTGCATCGGGAACAAATACTTGTGAAACAAATAATTGGGCTCGCTGGATTATGTTGGCTACCCAACTTAACCTTTCAAGATTTATAGCAGCAGGATCATCAATATTAACTGCACAACCCATTCCACCCATAAGATAATTAGGATGAGGATTCTTCCCTCCGAATAATGCTTGTATTCTTACAACATCTCGCATCTCTTCAAAAGTTTGAAAATAATGAGTAACAGCCATTAGATTTACCGATGGCGAAAGTTTATATGCCGAGTGTCCCCAATAACCATTGGCTAAAAAGCCCAATTTCCCGGTTGCCGCAAAAGTTTTAAGCTTCTCAAGCATTAATTTGAACTCACCTTCCGAATTTTTAGGCCATGTTGAAATAGAAGCTGCTATATCAGCCGCCTCTTTTGGATCCCCTTTTAAGGCAGACATTATATCTACCCAATCGAATGCTTGTAATGTATAGAAATGGAATAAATGATCCTGTATATATAATGCTCCCTGCATAAGATTTCTTACCTGTTCTGCATTTGGAGGAATTCTTACATCCATGGCATTCTCTATTACACGAACTCCTGCCATCCCATGGATTGATGTGCAAACACCGCAAACACGTGAAACATAAGCCCATATGTCTCTCGGATCTCGCCCCTTTGCTATTAGTTCGATCCCTCTGATCATCGTTCCCGAACTAAATGCATCAGTTATTATATTATTTTCAATATCTGCTTCAATTCGTAAATGACCCTCTATTCTTGTTACGGGATCTATCACTATTCTCTTAGCCATATTTTAGTTCTTAACAGTTTAGAAATTTCTTTTTTATTATCACTTATTTCTGTTCTTTTTCATCAGAATCTAAATCATTTTCATTCTCTTTAATTTTTTCAACTTGTTCTGAAATATTCGATAATGTTTTTTCAGTATCCTCTTGATTAATTGAATAATCTTCCCCCATATCGCCTTTTATCATCTTATGTTTTCTCATATTAGTAGCAATAGCATGAGCAATGACTCCTCCGAGTGCTATTCCTGCAAGACCTGCACCTATTTTATCTGCATTTGACTCAACTCCGAATCCATAAGTGTAGGGGATATGTTTATATAAAGGTTCATAATCCCAGAAATTAGGCTCTGCACAACCTATACATCCATGACCTGATTGAATAGGATAACTTACCCCCAGATTCCATTTTATAACAGCACAAGAATTAAATGTATTTGGTCCCTTACATCCCATATAATAAAGACAATACCCTTTTTTTGCATTCTCATCATCAAATGATTGTACAAATAAACCGGCATCATAACACGGGCGTCTGTAACAAGTATCATGAATTCTTCTACCATAAAATACTTTAGGCCTTAATTGCTGATCAAGTTCCGGTAACTTATCGAATGTAAGAATGTAGGTAATTACTCCTGCCATTACATCTGCAATAGGAGGGCACCCTTGTACATTTACAATTGGTTTGCCCTTGATTATCTTATGTATAGGTTGGGCATCGGTCGGATTAGGTTTTGCATGTTGAATACATCCTGATGAGGCGCAATTTCCCCACGCTATAATTGCTTTAGCACCTCTTGCATCTTCAACAAGAACATCAAGAGCACTATTCCCTCCAAGTGTGCAAAATCCCGGATTACCTAATGGAACAGCTCCCTCTACAAGTAGTATATAATTACCATAATTCTCTTTCATCGAGGCTTTTTGAACATCCAGGGCTTGCTGTCCGGCTGCGGCCATTATAGTGTCGTCATAATCAAGAGATATCATTTCTAAAAGAACATCCTGAATTATTGGATGTGAACATCTGACAAAAGATTCACTGCAGCATGTACACTCCTGAAAATGTTCCCATATTACAGGTATTCTTGGTTTTGTCATGAAGGCATCTACGACCTGCTCGACACCGGATGCTTTCAACCCGAGCATTGAGCCCATAATACCACAGAATTTCATAAAATCACGTCTTGATATTCCGCGACCTTTCAAAAAATCATAAGTTGTAATTATCTTTTTTTTATCCATACAAATAATTATTTATTCAACAAATTCTAGGTAACTGCTCTCCTGTAATCATCTCTATTACTCTTTTACTTCCATATATAGTTTTGGAATAAACAATAGGCGCTACATTTTTCTTAATTACAGTACCGATCTTACAGCTATTTTTTCCCTCTTCAAAACATTTTAAAAGAGACAAAGTTTTTTCTGAATCTTCGGGAGATACAAATAAAATCATAACCCCCTCATTAGCTACGCATAAAGGCTCAAAACCAAGTAGTTCGCATAGTGAGTTAACATCTTTATTTATTGGAATCAACTCATCTTCAAGACATATTTCGATATTCGATTTTTCTGCAATTTCATTTAATGAAGAAGCCACACCACCACGTGTTGGATCGCGCATCATATGTATATCGATATTTTCCATCACTTTATCAATCATCTTATTTAATGATGCAGTATCACTTTTTATGTCTGCTTCAAAACCAAGATTATTCCTTTCTGATAATATACACATACCATGTGAAGCAATAGGCCCTGTTATTATAATATCGTCACCGGCCTTTATCCTTTCACTATTTATGAAAATATGTTCCTTCATGACACCGATTCCACTTGTATTAATATAGAGTCCGTCTCCCTTTCCGTTTTCCACAACTTTGGTGTCACCGGTCACAATAGAAACTCCCGCTTTCGCTGCGGCTTTTGCCATACTTACAGCTATTTTTTTAAGATTCTCTATTTCAAATCCCTCTTCAATAATGAATCCAACTGAGATAAATAATGGCTCTGCACCACAAGCAGTCAAATCATTTACCGTTCCGTTAATCGCCAGATCTCCGATATCGCCACCTTTAAAAAATAAAGGATTTACAACAAAAGAGTCTGTTGAATAAGCTATTCTTCTACTATAGAGCTCAAGTACAGCTCCATCATGTTGAATGTCAAGAATATTATTAGAGAAATTTTTTATAAAAATCTCTTTAATAAGATTTTCGCTCATTTTTCCGCCACCACCATGAGCAATCTCTATCTTATCTGATTTTTTTAAGTTAACAGGACAATTCATTGTGTATATTATATTTATAATACGCCGAACATACACCCTCGGAAGACACCATTGCCGCTCCCATTGGAGATGTCGGATTACATTGATTATTAAAATATTTACATTGATTTGGTTTTATTAATCCTTTATAGATATCTGACAAAGGACATTTATTCTCAATCAAATTGTTTATAGGTATTATTGAGAACTTTTTCAAAGCATCATACTCCTTATATTTTGCTTTTATTGAATAGCCGCTGTTAACTACATTACCTATCCCATGCCATACTTGATCGGAAATTTCAAAAAATTCATTAAGCATGGTTTGAGCAAGTTCATTTCCCAACTCATTAACAACTCTCTTGTAAGAATTAATTACCGTCCATTTCTGATTGTTAATCATCTCAATACAATCATAAATACCGAGTAAAATATCAACAGGTTCAAATCCTGTTGTTGCTATTCCTATTTTATATTTCGTTGCCAGATTATAATAGTCTCTATATCCTGTTATAGCACAAACATGCCCGGCTGCTAATAATGCATTTATAAAAAAGTCTGAATCTTCCAACAGATAATCAACAACCCTATGTACTCTGTACATACATGTTATCAATGAAAAATTATGTAGTTTTAATTTTTTACTTTTTAATATACTTAATGCATAAATAGGAGCAGTTGTTTCAAACCCTATTGCGAAAAAAACTATCTGTTTTGTTTGATTTTCTAAAGCAATATCAACAGCATCCAGTGGAGAATATACAATCCTTATGTCTGCCCCGCGACTTTTTGCCTGAGCCAATGAGCCATTAACTGAATTAACTCTTATCATATCGCCAAAAGTGCATAGAATAACATCTTTCATTTGTGCAATCTCTATTGCTTCAACTATTTTATTCTCGTCAGAAACGCAAACAGGACAACCCGGACCATGAAGAAGTTCTATTGAATCGGGCAAAAGTTCATTTAATCCGTTTTTTAGAATTGAGTGAGTTTGTCCTCCACATACTTCCATTATCTTATATTCTCGGGTTGCTTTTTTGTGAATCAGTTCTGAAATCCGAAGTACTGAATCTTTGTCTCTGAACTCTCTGTTAATCATTTAGCGTCAGTGTTTATTGGATAATTATCTTCAATCTCGATGTCTAACAAGATTCGACGAAAATCAGAAATACATTTTTCCGCCTCAATTTCATCAATACTGCATAAAGCGACACCCGCATGAGCCATCACATAATCACCCTCTTCAACATCTACCCATTCTACACAGATATTTCTGATTATACCATCAAAATCAACGCGAGCCATTTTAAGGTCTGGGAGATCCATATTGATATGAATTACTTTCCCGGGTATTGCTAAACACATTTTAGATTTTTTTCAAAGTTTAAGATATAAACATTTGGTTTATAATTATTGTTTATATAAAAACACAAATAATTGATAATGTCTGAATATAAAATATATATAAAAGGACTTGTGCAGGGTGTAGGATTTCGACCATTTATTTACAGGTTAGCAAAGCTCTTAAATATAGATGGAGAGGTAAAAAATAATAACGAGGGAGTCTATATCTCTTTCAATACTACAGAACAGAATAAACGTATCTTTTTACAGAAAATAATAAATGAAAAACCAATTTCAGCATATATTGAAAATGTTGAGGTTAGAGAGGGGGAATGTGAAAATATATATGACGGTTTTAGAATTATAGAAAGCAATACAATATCAAGTGAAAGAACTGACTTATCTCCCGATATTGCCACTTGTGAAGATTGTTTGGAAGAACTAAACAGTAATCCCTTAAGATTATCATATCCCTTTATCAACTGCACTAATTGTGGCCCTCGCTTTTCAATAATAAATCATCTTCCATATGATAGAAAATCAACTTCTATGAAAGATTTTGAACTATGTCATGAATGTAATAATCAATATAAGGATATAACGGATCGCCGATTTCATGCCCAACCTATTGCTTGCATACAGTGTGGCCCACGTTACAAAATAGATATGTCAAATAACTTGTATAAAATATCTTTAAATCTATCCGAATCGGAACAAATACGTTATTTGGCAGAGCAGATTGAAAAAG
Source organism: uncultured Bacteroidales bacterium (assembly GCA_947074145.1). Taxonomy (GTDB): domain Bacteria; phylum Bacteroidota; class Bacteroidia; order Bacteroidales; family JAUNSR01; genus JAUNSR01. The sequence continues at coordinate 42,734 of CAMTOJ010000020.1, forward strand.
GTATGCTTGTTGCATTAAAGGGTATCGGCGGATATACATTTATCTGTGATGCTTTCAATAATCGCACTATTTCGAAATTGAAGAATTTGAAAAAACGAAATGATAAACCATTAGCTGTAATGTATAATAATATTGATGCAGTCAAAGAAAATCTATATGTTTCAAAGAAAGAGGAGAGTGAATTACTATCATGGAGAAGACCTATTGTTCTGTTAAAACAAAAAAAAATAGTCTCAAATCAGATTAATGATTTTTTAGATCGACTTGGTGTAATACTTCCTTATGCACCAATCCATTCATTATTATTTTCAAAACTTAAAACAAAAGCATTGATATTTACAAGCGCAAATATTTCTAATTCTCCTATCATATATAAAGATGAAGATGCTCAACTTCTATTAAAAGATAAATCAGATATTATATTTATCAATAACAGAGAAATTGTAAATCCGATCGACGATTCTGTTGTTCGCTTCGTCGATGACAAAAGAATCATTATAAGAAGAGCAAGAGGTTTTGTCCCGACACCTCTTTATTGTAAATATAATACAGACGGAATACTCTCCTTAGGAGCTGAAAACAACTCTTATTTTGCAATTGGTAAAGACCGCAGAATAATTTTAAGTCAATATAATGGTAATACGAGATATCCGGAGAATCTCGATTTCTATAAAATGAATATCGAGAAATTTTCCAAAATATACAATTTCAGACCCTCGCATATTTGTTGTGATTTACATCCGGGTTATAAGACCGTCGAATTTGCAAAACTCTTAGCCGGACAATTAAATATTCCCTTATTACAAATTCAGCATCATTACGCTCATGCTCTCGCAATAATGGCAGAACATGAGATTTGTGACAATATATTGACTGTAGTCTTTGATGGGGCAGGATACGGCCCCGATAATAAGATTTGGGGCAGTGAATTTATGATATGCAATTCTTTTCAATATATGAGACTTAAGCATTTCGATTATATACCTCTTCCGGGTGGAGATATGGCAGCAAAACAGCCCTGGCGATCTGCAATAGCGTATGCTAATCACTATAATGTAAATCTTCCGTATACATTTGTAAACAGGATTGGGTCAGAAAAAATAAGTATTATAGAGAATATGCAAAAATCAAATATTAATGCTCCTTTAAGTTGCGGTGCCGGTCGATTATTTGATGCAATATCCTCACTTACGGGGATATGTGATGTCAACAACTATGAAGGTCAGGCAGCGATGAAACTTGAATCACAGGCAGAAAAAAACTATACTGAATATTACGATTTCAATAACAACGATCCTTTAAATAATAGAACTTTAATTCAATCGATTATAAAAGATATAAATGATCAGTTACCAGTTTCGCAAATAAGTTCAAGATTTCACAATACATTAATACATAAAGTTGTAGCGACAATAATTGATTTATTGATTAAATATGACTTACCCAAAAAAGTGATTCTAACGGGTGGATGTTTCCAAAATTCAATATTGCTAAGTAACATAATAACAGAATTAAACCGATGTAATATTGAGGTTTTAATTTCTGAAAATTATCCACTTAATGATGGCGGAATAGCTTTAGGACAAGCTTTTTACGGTTCAAAAAACAGATAATAATATGCATGAACTATCAATAGTAACTTCAATAATGGAGCAGTCATTAAGTATCTGTAAAGAGAATAAAGCCCATGAAATAAAGGAGATAGAGATAGAAATTGGTTCTCTCTCAGGGATTGATAAATCCTCATTTTCTTTTGTTATTGAATCGGTAAAGCATAGTTATGGCTTAGGAAAATGCAATTTTGTTATGAATTTTATTAGCAATAATAGAGTATGTAATAATTGTCAAACTTCATTTTCTGCAGATTACTTTTTAGGAGATATATGTAAAAAATGTGGTTCGGGATTTCTTGTATTAAAAGGTAATAGTGAAGTAAAAATAAAATCAATATTAATAGAATAAACTTATGTGTCAAAATTGTAATTGTGACCATCATAGTGGTCATTCTCATCAACATTTTCATCCTCATAATCATAATCACGATCATGACGACTCCCATCATGTACATCCTCATGAACATCCTCATGAACATAATCATGAAGAACATCATCATGAAAGTAAACGTATACATCTTGAGCACAATGTATTGGAAGGAAATAATCTCATTGCTAAGTATGGTCGTGAGAAATTGCAGGAAAAAGGATGTTTGCTAATTAATATAATAAGTTCTCCGGGTTCAGGAAAAACCTCCATTCTGGAATCTCTTATTCCCCGGTTAAATAGAAAAGCTTATGTTATAGAAGGTGATCAACAAACATCAAATGATAGTGAAAGACTCCAAAAATTAAATATAGAGTCAATACAGATAAATACAGGCAATGGTTGTCATCTTGACGCTAATATGATTGAAAATGCATTGGTAGAACTCAAAGCTGATAATAATTCTATTATATTCATTGAAAATGTTGGTAATTTGGTATGCCCTTCGTTGTTTGACTTGGGAGAAAATCAAAGAATTGTTGTTATAAGTGTCACAGAGGGAGAGGATAAGCCTCTTAAATACCCTAATGCGTTTATATTTGCTAATATTTGTATCATAAACAAAATAGACCTCCTGCCTTACTTAAAATTTGACATAGAAACTCTTATTAAAAATATACTGACTATCAATCCAAATATAAAAATATTTGAGATTTCCGCATTAACAGGGGAAGGTATAGAAAATGTTAAAGAATCGCTTGAAACTAAATAATATATATTATATATCCTATAAATATGTCATAAATATTGTTTTAATGATTTATTATGTTATATTTGCCATTGTGCTAAGAGAAATATTATTATTGTATAAACTTAAGTCTAAATCATTATTGCTTTATGAAGGAAAGAGACATTCAGGATATCTTTGAAAATATATTTTCAGAATCCGATTATGATTTAAAAACAGCAGAGGAGGAATTTAGAGAGCTGTTAAAAACAGATGTTAATGTAAAAAGCATCTACAAAGAATGGTGTGACGAAATGGGGTATACCGAAAGAAAAGGTTTTAAATCTTATTTCGTAAACAAGAATGAGTCAGAAACAATTTGGGATACTATTTTTCCAAATGCAGAGGAGTTGGATGGTTATGAATTCCATTAATAAAAAATCAATAAGAATTTTAATTGATAATTGATATTTTAATAATGATAAAATCTATGTAAAAGACACAGACTTGAAGTTCTGTGTCTTTTTTGTATGTATACTTATCAGTTTGTGGTTCTTTGATGTTTCTTAAATCCTTTCAAATATCGTATAAGGAGAGCTATCCTGAAATTTTAATATCCTCATTCCGTTTTTATGAAACTTTGAAGGTTTTGAACAAACACCTTGCAAGGTGTAAGTTTAAACCTTGTCTGAATATAAATGACACCTTGCAAGGTGTCGATAATTTAACCTGACTCTCGCTGAAATTAGTTTACAGTTTTAAATTTAATCTCTAATACGTTTCACAATAATAGGAACTAATAACTAAATCCGTTTACAAAATAAAATTATATCACAGTGTTATTTCTTTTTCAAAGGATACATTCATGTATACACCTGTTTATTCCTCCCTTATAACTCCCTCATACCGTAGAGATTTAAACAAAAGATAAAGTTCAATGATTTAATCCTTCACCTCATCCAATATCTCAAAAATAGTATCAGGGAAATCTCTTTTCAGCACTTTTTTTATGTATTCAAGCGAGTCGGCTTCTATTATAGAATCGGTTTTAGGATAAAGATTATAGATCACTTTATAAAGAGAGACACCATAATCCTTTATTACTTTGAAGTTCAATAAAGTATGATTAAGACTACCTAATTTACCACTTGTAACAAAAATAAGAGGATAATCATGTTTCTTGATATAATCAATTGTGAGATAATCTTCCGTAACGGGAACCATCAGTCCACCGGCACCTTCAAGCAACACAATATCATAGTTTGATTCAAGCTGTTTTGTTGCATTTTCAATTTTCTCTAAACTGATCTCTCTATTGTCTATTCTTGCCGCTAGATGGGGAGAGCAGGGATATGTAAAGATCTCAGGTGCGGTAATCATCTCCTTATCCTCCTTAAATGTTACATTTCCCATAATCTTTCTATGAAGATCGATATCTTCTGAAAAACCATCATTACCTGTTTGTATCATTTTTTGAGTAATAACATTTACCCCTTTATTTTTAAGATTTAGAGCCAGTACACCGGTGGCATAACTTTTACCCACGTTGGTATCTATACCGGAAATAAAATATGTTCCTTTTTTCATATTCTTCAAACTATTAATTTATTTTTTGAGCGATTATATAAACAGGCGCATAGGTAAGTGAAACCTTTCCGTTTACAGAGAATTCCTGTTCATAATTGGTTTTAAATTCTGAAAGTCGGGTAGGAGTCCATCTAAACTCTGTAATTCCATTCACACCCGTTTTTTTCATATGTTTCAATACCTCAGTTGGTGTATCAAAATAACGTTTTATTATCTCTCTTTCTAAAACATGAATTTTATAATTATCTCCGAGCATCCTCTTTATTTCCGATGCCTGATAATAATTAAGACCAATATTAAGAGTCTTTCTTATCTCAATCATATTTTCAGGCAAAAAAGAGCTGAAAATAAGTATTCCGTCCTTTTTCAACATTTTGTCGCAACGTCTGAAAAAACGTTCCTGATCTTTAAACCATTGAAACACGGAAGATGAAGCTATTACGTCAAAACCTGTACCAAAATCATATGTTTCAGCGTCAGCTTTTACATATTCACAATGGTTATTTATCTGCGAGATATATTCATCAACTTTAGGAGAACGATCTGTAATATCATTGAATATTACAGAAGAATTGCTTTTAGATATGTCGAATGTTTCAATCAGTTTTTTACTTAGAAAACCGCTACCGCATCCAATTTCCAATATCTTTAAATCCGCATTTTCCGGTTTATGATGAGTTGATTCATAATAACCAGTAAGATAGGCAATCAGCTTATTTACAATCTCTTTCTGGACAGTTGCAATATTATGATATGACTCCCTTGTTTTATGAAATCTCAAAGAGATAAGTTCTTTATCCATATACTTATTTTATTTAAGTAGTGCAATTAATTTTTCCGCCGAAGATAGATACTCGGTAAAGTGTGAATCCTCTGTTTCCTGAATCTCTATAAAATTGTTTTGGCAATATTCACTCCATGAACTCATTTGATTCTTATATGGGAATATATTATCATTTTTTCCTATAATAGCCTTATCCCATTTAATAGAATTTAAATGAGTATTTGAGGTATATCTTAATCCTGTTTCTTTCAGTTCTTGTCTTAAAGATTCAATATCTCTTTCCGGTTTATGACAGTTGATAAACTCTGTGAATTTACTCTTTGAACCACACATACGTCTGTAAAATCTATTCAGGTTATCTTCATTGAGAGTGTCAAGAGTTCCGGCAAATATAGATTCAGGAATACCTTTATTATCATCTATGGGAAACAAAGTACCATTGATTGCTATCACTTTTTTGTAATTGATAGAGGATTGAGAAAGTATCAAATCTGCATTCCAAACACCGAATGACCATGCTATAATAGAGATACTATCGTACATTGAGAAATCGGGGATCTTATAATTTAGATCGGTATAATCCCAAACAACGAAAATATCTGATTCATAGGTATGAGATTCATCAATTGAAATTATACGATAATCAGAGCCCCAACCGGAGAAAAATATGATAAGATTCTTGTTTTCTGTTTTATATATGAATTTACCTTGCATATTATTGTATTACTAAATGAAAACTATCACACATATTTTTCCAATATCGAGATCAATCTTATGATATCTTCCTTTTTATGTGATGCTGATAAAGAGATTCGTAATCTTGCTGTTCCTTTTGGCACGGTAGGAGGTCTTACCGGCAAGACAAAGAACCCCTCTTGTTGTATCTTTTCTGCAACCATAACAGCTTTTTCACTTTCTCCTATTACTATCGGTATTATATGTGATGATCCTAAAAGGGATATATTCTTGCTTCTGAGAAAATCGTTAATCAATTTAGAAATCTCGTAAAGAGAACTTCTCTTATCTTCAAATTTTGATAAATTCTCAATAATATATCTTGTCCAGGCAATATTAATAGCCGGAAGAGCAGTTGTAAATATTAAAGTTCTGCATGTATTTATAAGATACTCTTTCACATAATCATTACAGATAATATAAGCTCCTGTAGAAGCTAGTGCCTTTCCGCATGTGCAAAGTATTATATCTATATCTGCAATAAGCTCTTTTTCTTCACAACAACCTAATCCTTTCTTACCTCTAACCCCCACAGCATGAGCTTCATCCACATATAGAAAAACATTATCATAACTCTTCTTTATTTTCACTAATCTTTCAAGATCAGCTTCATCGCCATCCATGCTAAAGATTGATTCGGTGATTATTACTATTGAACTATATTGATTATGATTGTGTCGTATCAATTTTTCAAGTTGATCATAATCATTATGTCTGAATCGTATATTTTTAGCTTCAGATAATCTAATCCCGTCAATCATGCTTGCATGAGATAATTTGTCGGCAAGAATTAATGTGTTTTTGTCACACAAAGCAGGAATAACTCCCGAGTTTGCATGATAACCGCTACCAAAGAAAAGAGCCGGCTTATTGTATAATTTTTCAAGAAGAGATTCTATTGCGATATATTCATTATGATTGCCCGTCAACAGTCGTGAAGACACCGCAGATAAACGTGAATGATCGTTGTTTGCTTTGTTCCAAAACTCATTAGCCAGATCAATATCATCATTAAGCCCAAGATAATCGTTTGATGCAAGATTAATCATATTTGAAGATGACAGAATAGTGTCTATATCTTTTAATACTCTTAGGTTGCCGGATCTCTTTATCTCTTCAAGTTTATTTATTATGTGATTCATTATTTATATGAAAAGAATTTATAAATGTAAACTATGTATTTACAATTGTAAATTATTGATTTGCTCTTTGATCTTATTATTGCTCTTTTGTTACTTTGAGAAGTTTGGTAATAAGAAAACTCAATTCATCATCCGATATTATAAACGGAGGCATGACATATATCAATTTTCCAAAAGGTCGCACCCAGATACCCTCTTTTACAAACTCTTGTTGAATCTTTGCCATATTGACATTTTCTTTCATCTCTATAACACCGATAGCTCCTAATATTCGTACATCAGCAACATTATCAAACTGTTTTGCAGGAGCAAGCCCATCAAACAAACGAGATTCAATATTTCTGACCTTTTCTTGCCAATTGCTACTTAATAATAAAGAAATTGAAGCATCTGCAATTGCACAAGATAGAGGATTACCCATAAAGGTTGGTCCATGCATAAACACTCCCGGGGTACCGCTGCATACACTTGTTGCAACCTCTGTTGTGGCAAGTGTAGCAGCCATAGTAAGATAACCTGCCGTAAGAGCCTTGCCGATACACATAATATCAGGAGTTATTCCTGCATATTCGCTGGCAAATAGTTTCCCCGTTCTCCCAAATCCTGTTGCTATCTCATCTACAATCAGAAGCACATCATATTTCTTACACAATTCAGCTGCCTTTTTTAGATACTCAGGATTATAGAATCTCATTCCGCCTGCACCTTGTACAATTGGTTCAAGAATAAATCCTGCTATTTTATCGGCACTCTTTTTCAGTGTATCTTCAAGAGGAATTATATCATCTTCATTCCATGTATCATAAAAACCGCAAGAAGGTGAGGGTATAAAATATCTGATAGGTAAAGCGGAACCGAAAATCTCATGCATTCCCGTAACAGGATCACAAACCGACATAGCATTCCATGTGTCGCCATGATATCCGTTTCTGATAGTTACGAAATTTGTCTTTTCCGTTTTTCCCTTTGAAAACCAATATTGTACAGCCATTTTCAAGGCTACTTCAACCGAAACTGACCCTGAATCGGCATAGAATATTTTATCAAGTCCTTTAGGAACTATTGAAAGAATCTTTTTTGCCAATTCAACAGCCGGTTCATGAGTCAAGCCGCCAAACATAATGTGTGACATCTTTTTTATCTGTTTCTCAATAGCTTCGTTGATTACAGGATTGTTATATCCATGTACTGCAGCCCACCATGATGACATTCCGTCAATAAGTTTTGTGCCATCTTCAAGTTCTATTGTTACCCCGTATGCCTTACTAACGGGAAAAACCGGAAGAGGATTTATTGTTGATGTATAAGGATGCCATATATGGTTACGATCAAATTCCAAATCTATATTATTCTTCATCTTTTACTTCATTAAGATTATACCCCGATTTTTCAAATATTATTTTGTCCTCAGCCACTTTACTGCCAATTGTAGTTAAAAGATCACCCACGATAGCCGAGTTAACACCAATTCTTAATGCCTGAAGTTGAGCCTCTTTTGAAAGCTGCGCCCTTCCACCTGAAAAACGTATATATGCAGCGGGATTAACAAATCTATATATTGCTATAGTTTTTAATATCTCTGTTTCATCCAATGATTTCTGGTTTTCAAGAGGTGTTCCTTTAATAGGGGAAAGAATATTAACGGGGATACTTTTTATTCCTAATTCTCTTAATTTAAAAGCCAATTCTATCCTTTGTTCCTGTGATTCTCCCATACCGATAATTCCACCCGAACAGATACTCATACCAACTTTTTGAGCACTTTTTATAGTATTTATTTTTTGTTCCTGTGTATGGGTAGTACATAGTTTATCAAAATATGAGGGTGCTGTTTCAAGGTTACAATGATAGCGTCTAACCCCCGAATCATATAGTTTTTGAAGATCATCTTCATCCATCAATCCAAGAGAAGCACATAGTCTGATTTTGGAATTATCTTTCAGATATGAATATATATCGCAAACCTTATCGATCTCTTTTTTTGATATTTTTCTACCGCTTGTAACAAGAGAAAAACGGTGAATCCCTTGCGAATGATTGTGGCGTGCATGACGAAGACACTCTTCTTTGTTTACAAGAGAGTATTCCTCTACATTAGTTTTATAATGAGCTGATTGTGCGCACCATTTGCAGTCTTCAGAACAACGTCCCGATTTAGCATTAATGATGGAGCACATATCGAAACTGTCGTTCATAAAATGACGAGTTATCTCTTCAGTTGTGTCATACAATTTATCTGTGTCAACTGTAGTTAAATATAAAGCTTCCTCAATTGTAATATTTCCTCCGGAAAGCACTTTATCTTTTAAATTGTCAATCATAATGTGATGATATTAAAAAAATAAAGAGCAATTTCACCTCTCATTCATTAAGAATGAATCAGGCGAAATTGCTCTTTATTTTGATTTTTTGATATAATGAATCTGTTCTCGTTCACAGGGAAAGAGAAAGACTTTTTTTCTATGTTTATTTTAAATATGCCAATTAATAGTTCGTTCAGTGATATATCCTCCTCAAGAGGAATGTTATCTTGCTCTTGCATTGCTAATAGTGTGCAATTTGAATAAGCCGGATAATCAGAACAACTAACATTTTTAGAAAGAGATGCATCTGCTATCTCCTTTTTCACTTTTGCTATAATAACACATTTTCCAATACTATAAAAAGAGGCAAAAGCTTTCCTGCTCCAGCGTGAAAACACAAGAGTTTTGTTATTAATATTTTGCGAGATTCTTTTCATAGAAATATGCTACGTTAGTGTGCCAAATGTAATAAAAGAAAATTATATAATACAATTCCCCATAAAGAGAATTATTATCTTTGTTCGTATAATAATTATATCCTGACCGGGATTTAAAGAGATTAATATGCTGATAAAAGAAAATTATTCATTAAAAGATCATAATACATTCGGACTTGATGTTAAGGCTAAATGGTTTGCCGAATATGAGTCTATCGAACAATTAAAAGAGAT
>CAMTOJ010000021.1 GCA_947074145.1 uncultured Bacteroidales bacterium
GAAAGGAAAAGTCCTGTTGATTCAACAACATACTCAGCACCGATTGCATCCCATTTAAGGTCAGCCGGGTTACGTTCTGCAGTTACACGGATTACGTTACCGTTTACAACAAGATTACCATCTTTTGCGTAAACTTCACCATCAAATCTACCATGAACTGAATCATACTTAAGCATGTAAACCATGTAGTCAACGTCGATAAGGTCGTTGATACCTACGATCTGAATGTCTTTCTTAGACTGTGCAGCACGGAATACAAGACGTCCGATACGTCCGAAACCATTAATACCTACTTTGATCATTTTTTTAAAACTTTTAAGGGTTTTGAATTATACCGCTTTTAATCGCGATTTTTTGTTTGTATTTATTCCAATATATCTCTTCATGAGCTATTGCATAATGAAAGCAACCATGAATTGTGCAAACTTTTGACTTCTAATATTTTACGAACGTTAAGAATACTAACTGCCTCTTTCAGTTTCAATCGACTTATTTGCCGATTTTTATCATCATTTTGCGATGCAAATCTACTCTTTTTTTTTTATATATAATAAATTGTACATAACAAATTAATTTTTATTATTCTCTTTATTTTAGATTTATTTGAAATTGATGATTATTTGCCTTTTAATATCATATTAATACAGATTCTATTAAAAATATATCAAATTAAAAGATTAACATCTCAAAAGATTGCAAATACACAAAGAATCGAGATCTAATCTTTTGATTTGATCCCGATTCTAAATTGTAAATTATTTTAAATATATCTCCTACATACCTCTCGGAAATCATTTTCCGATTTTTTTCTCAAATCAATATATCCTAAACTCCCAAACAGAAGGTCTGTTCTCATAATCCTGACCATCACAACCTCGATACTCCTCTCCCTTTGGCAAATCTTTTGCATCAAGTATATTCAATTTCATATATCTTGCTTTTACACTTTTCTTATTTCTTGCAGGAGATATACTCTCACCTTTTGCATAATCTTTCCATGCATTCGACTTTGCAGCATCTTCAATACTTAAAGCTGATTTAGCAGGTAGATATTCTATTGAATATTTATATGGATAAATTGTATATTCAAAAAATACTTCTGTATCGGATATCTTCATGTCCTTTTCAAGGTCAATTATTATCCATGCCGGTTGACCAACTTCTTGGGCAGACTGCCATCTTGTACCAAAATTATTATCGACCACATAATCTGCTTTATAGAACTCCGGAATTGCAATAAACTTTTCATTTCTAACAGTTCCTCCCTTATAATCACTTACACTTGATGCAATGGCAGGTTTTCCAAGAGATATTGGTTGTCTTTGTTTAGCTAATGCTGCCTGATAACGATTTTCCAAAGCTCCAGTAGCTTTTGATATACCACTATGACTTTGTACGTTATTTACTATTTCTCCATCATGAAAGTATATCCTGTCAATACAAACCTGACGTTTTGCATCAACCATAGGAAAATGCTGACGATGATAAACAATATACCAATCATTTTCATATTTAAACATCTCATGATGTCCCGGACCCAAAAGATCATTCTCATCATCACGTGAAACAATACAACCTGCGGCAGGATAGAAAGGACCAACAGGAGATTTTGCAGTAGCGTAACGCACTCTATAATTTTGAGAAGCAGAACAGCTATAAGACAAATAATATGTTCCGTCAACATTCATCATCATAGAACCTTCAATATATTCCGGCAGATCGGTAATTCTCTTATATTTCACGACATTACCATCAGTAAAACGAGGATCATCATTATCCGGATATATCAATCCGTTCTCATCAAATTTCGTTTTCATAATACCGGCACCTCTATGTCCGCCAAAAGTGATATATACTTCTCCATCATTATCCACAAAAAATTGTGCATCAAAAGCATCTCCATGTCCCCATTGCTGTCGGTTTTTCAATATCGGAGCTCCTTCTGTCGTATTGTCGGATGTTGCATTACGCCATGGGCCTAATGGTGATTCACTTACCAATACATAAAATTCCAGATTAACTTGATAACCCAGATAAAATTTTCCGTTAGAAGGGTGTTTAAATGCTGTTGGAGCCCAAACTCCGGATCTGTTTTTATTAGGATTATCAGGAGTACATACAGGATAAAAATCAGGAAGATTTACCGGTTTATATTCCCAATTTAAAAGATCGGAAGATACAGCCACATGTGGATCTCGACTATAAGCAATACCTCTACCGTCTGAAGTTGCATACATATAAAACGAATCTGTTTTATCATCATAAACCATTGTAGGATCGGCAAAATAACCCGGAACCATCACATTCATTGTATTGGGAGAATCCCATGACACTTTTTCTTCAAGAGACGGAACCCCTTTTGACGTCATAGTTATAGGCTTAATAGATCCGTCGCGATTATGCTCAAACTTATCGATACAAACAGAACGACGATAACTGCTTCCTGCCATATTTTTGCCATTAGCATTTTTAAAACCTCCATTTACATTTATCGATCCATTATGATAGACAAAATACCAATCTCCTTTATACTCTACCATCGCCTGATGAATAGTATTGGAATAACCCGCTACGCCACAAATCTCTCCCATCGGAGTCCATGGACCGGTAATCTTTCGACTCATTGCATAAGCAAGTTTTTCAGGAAAACCTGAAGCATAAGTAAGATAATACCAACCGTTATTCTTATGAATCCATGGGGCTTCTGTATATTTAGGAAGGAAAACAGGAATAATTTCACCTTCGGTTTCAATCATATTTTCCTTTAGTTTTATATAATAACATTGTGTATTCCCCCAAAACATATATGCCTGCCCATCATCATCTATAAATACCGTAGGATCGATATCTTCCCAACTTATTCGTGTATAATCGGTGGTCATATCATTTGTAATAAGAGCCTTATCAGTAGAAGTAAAAGGTCCTATAGGAGAGTCGGAAACTGCAACACCTATTGCTTTCCCTTTGATATCTTTATGTTCGGCAGTTACATACCAATAGAATTTTCCATTTCTTTCTATTACCTGGGCTGCCCATGCTTCACCTTTTGCCCATGGAATATCCTTTACTTTTAATGGCACAGGATGCTCTGTCCAGTTTACCATATCCTCTGTTGAAAATACGAGCCATTCATTCAATAAATAATGTTCTCTGTTTTCGGGAGTTTCGTCATGACCTGCGTAAACATAAAATTTACCATCATGCACAAGAGCTGCAGGATCAGCGGTATATTTATGGGTGAAAACGGGATTTCCGTGTGAGCGGAATGTGGTGTCTTTCTGTGCTACCTGAGCACTCATAGTCAATGCCGACATATACAATGATAGTCCGGCAAGCATAAAAGATGTTTTTTTCATGTATTTGTGTTTCTGTAATTGTTTTTATCCTTTCATTTTATGAAAGATAAACTTTCTTGAATCCTTGTGTATTTCTAATCGTACGTAAATATAACACAATAACTCATTATCACACAAATATTAATCTTCGCCAACTAATAAAAAACAGGGATCACTATAAGAGTATCTCTTACAATGATCCCTGTTATAACAGAAAGATTATTTTATTCTTTTGTAAACCCGGCAAACTCCATCAGATATGCCTTAATAAAAGCATCAATATTACCATCCATTACTGAATTTACATTTGATGTTTGATAATCGGTTCTGTGATCCTTTACTCTTCTGTCATCAAATACATAAGAACGGATCTGTGATCCCCATTCTATCTTTTTCTTTCCGGCCTCGATATCTTTCTGTGCGGCACGACGTTTTTCAAGCTCCATTTCATAAAGCTGAGAACGAAGCAATCGAAGGGCATTATCCTTGTTGTCAAACTGCGAACGGCTTTCAGTGTTCTCAATCACAATACCGGTTGGGGCGTGGTGAAGACGAACTCCTGTTTCTACCTTATTTACATTCTGACCACCGGCACCTGACGAACGGAAAGTATCCCATGTGATATCACCGGGATTGATCACGATCTCAATCGAATCATCAACAAGCGGAATAACGAAAACCGACACGAAAGAGGTCATACGTTTACCCTGAGCATTAAAAGGGGAAACTCGCACAAGACGATGAACTCCATTTTCACTTTTTAGATATCCGTAAGCAAAATCACCCTCAATCTGAATTGTCACTGTTTTAATTCCAGCCTCATCTCCCTCTTGCAGATTGGTAATTGTAGCTTTATATCCGTGCGATTCGGCATAACGAAGATACATACGCATAAGCATTGATGCCCAATCGTTACTCTCCGTACCTCCCGCTCCTGCGTTAATTTTTAACACACAACCAAGATGATCCTCTTCTGCTCGAAGCATATTCTTAAGCTCGGCATTCTCTATAAGTTCAACTGTTGTAGAATAAGCTGCATCAAGCTCCTCCTCCGAAACAAGCTCCTCTTTTATAAAGTCGTAAGCAAGTTCCAACTCTTGTATCGACGAAGCAATCTCATTATATGCAGAAATCCAATTTTTTAGCTCTTTGATTTTTCTCATCTGAGCCTCAGCTGCTTTATTATCCTCCCAAAAACCGGGAACATGAGTACGCAACTCTTCTTCTTCTATCTGAATCAACTTATTGTCGACGTCAAAGATACCTCCTCAACGCGAGCCCGCGTTCCTGAACTTCTTTCAATTGTTCAGCTGTAATCATAATAATTATGTTTTTTGTTATTATAAAAAAATAAAGCAGCTTCAATATATTGTATATCAAAGCTGCTTTATCTCGGATTATCCTTTTATATTATTCATACATCGAATCTATCACATCTGCGTATTTCTGATTTACTACAGATCGCTTTATCTTTAATGTATTTGTCATTTCTCCTGTTTCCATAGAGAATGGATTATTCAATAATGTAAATTTCTTAACCTGCTCGTATGCGGCAAACTCTGATTGCAATTCAGCTATCTGACGAGAAAACAAATCAACGATCGATTGGTTTTTCAATAGGTCTTTTATATCGGAATATTCTATATGGTGTTCTTTGGCAAACTCCTTCAATACATCATAAGCAGGAACAATAAGTGCCGTCACATATTTTCTTTGATCTCCAATAACTGCTATTTGCTCGATAAAGGTACTCTCTCCCAGTCTTGTTTCCAAAGCCTGAGGTGCAATATATTTACCATTAACTGTTTTAAACAAATCCTTAATTCTTTCAGTGAAAACAAGTCCACCCTCTTTTGTCAGATATCCGGCATCTCCGGTTCTGAACCATCCGTCTTCAGTAAATGCCTTCGCTGTTTCTTCAGGTTTATTATAATATCCCTGCATTACATTATCACCTTTGACAAGAAACTCGTTATTTTCACCAATTTTCACAGTTACACCATCAAGAGGAACCCCCATTGTCTTAAAGTCCATTCCCACTTTTTTGAAGAACCCTACTGTTGCAGTTGTTTCTGTTAGCCCATAGCCATAATATATTTCAATCCCTATAGAATGAAGGAATTCACAAATATTTTGCGACAACGCAGCTCCCGCACAAGGGAAGAAATGAGCTCTCGAAAGTCCGGCTACAAATCTTATTTTAGATAAAACAAGCTTATCATAAAATTTATATTTCAACGAAAGTCCTAATGGAGCCTTAAGTCCTTTTACTCTATATCCAAGATTATACTTTCTACCAGTCTCAATTGCATTGTCCATAAGCATGCGAAGTACACCTTTGGTTCTTGATTGTTTATCAATTATTGCAGTATAAACTTTTTCCCAAAAACGTGGCACAGCACACAATAGTGAAGGGGTTGTCTCCTTTAGAGCCTGTTGCACCTCTTGCGGACGTAGATTAATTTCTACTCTGATATTTTGACCAAAGCAAAAATATGTCCAGGTTCTTTCAAATACATGAGCCAAAGGAAGAAAACACATAGATGTATCATCCTCTACAATATCAAGTCTTTTTTTATGTGCTTCAAACGCAAATCTGTAATTTGAGTGATTCAATATTACTCCTTTTGGTTCTCCTGTCGTTCCTGATGTATAAATAAGATTTGCCATATCAGCGAATGACGATTCCGAGATACGCTTCTCTACAATTGCTTCATTTTCCGGAGTTTGACCTGTCTTGATAAAATCTTTCAGAAAAACCGAGTCTTTATCTTCTGGTTTCAATATAACAGTATCATCAAAAATCACTATTTTTTCAAGTGTTGATGATTTTTTCTTTGCCTCGTAAGCATTATTATACTGAAATTGTTCACCTACAAACAAGATTCTTGATTGAGAATCATTTAATATATATACAACTTGTTCTATCGAACTTGTCGCATATAAAGGCACAACAACTACTCTATTTTCATAAGCGGCAAAATCCGCAATCAATCCTTCCGGCTTATTCTGTGTATAGGTTGCGACTCTGTCGTGCTCTTTGATTCCGAAAGCTGCAAGAGCTTTGGCCAAAGATCTGACTTTTTGAGAAAATTCGTTCCAGGTTGTGGGAATCCATTTTTTTGATTCATCATCGCGATGACGAAAAACGATCTGATCTGCTCGTTTTTTTCCCTGCTCCTGAGCCAACTTCGACAAATGAGTAATATTCATACTGTTAGTTTATTTAATCTTTCAATTCCTAAACGTCTTAAAACGTTATTTGAGGATATTTATTTTGATAATATTAATCTGTCTTCTTCTATAGATATGCAAATCTCGTATTTTTTCTGATATTTCAATAATATTTCCGCTCATTTTTTGTTTTTTTGTGCAAATCAAGTCTTTTTTATTTATATAACATTGTTTTAACTTTTATTATACCTACTTCATATTCTTTACTATGTATCATAAGACTTAAACAATTATCTCGCAAGAGATTTCTTTAGCTATAAACATTTATAAATTCACAACAAATAATATATTACTTTTGTCGAATGTAAAATTTAACAAAATGAACAGTATTAACAACATAACAGATACAGATATAGCTTATTATGCGGCAAAAGATTTACTGTGTAATATGATAAAAATAAACTCTTTCAGCCGACATGAAAAAGATGTTGCAGATTTGCTTGAGGCATGGATGAATGAAACAGGAATGGCGCCAAAAAGAATAGAAAACAATCTGATCTTGGGTCTTGAGAATCTCAATGATTCAAAGCCTACTATTCTTCTTAATTCACATATTGATACTGTAAAAGATTCGGCCGGGTGGACTTTCAATCCATTCGAACCAACCTTTGTTGATGGAAAGATATATGGTCTTGGAAGTAATGATGCCGGAGCATCAGTCGTTTCTCTTCTTCATGCTTATATGCTTTTATCATCAAAGCCTCAACCTTACAATCTACTATTTCTTGCTTCTGCCGAAGAGGAAGTATCCGGTCAAAACGGGGCTGCTCTTGCTCTTAAATCATTACCTAAAATTGATTTTGCTGTTGTAGGCGAACCAACAGGTATGCGACCTGCCATTGCAGAAAAAGGACTTATGGTGATAGACGGGACGGTGTTTGGCAAGGCTGGTCATGCTGCCAGAAATGAGGGTGTAAATGCAATTTATGAAGCTATTCCTTATATAAACCTTATTAAAGATTTCACATTTCCTCATACTTCACCATTATTGGGACCTGTTAAAGTGAGCTTAACTCAAATAAATGCAGGCTCTCAACATAACGTTATTCCGGACAGATGTACATTTGTTGTTGATGTAAGAACTAATGAATGCTACAGCAACATCGAAGCCTTCAATCAGTTGCGTGATGCTGTGGAGAATTTAAACAATGAAAAAGGGTCTAAAGTATGCGAACTTAAAGAACGCTCTTTCAGACTAAACTCATCATCTATTCAAGACAGTCATCCTTTTGTAAAAAGGGCTATTCTTATGGGATATGAAAGTTTCGGGTCACCTACTCTTTCAGATCAGGCATTGATGAACTTCCCTACAGTAAAAATTGGTCCCGGCGATTCCTCAAGATCACATACAGCTGATGAATTTATATATGAAGAGGAGATAAGAGAAGCTATTACTTTATATGTAAAGTTTCTTGATCAGCTTGCTTTATAAGCATTCTATCTCTTTTCTATCAGCGACTTGCTTCCATTTAGCCAGTCGCTTTTTTATTTCTTCTGATGGAAGTCGTTTATTTACTTTGGTTAGTTCTATCAATTTCTCTACTCCTTTAGTATGTGAAATTATTTTGCATTCAATAAGCATATCAAAAACATATAGAATTCCACTGACAATAGTGGCCGATGCACTTGCAGACTTTCTTAGCTTTCCATCACCCGTAAGTAGCCTATACGAATTTAGTTTAGCATAAAGCCATACAGAACAATCTTCAAATGAAACGTTATTTTCACAGCTTGAACGAAAAGTGACTATTTCAGCAATCTCTATAGGAGTATATTTTTTAATATATAAACGTTCGGGAGCATAATACAAAACTTTTTCTCGCTGATCTGACACTATTAATTCATTGATGATAAAATCATTAGTATGAATAGAGATAGGCAAGTTAAAAAAATCATCTAATAACTCAATAGACAATAGATCAATAAAGATATTTGTATCATTAACTACAACCGTTTCCATATCAGATGTAATTTATTTCAGATCTTACTTCACTAATAGATTTACACAACAGTGAAGCAGCTTTTGAGATTGATATAATTTCATCTGACATTGCCCTGAAAACTAAAGCAATAAATCGATCTGAAGTTTCTTTGGGAAATCTACTAAGAGAGGCTTGTTCCTTTAATTGTGGATATTGATTCTTTTTAATGCAATAACCTTTATATCTATTATCAGTTATAATATTAAGCTCTTTCGCTTTATACATCAAAGCATCTATGGAAATACCAAATTGTTTTTGAATAGGAATTAATTCTTGCAATGAGATCTCTTTACGTGAGGCTCCTATCAATTTGATAAATTGTTTGCTTGGTATTAGCATTTCATTTGCGAATTGATTACAAAAATTTTCTATCTCTTTTTGAGAAAAAATTTCATCGAAGCTTAAAAGTAAATGTCCAAGTTCATGAAAAGCAGTAAATCGCAGTCTTTCAGGCGAGAAATTTTTGTTAAGAACAATGATAGGTTTTTTTTCATTTATGAATCCACTTAAACCATCAAAATCTTCAGAAGCATCTATCTCAATCACCTTTATATTATTTTCTTCAAGAACAGACACTACTTTACTTATACCATCATCGCCTAAGTTCCATAAGTCTCTTAGTCGTTTAGCTTGATTTTTCACATCGGTTGATGATTGTACTATAATATTTGAGAAATCAATATTGAAATCATTATTGACTTCCAATATCTCTTCTATTTCGAAATACCTTTCAATATTGTCTATAACATGCTCATTGATGCTTTGTATTTTAAGAGTTCCTAATTTGCTCTTTTTTCTAAATTCTACTTCAGTAAATTCTAATTTGTATGGTCTGAAAAAATAATCAATAGAAACCTCCAATGCATTTGATAAGGCAATAAGGATAGTGCTGTCAGGCATCATCTTACCCTTTTCATATTTAGATATGGATTGTTTAGATACTATATTCCCCATACGTTCACATAAAACGTCCATTGAAAAGCCTTTCATAAGTCTGGCTGATTTTAATCTTTGAGCTAATATCTGTTCCATCATCTAAATCTTTTTGGTTTACAAAAATACTATAAATAGTTTGTTTGTAAACCATAAAACTGTAATTTAACTATATATTTTTCAATAGCCATATAAAAATCAGGCTCTGATTATTAGTCTTATAAGGTCATTATTTATTTAATACCCAAGACTTATAAGCTCCGCTTTCCTTTTTCGAAAAAGCACTAAAGTCATTTTGCTGCTCTTTGCTACTTATCAACTGATAACTTGCGAGTTATCAGTTGATTCCTTGCTAGTTATCAGTTGATAACTAGTTAAGAGCATCAAAAACCATTTTGGGAAAATTTATTTGACTAATTGATTATCTAAAATTCTTCCTTTTTAGCAAAGCATAAAAAAACCCGCCTTAAAAAAGACGGGTTAATATAGTGATTTATAAGAATCAACATTCTGAAGGGGCATTGCCATGAATAGCGCAACCGCGACATCTTGAGAGCTCACCTTTGAAACGCTTTTCTATTAACATACGAAGTCGCTCTTTAAGAGGTTCAAGACGTATCATTTCAAGCACATCGGCAGAGAACGCATACATCAAAAGAAGTCTTGCTTCCTGCTCCGATATACCTCTTGAACGAAGATAGAAAAGAGCTTGTTGATCAAGCTGCCCGACTGTGGCGCCATGACTACATTTAACATCGTCGGCATATATCTCAAGTTCCGGTCGGGTAAACATTTTCACTGTATCTGTAGCACAAAGATTTTTATTACTTTGATATGCTTCAGTTTTATCAGCTCCCTGACGAACATGAATTCTACCGGCAAACGCACATTCCGCCTCATCGTTAAGAACATATTTGAATAGTTCATTACTATGGCAATGAGGTACTGCATGATCAATATTAGTGAAATTATCAACTTTCTGATTACCGTCGGCAATAACAATACCCGAAAGATGATTTTCGGCACCCTCACCTTTGAATGTGACAAATATATTATTTCTTGTTACACCGTTGGTAAGCGAAACACCGTTAACAACCGCATTAGAGTTTGCTTTTTGATTCAAAAAAGTTGAAGACACCTTATTTGTTTTACGAGTGTTCTCTTCAAGTTCATAGTAATCGAATCTTGCATTTTCAGCTATAAAAATCTCTGCTACTTGATTGATAAGATAATTTGCATCGTTGAGAGCATGATCACATACAAGAAGTTTAGCCTCTGTATTCTCTTCAAGAATTATAAGTATTCTTCTGTTAACCATCAAATCTGTTTCGCTAACCATATAATTGATAAGCTGTACAGGTTTTTCAAGCACTTTACCTTTTGGGACATATAGTACAAAACCGTCCTGAGCAAACATTGTGTTCATTGCCACTGTCCCGTCTTGTCGCTTACCGGCCTGTTTGTTATAATATTTGCCTGCAATAAGCGGATATTTAGCTGCAAAATCAATAAGACTTCCGATAAATATATCTTCCTCTTGATTTTTGGCAGGTCCCTGTTTAGAGTAAAAAGAATCGTTTACAAGAAAATAAAGATTCGTGCTTAGATTTGGAACGTCGCATGAAAATACTTCATAAGGATTTACCGGAATCTCGACTCTGTTTAGATTAAGACCGTAGTCGGGAGCAAACATTGCATGGAGATCTGTGTGAGCATAATCCTGACATGAAGTAGATGGTAGTCCCGTCGCCTTTAAAAGGGTATAAGCCGCTTCTCTATTCTCGTTAAGTATATGTGCCGAATGTTTATCTATCAGACCTTTGGCCTGCTGATAAAGATCGGTATATTGTTTTACTACTGTCATATATTTAATTTTTTACTATCGACATCACGGCAAAGTGATATCAATCGGATAGTTAAACCATAAAGGAGAACTATTCTCCAAGCTCTTTCTTAATCCAGTCGTAACCTCTCTCTTCAAGTTCAAGAGCAAGTTCCGGTCCGCCCGATTTCACTATCTTACCTTTATATAGCACGTGAATGAATTCAGGTTTGATATAATCAAGAAGTCTCTGGTAGTGAGTGATAACAATAGTGGCATTATCTTCTGACTTCAATTTATTGACACCTTCCGACACAATTCTAAGCGCATCAATATCAAGACCAGAGTCAGTCTCATCAAGAATGGCAAGTTTCGGTTCAAGCATTGCCATCTGGAATATCTCGTTTCTTTTCTTTTCACCTCCGGAAAAGCCTTCGTTTACAGAGCGGTTGGCAAGTTTATTATCAAGCTCTACAACTTCTCTTTTTTCTCTCATCAAACGAAGAAAGTCGGATGCAGATATAGGCTCTTCACCTTTATATTTACGGTGTTCGTTTACTGCTGCACGCATGAAATTTACCATACTTACACCAGGAATCTCAACAGGATATTGGAATCCAAGGAAAATACCCTCCCAAGAACGTTGTTCGGGTGGCATAGCAAGAAGATTCTTACCGTTGAATGTTACCTCACCTTCGGTTACACCAAAAGCGGGATTTCCGGCAAGAACAGACGAAAGAGTACTCTTTCCGGCACCGTTAGGCCCCATGATAGCATGAACTTCACCCGGCTTTACTGTCAGGTTTACTCCTTTCAATATTTCTTTACCATTTATATTGGCATGAAGATTTTTTATTTCTAACATCTTTAATCTGAATTTAATTTTTTGACAATTTAACCGACTGAACCTTCAAGCGAAATTGAAAGTAGTTTTTGCGCCTCAACGGCAAATTCCATTGGCAATTTATTGACAACCTCTTTGGCATATCCGTTTACGATAAGACTTACCGCTTCTTCTGTGGGAATACCTCTTTGGTTGCAATAGAAGATCTGGCTTTCGCTGATTTTTGAGGTTGTTGCTTCATGCTCAATAATGGAGCTGCTGTTTCCTATATCCATTAACGGGAAAGTATGTGCCCCGCACTCCGAACTAAGAAGAAGAGAATCACATTGAGTATAGTTTCTTGAGTTTTCAGCCTTTGCCGCCACTTTTACAAGTCCGCGGTAGCTATTTTGGCTCTTTCCTGCCGATATTCCTTTAGAAACGATAGTACTTTTAGTATTTCTTCCAAGATGAATCATCTTAGTACCCGTATCAGCTTGTTGATAGTTGTTTGTAACCGCTACTGAATAAAATTCACCGATAGAGTTATCGCCTGCAAGAATACAAGAAGGATATTTCCATGTAACGGCAGAGCCTGTCTCAACCTGAGTCCATGAAATTTTAGAGAAATCGCCTTTACAAAGTGCTCGCTTTGTTACGAAGTTATAAATCCCACCTTTTCCCTCTTTATCTCCGGGATACCAGTTCTGAACTGTAGAATATTTCACCTCAGCTCTGTCGTGAAGATAAATCTCAACGATTGCAGCGTGAAGCTGATTCTCATCTCTCATCGGTGCGGTACACCCTTCAAGATAACTTACGTACGAATCATCGTCGGCAACAATAAGAGTTCTTTCAAACTGACCGGTGTTTGCCGCATTGATTCTGAAATATGTTGATAACTCCATTGGGCATCTTACACCTTTTGGAATATAAACGAATGATCCGTCAGAGAAAACCGCAGTATTCAGAGCCGCATAATAGTTGTCGCGATAAGGAACCACGCTACCAAGATACTTCTTAACAAGATCAGGGTAATCTTTTACAGCCTCGCTAAAAGAACAAAATATGATACCAAGTTCGGCAAGCTTCTCTTTAAAAGTTGTCTTTACCGACACAGAGTCCATTACTGCATCAACTGCCATACCCGAAAGCATCATCTGCTCCTCAAGTGGAATACCAAGTTTGTTGAATGTTTTTACGAGTTCGGGATCAACTTCGTCCATCGATTTTGGGCCCTCTTTCTTTTTAGGAGCAGCGTAATAGCTTATTTCCTGAAAGTCAATCGGAGGTATAGTCAAATGCGCCCAAGTTGGCACATCGAGAGTAAGCCAATATTTATATGCTTTCAGACGGTACTCAAGCAGCCATTCAGGTTCCTCTTTCTTTGATGAAATAAGCCTGATAACATCCTCATTTAAACCTTTCTGAATAACATCTGTCTCAATATCTGTAACAAATCCGTATTTGTAATCGGATTTGGTAACGTCATCTAAGATATTCTCCATATTATAAAAATATAAAGCCATGTATGCTCACTTCGCAATATGCGTACATGTCTTTTGTTAATAACTTTCCAATTTCACATCGGCAATATTCACAATCTTTCCGTGATATGGCAAAAATACAAAAAAAGCTGACTTTTAACACTGTTTTGTATTGTTCATTAGCTTAGATTATAACAAAAAAACAACTTCTATGTTTTAAAAAGAAAAATGAAAGCCGTGAATATATTTGATTATTCACAGCTTTCATTTTTATTTATTATCTGAAACGTTGATTCTCTTTTTCTATTTCTCTTTCTTGATCTTCTCTATTATATTATTCTCAATAGAGTCGGTCTTTATAAACATATCATTTTTCAACACATCTTTTCCGGAATTATAAAGAATAGGTGCAAAATCGGTGGTTAACTCATATAATTTTGAACTCTTTTTCTCATCTTCGCCGGGTAGCGGGACATACTCGTTTATTATGTTATAAAGATTGAATAAAAGACTTACTATTAATATATATTTCATTGCACCGAAAATGGCGCCAAGTAATCGGTTAAGGAAACCTAACTGAATAGCCTGAACAGCTTTTGTTATAAGATATGCAAGCATTGATGTTATCAAGGCAACTGCTATGAATATCAATATCCATGAGACAAGATACCTGACCTGCTCAGCCCATTTGACGAATGTCAACATATATTCGGAAAGGGAAGGCGCAAAAAGTTTGGCAATAAGAAAAGAGAGTATCAGGCCGATAAGTCCTAATGCTTCTTTAACAAGACCTTTTATAAGACCTGTGACGAGTCCTAATGCTGTAAGAGCCAAAACAATAATATCGAAAACCATCTATTTATATTTTAATTCCATAAAAATACAATTTTTATAGATATCTCAATTATTAATACTACTAAACATAAGTCTCTTTCGATAATTATTGTTCGCTTATTTCATCATTAAATATATCTTTTTATCAATTTATCCTTTTAATTTATGATGTTAGGTATTAAAAAATAAATCCCGTTGACCGGAGAGGTCAACAGGATTTTTAAGCTACAAAAGTTGAAAATACGCAAAAATTATGATTTGCATTAATTAATCAATAACGGTATAATTTATTTTACTGAGACTTTACTTCCATTTATTATGTAAATACCTGTAGGCAGAGAGATAAATGATTCTCCCGCTTTAATATCTGCCTTAGCCACTTCCTGACCGATTATAGAGATTACTCTGATCTGTGTAGCTGCTTTTGATACTACTTTCACACCACCTTTTACAGAAATTAAGTACAATGATTGAGATTCAACATCTTCGATTGAGCTTGGAATCGAGCTTTCCCATTTTGCATAAAGTTTTGTATCGGCAGTAATAGGAGACTGTGCATCAAATTCGTTTTGGAAATCAGCATCAGTGTACCAACCTAATAAATTATGGTTTTCTTTGATTGGAGCATCACCTAATGTGATAACCTCTCCGTTTCTGATATATTTGTTTGCGATTTCTGTTCCTCCGAAAGTTTCGAATTCAATTTTTATTGCATCAGCTATCTCATAAACTTTGAATCCGTAAGCAAGACTACGGTCACTTCCGCCACCGTCTTGTGTTTGCCATGTTGCAAAATATTGAGCAGCCTCTGAGCTTAAGAATTCAAAATAATGATTTGTATATTGATCCCATTTAGCAGAAGGTGTATCATCTGATCCTAAAACATCACCACTTCCATCTTGAGCCGTATTAATTGTAAATGTTACAGGGCGAGTTCCGTCGCCAGACATTTTAGCCGAAGAACATTCGAACGCATATATTTTACCTTCTTCAAGAGTTACAGGAAATGAAAATAATGCATTGTTATGAGGATGTATAAATGCACGACCAATGCTGATACCACCAAGAGCAAGGTTATCTCTAAATTGATAATCATTACCGCTTCCCGGTTCAGCCCAGTTTACTGTTTCGTCAGTGCAATACCATCCTGAATCATTTGGTTTTGATTGAGCATCCCAAGCTGCCATTTTGTTTTCAACAAATTTGATAACATATTGCAAAGTAGATCCGTCGCCTGCTGTTACAGTAATATTAAACTCATTTCCTATATTTTCAACCTGATAAGATGCACCGAATGATTCATCAATAATAGCTGACACAGATGAAGGTAAAGATACTTCGTCCTGAACTATATAATATATTGCTTTGTCAGCAGAGAAATCGACAAAGTCAGATTCGTCAAGTTTAATATTGCTAATTGTTTTGTTCTGGTATTTTGTAAGATCGGCATCAAGTTTATCCATCTCCAAAACGCGTTCAAAACCTGTTGCAGATTCATTTGTCAATAATGATTTTGCATTATTAAGAGAGGCAGTCAAAAAAGATTCTCCGGGAGATCCTGCAACTAAAAGATTCTCAATATCGCTTATTTTAGATGCCAAATCCTCTGTTGAGGCTTCAAGTGAAAGAAGTTTTAAGTTATCGATCAATAATACGGGAGAAGCTCCTCCTCCGGTATTTTGGGTTTTATAGTACCCGAATTTAATTGTTATATTTTTCTCTTCAGTTGCGACAAATTCAATTTCCGGATTATACCATTCACCAATATTGGTTGCTAAAGGTTTATAACTTCCCTGACCGTCTATTATTACACCACATCTTGACTCAGCACCGGCTGTAGTTTGTGAAACATATGAATCCCATGATAATTTATATTTTCCCTGTGGCAAAGTAACAGTTTGTTGAACTGAAATCTCCGCATTTGGACACCAGTGTAACTTGATACCCAATAAATAATCATTATTCTCTAAAACCGAACTGTTATTATCAGGAGAGGCAACACCTAAAGCTCCTGTATTTGTAGAATATGGCAAAGTAAAGACTTTATAATATGTCTTTTCTTCATAACTTTTCCATCCAGTTACTGAATACATAACTCCGTCATTCGGCTGACTGCCGCCTATTGACATTGTAGGATTTTGTTCAAAATCCGGATTTATGATTAAATCTGTTCTGTCTTTAAATTCCTGACCCGACATTGAGAAAGTCAAAAGACTTAACGAACATAAACTAATTAATTTTGGAGTAAAATTTTTCATTCTATATTGTATTTGAGGTTAATAATTTATGATTTCAATTATAAGAAATGGTATTACTAAATTTGTGATTTTGTGATTTTTCAATATTGCAAATTTAATCGGGCATATATAACAATAGATTACTCATAGTTCAAAAAAGAGGAATATCAAAAGGATGAAACAATTATCCCTATTTGATCTATTTTAAGAAAAATAGAATAAAAAATATCGATTTTCATTAATCATCAAAATCACTTATTGACGAAGTAATGAAAACCGATATCTATTTTTGAAAGATTAGTTTCGCTTTATGACAATAGATTATGGGATCATAATCTTTTTAATCATTTGATTATTATCTGACACAACAGTTACGATATATATTCCGGATGTTAATTCAGCATTAAATGATTGTCCGCAATTTTCTTTATATATAACCTGTCTTCCTGAAAGATCATTAACAATAAATTTAGCGATATTGCTATTTGAAAGTATTGAGATTTCAGATTTTGAACTAATAATCGAGATATCATTATCGCTCATATCATTCACTGATATATTTGTTAATATTTCAGATGGTGCATAAGCTCCTTGGTTATCGACAGATAGATATCTTACATTTATAGCAGCTGAACCTGAAGTATAGTTTTTACCTATAAGTAGTTCCGTTTGCTTTTCAACAAGAGAAAGATCAGTCAATCCCACTAAACCTGCTAACGTTCCGTTTTTAATATAAGAGATATAATAATCTCCTGCAGCATTTGTTTTGAACCTTATACCAGCTCTCTCTACTGCTGCTCCGGCTGAAGGAGTAGTAAGTTGTGCGGATGCTATCACATCTCCTGATCCGGCTGCCAAAGTTGAAACTTTTAGATCTAACGTTCTATTAGTATTCGTTCCCCAACCAATAAGATCGAATGAATATTCATACCATGTATCAGCTTTAAGAGTAACTTTATTTGAGAACCATTGATAAGATCCGTCAAAACGAATTACAAATGCTTTAGTTCCATCGGGATAAGCTGAAAGTTCAGTTGTACTTGATTTAAGCTGTACTCTGGCATTTGGAGAAGATCCAAGAGTTCCGTTACTTGTCCAGCCTGTAGGCGCTCCGTTATCCGCAGTATTCTTAAAGTCAGGATTTACTATTAAGTTTTCTGAAGAGGATACATATTCTTTTCCGGCAATCATAATTTCCGATGTTCCGGCATCATTCATATTTCCGATATTCTGTTTAGAGAAAGATCTTACAAACTTACCATTTCGGTAAACATATACTTTTTCATCTTTAACTGCATAACGAATTATCTGTTCATTATAATCTGAAGAACTAATGATCTGGCTTTGAGCAAATGGGGAAGAGAACAAAAACTCTTTATCATTGATTGATGTTCTGAATCCTGTTCCATCAGCTTCTTTCACTTCAAAATCCATACCTCTTCCCTCTGCATTTGCAACAGTAGCAGCAATTTCAAGAGAATAGTCGCCTGTTACTTCTAAAGGATAAAGAACAATATCTTTACTTCCTGACAATCCTGTAATTGAGGTATTTTGAGATAAAGTAGTTGTCAAAATCTTCTTTTCCTCCAATTCTGATTCAGGTTTATATGTACCGGGAGCATATGCTCCATTTTCATAACTTATTTTAGAAATTCTAATATCGGAAGCTCCTACGCTAAGTTTGGATACAGAGAATTGTGATTGATAAGAATGTTTCTTCAATTCAAGTTCACCGATGCCATACATTGCTCCACTCTGACCGTTAAAAATCAGATAATAAGTACCTGCTTCATTAGATGTAAAGTTGAAAACAGCTTTATGAAGATTATTTCTTGTACTTATTGGGAATGATTTTACATTAATCATATCATTCTCACTTTTAGAAGAACTAAGACCAACAACAATTGAGCTTGGAGAACCATTGTTCCACCACTCATATAGCATAGAGAATTCATATACTGAATTCGCATCCAGTGTTACAGGATAACTGTAAGTGCCATAGGAGCCGTCCCAACGTAGTGTCAATAAACGACCTTTATAATTTGAGCCTTCATAAGTATGACCGTCTGTTACATCAAGATATCTTACTCCCGAACCTCCGTTAGCTGTATTCCATGCAGAAAGAGTAAGTGCATTATCCCAACCATAGTCAGTTGGTTTGCCTGTTCCCTTATTATTTGCACCTGCCCAAAGCAATTCGCAATCGGAACTTTCAGGAATTTGTTTTATCTCTTCTCCCGCATCATTAATATTTCCAATCTCAACCAGATCAGATGAAGCACAATAATCTTCATTTATATATATGTATGCTTTTGAACCTTTAACAGCAATACGATATCTATTCAATTGAGAGTTATCCGCTAAATTCAACAATCTTGATGAAGAATAAGGCGCTTTCCATTTGATACTTGTTTCATCAATAGAGATTCTCAAACCTTTTCCTTTATTATCACGACCTTCGATTATTAGTCCGTCACCATCAGAAGAGATTATCTGTCCTTGAATTTCAAGACTGTAATCTCCCTGAGGATTGAATGATGGGAATGTAATAGTTGTCTTATCTGTTATGTTTTGAGCACCTGAAAGCATTACATCAAGCTCTGCTTTTCTTGTAAGTTCAGGTTCTTTTTCTTGTTCTGCTTCAATATTTTCGAATGAGCTTACAGAATATAATGAGTTAACAGGAATTATCTGTTTTGTCACACTTTTTGATTCCCAAGATAAAGAGATATCATTAAGTCCTTCTACTTGTGATTCAATTACGATATTATGTTTATGAGAAGGGATATTAGAGAAGTTAAATGAATACTCTTTTGAACTATCAGAATTCTTTGTAAGCAATACTTTCACACCATCAATATACACAACAGCCTCTTTATTTGTATTAATATACAAAGTGTAATTTTCGGCATAAGATGTTTCAAAAGTACCGCTCCATCTCGCGCTTTTTGCACTTGACGGGATATTTTCTTTTGAAACTTTAGAGTCCGAAGCTCCGGCGATTAGATCAGAAAAATTGTTATCAGAGAAATATTCCACTTTTAGACCCTCTCCGTTCGGTATATTAGGATTATCAAGAAGATAATCGATAACAGTTATTTTATTGTCTGCTCCAAGATAAACAAATGACAATATACCTTCAGATTTTAATAGAGCTCTGTCAACAAGAGGTTCGGATAAAAATCTTCCATTATCCGTGTCGCTCATTAAACCCCAGTCATCGTAACCGTTACTTGAACTTGCAGTATATATTTCGGCACCATTTGCTACGACAAAAGCATTATCAAAGGCATCAAAAGATAGATTTACACGACAATATGAGTTTACCAACTCTCCGTTCTTCTTTACTTGTACAGTTTTCCATGTTCCATCTGCTTCTCTGAAACGATGATGTAGGCGTGCAGCTTTTCTTGAACTACCCCAATTTGAATCGGTTGCAGTTCCCGGAATATGAGAATTGACAGCATGAATACGACCTTTACTATCAACCGATTGTGTTTCCTGATTGATATATCCTTTATTATAAGGGATTGCTTCAATTATCAATGATTTTTTTGTTTTACCAAGACAAGTCCCGGTAGCCAAACTCTCAACAGGGTCCATAAGCTCTGTATAACCCTGGATATCCCCATTATTATCTTTCCATGTGCGACCGTGATCTTCACTATATGCATAAGAGAAGTCATGATTGGTTCCACCGCCGTAATCATCACGCCAGCACCAAGTAATATGAAGTTTCCCTGTATTGTCGTATGTCATGCCATTGATGTAGGCACAAGAGGTAGGCAAAACATCTTCTCCTTGTACATAACGACCCACAAGTGACCATTTTTTAGTATTACCGTCATATTCTCTTAAATAGCTGTCACCCCATCCGCTCCATCTGAATCGGCATTCAAATATAAGATTACCGTCAGGCTTGGAGATAAAGCGAGGATATGTTACATTTTCAACAGCTTTATCCATAATATCTGTTGTAGCACAGAAGCTGGATGCTTCCCAAGGCATATTATCCGGATCATTGGCTGATCCTGCTATCGAATAGCTATAATGAAGCTTATCATTATGATGATCATAAGAGAGATGGATTGATCCGTCATTGGCACAGATACCCATACTTATAGTATTATGAGCATCATCCACACTATTTTTATATGGAAGAACTACCTCTTCCCAATTTCCTACAGGAAGTTTTCTTCTTGCAATACATACATTGCGAGTTATATTATAATAAACAGTGTATTGGTATCCTTTATAGGTAGTGATACCCTCGGTTTGAAACTGTTGACCTGAAAGTTGCTCTCCGGTTCCGAAGACATAGGCAGAAACCGAAGGATTGGTCTCTCCTATTTTGATAAAATTCAGATCAGTTTGTGCATTACTCTCAGCAGCCATAAAGGATGCGAGCGAGAATAATAAAATTGTCTTTTTCATAAAATGTATATATTGTTTAATGTATTAATCAGTAAGGTGATAATATCACAAATATTATAATAAATATTAATTTTCAGGGTAAATGATTCTTCAAAAAAGGTGTTATATTAATCAATTTAAAGATTTGTGCATAGGATTGCACAAATATAATAGTTTTATTTATTTTTTATATTTTTAATCATATAGCAAAAAAAGAGCAATCTGATATAATCATCAGACTGCTCTTTTTTTAATTTATCAGATAAGTATTAATATACTATTTTCTTAACCCATCCGGAGTTTCCTTTAATTATAAGGATCTGTTTGATGGCGATAGGAAGTTCCAACATATCAAGATCAGCTTGTTTTTCTTTTCTTGCAATCTGTTGTCCTGCTGTAGTAAATACAGTTACGACCTCCTGTACCGGAGTATTCACATAAAGGTTATTATTATGTATATATACATTAACATCAAGACTCATGTCATCAATACCCATTTCAATATTACCTGATACAGTAACACGACAAGTAGCAGTTTTTTCACCCTGCTCACTTGTAGCAGTAATTGTAGCTGTACCTTCTGTTTTAGCATAAACTAAACCGTTTTTATCAACCGAAGCAATTGCAGGGTCGCTAGAAGTCCAAATAATATTTTTATTACTTGCATTATCAGGGAATATAGTAACGTTCAAACTCTCAGTATTACCGGCATCCATTTTTTTAGTTCTCGAGCTCATAGAAAGAGAGTAAACGCTTTCCTCCATAATAGAAACTATTTCAGCAGCTGACAAAGCTTTATTATAGATTCTAAACTCATCCATTAGGAATGTAGAGTAAGCATCAGTTGAAGATTGAGAACGTCCAAGATAGTTAAGAGCTGTCTCTCCAAGATCTGAAGGTTTTACAGTTGCAGTATTTGTTGAAAACTTCTCCTCTCCGTTGATAAATATCTTGAATGCTGTACCAGACTGAGTAATCGTTACATAAGCCCATTCTCCGGTATTGAAAGTATATGGAGTTTCGGCAATAAATATTGCAGATCCTGTAGTAATAGTATAACGAATATTATTACCAACTTTTGGAGAAAGCATCATGTACGAAGTTTCAGAATTTCCGAAATCAAAGATTCTAGAATTAGCATTAGCCATTGTAAAGTTTACCCATGTTGAGATAGTAAACGCACTTAAGTCACTTACAATACCCGGAGCTAACTGAAGATGTGATCTGCGACCTGAACTTAGAGAAATACCACTATCATGTTTTCCTTCAGCCCACTCAACATTATTGAACAAAGTACCATTGTATGCACCCCATGAGTCACGAGCAAGAGTTTCTTCATTTTCATCAAAACTGAAGTAAGCATGTTGACCACTACGCGGAGTTACTTTAAATATCTCAGGATAAATATAGTTTCCTAATGCATTGTAAGCCTCAATTTTATAATAGTAAGTTTCGCCATTCTTCAATAAAGAATTGACATATCTATTAGAAGTAATATCTTCAGCATATATAAAGAACTCTTCTGTATTAAGATCCGCACGATATATTCTGAATTTTGTATCATACATATGATCCCATGTAAATGACACTTTTGCATCACCTGCCGAAACTGTTAGTCCTGTGATATTCTCAGGTTTAACAAGAAGTTTAGTTTCAACAGAAATAACTTCTGAATCTTCTGTTTCTCCACGATTGTTTGAAGCTGAAACTTTATAATAATAAGTAGTCTTTTCTTTTAGAGATTTATCTGTATAGAAATTATCAGTAAAATTAGATCTTACATTAGTATAAGGACCATCCTCAGTCAAAGAACGTTTCAAAGTATAGAATTTAGCACCTGCAACAGCATCCCATTTCAATTCTACGATTGATGTTCCCATAGCCTCAGCTGTAAGATTTTTAGGAGCAGCTATTGCTGCATCTAAAGTAAGAGTACGTATACGAGAATATGCAGAGTTAGTATATTTATAACTACGAGCTCTTACTCTGTACTGTGCAGTAGCAGAAGGAGTCGGAGTAGAATAATTGACAGTTCCACCGTAAGAATAATCCTTACCTGCATAAAGAGTATCGATAACCGCATATGAACCGGTTCCTATTTTTCTTTCAACAGTATAATATAGTCCGGTCTCCCCATTATGATCATACCAAGACATATTGAATTTTTTATAATCAGTCGATTGAGAAGCTGAAGTGATCCATGGCGGAGCGATTTTCCAAGTATGAACATACTCTTTCGCTCTATTAAACGCTTTAACAGATTTATGTTCGGCAAACATCTCTCCTGCAGGAGTTAATTTCCCTCCGATTTCACAAGCACGCTTATCTTGCACCCAGTTATAAAAGGCATATCTTTCTGTTACAGGAGATGCATCAAGAGCATTAAAAATAGCTTTTAATTCAGTTCTCTGTTTTTCGAACTGTTCATCCTGATTATCAGGCCACCATTCTGTTGTCCAGTTAGCACCGTTATTCATTTCAGTGATCCATACCGGACGATTAGCATAAGTATTTGAGAAGTTCAACACTCTCGAAGCCCAGTTTGCCGGAGATTGACCACCTTCATAACAGTGAACAGCAAGGAAATCGACACGATAATTCAAACTGTCTGCACATTTCATAAATTCGCTTAACCAAGCCACTCCTGTATGAGAAGGTGCAGGAGAACCGATTCTTAATCCTGACTTGAATAATTCAGGCCATTGATTAATTGCTGTTTGAACTGAAATATTAGCTTGATCTTCACGTTCAGGCTCATTAAATCCTAACACATGAGAAGCGTCATTTCGTCCATTAATAGTCGACCAAGCAGCCCAACCTGCGTTATGTCTCATTGGAGTATATTCAGTGTCAATAGTTGAAGATGTACCGGCATCCCAATCATAGAACCAACTTACATTTGTTATGTTAAGCACATTTTTGTCGTTTCCACACCATCCTTTTTTACCTACCCAGTTCCAATAGAATGATCTTACAAAAGAAACGAACTCTAAACCATTAGGCATTGATGAAACTTTTAGATCCTCTTCATCAGCAATATAATGACGGCTATAACCTGTACCATCAGAGTTATTGGCAAAAGTTACAGAGTATCCTTTTTTTACAATGAAAGATTTGATATTATTATCAAATTTACCAAGATCTTTATAATAAGTGCTTGCTGCGAAAGTACGAGACTCTCCGCCAAAATTAGGCTCAGTATAAACTGTTATGGCAGCATTAGCATTAAGATGACCTAATCCGTTGATTGCTGTTCCGTTTACATAGTTAGAAATACGTGCGTTAGTCTTATTTTTAGTAGCAGCACCATTCATTGTCACATTTGAAAACCATTTTGCGCCCGTAACATTCGAAGGTTTAATATTATTAAAATACAACCATGATTCAGAAGAAACCATATTAATAGTACTATTAATCAAAGGAGTTTCTGATGTAAGATAAAGCTCTGCTCCATCTTTCATTGTTATATTCTTGTTAGTAACAGACTCCATTACTAAAACCTCATTTTCAATAACAATATCAAGGACTGTATTAGTTAATTCAGGAGCATAAGCACCACCTTTATCCAATTTCACATTAGAAACTTTCATATCAACAGCTCCAGATGTGTAGTTCTTTCCAATTATTATATGGTTGGAGATTGCAAACTGATTAAGACTAAGTTCTGCAATACCGAATAAAGCATAAGAACCAGAAAACAGAAGATAATATTCTCCCGCTTCTTCAGATGTAAAATCAAGTGAATTCAGATATAAACGGTTTGCTACAGAAGAATAAGATGTCTTTGATGCAATTATATTTTTTCCCTCTTTATCTTTACTTATACTTACAGTCATATTTCCTTCACTCGCATTTGCCCAAAGTTCAAAAAGATAAGAGAATCTGTAAGAAATATTAGCACTTAAAGTAACGGGATAAGTTATAACATCAGAAGCATAATCATTATTATCCCATCTTAACATTAATACTCTTCCGTTGTAAGTAGAATTATCTGCATCAAGAATATGTTTAGGTGATGAATTTGAGTTTACATCCATATATCTTACACCACCTCCTGCATTAGCTGTGTTCCAAGGAATTTTACCCAAATTGGAATCCCAGCCGTAAGCTGTAGGCGCACCTGAACCTGTTCCTTTTGGGCCGGCCCAGTTACTAATAAGATTTTCTGCCACATATGTTGCTTCTGGCGTAACCTCCTTATCATTTACGATATCATTAAGTGGTTCTAATGTTTTAGAAAAAATATAAACTCCATTTTGATAAACATAAACATTATTTCCCTTCACAGCATAACGAAGAGTCTGCTCTGCATTTGTTGAAAATGATAAAGATTTTAGATTAGATATAGGATTAGCCCAATATATCTTTGAAGGAGAGACAGAAGTTCTAAAACCTGTCCCGTCTTGTTTTCGTGTTTCAATATCAAGACCTCTGCCATCCGCACTATTAACCTGAGCTGTTACTTCAAGAGTAAAATCTCCCTTATGATTTAAAGGAAGCATGATTGTATCAACTCCGTTAGCCTCGACAAAGGTTCGAGGTGTAGTAATAAGAGAACTCGAAAGTTCTTTCTTTATTACCAGATCGGGAGATTGACCATTCATGTTCAATCCAATCAAAAACATTCCTCCTATAAATAAGGATCTTTTCATGATAGTTTGTTTTAAAATTAAATCTGACATTATGTAGTTTATTAAAAAATGACTAAGTCATTTCACAGACTTTATTTGCAATCGCATTACCAACAAGAAATTAAATTTTAACAATCTTTTAAATATCAGATATTCTGTTTTAATGTGTTACTTCTTTGTGTTAATAGCAAATGTGTCTAAATGAATTGTGTGTTAATGTTATTTTCTTTTTGAAAAAAGAGTATTATGCATTAAGCATAGTTTACCATGCAAAAATAATTTTTCGGTTATTTTTCAAAGCTAATGAAAGATCAAAAAGGGAGAAAAATACGACATTGGTAAGATTTAATTATTTATCTTTTAAATTTTATCAATTACAAATCATTATAATAGGATACAACTAATAACTCTATACAGAAAATAGAATGATTATATATTATCAGGAATTATGATGAAGTAAAAACACAAATCATTAGTTTCAAAAATAATTGTTTTAATCAGAAAACATATTGACAATATCAGTTATAGTACAAACTAAAAGAAAATATAACTATTATTAGTAGATTTGCACACATGTAAACTATATTAAGTTATGACAGCCAAAAACAATTATTTACTATTATTTTTTCTTCTTTTTAACACATTAACACAAGCCGGATTAATAAAGAAAATTGATCTCCGAGATAATATTTCAAATAATACTATAAGGTCTATTACTCAAGACAAAGATGGCTTTATGTGGTTTGCGACGGAGAAAGGATTAAACCGTTTTGATGGAAATAGTTTTGTAAATTATTATGCGGATAAAGATATTGAGAACTCAATATCGGCGAATTCATTAAATTATATTTTGGCAGATGATGAATCAAATTTGATATGGATTGCTACACAGAGAAGAGGTATTTCAGCATTTGACAAAACAACAGAAACTTTCATAAATTATCCGATTTGGGGCGATAAACCAAATAGCTTAAAAGCTTACGGTATTACGGGTTTGTGTTTGGGAGCGGGTGACGATCTATGGATAGCAACATATCAGAACGGACTAAAAAAACTTGACAAAAAAACCAATATAATTACACATTATGATAAGAGTCTGTTACCTCAATTAAAACATAATGATTTATGGACGCTTTTTTATGATAAAGAGAATAATCTGCTTTATGTAGGCTATGCATATAGCGGGTTAAGTGTAATTTCATTAAAACATAATACACTTCGTCATTATTATCATCGTAGCGATAATCCGAATAGTCTTCCTGCAAATAGAGTAAATCAAATTCTCAAAGATTCACAAAACAATATATGGATAGCAACTTTGGGAGGAATTGCGCTTTTCAATCCTGAAAGCGATAATTTCACTGTAATAAAACATGACAATAAAGATCCGAATAGCGTAATTGACAATAATATCACATGTATCGAACAGGTAAATGAAGAATTGTGGTTTGGAACATATACAGGTGGTGGAGTAAGTATTCTTAATATGAATGATATTGAGAAACTACCACATTCTCAAAATTTCAGAAATATATATGCTAATGATTTTGAAGATGGATTGTCAAACCCTTCTGTTCTTTCTATAAAGAAAGATCATTTCGATAATGTTTGGATAGGGACTAACGGAGGAGGTGTTAATGTTGTATGTCATCAAGAACCGTATTTTAAGAAGTTAACTTATTCCCCAATCAAAGGTGATAAAAACGGACTTAGTAGCAGAACCGTAAGAGCAGTCACATATGATAGAGAAGGACTTCTGTGGTTGGGGACTGACGGCGAAGGAATAGATATATATGACGGAAACGAAAAAGTAAAAAGTTATAACAGTTCTAACGGTTTTAATTTTAAGGATAATTTCAGAACTGCTATTACCGATAGTAAAGGGAATATTTGGCTTGGATCACACGAAACAGGAGTGGTATTTTATAATGTTGAGAAAAAAAGATTTGAAAATCCATTTTCCAATAACAGGAAAACACCCACTTATGTCAATTGTATTTTCGAGGATAAAAAAGGAAATATATTATTTGGAACTGACCATTGCATATTTAAATTCAACCCCGAAAGTAAAGAGATTAATATTTTCGATGGAGGAAATATAAGACTATCCGATAATCTTATAAGATCTATTTCACAGGATAAAAACAATAATTATTGGATAGGAAGTGAAATAAACGGAATGAGTATCGTCAGCGAAGATTTTGAATTTATCAGAAACTTTCATGTATCATCCGGTTTTTGTTCAAATGGGATTACTCACATAATAAAAGATTCGAAAGATAATATGCTTGTTGCCACACTTGTTGGTCTGGCATATTTTTATGATCCTTTGAATTTTGAATATAAAGTGATAAATAAATCAACAGGGTTGGCTGATGAGTCAGTAAGAGCTGTATCTGAAGGTAGAAATGGAGAATTATGGTTTTCTACAAATGAAGGACTATGCCGATATACAATAGATTCTGAGAAAGTTGATAATTTCGATTATCATAACAATATACCTCAGGGAACTTTCACCAACGGATCAATCGTCAAATCATCGGAAGGAGTTATCTATTTTGGCTCGCAAGAGGGAATATGTTATTTCGACTGTAAAAATGATCCTACCGGAAGTTTAATTCCTAATGTGAAGATTACTGATATTAAGATCTATGAACCACAAACACGAAACAATAAGAGTGAGATCTCTAATTCACCCATAACTGAAGAACTAAAATTAAAATATAATCAAAACACTTTCAGCATATATTTCAGCGTGATGGATTATGCTTTAAAAGATATACTTACATATAATTATTCTTTATCTGAAAATAATGAAGATGCGTGGTTTCAGACAAACGGAGAGAATCATGTCACTTTCAGAAATATTCCTCCCGGAAAATATACATTCAAGGTTAAGGCGGCATTAAGAAACGGAGAGTTTTCTGATCAATATTCATTTATAAAAGTTATAGTAGTACCACCTTTTTGGCTTACTATATGGGCCAAACTACTATATATCTTCGTCTTGATATCTGTAACGCTCATTATACTAATAGCAAATAAAAGGAAACTGGAACTTGAATATCAGTTGAATCTTGAGAAGGAGAATCATCAAAAAGATAAAAGTCTTAATGATGAAAAACTTCGTTTCTATACCAATATAGCACATGAATTAAGAACTCCTTTAACTCTTATTCTGGGTCCGCTGGAGGAACTGAATGATGATATTCGTATGGATGCAGATCAGAAAAGAAAGATTTCTACAATATTTAAAAGTGCATCAAGATTGTCGAACCTTACTAATGAGATATTAGAGTTTCGTAAGAGTGAAACCAATAATAGAAAATTGTGTGTGCGTAAAGCCGACATTATAAATCATATAACAGAAATAGTACTTAAATATAAAGAGTTCAATAAAAACGAAAATATTGATATAAATATCATTTGTAATAGTTCAAGAAAAGAGCTCTTTTTCGATTCTGAAGTCATAATGATTATCATCGACAATTTGATTTCAAATTCACTTAAATACACATTCGAAGGGAGTATTGATATTATTATTGAAGAAGTAACTAAAGAAGATATTACCTATTTACAAATCGAGGTTAAGGATACCGGTGTTGGGATTCCGGCTGAATCACTTGATATGATATTCGAGAGATATTATCAGGCTCGTGGTGAATATCAGGCATATGGGACCGGGATAGGTCTTTCACTTGTAAAAAATATGGTGACTCTTCATGAAGGAGATATTGATGTTAAAAGTGAACTAAATAAAGGTACATCTTTCTTAGTTCGGATTATTGCCGATAATCAATATCCAGATGCAATTCATATTGAGGAAAAAGATATTGAGATCATAAAAGAGAGAAATTCCGACTCGAAACCATTATTATTAGTGGTAGAAGACAATTATGATATTAGAGAATATATTACTCACACCTTTATTGATGATTTTGATGTGATTATTGCAGAAAACGGAAAAAGAGGCTTCGAAACAGCATCTGAAAGAGTTCCTGATATTATAATAAGTGATGTAATGATGCCTGTAATGGATGGTCTTATTATGACTAAAAAAATAAAAGAGAATACCTCTACCTGTCATATCCCGATTGTTCTTCTTACGGCAAAAACAAATGAAGAGGATAAAAATGAGGGTTATCAGAGCGGTGCTGATTCTTATCTTACAAAACCTTTTAGTGCAAAGACATTGAGAACTCGAGTATTTAATCTTCTTGAATCGAGAGATAAAGTCAGAAATATGTTTTCCGATAAATCTTATAAAAAGGCAATACTTGAAAAATCTTTAAATAAAATAGATCAGCAATTCATTGACAAAATAACCGATATAATAGAAACAAACATAGTCTCGGAAGAGTTAAGCATACAGTTTCTTGCCGATAATATGAATATGAGTTATCCTTCTTTTTTCAGAAAGATAAAAGCAATAACAGGAATGTCGGGTACAGATTTTATTCGTAAGATTAAAATGAAAAAGGCAGAAGATCTGCTTTTAGCAAGAGAATTAAGTATAACTGAAATAGCTTTTAAAGTGGGATTCAACAGCGCCGCTTCGTTTAGAAAATCATATAAAGCGGAGTTCGGTGTCTCACCGACCGAATCTCTTAAAAAGCTTGAGGAATAGTAAAAAATCGAAACAGTTTTCATGACACCTTGCAAGGTGTAAGTTATAACCTTGAATGGTTTTAATTGACACCTTACAAGGTGTAATTAAAAATCTTGCAAAAGGGAAAGAAAATAGCTTTGTAAAAAGATAAAATAACCGTAATCTATTCTTTTGTTATTTCAACTTTTGATATCTGCTTAATAAATTCTGACGGAGAGATACCAAATTGCTTTTTAAAACATTTTGTAAAATAATTAGGATCAAAAATTCCAACCAGATATGATGCTTCAGAGACATTATGTCCCTCCATCATTCGCTTCTTTGCCTCCTTCATCTTTATAGTTTTGATAAATTCAGAAGCGGAAGAATCTGTCAGTTTTTTAAGTTTAAGATACAATAGGGAGCGACTGATATTCATCTCCTCGCATATCTCTTCTATTCCAAAATTGTCTTTTTGAATATTTTCAAGAACAAGAGATTCAATCTTATTAAGAAACTCCTCATCACGTTTATTTGTACCTAATTTAACGACAGGAGTATCGTCGGATATTTTATATCGATTAATTATATTATTCCTTGTTTTCAACAGGTTTGAAATCATCTTTAATAAGTCGTCAGGATTAAACGGCTTAGGAAGATATGCATCTGCTCCATTTTTGAAACCTTCTGTTTTTGCATCCGGTTCAATCTTTGCACTTAGCAGGATTACAAGGATATGACTTGTAAGAACATCGGTTTTAATCTTATTTGTCAACTGATTACCATCCATTTTAGGCATCATGACATCCGATAGTATTAAGTCAAAATCGCCTTTAGAGGCTTTTTCATATGCTGATTCACCGTCAAATGCAACCTCTACATTGTAAAACTCTGAAAGAGTATCTTTAAGATAATTGTTGAGCTCTATATTATCTTCCACTATTAATATTTTGTTGCCTGATGTATTTGATATAATGCTCTCTTTCTCCAAATTATCATGTTCATCGACATAAAGGAAATTGTCTTCGTTCGATAATTTATGAACTATATATTTCTCTTCTTGCTCAAATGCAGCTTCGGAAACATTAACAAAAAAGTGTATTGTTGTCCCCTTTCCCTCTTCACTTTTGATTGAAATATCACCTTTATGCAGAGAAATAAGATTTCGGACAAGTGGTAATCCCAATCCATAACCCGACTTCTCGTCGCGAGGATTAAGTTGATAATAGTTTTCAAAAATATTATCAATCTTATTCTTTGAAATACCACACCCGGTGTCACTAATCTCACATGATATAAAATCAGAACCGTTTTCTGTATAATTATTGATATTGAATATTATTTTTCCACCTTCAGGAGTAAATTTCACAGCATTAGAAAGTAGATTATATATTATTCTTTCGAGTGACATTGAAGAATAATAAACATTAGATTTAGTAATTTCAACATTATGAATAAACTCTATTTTTCTCTCTGTTGCAATTATTTCAAACCCTGATATAATATCGAAAATAGTATCTCTGATATCTGAACATTCTACATTTATTTTAGCTTCTCTATTTTCAAACTTGCTAAACAAAAGCATTTGATCGATAAGATTATTGATTTTTCGTGCATTGCTAAGCGCAATAGAAATTTTACGACCTGTATTCTTATCCAAATCATATACAGATGTCAATTGTTGCAACGGTGAAATTATTAGTGTCAAAGGGGTGCGAAGATCATGAGAGATATAAGAAAAGAAATTTGTGCGTTTCTGATTCATCTCTTCAATTCGACTCAGATTTTCTCTCTCTGTTTTCAATTTCATTCTCATTGTCAATCTGAATTTCATATAGACATAAATTAAATAGAGAATTATAAGAATAATCAAAGCGTATATTAAATAGGCACTCGTAGATAACCAAAAAGGTGGTTTTATTTTTATATTGAGCGTTTTGGCATTATCATAATCCCATTCGTTTTCAGCTCCTGCAACAACTGTCAGCACATATCTACCCGGATTAAGGTTATAAAGCTGAATAAGATGAGATTTCCCCATCTGCTGCCAGTTATTGTAAACACCATCAAGTCGAAATTTATATTGAGTATTATTTAGATATTTATAATTCATACCCGAAAACTCCAGAAATATGGAACGGGCTCTTTTATAAGAAAGAGTAATATCATTGAGAGTTGAAAAATCATCAACTATCCTCTCTCCGCCTGCATTAACTGATGTAAGCATAACAGGAAACTGATTGCTTGATTTATCTATCTTAGCAGGGTCAAAAGAGATCATACCGTTGAAAGTCCCGAAGAACAGTTTATTGTCGGATGTAAGATATCCTGAACTATAATTAAATTGATTTGCGGGAAGACCATCTTTATCTGTAAAGATCTCTATTTCAAAATTCTTACTATCCATAAGGCAAAGACCGCTATTAGTGGTGATCCAAAGCGAACCGTTATTATCCTCAACAATTGTTTTTATTTCATTAGAAGGCAAACCATCGGACATAGAGAAACGTCGTATAAAATTTGCTTCTCGGTCAAACAATAATAATCCGTTATTGGAAGCTATCCAGATATTATCACCAATACGGTTTATAATAAAGATAGATGTCACAATCTCTTCTCCGGCATCAATTTTTTTTACTCTTTTCTTCTGAGTATCCAAAAGAAACAAACCCTGAGCAAGAGTTCCTACCCATAATTTATTGCTATCGGGAAGAAGTGAGTAACCAAAACTCCATCTTAAATGATCGGCCCATTCATCTAAACGGTTAAAATTGTCACTATTTTTTGATTTTACAAATATTCCCCTTGTTGAACCTACCCAGATATTACCCAAAGAGTCTTCCTTTAGACTAAATATCATCTTTTCATGAAAATTCTCGATATATCTGAATTTTCCACTCTTATGAGAATAATGATAAAGCCCGTAACCGTATGTTCCAATCCAAATGTCATCTTTTGAATCTTTCAAAAGTGAATGAGTATTTGTAACCTTTTCACCTTTATGAGAAAGATTAATACGATTGATCCCCGTATTATCCATTATATTAAGACTTCCATCTTCGGTAGCTATCCATATACGATTTTTGTCATCTTCTATTATCTGACGCACAACATTTCCACTCAGATGATTAGGAGTATATCCAAAGGAGTAGGTTTTAATATTATCTGACCGATTGATATATTGGTTGATTGCGGCAAAATATGATCCTATCCACATATTTCCCGAAGCATCTTTGAAAATAGAATATATAGAATTGTCATTAATATTGGTATCATCATAAATATCTCTTTTGATATGTCTGACAAGATTAAGTCCCATATCATAGATATGTATTCCATCGTCAGATCCAATCCAGATATTATTGTCTTCATCTTTTTCAAAAGTTTTTATCTCTTTTATGAGATTTCCCGATTCGTCATGAAGAAAAACAACCTTACTATCATTATTAGGATCAAAAACTCCCACCGAAGAATCGGAGAAGTGGATCCAAAGACGATCGGAAGAGTCTATTTTAAATCTTATAATTCTTACGCCTGCTTTATTGCAAGATGAATATAATTTATCTGTATAATTGATTACATTATTTTTCTCATTATCAAAATAATAAAGTTCATACATTCCCTGAATCCAAAGGTTGTTACGGGAGTCTGTCATTAATGTGTTTATGTTGCCTTTCAAATCGGCTCCTTGAATACTTAATATTGAGAATATATCAGTTGTTTCATTATACTTAAAAAGTCCATTACTTGTACCCACTAAAATTGCACCATTGTTATCAATGATGGTATTAACCCTGAGATTTCCAACTTCTTGTTTGAGATATATTGAAAAGGAATTGGTTTCATAGTTATATTTGTT
This sequence comes from uncultured Bacteroidales bacterium, assembly GCA_947074145.1. GTDB lineage: Bacteria > Bacteroidota > Bacteroidia > Bacteroidales > JAUNSR01 > JAUNSR01. The sequence goes on from CAMTOJ010000021.1 coordinate 34,179, forward strand.
TATTCCATTCTCTGTAAGAAACCATATATCTCCGTTATTATCAAGATAATTCATATATATCAGATCACTTGAAATCTGATTATTTCTGGCGTAATAAGATTCTACATTATATCCGTCATATTTACTTAATCCGGAATTTGTACCTATCCAAATCATACCGTTTTTATCTGAATTTATTGCAAAAACAGTTCGGCTCGGAAGATCATTATTTATATCGCTTTGAATGAAACGAATATTATTAAGATCGATAGATGAGAGTGGAAATATATAAAACAGAAGAAAGATAATATATAATGTGTATTTCATTGATTGATAATGTGATGAAAGGTATGTTAGATATGATTTAATATGTGTAATTCAGTAAATACAAATATAATATATATTCAGGTTTTCTTTGCAAGAAATTTTCTATTTCGAGATATTTAAATATTTAAAAACGAGAATTATATACACCAAAAGTTATATAATATTTTACTAATAAAAACAGCTTCAATTCTCTCTAAAAAGAGAAAATTCTAAATATCATAATTATTGTAAAATCAAGAATTTCATCATCAATCTATTATAAATTACATTTTTAGTATATTTGGAAGGATTAATTATTTATTATAACACATCATAGTATCAATTAAGCACATTTTATTAACGCTATAATCATCTATAAGAAACTTCTCTTCTCATGGAAAATAAAAGATTTACATTATTAACACTTGGCCTTAGTGTTTTAACAGGCCCGTTATTTGCTCAATTAGCAAGTAGCAGTGACTTTATTCAACCGCAATCAGTGCACGACAGAGATGTAGTTTTTGGAATCTCTGATCAGGGAGTAAAAAAACCTATTACTTGGGGTCTTGATCTTGCATGGCATAGCGAAGACAATGTACGTAGAGGCACCGCATTTATGGGAATTGATAATGTAAATATTATCAGATCGTCATTTACACCGACAGCCGCATTGATTGATGGAGAACTTGCAGCCTACGAATTAAGTCGCGTACAAGACAGAATCCGCATCATCAATCTTCTTGGAAAACCAATGGATTTGGTATTAAACTGTGATCATTTGTCAGTAGATCCATGGTTTGGCAGCAATGCAGAAAGATGGGCGCAACTTATGGATGTAACGGCAAGACATCATCAGGATGCAGGTCACAGAGTCGTAACAGTTTCACCATTTAATGAACCTGATTATTCTGGTCATGGTCAGGGATCTAAAAATGACTTTTATAACATTGCCGGAGTTTTAAGAAATAATCCACGTTTTAACGATGTCAGAATTTCCGGTGGTAACACATTGAATAATGATAAAGCTTTGGAGTGGTATAATTTTCTGAAAGATCGTCTGGATGAGGGTAATACACATCAGCTTGCAGGTGAATTTGATACTTATGCTCAGTTTTTCACTACCGTAAGGGCAAACGGACATCATGCAACGAATGATGAGCTTCACAATGTGATGGAAGCAATTGTTGGTTCAGAGTATGGAATGCAAACAGGTATTTGGTGGGGAACAGCCGAACATACAAGAAGTGAATTTGTAAAAATTAGCAATAGTGACAGAATAGGTTATGCAGAACACAGACCGAATTGGACAGCAGCTTCCGTTTATCGTAATGAATCGGGTAAAATAAAAGCATTTGTCGGAGCATCTGAACGTCAGGCCTCAACCACTACATATAGATATATTTCAACAGAGAGACTCGCATATTTTAACGGTTATGGTCCTTTAAGAGAATTTTCGGTTGAGATACCGGGAGGAACAGGTTATCAAACGGAAGATCAAAGAAATGCTGAAACAGTGATCAATGTAACTTACGGAGAGGATGTAGAGCCTGTTGTAAATGGCAAATATATGATCATGAACCGTAATGGAGGAAGAGTTTTAGAACTTGCCAATCAATCGTCATCTGTTGCAGGAGCAAATGTAGTGCAGAATGCACAACGAAGAAATTCTCTTAATTATCAATGCTGGAATGTAACACCTCAAAACAACAGAATAGGTGGAGACTTCAGTTATTACAGCATAACTTCTGAGTTGAACGGATACTCGCTTGATCTTCTTAATTGGTCGTTTGATGATGAGGCAAATATATTAGTTTGGGATCATACTAAAGGTGCTAATCAACAATGGTATCTTGAGTATGCCGAAGATGGATATTTCTTTATCAAGTGTCGTCAAAGTGCCAAATGCATTGAAGTGGAGGGTGCATCAACAAAATCTGGTGCTAATATTCGTCAAAACACACAGAACGGCGGACATCATCAACAATGGAGATTTATTCCTATTGATGCAAAAGCTGATCTTGTAGCCCCTGCAGTACCGTTAAATCTAAAAACAACAAATCAGTCAGCTTCTATTTCTCTTAAATGGGATGAAGTAGCAGATTCCGATCTAAGTGGATATAACATTTTGCGTAGCGAATCTGCAACAGGTGAATTTGATATGATTGCAAGAAATGTTTCATCAAATTCTTTTGTAGACAATAATGTAGATTCAGGAAAAGAGTATTTCTATAAAGTAAAATCTATTGATGGAGCTCTTAATCAGTCGGACGCATCAGAAATTATTTCCGGTTCTGCCAATGGAAATAAAGGTATCATAACATTGTTAAGCTTCGAAGAAAATCTTAATGACAGAAGTGAAAACCTTAATAATGCTGTATCTTTTAATGCTGCTTCTTACATTGAAAGTGTTGATAATTCAAAATGCGTTTCATTCAACGGAACAAATGATTTTATGCAACTTCCTTACAACATAGCAAATCACAGTGAGATGACAATTGCAATGTGGGTTAACTGGCAAGGAGGAAATTACTGGCAAAGAATATTTGATTTCGGTAACGGCGAGAATCAGAATATGTTTCTAACGGTGAGATCAGGTAGTGGCAAAGTGCGCTTCGTGGTAAAGGATAATGAAAAAGAATACACCCTTGACGCTAATACAACAACTATCATAAGAAATACATGGACACATATAAGCGTTACGATAGGGGGATCTTCAATGAAATTATATAAAGATGGCCAATTGGTATCGGAACTTGACAATGTAGATATATCCCCTCTTGATTTTAAACCTTTATTCAATTATATAGGAAGAAGTCAATACTCTTCCGATCCGATGTTCAAAGGATATATTGATGATTTCAGAATCTATAATTATGAATTAAAAAGTGAAGAGATTGCAAATCTTCCTCAACAAATAACAAACGGAATAAGCGATACGGAGGTTGAAAATGGTAAAAACCTTGCTGTTTGGCCGGTTCCTGCCGATGATATTATTAATGTTTCTTATCCTATCACTAATCTTTCTACAGTTATATCTATTTCAGGAATGAATGGAAGTGAAGTGTTTAGAATGAATATGACAGAAAGCGAAGAGAGTATAAATGTATCAAATCTTCCTAATGGAATGTATATTTTAAATCTTTCTAATCAAAAGGAATCAGTATATAGAAAGATAATGATAAAGCATTAATGACTTCCCATTTTCGAAGTATTAGAAAAATCTAAAATAAAGATCGCCATAAGAGCTCAGATTAACTGAAACTCTTTATGGCGATCTCTCTTTTTATTATATATTGTTTAATGTGTTATGTTGATTTTTTTTGAAGAAACATATCCTTTATCAGATGTAAACATTACAATATAAGAGTGTTGACAATGAAATTTATCAGCGGGTATTGATAATTTTTGTTTTATATTCTCTGAATAAAGCAATACTCCTGATGTATTGAATATTTTTATTTTGCCTTCATCATTATCTGTAATTATGTCAATCATATCATGGTTGATAAAAATCTTAAGTGTGTCGTTTATCTCATTATCTGATATGTTATTTGTTACATTATTAGCTTTATATCCGTAAAGCCATAATCTAAAAAGACCTCCTGCATAGTTGTTTGCTTTTGATGCTATCTTCACTTCTGTTGTTGTTTTATCTTTTAAAAGCTTTGAAGGTACAGCATATTCTACATTTTGAAAAGATGAAACATTCCATTTGCCAACAACATCTTCATTGGCTATAATTTCATCGTTTACAAGAATATCGAAATTTCTTTGTCCAGATTCGTTTCCCCAATATCTGATTTTTAAACTGACAGAATCAACCGTTTGAGAAGGGATCTTGTAAAGGATATAACCGTTATTGTTGCAATCTCTCCATGTTTCACCATTATGAGTTCCGGTATTTGAAGAAGAGGCTTTATAATCAAAACTTCGTTCGGATGATATTGTACCGCAGTTAATGTTAGCCAACTCGGTTACATCATAATATATTTTATTCTCTCTGTCATCCTTCATAAGACGAATGTGATAAACACCTCCTGCCGAGTGATTGGCAAGAGCATCGAATTTCACGGTTATTTTAGATTTTCCTTTTGTAAGTTCTACCGGAATTTCATACTCTTGAGTTTTGAAGTCTGATATTTGCCATTTTCCACTCAGATTTTCACGAGCAATAGAGATTCCGTCTACAAGAATATCGAAAGTTCTGTTACCTGTTTCATATCCCCAATATGTAACTCTTAATTTTAAACTCTCCTCACCTTTGGTGTTCATATCATAACTAAACCAACCACCTTCTCTGGCATCGCGAAAAAAGATATCTTTATAGACACCTGTATATGTTTCTACACCTTGTACATTATGATCAGAATCAGGCTGTTGCTCTCCTGTTCCTATCTGATCAACGGTAAGAGTTTCTATAGCAAGTTTTTCAGCTTCTTCTTTTGCAAGTTCATCATAAATTATCTTGTATTCATCTTCTTTAAGTTGCATCCAATACATCATATAACGAGCGTCATGTATGGTACTAAAAGGTTGAAGAATAAGGTCTTTATAATCTTTATTATGATTAGCTTCAAACAGGCGAGGTGCTTTAAATGTGAATTTGCTTCTGTCTAAAACTTCTATTTTTTCAATTATAGATTCTCTTGAAGAAACTATTACCGGAGCCTCATTGAGCGGATACAATTTACCGTAAGCTATATGCCCCATACGAGCCTCTCCTGCAAGCAATTCATCAAGATCGTCATCTCCTGTTTTAGCTGCAAGAAGAATCGGACCATGCATAAGAGCTATATATTCGGAGACATTAGGAAGTTCTACGAAGCGAGTTGTCATAGGTAATGTGATTGACACAACATCATTATTCTGCCATTCTCTATCAATTCTGATATATGACGAAGGCTTATTATCATATGAATAATTTTCGCCATTAATTGTTACAGTTGCCGATTCACACCAACCGGGATAGCGCATATTAAGAGCAAAGCTTTTGGGCCCTTCAGTATTAATCGTTATTGATGATGTTTCAGAATACGGGAAATCAGTATTTTGAGTAATTGTTACATTCTTTTCTGTCCAATTAAGTTCTGAAGCCATAAATAGATTCACATACAGATCATTGTCTTTATGAGTATAAATAAACTGTCCATATTTTCCGTGATTTTCCATACCGGTTCCCACACAGCACCACATAGCCTGATTGACCTGTGAGTAAACTCTATAATGACAAGGACGTGCAGGAGTGAAATAAACATATCCTCCGTGTTCCGGATGTTGTGTCGAAAGGATATGGTTGAAAAGAGCCTGCTCATAATAATCAACATATTTCACATTTTGATCAAGTCGGAAAAGATCTTCCGAAAGTTTAAGCATATTATATGTGTTACATGATTCAGGGCCTTCGCGCGATGTTATATAATCACCACATGCCCCCTGTGATGGAAAATGCTCCTCGCGGCTATTTCCGCCTAATGCAAGAGATCTGTTTTCAACTACATCTTCCCAAAAGAACTCGGCTGCTGTTCCATAATTTGTTAAGGATTTATCGAGTTCATAAATACGTTGGAATCCGATTGCTTTGGGAACTTGAGTATTGGCATGAAGATTATTAAGGAAATTAAGATTTTTAGCCGCACAACCGTTAAGAATCGATTTATGTGTGAATCTTTTAGCTGCATCTAAATACTTTTTTTCACCAGTCATTTGATATGCATCGGCATATGGCTCATTCATTCCTCCATGTTCGGTGTTTAGCATTGATTCCATTTGTGAATCACTAAGTGAAGATGTGATATTGATGCCCCAATCACATAACTGTAGAAACATATCTTTTGCATCTTCAATACCGGCATATATATATGCATCTCTAAGTCCGGCGTATGTCTTATGAATATTATACCAGGCAACCCAGCTGCTATTATATAAAGTAAAGTTCCCCGATTTAAAACCGTTCCACATATTCTTACTATTAGGAATACCTCCTAAATATCCTTTCATATGTTCACCCTGAGTAATACCGGCATCTTGACAAACTTTGAGTTCTTTTATCATATGATCAAGTCTGATTTTAATCAGCTCTTTCTTTAGAGGATCTTTTACTGCCGCATAGTGCATTGACAAAGCGGAAATATAATGTCCACCTATTTGCCCTGAAAGACCTGTCCAGTTGGCAAATTCTACCGCTCCATTATTAAGTCCGGCCTCACGGTAAAAAGGCTGAAGTAATCGGTCTATATCGTAGCTCATAAGAACATCGATATTAAGATCCATCGCATCTTTAAATTTTCCGGGTAATAAAGTAATATCTTCTATTGAAAATTGATCTTCATAAAGTTTATCTTGAGCATTTACCTCTAAAGCTATAAATGAGGTAAAAAATGAAAGCATCACAGGAGATAGCTTAAGTAATAATTGTTTTTGGTTTTTCATATTATTTCAAATAGTTAATTGTTTTAGAAGCAGCACCCAAGGTTACGTGTTTTATTGATCAGGATTTTATCTGATTCATAAAGTGATTAAAATAATTGTATACTACAAAGATCTTTTTAGAACATATATATATATAGAAAAATCAGTTAATTCATTAGTAAATTTATTCATATTACGCTTAAAGCTAACAATATAAGAGAATACAGATAGAATTGTCTATTTGAAATTGCCTTTTGCATTAGTTATTGTATTAACGATTAAACTTATGGGATATAAAAATTGAATCTTAATTATCTTGACTAATATTATTGGTATTATATACAAAAAGAATCTTCCTTTAGATATAAAAAAGAATCTCCAATCTTCATACTTTTTTATGTATGAAGATTGGAGATTCATCTTTAATTGATATATATAAATAATATTATCTTGTTCGTCTTACAGATCTGACAGGTGCAGAAGAAGAAGATTCTTTAACCTTTGATTTGGTAGGAGCTGGTTCTTTTGATCTCGGATTTGATCTTCTCATTCCTTTCTCTTCAGTTTCAGAATTATCGGATTCTGTTTCTTCTGTCTTTGGTTTCTTTTCATTTTTCTTTACACTTTGAACAGGTGCATCATCTTTTATCCATAAAGAGGACTCGAAGTTTACAAGTTCAGCTTCTATCTTGGCTCTTGCAATCTTTAATGAATCAGGATTAGGATAAAGTTGCATTAATGTCTTATTTTGAAGATTCATTGTTTTATAGATATCTCCTTTATATTGACGCATCACAAAGAAATCATCGTAGTTATATCTTAAGACGTTATTTTCGCCATCTGACATTATTCGATGATTTATAAGATACGGTTTAAGGGCTTCATATTTTACCCAAAACATAGGGTATTTTGTAACATCCGCACCAAAATCTCCTGAACGATGAAGCACAGGACATATAGCCTCAATAGTTGAAACCATTTTGGACCCCATCGGATCAAAGCTCCATTTCTCTTTTACGAAGTAACTTCTGACCTCATTACAAGGGACATCACTTTCATCTATTTTAAACGTAATGTTTCCACGACCCTTTTGTTGAACCTCCTCATATATTATATAGAATTTATCCAGAAGCTCCTTGGTATTAAGCTCATATTTCTCCGTATATATCTCTCGTCCGTCAAGATATTCATATGTCTTGATCTTATTTTCGGCAATAAGTCCAAAAATTATTCTGAAAAGATTCGTTTGTCCATCCATTGGTTCTTCGGGAAAATACAACGATGCATTAGTCCCTTGAAACAAATCAAGTTCACGATAAATAGTACGCGACCATTGTGATCCCGAATTATTATTTTGAGATGTTTCAATGAATGACTTCGCTCTCAACGTGATGTCACCACTTTTTTGTTGTGTTGTAGTTTCCTTTGTTACGGCACGACGTACCTGCGCGGAGAGCGAAGTCGTCATAAAAAACATACAAAGGAATAATATATTCTTAGATAGAGTCATATATTTATGATTTACAATCTTTTAATTTACAATTACTTCTATCGTTGACAAAGTTCTTTCCACTCCGTCAGGACCCACAGCTCTTACTTTGGAAATATAAAATCTTTTTCCTCTGGTAAGGCGTCTTATAGATTCTTTCTGGCGGGTTGAGAATGAGCTGCCGTCAGAAAGTTCAGGTATTGCATTACCCATAGAGTCGAAGAAAACCATTTCGAATGATAATACGCGAAATGCAACATTAAGCAAGTCATCATCGATAGCTGCGTTAATTCCGTCAGCCTTTACAAGGAATGCTTTTTGAAGTGGAACACCTCCACCTTTATATTTTTTCTCAACTCCTTTTTCATCATTATATTTAATATATGGCATTGGATCGGGAAGTGCTCTTACTCTGAAAGGAGTATTCGCAACCACAACCGAACGTCCTTCGCTGTTGGCTGTTACCGTAATTACAGATTCTTTACCCACTTCCGAAGGCTTGGCAACCCATCCGCTACCACTTCTTGTAAGGGTTCCGTTGCTCATTGAGGCACTCATATTGGCAGTAGGAATACCTGGAACCGAAATACTTACAGGATTTTCTATACCTGCATACATTACATTCATCATTGTATTTGAAACAGTAGCCGTCGGCTCTTGTACTATATATGATGTATTAAATGGAAGATTATCTTTAGTTCCGTCTGGTCGGGGTACCTCTATATATCCCTCAATAGTTTGCATCCCAACAGATGTTGCTACCGTCTCAAAATATCCTTCATTATTAGAAAGACGTTCACCATTAATAAAGATATCCGGCCTTTGAGTTGAATCAATAGCTGCTAGTACAATCTGAGCCGAATATTTAGAGCCTCTTATTATACTTCTCGAAGATGGGATCACAAAGGCATTTATACTATTTACACGAAGGTCTCCTGCATCAACTTTCATCATAAGAGAAGATATCGCTTCAGCTTCTGCGTTTCTCACATCACTTTGAAGTTTTGTAAGAATAGTAATGGCTGCAGACACAGGGATATTTTCAAACATTGCACTTTCCCATGTGTGAGCATTAGAAGGCGAGTTTTCCGGAACTTCGGTATTAAGTAACCCGACAAGAGTTTCCGATTCTTTGTCACCAATCATTTCAGACAAAGACTCACGATAATTGTCAATCGCAAATCTTAAAGATTTACCTTGCGACATGGCAGGAGATATCATAATGAAATTGGTTGCTTCATTATTATCTCTTCTTTTAATATTATTTACATCAGCATCTTTACCATCTGCTGTTCGGACAATCTTATATTTTAGCGTATCAATAAATGAATAAAGTGAATCGGCCTGTAATTTGACCTCCTGTGCTTTATTATACCATTCTGAAGCTTTCTCCGGATTTGTTTCTTGAAGAACTTCAAACTCCGAATATAATTTCTGATTACGTTCCATCGTACTTTTATTCGTCATTAAAAGACTATCTTCAACATGCTTGAATCCATTGAGTACATCCGACGATACGTTCATTGCAACCATTGCAAGGAATACAATGTACATAAGATTGATCATTTTCTGTCTTGGTGTCGTTTGTCCGGATGCCATAGAAAAAAGATTTATTTATATTATCGAATGTTATTTGGATTTTGCATATTCATTGTCATAGCAGTAAGCATTCTTTCATAAACCTGGTTAAGTTGTGAAAGATTAAGAGTCATTTTCTCTGTCTCTTGTCTGATCTTATAGCTATCAAGCGATGAATTCTCATATAGAGATCTTATATTGGTTAATCCTGAATTAACCTTATCAATAGTGTCAAGTTGAGAGCTTACACTCTTAAGTTGAATCTCATATATCGTATTAAGACCTGTTATATTCTTATTTAACGTATCCATTTGCTGTATATAACTTCCTGAAATTGAAGATATATTCCCCGAATCATTGGTTATGGCTGAATAAGAATTTAGAAGATTTTCAGAAACATTTGTCAATGACTGAGTAATATCTTTAAGTCTTTCCATTTGTGAAACCATTGAATTGATCTGATCAACATACATTTCTGTTGCTTTTTCCAGTTGTGTATTATTGACCGACATTCCTGCGAATCCTGCAGCATTATATGAAGAGTTTGATATATCAGAATTTGACATATTAACCGATGCTCCAGTATTTACATTTGCTTTTGTTGTTGCATGAGGATTAGAAATATTTAAATTTCCGTTCATTACAGCATCTGCATTTACACCGAAAGCCGAAGCATTCTTACCAAGATTTTCAAGGCTTTTGGCAAGATCTCCCCCTTTTTCACCTTCATCTTGTAAAACAGGAAAAAGTCTTTCCCAATGATAATTAGAAGCAGGTTTGTCAAAAGCAGACAATGCGAAAATTAGAGCTTCTACACCCATACCAACACAAAGCATAATATCTGCCCCGGGAAGATGAATGATTTTAAATAAAGCCCCCACGATTACAATGGCAGCACCAAAACTATAAGAGAAATTTAAGATGCGCTGACCGTCATCGCTTGAAAAAAACTTTTCCACTCTATTTTTAAAGCCTTTATTTTTTTCCATAATATTCTAAAGTATTTTTATTTCAGATTAAAATTTCATGCGGTACGCCGGCTTAAATTTTCATAAGGTCACCTTTGTCGCATTATCATAATATTTTAATGAGTTGTTTATCGTTTTTGTACAGAGCGCATGTTTGTTGAGTTTTTTCCAAATCCCATATATGTTCTTACACACCTGAAACCGATAAATGATCGTTGTTCATTTTGATACTCCCATGTACGCATATCAGAACGCACAAAATGTTCAACATCTTTCCATGATCCTCCTCTGACAACTTTTCTCTTCATCTGATAAGGATCCTCTTTAGCAGCGTTATATTTAAATTCAGGATTTATATCAGAAGTATTGAGAACTCCGGCTTCACTCCAGGCAGTCGATGTCCATTCAGAAACGTTACCAGCCATGTCAAATAATCCGAAGTTATTAGGCGTATATGAACCGACAGGAGAAGTAATCAGGAATCCGTCCTTTGAATAATTACCTTCACCCGGTTTAAAGTTTGCATTCATACATCCTTTTTCAGTCCTTGAAACATTTCCCTCCCAAGGGAATTTATTTTCACTTTTTCCTGCTCTTGCGGCATATTCCCATTCTGCTTCGGTAGGAAGTCTGAACGGTTCTATATGAGGTGCTCCTTTCATATTCAAAGAAGACTTCAAATATTCTGTTCTCCATACACAAAATGCATTCGCCTGTTCCCAAGAAACCCCTACTACCGGAAAATCATCATAACCCGGGTGAGAAAAATACAATCTTGCGTATGGCTCATTATAAGAGTTTGTGAAATCATTTATCCATACCGTAGTATCAGGATAAATATTTAAGATATAAGTATGAAGGAAATCATGCTCACCCTCAAGTGGTCGAACAATCGTTTCCCCTACAATCTTTCCGTCTTCATCGATGAATGCAGTATCTTTAGATATAAGAACCACTTCATTCGGATCTACTATTACATCTGTATTATAAATACGTCTTGCAGGATCCATACGATTCTTTCTTTGAGCATATCCCGTATAATCGAACTTCTCATAACGAAAATTCATCTGAGAAGCGTCAAGAATCATTTTCCCTGAAATCGGGTCTTTTCTATATATACTCATTATGGCTCTTTCCTCATCCTCTGAAGGTTTACGCCATGGAATCTGTTTATTCCAATTTAAATGAGGAGTAACAGGTTCTCCGTAACGATCTTCCTCTATTTTGAAAGCTTCATTACCTCCATATGCAGGATCGGCAAGTCTTTCTCTGATTATCGAATCACGAACCCAATAAACAAACTGACGATATTTGGCATTACTTACCTCTTTTTCGTCCATCCAAAAAGCATCAACACTAACCCCTTTCGCCGGCTGAACACCACCCCATAAAGAGTCGTTTTCAGAGTTCCCCATCTCAATATTTCCTCTTTTCACAAGCACCATTCCAAAAGGTGTCGGCTCACTCCACACCCTGCCTCTGACTCCTGTCAGTTCTCCCCCTCCGGAAGATACAGGTCCCGCACAAGATGTTACAATGATTAATGTTATTAATGCGAAAAATATATGCTTCATATTTAATTATAATATTCGTATACTTTTGTGTTTGTTCTTACTTTTTCCGGACAGATCCATTTTTACATTATAAGAAGCGGATAATTCATGACTTCCCGAAGTTACTCTTGCTAAAGCAGATGTTGATATATCATAAGAATATCCAAACCTTATCCCTTTTATATTGACACCAATATTTATTATAACGGCATCTCCGAATCTGTATCCCATACCTCCGTAAAACATCTTATTGTAAGAAAGAATAGCGTTTACTTCCTCCTGCCAAAAAATCATATCCGTTTTAACAAGAAAAGAGGTATGTAATTCATATAACGGATTTCTTAATTCAATATTGTATCCACCATTCAAATAATATGTTCTTTCAAGTTTAATATATGCTTTTTCTTCTAAATCAATCTCGGGTGATGAAAGATGTGCAACCGAAAATCCTGCAAACAATCCTTTATATTGATAATGAGCACCAAAACCTGCATCAAAAGCCATTTCGGTAATATCGGTTGTTGGAATAGAGGGATCGGATGAATTATGATCCGGGGTATTTGGGATAGATACTTTAGATCCGTCGAAACCTTGTGTTGTCGCTCCAAGTCGAATACCAAGAGAAAGCTTGTGCTCCTCCATCTTTAGTTTATATGCATACTGCAATGCAAAACTCGTATTTGAAAACAACCCTGCCTTGTCACTTATCAATATGATACCGGCTGCGTGTTCTTTTTTTAGAAATTTGAAAGGGGCCTCAGCCGTAATAATAAAGGTATTAGGAGCATTTTTCATTCCCGCCCACTGCATCCTATTTAATGCAGAAACGTTCAACTTATTATCCAAAGAAAGCGCTGAGGGATTTATATATCCCGGCATTGCCCAATATTGACTTATCTGTGGGTCTGTCTGTGCCGTCAACTTTACGACATACAGGCAAACAAGAAAAGTAAATATCAGGAGTTTACGCATAATATTTTTAGATGAATCTTTTTTTATATTTTAACGAGGTAAAGATAAAAATAAAGCAGATAAGTCAATAAAGACTAATCTGCTAAAATCTTTTTAATCATTAATCAGGATAGGATAATCCAATATTAACAGACAGAAAAACCCGTTAATACTCTTCTTCATTGAAAAAGAAGTCCTCTTTACTTGGATAATCAGGCCAAATATCCTCTATACTTTCATAGATTTCGCCTTCATCTTCCATTTCCTGAAGATTTTCAATAACCTCCAAAGGTGCACCCGAGCGCATAGCATAATCTATTAGCTCATCTTTCGAAGCCGGCCATGGAGCATCTTCCAGTTTTGACGCCAATTCAAGTGTCCAATACATAATATAATAGTTTTTTACATTTAATTTTTCGCAAAAATATAACAAATACGTTCATATCCAACTATTATACTATTTTTCTTATAGTATAACCGAAAGTTTTGTTTAATTCTATTAATATTCATGCGATATACCACAAACTTTGCAGTAAATCATTTAAAAAATGAAGTCCTTTTCATTAAAATTATTTTGGGTTTAAGTTAACAACCCATCATTTGCTCCATAAATTTAAATGGCTCAATTTATCAGAATCAAACTTCAGTCAATATAAATTCATTTATTTAAGGGATATCTTTCAATTCCGGTTTTATATTTTGATCCCATAATCTTTCCTCATAACCTGTTTCTATATTTATCAATCTCGATACCATAAAAAGATAATCGGAAAGACGATTGACAAATTGAAAAATAGTATCATCAACAGAAGAATCAAGCGCTACCCGATGAATCGCTCTTTCAGCTCTTCGGCATACTGTACGGCAAATATTAGCCTGGCAAGCAGCAATTGCACCGGATGGAAGAACAAAAGCTTTTAAGGGGGGCAATATTTCTGAAAGTTTATCAATTCTCTGTTCAAGTATCTCAACTGCCTCCGCTTTTAATATTGATGCTTCTTTATATTCAGTAGCATCAGGATCGGTAGCTAAATTTGCACCTATGACAAATAATTGATTTTGAATGTAGATTATCATCTTCTGATCATTAATCAATTCCTGTGAATCTTCAATATCATCATTTATCATATAATACAATGAACCAAGGAACGAATTAAGCTCATCTATCGCACCATAAGCCTCAAGGCGATTATCACTTTTCGATATCCTTTTTCCTCCTACAAGTGAAGTTTCTCCCGAATCTCCGGTCTTTGTGTAAATCTTTGATGCCATAATCTTATTTATAATAGTATATAATATTAAAAATCAGAAGCCAAATAAGTTCGAATTGATAATATAATTTAATAAGAAACTATATAATGATGCTTATAAAGTTTATCATGAAATATTAATAACCCGAAATCATATAGATCCATAGAGACTTTAACAGAAGGAAGTGATTTAAGATAATCCCATATTAATTTCATCTTCTCATCTTTTTTTATTCCCTCAATCAAAATCACGGATCTGTTATGTAATCTCTCAAGAATAAGATTTATATCATTCCAGTTTTCGAAACCTTCTCCTTTGTTTATAAATACAAAGTCCAAGCATTTATCATTTGGAATACATCTCAATCCTTTAGGTAGAATATCCTCTATAAACAGATATTTATCCCCAAGTAAATTAGTTAAATGAGAATCAAAAAAGGATTTTGCTTTCTCTATTTTTTCACTATCAGGGCATATTGAATATACTTTGGAATCTGTTTCGGCAACTCCTAAAACATAAGTAATAATTGCTTCCGAACCGATCTGAAGTATGTTCTTGGGGTTAAAATTATTAACTAAACGATAAATGAGAAATAATTTTTTTGAAGGGATTTTCTTCTTTAGTGTAATTCTTTTTATTTTAAATCTTCTCTCAGCACTATATTTCCGTAAACGTCTTATATCATCATAAGCATAATAATACATCTTTTCATTTATCACCTGCGTAATAAGACTAAAGGCATATGGAGAATGCACCCCGAAACCTTTCGTATATCTAACGTGGCGATACCCCTTCGTCATATATTTCTTAAAGCTTCTTTTTGCTTTCATATTATAAGGATCATCAAAAGCGATTTATTTCAAAAGGTATTTATCAAAACCGCTACTCATTGTAATGTTATAACTTTGATCACTTCCCGATGAAATAAAGTATGCCTCTATCTCAGGAGTGTTTTCTACAATTTCCAAACTTCTTTCCAGACCTAACACCATAAAAGAGGTAGCATATGCATCGGCCATGATACACTCGGGTGCTATTACTGATGCGCTTAAAAGTGAATGTTCTATCGGATATCCACTTCTGGGATCAATCGTATGAGCATATCTTTTACCATCTTTATAATAGAAATTTCTATAATTTCCGGATGTCGCTAAAGCACCCTCACACATCGAAAGTATCTCCTGGATCTCCCCTTGAGATGCTCCTGCATCTTCTAAAGGTTTATTAATGCCGATCTGCCAACATTTACCTTTACTGTTTACACCGCTAAGAGCAACCTCTCCTCCTATTTCTACCATATAGTTTTCAATATTCTTATCTTTTAAAAATTGAGCAACTACATCACTGGCATATCCTTTCGCAATTGCCGAGGCATCGAGTTTTACTCTAAAATCAGCCTTTGTAACTTTTTCATTATCAATCCAGACTTTATCACTACCGACAAAATCTTTTATTGAATCTATTGCCGATTCTGTGACAGAAGAAGCCTTTTCATATCCGAAACCCCACAAATTTACAAGTGGCGCTACAGTTATATCAAATGCTCCATCTGTTTTTATGTTAATATCTTTCGAAAGATTAAATACGTAGTTAAACCATAAATCAGGCACCACTGTATCATCATTGAGGTTTATTCTGGAAATAACCGATTTTTTATTAAAGGTAGAAAGAGAGTTGTCAAACTGTTTCAACAGTTCCTTTATATCATTATGATAATCATTATCTGCCTCATAAGATATATGATAAAATGTACCGAAAACAGTTCCTTCATTTTTTTGATAACCGCTATATATGTTATTATCTGGTTGTTTTCGTATTGAAAAGATGATGAACATAACAACAAAAACAATAAGCGCTGTGAAAATTCTTTTTTTCATATCTTCTTTCCTTTAAAATAAATAAGCACCTTCTATTTTCTATCCTTAAATTCAAAATTATAATAAATATTGAAGTTAAGAGATATTCCGTTACCGTTTATTCCATAACCCGGAATATACCACGGATTTGCATAATCTGACGATCCCTCTTTTACAAGCCATTTATAATAGACCATCCATCCCATTGATAGACCCTTATAACATTTAACTCTAATTCCGCCCCCTATCTCTAACCAATGTGAATTAAATTTTTGTTCCGGTATATTAGTCGAGGGAGTTGAAGGCCAGTAGTCATCTGAAAATTCAAGATATTTATAACTACTTTTATACGAAGAAAAACCATATCTAATTCCACCTATAACTATTCCGGGAGTTTCTTTCTTATGAAGAAAGTTATAATGCAATCCTATTCTGGAAAACATTGCATAAGGCACATCAACCTGTATGCCGTTATCTGCAAATATATTTCCATTACCTACTCCAAATGATATCTCCGGGAAAAATCGATTAATCAGATTAGCCTCTGCCATCACTTCAAAATCTCCATGATCCTGTCCTAAGGCTTTCATTACCGGAGATGCAAGGTTTGTTCCAATTGCAACCGATCTAACAAAAGGCTTAACAACAGAATCAGACTGCATAACCACAATCTCATTAAAATCCTCTTCTCTGGAATTCTGAGCAAACACAGAACTACCGGAGAAGAAAAACATTAGAAGTATTCTAATAGAATAGTTTAAAATTAATTTTTTTCTCATTTGTTACTTCCGGATTGATAATTTCTGCATCTGTTATAAAATGCCCTTTAAAATCTATAGTTTCTATATCGAAAAAAGCAGAACATCCGCAATCGATATTAAGAAAATACTCACGACTCTTATAATAAAATGTTATGGTGTCGGTCACTGTATCGTTAGGCATATTAAACTGAAACCTAAGATCTGTATAATCTGTATTGGGATTAAGCAATAATTCTATTCCTGTAAGATTTGTGGAGTTTCTCAACATAGCAGAATCCCTTTCCTGACCAATACCCCATACTGAGTAACTATTTATATCTATGGGATCTTCGGTTGTGACATTTAAAGATCCATTCGTATATGCAACTACCGATTCAATACAACCTTCATCATCACAAGATATCAAAAAGGATGAGATTAGCGCAATTAGCGATATTATTGTAATTTTATTTATAAAGTTTCCCATTTAACTATTTCTGATAATTGCTTACGATTCTTTATTGCTTTTGAAACACCTCCATTTTCTGAAGGATACCCTAACGGAATTATAGCTATCGGCTCAAGATGTTCAGGTACATTAAAATTAGACTTTAATGTTGCAGGATCAAAATTACATACCCAACATGTCCCTAATCCCAATTCTGTTGCCTGTAGACAAATATGCTCAATTGCTATAGAAAGATCTACATCTGCGAAATCTTTCATATCTACCTTTCTCTTCCATGACTCTTGTCTATTTGCAAATGCCACTACAAAACAGGGTGCGCTCTGTATCCAGTCCCTTTTATAAGATTCGATAACTCTCGATCTGCCGTCAGGAGTTTGAACCACAAGGAACACCCAAGGCTGGAAATTTACCGCAGATGGAGCCAACCTTGCAGCCTCAAGAACCTTTTCTATCTTTTCCTTTTCGACCGGTTTATTCTGATAATCTCTTAAAGAGAATCTTTCATTACATAAATCGAGAAATTTCATAAAACTTTTCTATTATATTGTTTTTTCTATCTGATAATTATTTCTTTCTGTAGAGTTGCGGGAGATTAGCTCTCCGATAAATCCTGTCAAAAAGAGTTGTGTTCCTAATATCATCGCCGTAAGAGACAAATAAAAATATGGCATTTCTGTCACCAATCGATAGGGTAATCCCGACCACATTGAATATAATTTATAACCTCCAACTGCAATAACCGAAAGAAAAC
>CAMTOJ010000022.1 GCA_947074145.1 uncultured Bacteroidales bacterium
AATGTATTATCAAGATTAATATTAAAATTCTTAGTATTGTTATTACTAATATTTCTTCCGAATGCATTTCCAGAATTAAGAAAAGACTCTGATGCGACATGTGTCTCTCCTGTTGTCTTAGTCCATGAAAATGTTATATTCCCATTCTCGGTGAATCTCCCGTCATTATCATCATGCATAATATCGACACCTCCATTATGTCTGTTTTCTATCCCTACAGTCATATCAGAAGGAGTCCATTCACTATCTGCTCCGGGCTTTCTTTTCTCATTAACATTATTAGTATTACCAAATAGCGAAATTCGAGTATTATCAGTAAATCTAAGACCGAAAAGTTTCCCAAGATATCTTTCTTTAGTCCCTCCTGCAACAGTTACATTCCCAAGATAACCGACGGAATATTCCTTTTTAAGCCTTACATCCATAACATAGAGTTTTGCATCTACATCATGCCCCAAGGCTTTGCTTCTCACCGTAGATTGTTCGAAAACCTTTAACTTATCTATTATATAATAGGGAAGATTGTCAAGCATTATCTTAGAATTATTTCCAAAGAAATCTTTTCCATTAAGAGTCAGGAAATCAAGTTTTCTTCCATTTATGAATATTTCTCCATTATCTTTTAATTCTGCTCCCGGCATTTGCCTTATCAGATCATCAAGCATTGAGCCATCCGGAAGATTAAATGCATCTGCATTATAGATAATGGTATCTCCCTTATATTGCATTTTAATCTTGGTTGCTTTCACAACTACCTCATCAAGATCACATTCAATTTCTTTATTCAGACTTTTAAAATCACGTTTCATCAGCAAATCCGGCAAAGTAATAACTTTATTTCTACCGGGATTCTTCAATTCATACCACATATCTGCCGGTTCATAACCCTCACATTCCGCATGAAATCTATATTTTGCACGTTTTCTTGGAACATCTTTCCAAAACATATTATCCTTCTTCGGGCGATCGGCAAAGGTCATTACAAATCCGTTTCCCAACCAACTGCCGTCTTCATCATAAAACGAAATACGGGCATCCCCAAGTCCCATCTTTGTAAAAGAATCTTTTACAGATCCTCTCAATTGAATAAAATTCTCTTTTTTAGTGTCATTATTTTGAGAGATTATAATAAAAGGAAACAAAAGAAAAATTGACAAGAACAATGATCTCATGATATAATTGTTTTAGTTTATAAATTAGATTTCGGATCTAAGATTCAATTTAAATGTACGTTTAAATTGATACTCATTATAAACCTATTTCATCTTCTGTTATTCTTTAAACATTGATATAACTACATTTAAATTTTTATTTTATTTTTGATTAACATATTCTACCATATATATTTATATGTAGGTTTTCGAATACTATTCCCTTGTTAATTTTCAGACCGATAAACGCAACAAACCATCTTTAACCATAAAAACAGCATAAGAGGAGCAACAACTACCACCAATTTATTATATCCATAAGCAATTACAAAATCAAAATGAATTATAGAGATTAAAGCTCTTGTCATTCCACATCCAGGACATTCAAGTCCTGTCAGATTCTTAAACATGCAAATCGTATCATCCTTTTCGTATACCCAATCATAAGGTATAAAATAAAGAATAGCCGGAACTATTGCTAATCCGACTATTTTTAATATTTTCTTATGGCATTTTAATATATTTTCCCTGTTCATCTTTATAAGTCTGACATATTATCATTATAAGATCAATTAGGGTCCATATTCCGCACCCTCCCGCAGTCAAAAGTTGAATTACACCGATAGACGTTTTACCTGCATAAAAACTATGAATGCCTAATGTTCCCAAAAAGAAACATAACAAAAATGTGGCAAGCCAATTTTTTTCACTCACATTGGGGTCTTTATTTTCATAAGCAGATGTACCACATTTACTACAATATATTCCATCCTCTTTAATCTCTGTCCCGCAGTTATTACAATACATAAATATGATGAATTTTAAAATTTATATACAAATATATACAAAACAGGCATATCCGTTAATATTTTAAACTATAGAATCCTCGTATGTGACAAATTAAGTGTCAAATACGAGGATTATAATTTTTTTAATTTACACCAGGCATCTCTGTAATACTTCCATATCGATGATATTCAAAAGAGATACTCTGCTCTTTAATATAATGTAGCAATTCTACTCTTCCGTTATTCACAGGTGGAGTTGTTGCTATATATTTATCTTTTTTAGCAGCCTCCACATATACCTCATGAGGTATATCAGAAGAACAAGTTCTTATTCTTTCATAATCTCCGATTGAAGTTATAAATTCAGACAATGACTCTCGCTTTATTTTTACCTTCTGAAAATTTAAAGATTTCAATTTCGGATCATCAGTACTTATGCTTATCGTTAGATCAGTTTTACAAATTGCAGCAGCATAGACTATTTTTTCGATCTGCTCTACAGCATCATTTGGGAAAACCCTCAACACCATATTCTTCATTGGTAAATATCTGAACAGATTCTGTTCTCCATAAAGATTATTGACATCATACAATCTTGAGAACTCTGTCTTATAGGCAAAATCATAACTTTCTCTATAGTTTGTTTTAGCGCCCTTTTTATCGGTTATTTTCACAAAACATGAACAATAATTTGGTCCGCCAGCCTTTAATCCTCCACCAAAAGCAGATAATTTCATTCCACCAAAAGGTTGTCTGTTAACTATAGCTCCGGTTATTCCTCTATTTATATAAAGATTTCCCGCAATTATAGTGTTTTTCCAAAGCTCCTGCTCCTTTTCATCCAAACTTTGAAGTCCTGATGTCAATCCATAATCCAATCCATTAACAAGATCTATACCCTGCTGAAGATTCTCAATACATGCTACACTCAAAAGAGGAGCGAACAATTCTGTCCCGAATGAATAATTTTCCGGTTTTACACCCCATTTAATCGTAGGTGCGAGAATATATTTATTTGAATCCAAAAATTTAGGTTCTACTAACCAAAACTCACCTTTCTCAAGAGTAAGAGCTTTATAAAGTTTATCGTTCTTATTTGTAATCATTGGACCCACAATATTACCGGTATTCCATACAGAACCAACCTTCAAACTTGTTGCCGCATCTTTAAGTTTATTTTGAAAATCTATATCATCATAGACAGATTTCTCTACCAAAAGCAACGAACAAGCAGAACATTTCTGACCTGCATTTCCAAAAGCAGAATTGACAATATTCAAGATTGCATGATCTCTATCTCCCGATGCTGTAAGAATTATTACATTCTTACCTCCGGTTTCGGCAGAGAACGGCATTACGGGATTAGTATTTGCAATACTACGAGCCGTATCTGTTCCTCCTGTTAATATAGTATGCTTGATTTTTGATGAAGTGGTAAGAGTTTTTAAAGCCTCTCTGTCTGTGATAACAACCTGTAATGCTGATTTAGGAACCCCGGCATCCCAAAATGCTTTTGCAAACATCCATGCAACAGGTGCCGCAACTGTGGCAGGTTTAAGAATCACGGTATTTCCTCCCGCAAGAGCAGCAACTATTCCCCCAACAGGAATTGCACAAGGGAAATTCCAAGGAGAAATAACAAGAATTGCACCTTTTGCCGTAATATCTATATCCTTCATGTCTGCAAACTTCTTCATTGTAGTTGTATAGAATCGTGCATAATCCACTGCCTCTGATACTTCTACATCACCCTCAACTACAGTTTTTCCGGTAATAGCACACATACAACCTATTAACTCACCTCTCATTTGGGCAAGATTGTCGGCAGCCTTGAACATTATAGTATGACGCTCTTCAAGGGTTGTCTTTCCCCATACATCAGGATCTGAATCAGCGATATCTATTATTTGAGTTATTTGAGCATTATCAGCCTGTGACATTTCACATATGCAGACTTTATCATCCTGACAACGGTCCATATATTTGTGTCTCTTATCACTTTTAACAAGTTTATCTCCAATCTGAAGATGGATAATTTCAACCTTATCAGACTCTGATTTTTTCCATTTAGAAACAATTCCTCTCACCCATTCCTGATTTGAAGGAAGATCGAAATCTGTATCGGGCTCATTAAACATAACATCTACAGCAGGCACGGATTTATATGCTTCATTTCTGTTTTGCTTTCTTGGAGAAACATGATTCAATTTATCTTTCATATTATAAGCATCGATAAACTGATTTTGCAAGAAACTCCAGGTATCTGTTCCCGGTTTCAGATTAAATGAATGAGTAAGGAAATTATCAGGAGCAGTATTCTCATCCATTCGTCTTACAAGATAAGACACAGCATTAAGAAAATGCTCATCTTTTACAACCGGTGCATAAAGAATCACATGATTCCCAAGTTCCGATTGGGCTCTCCATACATGATCTGCCATTCCTTCGAGCATCTCAAAGCTTATATTATCGGTCGTACCGAATTTTTTGCTTAGAAGATATGCATATGCAATGGTAAATAAGTTATGAGATGCCACACCTATATTAAGTACTTTTGCATTCTCCGGAAGTAAAGCTCTTTCGAGTATATGCAAATAGTTGGCATCAACCTCTGTTTTGGAACTTCTCACAGGATTAGGCCAACCTTTTAATGAGGAAATTACTGATTCCATTTCAAGATTACAACCCTTTACCAACCTCATTTTAATAGGAGATCCACCGGCAGCAACTCTCTCTTTGGCAAATTCAAGAAGCTCACTTTGGAAATCCTGAGCATCCGGCAAATAAGCCTGCACTACTATACCGGCAGAGAAGTTTTTAAACTCCGGCTTACTTAATACAGTCTTAAAAAGTCTCATCGTAAAATGAGAGTCCTTATATTCCTCCATATCAAGATTAACAAATTTGGCTTTCTTGTTACCTTTTTCATCAACATAAGGAAAATCTATAGCTTTCTGATAAAGCGCAGACATACGTTTTACAAGTTCAGGAAAACTTTCTTCATAGTTAAGAGCATGCGTCTGCGCATATATACCCGATATCTTTACTGATATATAATTAATATCAGGAGCTTCAAGAGCCTCAAGATAATGATTATATCTATGATCTGCCTCGCCATCTCCCAAAACTACTTCTCCAAGAAGGTTTACGTTCTGTCCGATTTTCTGTTTAGATCTTGTAGAAAGATGTTGTGTAAGTTTCGGTCTTGCCTCATCAAGAATAACTTTAGAAGTGTCGGTTCTTAATCTCTTCTTTATTATAGGTATAGCTATAAAATCAAAATGATGACCGAATGTCTGATACATTTTAAACAAAAATGCATCTCTTTTATTGAAAAATGCCGGAATCCCGTAATAATCGACCAAAGTCTTTATTCTGGCTGCAAGCTTCTTATTATCTCTGATCTGTGATGACTCATCAAGCATTTTTACCAGAAATTTCTTGTCTTGAGGGCGTTGCACCATTACGGCATATTTATGTTGTTCTTTACGCTCTTCTTCTGTGATATTTTTTTCACACGCAGTGTACAGCTCAAGTACCCAATCTTGTACTTCAGCAACGGTAGGTTTATTTGTCATAATGAATTAATGTCATGTTACTTTAATAAAAATTTTGTTTTTGTAAGTACATGATCATCTGGTAGGACTGAACATTACCGCACGGTAACGATGCAGAGTTTTCAGAACCTGTGCTGAAAATCTGTCAAATGGAAATTTTTTAATCATACTTATGATATTATGTTGAATCAGATTATTTTACTCTCGATTTATGCAACATATATCATGGTTGGGCTAAACATTACAGCTCTAAAGCGATGTAAGCTTTTTAAGTGCTGCTTTGTAAATTTGTCAAATCTAAAACTAAATCTCATAATCAAAGTGTCAATAATAAATTGTTTTGCGCTATCATTTTGCTAATATATAAACATTTTTGAAAACATATTGCTTTTTATCTCAAAATATTTAAAACAATATGACTTTGATCAATATTATATTTAGAACATTATACAATATATTTTGTTATTAATTATGTTCTATAATTCTAAAATTAAATAATTATTCCTATAAATACAAAATGAATCTAATAAAATTATTCTTTAAGCTAACAATTTTCTATTTTTATGCCTTATTTATACCTAAATGCATCTTAAATAAGATAGAAAGTTATAATTTTGACACTGTTTTTTTAGATATTAAGAATTAAAGTAATTATGGAAAGTGCTAAAAAAGGGCATCCTAAGGGGCTCTATCTTTTGTTTGTCACAGAAATGTGGGAGCGATTCAGTTATTATGGAATGAGAGGACTTTTTGTTCTCTTTATGGTAAATGCTTTATTTGCAGGGGAATCCGATCCCAGAGCAATCGCTTCAAATATCTTCGGTAGCTATACCGGATTAGTTTATTTAACACCTCTATTAGGAGGTTATATTGCCGACCGTTATTGGGGTAATCGTCGCTCTATATTTTGGGGTGGAGTATTAATGGCTATTGGTCAATTCTTTATGTTTGCCAGCGCCATGTACTATCAGTCTTTTGAACTTGCAAAATATCTTATGTTCTGTGGTCTTGGACTTTTGATACTTGGTAACGGATTCTTTAAACCAAATATTTCTACAATGGTAGGAGATCTTTATGCACCACAAGACAAACGTAAAGATGCTGCATTTACAATTTTCTATATGGGTATCAATGTTGGTGCTGCAATCGCGCCTCTTTGGTGTGGATTCGTGGGTGACACCGGTAATCCTGAAGATTTTAAATGGGGATTCTTGTCTGCTGGTTTCGGTATGATAATCTCTGTTACGATATTCCAACTTTTAAAAGATAAATATCTTGTTACTCCGGAAGGACACCAGATTGGGATGGCACCGAACTCTTCGGTGGAAACTGAAATGGAACTTGGCACTCCTGTAGAAACAATTATCAGAGGAGAAAATGAGAAATCAAGATCTTTATTTGAATATGCATGTTGGATAGGTGGAGAGATAGCTCTTGCTTCACTTTTATTCTATATGGGCGGGCTTGATTTTATCGGTTCGATGATCTTCTCTTTTTGTATCATTCTTCCGGCTTTCATTATATCTGACCGTTCTCTTTCTTCAGCTGAAAGAACAAGAATCTGGGTTATATACATCATTGCTTTCTTTGTGATTTTCTTTTGGTCGGCATTCGAACAAGCTGGTGTATCACTTACTTTCTTTGCGGATAAACAAACTGACAGAACAATATTCGGATGGGAAATGCCAACTTCATATTTCCAATCTTTCAACGCAATCTTCATTGTAGTTCTTGCACCAGTATTTGCTATGCTTTGGCAATTCCTTGGCAAAAAGAACATCGAACCTGCATCACCTGTTAAACAGTCGATGGGTCTTATGCTTCTTGCATTGGGCTACCTTGTAATTGCTTTTGGAGTAAGAGGTCTTGAGGCTGATGTTAAAGTGAGTATCCTTTGGTTGACAGGCCTTTACTTACTTCATACAATGGGTGAACTTTGCTTGTCTCCTATCGGATTATCAATGGTTAATAAACTTTCACCAACACGTTTTGCTTCTCTTTTGATGGGTGTATGGTTTATGTCAACTGCAGCTGCTAATAAATTCGCAGGAACTCTTTCTACATATTATCCTGAAAACGGAGTCGTTAAATCATTCATGGGAATTCAGATAGCTAATCTATTCGACTTCTTTATGCTATTTGTTGTAATGGCTGGAGTAGCTTCTATTATCCTTTTCCTTCTATCTTCTGCACTTAAGAAGATGATGGCAGGTGTAGAATAATAGTTCTATTGACAGATATAAAATAACGCTTTATATATAAATCCCCGTGATATCGAATGTGATATCACGGGGATTTTTTGTATCAGAACATAATCGGTTTGATTTTTCATAAAAACTTTATTCGACAAACATGAAATAAACGAAACTATAACATTTAATATTAACCTTTCATACTTTTAAAACTGATGATTTTTGATTTAAAAATAAATTCTTTAAAAGAAAACAGCGGCTAAAGGAGTCTTCCTATAGCCGCTGTATTGCTAAAAATCATCATCAAATAATTATCAGATAGAATTTATTTGATAATCTTATATCCTTTATTACCAATTCTTATTATATAAAGTCCAGGTTCAAAATTTTCAATTGAAATATTCATTTCTCTATTTGAAGATAAAGAAGAATAAATTGATGAACCAGATAAAGAGTAAATATTAACAGGTGTCTTATCTGTTATGCCTGTTATACACAATATATTTTCATCTATATATATATTAGGTGAAATCTCCTGGGTTTCTATCGAAGTAAATATCATCTGAGAGAAGGATATATTAGGACGAATATAGAATGAAAGACCTTTTTTTATGTCATATAATTCAGCCATTAGTTCATCCGTATTATACCACACCTGTGACATTCCAAGATTATCAGATCCATATTCATTCAATTTTGCGTAAGCAGAAGTGAGTTTATCATTTCTAAGATATCCTGCAATTGAAAAAATTGCACCTCTGGAAGAGAAACTAAATGAATTACTGTTTTTAACAATATTAATATCGTTATCTATTTCAATAGCAATAAAATAATTGCCGGTTACTTCAATAGGTTCTTTAAATTCAACAGTTCTTGTATCAACAGTATAGTCTAACTCGTCATAATTGATTTTCACATCATCTTCTCCGATAACATTATAAATCGCATCTGTAAACTTCCCTAAAATATTATTATCATCCGGATATCCGTCTTTCTCTGCATAAATAGTAACTGAAATATTTTTATCTCTATTAGAACTAGTCATATAATATTCCTGCAAATCAAAAGATATGGAATTTATTTTTGCAGTTACATTATCGGGCATTTCATATTTTTCAGCTATTGAATAATAATATCTATTAACACCATTTACATGTCCGCAAAGAGATCTTGAACTTTCAACTGAAACAGTATTATCTGAATAAGTTAGGTTAGAGATCTGATCAGAAAAAGCATTCTCTCCTATTATTGAGATATTAAAATCTTTTATTTGTGTAGCAGAAGATGTCGAATTTAAAGAAGTGAAAGAAACTGTATGTATACCAGATTTATCGTAAGAAACTTCTACGTCCTTTTCGTCAAATTCCGAAGGTGTACCACCTGTCACCCAACTATAACTATCGGCATAATCAGCTTTTCCGAAGAAACTTAATTTTTGTCCGGGAAAAAGATAAATAAGTTCGGATTCTTTATTCTTCGGATTTGTAGAATAAACACCTCCTGTAAATGAAAAATCCGCTGTTACCGCAGGATCATCCATCGTGTAAATTTCGAAATTGTCAAGCATAACGAAACATTCTACATTTGAGATACTTATTCCAATATAATAAACATCGGTTTCTTGTGGGGTAAAATTCATTTTGACTTTTGTCCAACAATAATCGTCTTCTCCCCAAGAATCAGGAATTATCTCAGTTCTATTATCTGTAGATGAATGATCAGGAAAAATACGTTCAGAGAAATTCTCTATGGTTGTGTGAGAATCCATAGTTGTTGTAACTCCATAAGAAAAAGATATATCAATATTTCCTTTGTCAACATCATTATTATATGAGAAAAGATAACATTCCAGATAGTATTTTTTCCCGGCTTCAAAATTCAGATTATTGGTATATGTTGTCAATATCTGATTTTGAGATGTCTTTGTATGATAAAAGGTTTTTGAGCCGGAAAACGGTTCTGCATAGTTATTAAATCCGCTTACTCTTAAACCATCTTGATACTCATTTTTCGAAACTATTACGGTCCCATTATTAACATCCTGAGACCAACCATCAGGAATAGCCTCATTAGATAACTTATCAAAATTTTCAAAACACAACACCTCTTTAGCATCTTCAGCAAAAGTGGGTGTAAATAAACACAGCGATAATGCTGAAATCAAAATGTAATTTTTCTTTTTCATAACTCAATAATTTTAAAAGCAATACTTAATCCATATCTGTATTTCAATTGACCTTAAATATTTATAATAATGTTTGTCTTACTGTCTTTCTAGAGTAAACCAAAATCTCTCAGGATTGGCTGAATGACGTAGAGTCAGCTCTGCAGGAAATTTACTATTGTCGTAACTCAGAATATAAGGATCCTCACTACTTATGGAACTAAGAAAGGATTCCATATATTTCATATAAAAAAATCTGGCCATATCATCTCCCCCATATTCAAATAAAACGACTAGCTCATCGGGATTATCTGTCGTTTTATAATCCATATAGAAAATAGCCGGATATGTCACCTTTTCAACATTACTATAACTATAAATAAGAAATGATCTCGAACGACTGCGAAAAGCAGCAAGAAGGAGTTCTTCATTTTCCTGTTCGAATATATTTGTCACCGATCTTGACCATAACGTACCTAGTCTTGATGAGGCTTTGTTTTCATTCCAATACCAGACATTTGATTTCTTCACAAAAGCTTCACCAAGTGGCATATTATCGATGTATATAAGAGGATCGTTATCTGATATTAATTTCTCACCATCGGAAGAGAGTGAAAAATCTTTTATTTGCTTCCCATTGATAATTATTGAAGATCTGAATGACAATCCTTTTTCGGTATATGTATATGCCATTCCATCTTTGGAGAATTCAATATCCTGATCGATTTCAAATGTCAGATAACGACCAATATCTGAACTTTCATTCATCATAATTATATTTTCGCCCACATTCAACCTCATCGTAAATCCGGGAAAAGAGTTAGCAACTATCTCTCTGGCATCATTTATTTTAGTCCAACTTTCTTCATTTCCAAGTTTTCTTAATAACATCTTGTATCCTCGTTTCTTTCCTTTCACCCATATTGAATCAGAGGTAACAGACTGAAAAATAAATTCATAATCACCTTCATAACCTTTACCATCTGGTGAGGGATCACAAAAAGAATGTAATACTTTGTTATAGGTATCAAAGCTCAATACCGGCCCTTGATCAGCTTTTAGCTGATAAAGGCTTTCCGAATACCCGTTTTCAAGATCTCCACATAACATATTCTCAGGATATATGCGAACTTTTTTATTTTCAGAAAATTCCATCATCAATAAAAAGCCTCCATATTGTTCTTCATTTGGAAAATATTCCATCAACCATTTTCCTTCCCCATCTTTGAGAATTTCATCATATTTTTTCAAATAATCGACCACTCTGTCTTCAGAGTTAATAGAAAGGTCATCGCTTTGACAAGAGATAAAACCAAAAGATAAACAGAATGAAAAGGCTATATATTTAATTTTTTTAGTAATCATAATCTCCATCTTTTAATATTATTTCCAACTCTTCTGAACGTCTGTCTATTATCTCCTTTAACTGATCAATATCTATTTCCCATGCAGTAAACAACCACTCTTTAACAATATCGAATTTTTCCTCTATTTTACTTCGTCCATTTTCTCCTGCTTTTTCCAGCATATTATTCCAATATTCTTTTGGTTTTATGAGGTAATTGGCAATTATCTCAACGAAATCTTCCTGACAACTCATCCCTCCATAACTCGACACAAATCCAAGTTTCCATGACTGCTCTAAAGTTCTGTTTTGCCATCCTGTAGAAGAATAATCTCCCGATGTAATTTCATTAAATTCTACCGGATAATTTTTCTTTTGATGAAGAATGTGAGCAAACTCATGATGCATGGTTCCAAAATAATATTCGTTTAGAAGGTCAATATTTGTAGGATCGACTGAGTTAACTTTATAAAGCAAAACCTTTATACCCCCTTCTGCTGTACCTAATACTTCTGTTCCGGAAGATGAGTTTATAGCAGAGGAACCAATTAACTGAATAATTTTAGGGGCATGACTACGCATAAAATCCTTGTTTCTACCTGTTGGATCAAAAAGCTCATCATAAGATTCAAGCCATAGTTTTTTGACAATAAATGCCATTTGTTCAGATTTTCCCATTTCGGCAGGGATAAGATTATATGAGAAATCGCCTTCACTATCATCAAAATGATATTTGAATTCAATATTATATTCTTTTACATAATTCTCAAGAAGCCATTTATCAAACTCATTCCTCTGCGGCGATGATGTATCGAAGTTTGATCCAGAAAGTTCCTCTTCGTTACATCCGGAAAAAAGACAGACACTAAATGCCATCAACAGTATATATATTATTTTATTCATCATAATTGTTTTTATCTTGGATTAGCAATCATACCGGCACTTATTACATCTGCTGGAATTTGTACCGCTCTTCTTAAGTCGGTTATAGTTAATATATCATCGTTTTGACCATGAATATTATGCACAATCTCTATCCCGAATCTTTTTATGTCAAACCATCTTAATCCCTCATGAAGAGTTTCACAGCGACGAAAATTAAGGACACAGTGTATGAAGTTTGTTTGTTTTCCATCTTCTATCAGAAATCCTGGATTAAGCATAGGTTTGATTATAATATCAGCTTTAGAATAATAACTTTCAATATAAGATTCAGTCAAATCCGGAGCTTCTTCAGTTGTATGCGATCTATACCACATTGAAAGGTCGTTTGTGGCTTCTGTATAATTTTTCAGCATTACATTGGCTTCTGCTCTGCATAAAAGTGTTTCATCTGTTGTGAACACAGTATTTACTATATTAAGATATCCGGTACCAGCCATAATATCATTATATTGAAGAAACCCATGTAATTTAGGATAAAATGCATACTGTTCTTTTCCGTAAATTTTATCTCCGGGAATAAAATAAAGAGAATTGAACCATGGTCCCGGCCCCCATAATGTCTCTTCGAGCTTATCCATGTTATGTGCATATCGACAGTATGCAGCTTTAGTATGATTATAATTCCACATAGAAACAGCTGGCATAAGTAAAAGATTACATTTAAGATTCTCTTTTACATAAGCGATACCACAATCTGAGGAAGATGCATATTGTTTATATGACTCCTGATCACGTAGAGTTTTTGATGGAGAAGTTCCTAAAGAAAGTGTAGCATATCTTACTGCTTGTTCATAACTTTCATAGTAAAGATTGAATCTGGCAGCAAAAGCATAGGCCGCTTTCTGATTGAAATGATATTTAATGGCAGCGGTCTTATATGCCAAATCATTAATAAGAGGCAAACCCTCTTCTATATCTTTATTTATTTTATCATATATTTTTTCCACTGTTTCTCTGTCATATTCCACCAGAACCGTTTTTTCAGGTGTAGTAACATATGGTATCCCAAGATTGGTATTTGGTTTTATTGAATTATAATGTTGACAGAAAACGTTAACTAAAATAAAATGACAATATGCACGACATATTAAGGCCTCACCTTTATATGGTAAAAGAGATTTATCATCAGGGTGCTTATCTATATACTCAAGAGCATGATTAGCAGCTGCAATGGCTTTGTAAAAACCATCCCATAATGCCTGTGGTGTGTCTTGTTGATTATCGGAAAAAACATCCCATAGATAAGCTTCATCGACGCTTTTATCATATGAATTAAAAAGTGGTCCGTTATCTGCAACATTATCTGACATAAGTTCAGTCATCTGAACATATGTAACGGTAGGATATGCAGATACCAACAATTGAGCGACTTTCTCCTTTGACGTAAGTTCAGTTCTATTATCAGGTAATGTATCTAGAAAGTTATCACATGATGAAACTACGGATACGAGTATCGCAATAAATATATATAATGTATATTTTCTCATATTAAATTCCTAATCTTAGGGTAAATGTGAATTGTTTCGGCATTGGAGTCGAAACACCTCCTGAACGAAAAAATTCAGGATCCTGTCCGTTTAGTTTTGAATCGGCATAAATCAAAAAAAGATTTGTTGCCTGAAATTTTAATTGTAATGAATTAATCGCCAGATGTTCAATCAGGCTTTTACTGAAATCATAAGATAATGAAACCTCTTTCAACCTGATAAAGTCACCTTTAGCTATTCTGACATCAGAATAATTGTACGCATTATATGCATAAGATAAATGATTGATATCATGAACCTGACGTTTACTTGCCAGAGTGGGTATATTTGTAAAATATTCATCTCCGGGCACTCTCCATCGTTGTTGAAACTCCTTTGGCATGGCATCATAATCGGAATAACTACTTTTAAAGACAGGATCCAATCTAACGACATTTCCAAAAGAGTATGTTATGAACGCATTAAGACGAAAATTTCCTATTCTAAATGTATTGCCAAAACTCCCTGTAATTGTTGGATCTGTAGGTCCTTCATATTTTAGAAAATCCTTCTTTTGCAACTCCTGAAAATTTATATCTGTAACTGTGATTATTCCATCTTGATTCAAAAAAGTGGGTAGTCCATCTTCATTAAGGCCCATAAAAGGGATAGAAAATAAAGACCTTACAGGATATCCCTCTTCAGCAAAACCAACACCGGAGATAAGACTCATCACTCTTGTCTGAGAATTAAGTTTTGTAATCTCAGTGGCAGATTTAGAAAATATGATATCTGTATCCCAGCTGAAGAGTTTTGATACAATATTTTTGGATGATAAGGTCAGTTCATATCCTGTAGATTTCATCGATGCTACATTGGCATATTTAGTTGTCTGACCACCACTACCCTGCGTTTGTATAAGACCTATCAAATCGAAATTGTTTCGGGTATAATAATCAGCACTTATGTTTATCCTATTACCATAGAAACCAAGATCAACACCTATATTCATTTCATGTTTTTTCTCATATGTAAGTTCGCTGTTTTCAAGATCTTCTATTTCCAATCCTGATTCTTTTACACCTGCAAAAGGACGATATGGAGAATAATCGCGATAAACAACTGCTGAATTTGTCACAAATGCAGGTCCTCTGTCTGCCGTAAGGCTATAAGAGCCCTTTAAAGTAAAATGAGAAAACGCAGGTTTAAATGATTCGAAAAATTCTTCTTCATGCAGATTCCATGCAGCTGCTATATTCCATGTAGGTAGCCATCTTGCACTTCTGGATTTTCCCAATCTGTTTGACCCTTCATATCTTAAGGTTCCATTCAATGTATATTTACCCATATACGAATAAGTACCCATACCGAAAAAAGCCAAATTTCTTGAGCGCCTTTCTATATTATAATAATATTGATTGTTCTGCTCAATACCTTGTTTGAATATTGTATAATCGTAAAATGGCACTCCACCATTTTCATATTGATACCCCCAGCCTCGAGCCCAATACTGAGTTCGATCGGCAGAATTTGCCTCCATTCCACCAAAGAAATTCATAATATGGATATCTCGAAAAGATGTATTATAACTAACAGTTCCGCGAAAATCATACCCGATCATCTTATACTCATTTTTATCCAGTATACCACCCTCAGGCAATACTATAATAGGCAAAGAGTTAGGATTGTCCGGATCTTTATATAATAGAGGATTATTCTCCATTATTGTTGCATCGGCTGCTGCACGATATGCAAGTGATTGGTTGGAATTATCCATTATATTATGTTGTTGTACTGAAACCTGATATTTCATCGCTCCGATAGCATTTAACTCAAGTCCTTTTAGAGGTTTCCATTTAAGTTCTCCTTGAAACTTAAAATCTGAGACATCAAGATCAATATAATTTTGTTCTAATTCATTGATAATATTAAAAGGGGCATAATTTCTGGTATAATAACTTAAATCCCCATCTTCTCGTATTGAAAGTGTTCTTGAGGTATTAAGAGCATAACTATACGGATTAATGTCAAAGTCTCTTCTCACTTCACCACTAACAACATTCATCTCTTGGCTAATAGTTCCCGGAGCTTTCTGATTCCTATATGATGCATTAGATAGTAAAGTTATTGTTACACCCTTGAAAATATCAAATACTCCATTTACATTGGCAGTATATCTTTTTACAGAACTTGACAATGTCCAACCCGGATCATTAAGTATACTCAAAGAGGTATAATAACTTGAACGTTCGCTACCGGAACTAATACTTACAGCATGATTTTGCATTATCGTATTACGAAAAAGTAAGTCAAACCAATCTGTATTTCTTAATTCTGCCTCTTGAAGATATGCATTTTTAGATTCATCCGTATTTATCAGACCCCATGTCCCGGTTGATGCATCATATGTATTTATTAGCTGATACATTTTTCCATAAACACCACTATTTGAAGCTCTATATGTTCCTGCAAAATCAAGCCATCCTTTTTCTCTCATCTCTTTATAAACCTGCATCTGATCTTTAGAATTAAGTATATTAAAGTTATTATATGATGGTTTGAGTCTTGAAGTAAACTCTCCGGTATAATTAATTCGGGTAATACCCTTTTCTCCTCTTTTTGTTGTGATAACAATTACGCCGGCCATTGCTCTTGCTCCATATATAGATGTAGCTGAACCGTCTTTAAGAATCTGAAAACTTTCTATATCTTCAGCATTAAGACCTGCTATTGCTGAACTAATCAACGTAACAGCATCTCCCGAAGAAAGATCGTCAGAATCCACTTCAACGATATCTTCCATAATAACCCCGTCTACCACCCATAAAGGTTTTGAATTACCATAGATTGATGTAGCACCTCTTACTCGGATTTTTGGAGCAGTTCCGAATGTTCCTGATAAATTCTGAACCGAAACACCCGCCGAACGACCCTCTAACCCGCGACTGACATCGGCAATACCGTCAAGTCGTGCTTCTGAAGCTTTTATTCGATCTGTAGCACCAGTAAAGAGTCTCTTATCCATTTTAGTCATTCCAGTAACCACAACTTCCTGTAATGTTTTCTCGTCAGAAGTAAGTTTAATCTTATCCGGTATGGCATTAATCGGATACTCAATCTGTTTCATCCCTATATAAGAAATAACGACAGAGCCTGATCCTATCGGAATACTTAGATTAAATTTTCCGTCAAAATCAGTAATTGTTCCTTTATCGGGAAACTCTTTGATCTTTACATTAACACCTATGAGAGGTTCTCCGTATTCATCAATTATCATTCCTGAAATACTTTTGATTTCAGAATCTTTCTTTTTAAATATTCTAATAAACTTATCTTTGCTTTCGAATTCGAGATTCTGTCCATTTAGAATCACTTTCAGCGCATCGGATACACTTTTTTCCTTTACCTCTGCTTTAATCTTTCTTTTTAGATCTATTTCACTTACATTAAACCATAATGAGTATCCTGTTTCTGCTTTTAATTCTTCAAGAGCTTCTTTTACCGTTGTATTATTCCAATTGAACGATAATTTGAGCTCCTGAGCAGAAACCACACCAAGATTTACTAAAAATAAAATCGTAAGAAATAATTTTGCCCGACCTAATTTATATCTGGTAAACTTATTCATTGATTTTGTCTGTTATTTTTTACTTATAAATATTACATTATTCTCTATACGATATCTCAGGTTATTATTCATTGCCATTATATCTAATATATCTGTCAATGTCTCGTCATTCCTGAAATCACCATAAAACTTCATTCTTCCCAATTTTTCATCCTCTAATTTTATATTTACATTAAACACTCTTTCCAAATCACGAACTATCTGATTGAACGACTCTTCATTAAAGAAGAGTGTATTTCTCAATGTCGTAGTTGGAGTAATAACTATTGCTGTATTATTTTCAGTTATCAAACTTCTTTTTTCTTTAATTTCCTCGTTGGCAGGCTCAGTCCATCTGGCATAAATTGATGCATTTACGTTTTTAACTGACAAATCTTTATCTTCCTTGTTTACAAAAACTTGCTGATTAGGTTTTAATAAAGCTTGTTTTGTACAAGACAACCTTTCTACATTAAGACTTCCCTCTACAAGTGTAACACAAGATGATTCATCATCAGAATAAGATTTAAAGTTGAATTTTGTTCCAAGTACTTTAATTTTCACATCTCCAGAATAGATATGAAGAGGAAGATCTTTGTTTTTAGTTACATCAAAAAATCCTTCTCCATTAAGTTTTATATCTCTATTTGTTATACCAAAATTCTTATTATAGGTCAGATTACTTCCTGAATTTAACCAAACAACAGTACCATCGGGAAGTGTTACTCTTGACTTCGACCCGTAAGGTATCTCTATGGTCTGGACTAAAGATTCTGCATTTTCTTTTTTTACCAGATAAAAAGACATCCCTCCCAATCCAAAAAATAGAATGGCTATTGCTATATATTTAAGCAATTCATTTCTATAAAGTTTATTTAATGAAAATCTCTTTTTCGGAACAGAGATCTTATTAAGAAAATCGTTGAAAGAGGTTTCTGTATCAGATTGAAATAATCTTTTGTTCTTTTCTATATTAAGTCTTTTGATAAGAGAATAGTATCTTATATATATAACTTTATTATTTTCACTTTCATTATACCAATTATCCAATATCTGCAACTCTTGATTGGATATTATTTGTTGATATTGTTTCTCTATGAGATTATATATTTTGTCTTCCTTAATCATAACTTTAGTTCTTTAATATAAAGACGTAAATAACAGATTATACGGGTAGTGAATTTCAATGTTTTCTAAAAAAATGCGGTAGATATTTCAGTTGTGAATATCCACCGCATTAGTCACCATAAGTTATCCCTCAATTAATTTTTGATGACTTTATACATACTTACTTCATTCAACCTTCTTACATATATCAAGTATGTACCAATACTCCAATTATTAGTATCAATAGAGATTTTTTTGCACTTTAAATCCGCATTATAAATTGTTGAACCGGCAATATCACATATAGTAACATTACTTATTAAAGAATAATCCGTTTCTATTGTAAGAGAGGATCTTACGATTGTAGGATATAATTTTAGATTTGAATCATATATCTCTTCTATACCATTTTCAGTTGGAGGATTATTTTCAATTTTATGAAATGTCACACCTGGTGCAATATAGAATGACAAACCTGTCTTTGATATCTCTGTAAAGGGATCAGGTAATTCTGTCATATTATACCATCCTTGTGATAATTCAAGAAGCGAAGATCCATTTGAGTTAATTTTAGCAAATGAAGATGTGACATTATCAGATCTCTGACATCCAAGAATAGCAAAACAATTTGCCGCATCCGCGCCAAAAGAGGAACCAATCTCTATAGAAACATAAAAAGATCCTTTCACATCTATTGGTTTATCAAATTTTATTGTTCTTGCAATATCCGATGACTCGGTATCACCATAATAAACTCCACAAAGCTCCTCTCCAAAAGCATCTTTCATAGTTGTACTATATGAACCAAAAACCTTGGTGTCATCGAGATATCCATCATTATCTCCATAAATGACAAAATTTACCGTTACGTTTTTATTTCGACCCGATAACTTATACATATACAACATCATCGAAACGGAATTAATCGAAAGAGACATTTCTTCAGGAACAATAAATTGCTCTGCTATTGAGTTATAATATGGATTTACACCATTTACACAGTTAAAAGAAGATGAAGGCACCTCAGTTTCTGAATGCATTAATGGATCAATTTCAGTTTTATTTGATATTATATCGGATATCTCCTCATCTCCTATCATAAGGATATTAATGTCTTTTGTTTTTTGATCTTCAGATACTACATTAGTTGCTTTTAATGAAATATCATATTTCCCGGATTCATCAAGAAATAACTCGACATTTTCTTTAGAGATCACCAATTCTCCTCCAGTTGTAGTCCAATCATAATGCGTAGCATATGTAGATTCATTTATTAATGAAATAGATTGTCCCGGATATAGATATCTCAGCCCATTAGTCGAATTAGTTGTCGATGCTGACCATATTCCACCAATAGCATTAAATCGTGCTATTGTAGCAAAAGGATTATCTTCCCCATAAATTGTAAAATTATCAAGCTGTATTATGTTAGGAATCTCTTCTGTTATTATAGCAAAGTAGTAGATTCCCGATTCTTGTGGAACAAAGGTCATTTCAAGTTTTTCCCATTCCGGAAAACGACGTCCTTTGAATTCTCCAAGAATATTAATCTGAGATTCTCTATTTTGAGCTTTTCCGGAGGTAAACCGAAAATGTTCATATCTTTTAGGTGGATTCAATACCATACCCGGAGCAAAAACAAAACAATCCAAATGATATGTAATCCCTGCTTTTAATTCAAAACCGCATGTATATGTAATTGATTCTTGATTAGTTTTATCAGAATGAAACAAAGTTTGAGTTCCTGAATAGGCATCAACAAGCGGTTGCCAGTTGGTTATAGCAAATCCTTTCTGACCATCAAAAGCCCACCCATCAGGTAATTTTTTACTATTAAAATCATAAGAATCGAAATCTTCGAAATATGGTAATTGTCCGAGATCATCGGCCATGATTACACTATTGGAACACAAAAGTGTTGCAAAATAGAAAAAGTAGTTTTTTAGCTTCATATCAAATTAATGGATTTTATTTCATAACCATAACATAATTTCATCATATATAAATAAGCAAAAATGACTCCTTATTATTAAGGGTTAAAGCAAAGGAGTTCTGTTTTTAAAATATGATTTTTCTGTCGTTTATAATAAAGACGTAAATTTGGATGTGTACGGGTAGTTAAATCTATATATTTTATTAAATAATTCTATTTATTAACCAAATGTATAATTATTAAAAAAGCAATGTATTCCTGCAATTCAATACGAAGATTGCTTAATGCATTTTTGATATGATATTTAACAGTGTTTATGGAGATATTGAGACGATTGGCAATTTCCTGATTTTGAAGACCATCGTATCTGCTTAATACAAATACATTACGACATTCTTCAGGCATTTTATTTATGAGATCGTGTATTTTTATTTCAAGTTCGTCTGAAATAATTTGTTCAAAAAGATCTTCTTCGGATAAAAAACATGTAGTATGAGCAGCGTCTATATCATCTATATTTAGGAAATTTCGAGAATTATTATTCTGACGTAAATAGTCTATACTTCTGTTTCGTGTTGATTTTAATAAATATTGTTTTAGTGAACATGTAATATGTAAGTTTTCTTTCTTTTCCCAAATAGTTAACATAACATCTTCTGCAATTGTTCTAGCTGTAAAATAATCGTTTACATATTCAAAAGCAAGAGAGCACATTAATGAATAATACTCATCAAATAATTTTTTAAAGGCAATGTTACTTCCTCTTTTTATTTCATTAATTAAAAGAATTTCCGGATGCATAAAATTATCAAATTGCAAGCATATATGATTAATTAAAAACTAAATTACACAATATTTCTAATAGAATGCTCACTTTGATATTTATTTGCAGGTTTTAAACAAATAATATTAATATTCACAATTTATTATTATTACATATTATCCAAATATTTTTCTTTTTAACATTTATATTCGCTTATCTATTTTTAAGTATGATGAATAATTTAAGAAAATGCATTTCATTCGTATCCCTCAACTATTTCTCTTAAAACTGAAGCAATTCTTTCTCGGAATTCAAGTGGAGAGACAACCTTTAATTCTTTACTGTATCTAAGAATCTCCATCTCGAATTCATAAGTAGGAGCCACAAAATAAGTAAAGATAACTGAGTCTCCAGATTTACCTTTTTCCTGTTGAGAGTTATGTATAGGTGTAGTGCGCAGATATTCAGCCTGCCGAGGGGATGCATGGACCTCAATAAGTATTGGTTCTATATTTTTGTCTACCGTTATTCCGAAATAATTTTGGAAATAATTTTTAGGATCAAATTTATTATCCGAGGCGAATCTTATATTACTCTTTGTAATCTTAATTATTCGTTCAAGTCCGAGGGTAAAAATACCGGATCTGCCTTTTATCATACAAACGAGATACCACCTTTGTCGAAAAATCTTAATACATAAAGGTCTGATGACATAGACTTGTTCTTGTGAGCCGAATTTTTGATAAGATAAATTCAGATAATATTTGCCTTCAATTGATTCCACAATTAAACGGACATACTGATTGTTTATATAAGAATCTTCAACCAAAATAAGATCGTTTACATGATTATTCTCATTAACAAGCCCATTGAGAGACATTGCATTGATTAATAAACGTCGAATCCCTTTAACATCATTTTCACCTATTGCATCCTCAATATAATATTGATGTCTTGAATTACAACATATATCTATGTCAAACATCATCTGTATTGCCTCTTTATGTCTGATAAATGTTTCACGAGGCAGTTTGAGATTATCTTCATTCAAACTTGACATAAGCCACTTTTCGTTGATCTCTTTTAAAGAAATCGGGCCAAAAGAGGATATAACATCTACTAACCATATATATCTTTTAAATAGTAATGCTACGTTGGTTTTATTATTTGATTTTCCCATTATTATGTATTTTATTACAATTATATTATAAATACCAAAAGCAAAAATTATTACAAATGGTGTCTTTGTACCCTCTCTAAACAGAACAATCCTTAATCGGTGATTATTCCGATTAAGGATTTAAATAATGTAAATATATATATTTGATATAAACCTAATCTAAAAATCTATTCTTTCCGTTCTTTGAGCAAGGTTTTGGGGTTTTGTTTTAATGGCTATCGAACTAAACATAAGATCATAATAAAGAAAATATCGGCCTACTATCTCCGATTGATCAGCTCTTAATTTTTGGACATTATGTTCAAGCACATGATTAAGAATACTGCCTGTTGCTCTTATTTTAAATAATATTGAATCATTTTCAATATCACACTCTATAAAATCTACAAACGATGAACAATTATGATGTTCGAAAATAATAAAGATATAACTATCCCACTTTGGTACTTCGCAACCTGATTTTAAAAATTCAGAATAAGGAAAAGATATAATATTTCCGATTTCTGCTTTATCGCCATAGTCTGCCTGTGTTTTTAAAAAGTATGTACTCATAGAGATTTATTTTAATTGTTAATGAATTAATTTTGATTTGTTAGCAAAATTCGCACATCAATGTGTCAAATGATGGTACACCTTAATTGTTTTTCTTTTTTTCTTTATTCTTATCTTAAAAATATGGTTTGAGTAAAGCATTACTTAATAAGAGAAAACAAGCGATATTCCCAAAAGGAACATCGCTTATCTTTTATTAATGTAAAGTATCAATTATTTATATAGAAAACTGTGTAGATATGAATAGTAAAATTTAAAGATTTATTATCTCGAGATCCTCAGGAACATAAACATTCCCTTCGAAAAACCGACGAGCTTCTTCTCTGTAACATTCTTTTCTTGCATCAAGAGTCCGATCTTCAGTATGAAAAAGAAGTAGATTTTTAACATTAAGGCCGGCTGCCAACCTACCTGCATCTAGAGCAGTACTATGATGTTTTTCATAGGGCTTGAATATTTCACAATCACGGTTTAAACAAAAAGCTTCACATAATAACCAATCAGCCCCCTCAACATAACTGCGAGTAATCTCGTTGAATGGTTCATCTCCTAAAGAAACAAGAGTTTCTCCATTGGGAAAAGTTATTTTAATTCCATATTGAATCTCTTTTTTTGATCCTATATCAAAGACTTCACATTTAAGAGAACCTTGTTCAAATTTATCTCCATTCTCCAGTTTTTGAAATTTGATTTTGTCTCCTATGTAGCTTTTTATTTTTGGAGGTAACGTGTTTTCACAAATCCAGTCAATTACATCTATCACTTTACTATTGCCATATACCGTAAGTCCGTTATGATCTCTACCTGATACGAACTCGTTTGCAACTGTACGAATTATCCAAATCGCACCTAAAAGATGATCAGTATGTGCATGTGTAACAAAAAGAGAATGGACATTATTTATTGCGATTCCAGCTTTGTTCATTTGAACAAGAATTCCGTTTCCCCCACCTGCATCAACAAGAAAATAATCATTATTATTTTTTATAGCAAAACATGTATTATAACATTTAGTAGCTCCGGCATTACCTGTACCCAGCATTATTAATTGAAAATTATTCATATTGGTCATATTATAAAATCAAAGATAATTACACTTGAAAAAATGACAAAATATAGAGACAAAAGATAACTTTTTGACGGCAAAATAAATTTTTCAATTTCTTTTTGCTTTTATTATTGCTTTTTTAATAACATTATGTATATTTGAAAAGAAAATTAGTAGAAAATTTCTATTAATCATCAACGAAGTAGAACAAAATGATATCTATGTGACGATAAGATATAAATTAATTAAGGTAAAATTTTTAATAAAAGAAGACTATGGATGCACTAGTTGATAGCAGAGACACTGTGAATAAATGGCTAGAACGATTTGGCGTGAGATTCGGGGTATATAAAGATGGCGTTTTTAATGAACAACTTTTCCCTTTTGATTCAATTCCAAGAGTTATTACGAAATCAGATTGGGACTTTCTTGAAAAAGGACTTATTCAGCGCGTAGATGCTTTAAATAAGTTTCTTTATGATATTTATCATGAAAAGAATATTATTAAATGTGGTATTATTCCAGAGGAATTTATCTATTCCTCAAAAGGATATATGCCGGAGTGTGAAGGAATAATCCCTTCTAAGAATATTTATTCTCATATTTCAGGAATTGATCTTGTACAGGGAAAGGATGGAAAATGGTACATATTGGAGGATAATCTTCGAATTCCATCGGGTGCATCCTATCCAATGATAGCTCGCACAGTGAGTCGAAAAGTGAGTCCTGATACCTTTATGAATAATACTGTTGCAGACAATCGAAATTACAGTTCTCTTATTAAAGATATGATGGATTATGTGAATGCAGATCGTGGAATATCTGTTATTCTGACTCCCGGAAGATATAATTCGGCTTTTTTTGAGCATTCATTTCTTGCAGAAAAGACAGGTGCAACACTTGCCTTTCCTGGTGATTTAATAGTTGAAGATGATTTTGTTTATTATCAGGGGCTTTACAAGCAGCGTCAACGTGTAGGTGCTATTTACCGTCGTGTAAGTGATGAATATCTTGATCCGTTAAGTTTTGATCCTTCATCTTTATTGGGAGTTCCCAATATAATGCAAGCATATAAGAAGGGAAATGTTGCAATTGTCAACGGACTTGGAAACGGTGTTGCTGACGATAAAGGGATTTATTATTTCGTACCGAAAATGATTGAGTTTTATTTAGATGAAATTCCTATTCTTCAAAATGCACCAACATACTTACCATATTTCGAAAACGATTATAAGTATATACTCAATCATATTGATGAATTGGTTATTAAAGATGTCAGTGAAGCCGGAGGTTATGGAGTATTGTTTGGAAGAGATCTATCAGCAGACAAACTTGAAGAATTAAAGAACTTAATCATTAAAGAACCCAGACGTTGGATTGCTCAGGAAGTGATAGATTTCAAAGATCTTGAGATTCTTGAAGGAGAAGAAAGAGTGGAAAGAAAAGCTGATTTGAGAGCTTTTGTTATAACAGGCGAGACAACCAGAGTTTGGAAGAGCGGATTAACCAGATTTTCCAGAAATCCTAACTCCTTCGTGGTAAACTCTTCTCAAGGAGGTGGTTTTAAAGATACTTGGGTTTTAGAAAAATAAATATTAGAATATAAGATTAATTTATAAGCAACAAAGAATATGATGTGTTTTGCTATTTCACCAAACAAAGCCAATCGTTTATTTTGGCTGGGGAGATATACGGAAAGAGTATATACCAGTTTACATCAATTAAGAAAATGTTATGATCAGATGATCGACGGTAATGCTGAAGGGTATATCAATTACTACAATATAATGAATATCAATAATCAATATAGCGATGTCCCAAGTTTCACATCGGGCTTGATGTATGATAAAGGAAATCCTGCATCATTAATATCAAGTCTTGAGGCTGCAAATGATAATGCGATATTATTAAGGGAGGAAATAATGTCCGAAACACTATCGTACATTCAAATGTCTCGCGTTAAACTTGATCAGGCCGCAGTTAGCTCTCAAAGCAATATTACCGAGTTACAGTCTATCACAGATTATCTTCTTGCTTTCTGGGGTTCTGTAGATGAAAGAATATTTGATGAAAGAATTAAGAATTTTCTTGAGACCGGGCGACTTGTAGAGTATATTGATATGCATATAAGATTCGATTATAATTATCACAGAATCTCTGAGGCTTTCGAAAAATTGTGCAGGTGTTACAAGGTAGAGGAAGGAATGTTCGACAATTCAAAATTAATAAAACTTGAAAGCATGCTGAATGCAGATAGTTATCTGCCAGGAGATACAACCTATAAATATACTTTACTCAAATATCTCAATGAGTTAATAACAGTATGAAAAAATATTCCTATAACTATGAAACGATAATTCATTTTAGTTCCACAGTTAAAGGTCACTGTTTTAAACTAAGGTGCATACCTTGTAATAACGATTTTCAAAGGATAATTTCTAATGAGTTTCAATTACTACCCGTTGAAAAAGTTATTCATGATAAGGATATATTCGGTAACTCCATACAGTATGGCACGATTAACGATCCTCATAATGTATTTGTTTTTATCAGTTCCGGTATTGTGGAGCAAGAGTCATATATAATTAATGATGAAGGAAATAGTTATCTGTTTTTACCTCAGACAGATTTTACTCATCTTGAGGATAATGTATTTTCCATTTTCAAATCAACACTATCACATCTCAGCAATAAGGACAAAGCTACTTATCTAATGAAGTGTATATATAATTATATGGTATATACACCCGGAGTAACCGACCATACTACTACGGCACGAAAAGCTTTTGCGGAA
This sequence comes from uncultured Bacteroidales bacterium, assembly GCA_947074145.1. Lineage (GTDB taxonomy): Bacteria > Bacteroidota > Bacteroidia > Bacteroidales > JAUNSR01 > JAUNSR01. The sequence goes on from CAMTOJ010000022.1 coordinate 26,593, forward strand.
AAGAAAGGTGTATGCCAGGATTATTCACATATTCTGATTGGACTTTGTCGCTCCTACTCTATTCCTGCCCGATATGTTAACGGTTTTATTAAGGGTACTGGTGAAACTCATGCATGGGTAGAAATTTTGAGCGATAATAAGTGGTATGGATTTGATCCGACCAATAATCTTATAATAGAATATGGTTATATAAAAATAGGTCATGGAAGGGATGCTTCCGATTGTCCCGTAAACAGAGGAATATTTACCGGAAATGCAATTCAAACAACGGAGATAAGGGTGAATGTTTTTGCAAAATAAAAGGCGTTAAATTTTCATATATTCAATTTTTGAATACAAATCATTGTCAATATGATAAAAACAGTAGTATCATCGGCGCTGCCAATTGATGAAAAATTAAGAATTAAGAAAAACGTAATTACTAACGGGAATAGTAAAAAGAGAATATGTATAGTTACAGGTACTCATGGTGATGAACTTGAGGGACAATATGTTTGTTTTGAGATAATCAAAAGAATTCAGGAAAATATAACAATGTTAGATGGTACGATAGAGGTATATCCGGCATTGAATCCTCTTGGGATAGATTCAATAACAAGAGGTATTCCCAATTTTGATCTTGATATGAACAGAATATTTCCGGGTAATCCGGATGGGTCAATGGCGGAAGCGGCTGCTTATGCCATATGTGAAGATCTTAAAGGCGCAGATATGGTGATTGATATTCATTCGAGCAACATCTTTCTAAGAGAAATTCCACAAGTCAGAATAAATGTAGATGATGCAGATAAATTGATTCCTTTTGCTAAAATGTTAAATATAAATTTTATTTGGGTTCATGATGCGGCTACTGTATTAAGAGCAACACTTGCTCATTCCCTTAATTCAAATAATACCCCGACTTTAGTGGTCGAAATGGGTGTTGGTATGCGAATTAATCATAAAATGGGCAATAACCTTGTTGATGGAATATTAAATCTTATGAATAATATAGGCATTTGGAAAGATAAAATAGATGCTAAATTAATAGCAGAACCTACTGTTTCGCGAGGTGACGAAGTGATATTTCTAAATGCTGCAGCTTCAGGAATATTTATAACTGAAGCCAGAAATCACACAATTGTAGAAAAGGGTGAAGAGATAGGGAAAATTGTGGATCCACTTACCGGAAAAGTCTGTCAACATATATTTGCGACTCAAAAAGGTTTATTATTTACAATCAGAGCATATCCGGTTGTTTATGAAGGCTCATTAGTTGCAAGAATTCATCGTCTATAAATTCCTATATTTTAACATATAAGTGATTATCAAAATGAAAAAAGAGATAATTTTCAATATGAAATCTCCATACCGTGACGATTTCAGAATTCATGCTTTTAGCTTTGGTAAAGGAGCTAAAAGCCTTGCTATTGTAGGCGCAATGAGAGGTGATGAGATCCAACAACAATATATTTGCTCTCAATTAATTAAAACTTTGACTACAATGGAAGAAGAGAATAAGATTTCGCCGGATTGTAAAATTACGGTTATCCCTTCTGCCAATCCTTTTTCAATGAATATAGGGAAACGCTTCTGGGCTCTTGACGGCACAGATATCAATAGAATGTTCCCTGGTTATGACCTTGGAGAAACAACTCAACGCATAGCAGCTTCATTATTTAAAGCCATAGAGGGTTATGAATATGGCATACAGCTTGCTAGTTTCTATATGCCGGGCGACTTTATTCCTCATGTTAGGATGTTACAGACAGGTTATGAAGCTATTGAGGAAGCTCGACTATTTGGACTCCCATATGTATGTATCAGACAACCTATCCCTTTCGATACGACAATGCTTAATTACAATTGGCAATTATGGGGCACTAAGGCTTTTTCTGTATATGGAGGTCAGACAAATAATATTGAAGATCAATCAACAAACCTAACAATAGATTCTATTCTTAGGTTTATGAAAAAAATAAGAGTGATCCAAAATTTCAAACAAAAGCCCGGGTTTCATGCAATGATAATGGCTGAAGAAAAACTTATTACAGTTAAAGCAGATAAAGGAGGAATTTTTTACCGTCTTAAGTCTCCAAATGACAATGTTAGAGCCGGTGAAATAATCGGTAATATTATTCATCCATATGAAGGAAATATCATATCAAATATTATATCTCCAGAGGATGGAATTGTATTTTTCGGACATAATAAACCATTAGTTCTTCAAGGTTCACCGTTGTTCAAAATAATTGTCGATTAAATATTTTTGATTATTTCTCATTCAATTATTCTATTTAGCACATATTAATCATATAATATAAATAAAGCATAAGAAGTACACAAATAGTGTATTTTTTCATATATTCATAAGAACAGATCTATTTTTTTACATTTCAAAAATCATTTATTTGTAATTTTCAAACATTAGTTATTAAAAGAATATTTAATAACTAATATTTTATGCTAAATATTAAAGTCGTATATAGGTATACTTATATTTTTTAAAAGATTATTTCAAACAAAAAAAAAGTTACTCTGTTTTTCTAATAACCAAATGATAATAAGACCAATTCTACATTGGCCACTATTGGTATTATTTAAATAGTGATGAAAAATAAAAAATTTCAACTTATATTCTTCTTAAATTCTTCATGTCAGGATAACCTTAATACTAATCAATGTATTAATGGTAATCCTGACATTATTTATTTTGAAAATTTACTTCATTGTACGTGAAGGATAAGATATGAATAATATTAATTTATTAAGAATAAAAGGATACAGCTTTTTAAGATATGAAAATAAAATAAGTTTACTAATAAATTAATTCTTTATTATGTCAATTAAAATTAGAAATTTACATTTTATTTATTGCATTACAACTATCATTATATGTCTGAATATGAATAATGTTCATGCACAGACTAAACAAAGAATTAATATTGAAATAACTCAATTGGCTTTAAAAACTAATGTCCTTTATGATGGTGCCATGACTCCAAATATAGGCGCAGAGATGGCTATAAATGATACTTGGTCTGTTGCGGCAAATTGGATATTTGCATGGTGGAGCAACAATCACAAACATCGTTTCTGGCGAATAAATGTCGCAGAAGTAGAAGGTAGATATTGGCTTGGCAATAGATCAAATTATAACTTTCTTGAGGGACAACATTTAGGATATTACTTTATTTGTGGCAAATATGATTTTGAAAGGGGGCATCGGGGATATCAAAGTGATTTCAGTATAAACACCGGAATCTCTTATGGTTATGCTCTAAAGATCGCTAATTCATGGTATATAGATTTTGTTTTAGGTATCGGCTATGTGGGTGGAAGAAATAAAAAATATGTTCCAAGAGGAAATGCCTACTGCCTCGTAAAAAGAAATACTCTAAGTTATTTTGGCCCGTCTAAAGCTGAAATATCGATTGTTTGGCATATAGGTGATATTCTACTAAATAAACGAAAAGGAGGAAGCTATGAATAAAAATCTTCTTTTATCATTCTTTATGGGATGGCTATTTTTAACAAGTTGTCATAATAAATATATATGCCCGGAATGTGACTCTGAAAAAGGTATCATGATAAAATTCAATTGGGATGACGTAGATCAGATTCCGGATGGCATGAAGGTTTATTTCTATAATACAAGTGGAGAGCTGGATTATAGTTTCAATGTTTCCTCAATGGGTGAAAGAATTAATATAAAACCAGGAACTTATACAATTTTTTGTCACAATAATGATACAGAATATGTTAATTGGCGTGGACAATCGAATAAAAATACCATAGAAGCTTATACAAGAAACGCGACTCTGGAGGAAGATCATACAAGATTAAATGAGAACACACAAGAAATGGTAGTTATGCCTGATTATTTATGTGGACAAACAAGATATAGTGTCGATATACCTTATCGTTATTCTGACATATTTATAATTGAAATGATTCCTCATGAACTTGTGGATGTTTATACATACGAAGTTCTAAATGTAATAAATGCACAAAATATTACTAAAATAAGAGCAACACTTACGGGTGTTAGTTCAACTCTTTTTCCATGTAATCCCGAAAAAGAAAAAGTTGCTGCAACAATTCCTTTTATGGGTAATGTTTCTCATGCTGATGAAAATTTGATAGAAGGGAAAATGATAAACTTTGGATTTGTTAACAAAGATGATATTAGAAATCTACTCACTGTTTATTTCTGGAGTCCGAATGGGAATGTTAAAGCGACCTTTGATGTTACAAAGCAAGTACAAAACGCTCCCAACCCTATGAATGTTTTAATTGTAGTTGAAGATACTATTCAAATTCCTAAAGAGATAGGAAATGATAATGAGGGATTTTCTCCGAATATAGATGAATGGAAAGAGCTCCATTCTGATATTGTGTTGTAATTGAATCATCTCTGCTATCTTGAATATATTTTATTGGTCAATTTTGTAAATACATCTGTTATTTGAATTCAAGGAGTTAAGTTATATTAATGAGCTGATATGAAAATAACTATCATTATAAATTTCTATTAAACCATTATAGATTATGAAAAATTTAATTTCTATAAGTTGTATTGTTCTTCTTGCTTTAACAAGTTGTATGGAAGAGAAAGAAGTTATAGGCAATAAAACCTCCGAAAATTCTAAAACCACGGAAGGAATATCCTTCAAGACTTATGTACCAAAGATGATGAAAGGAACAGATGCGACTGTTGCTGATCTTGAAGATGGTTTTGCTGTATATGCGTATGAAAATGGAAAAACCTATACAAACAATCCATTTATTAATAATATTATATTTAAAAAGGGGTCTGAATATTGGGTATCTACACCTGTTTATTATTGGCCTTCATATGGATTAGATTTTTTTGCATTCTATCCTTCTTCTATAACTCCTACTTCAGTCTCTACTCCTACTAAATTCAGCTATACTGTTCTTGCTGATGCAAATAGTGAGATAGATATTCTAATGTCATATATGGGAGATCAGACTAGAGCCAACGATCCGGTTCAAATGGATTTCCATCATGCTCTCTCTAAAATAAGTTTTATTATCACCACTACAGCTAATTCCGGTATTAATATTACTGCAAATAATATTTCTTTAGAAAATATACCGATGAGTGCAGATTTTACTTTTAATACAACATCTGGAACTGCCATTCCGAATTTCTTCACAACAAGCAATCTTGGAACTTCTGACGGAACGGCTACATTAACGACCGGATTACCCGTTACAGTAACGGCAGGAACTTCAAACGTTTCCTCTTCTGTTATCTCTGCTATGTATCTAATTCCTCATACATTGACAAATTGGGCATATGGAGCTACAGGAACGACGACTTACCCTTTAAGCTCAGGTACCTATATAAATATTTCAGGTTCACTTTCGGGAACAGCATCATATACAGGAAATATAGCCATTCCTATTACTACTACTCAGTGGCAACCAGGAATGAGTTATACTTATACAATTGTATTCGGAAATGATGGTGCAACAGGTGGTGGTGGATATAATCCTGATAAGAGTGCTGATGATGGAACAAAACCAGAAAAAATCCTCCTTCCTATTCAATTAGATGTCACAATCGATGCATGGGATAATCAAAGCACTATAGATGTCGATTTATAATCAAAATAATTATTATATAAGCAAAACCCCACAATAAAATAATTGTGGGGTTTCTCTATTTTGTTTAAAAAAAGTCATCCTATATTAGATATACTTTTTTAAATAACACCTTGCGCCATCATTGCTTTAGCAACTTTCATAAATCCGGCAACATTCGCACCTTTTACATAATTGATAGAACCATCAGGGTTTGTGCCGTATTTCACACATTGTGTATGAATATCTTTCATAATTCCTTTAAGCTTTTCATCAACTTCTTCTTTACTCCATGAAAGTTTAATAGAATTTTGTGTCATTTCAAGACCGGATACAGAAACACCACCTGCATTTGCAGCTTTGCCCGGAGCATAAAGAATATTATTTTTTTGGAATATTGCGATAGCTTCTGGTGTTGATGGCATATTAGCTCCTTCAGAAACAGCAATGCAACCATTATCAACAAGCATTTGAGCATCCCTTCCATCAATCTCATTCTGTGTAGCACTTGGTAGTGCAATATCACATTTTTCACCCCAAGGTCTTTTTCCTTCAACATATTTGCAGCCGTATTTATCAGCGTATTCTTTAATACGTCCTCGCCATACATTTTTAAGCTCCATAATATAATCAAGTTTTTCTTTGTCTATTCCTTCCGGATCATAGATATAACCATTACTATCAGACATTGTAACAACCTTAGCTCCAAGTTCAATAAGTTTCTCTGTAGTATACTGAGCAACATTACCGGAACCGGAAACTGTAATTATTTTACCCTTTATGTCAATATTCTTCGTTTTAAGCATCTCAAGAAGGAAATATACGTTTCCGTATCCTGTTGCTTCAGGACGAATCAAAGAACCGCCACCTTCAAGACTTTTTCCTGTAAATGTTCCTGTATTTTCACGTGCAAGTTTCTTATACATTCCATACATGTAATTCACTTCGCGACCTCCTACTCCAATATCTCCTGCCGGAACATCTGTATTAGGACCTATATGTCTCCAAAGTTCAAGGACAAAAGCCTGACAGAAGCGCATTACTTCTGCATCTGATTTTCCTTTTGCAGAGAAATCGGAACCACCTTTACCCCCGCCCATAGGTAAAGTTGTAAGTGCATTTTTAAATGTTTGTTCGAATGCAAGGAACTTTAAAATTGAAGGATTTACCGAAGTGTGAAATCTTAGCCCTCCTTTGTAAGGACCGATACAGTTATTATGTTGTATACGATAACCCATGTTTGTATGAACCCCACCTTTATCATCCATCCAGGTCACTCTAAAAGAAAATATTCTATCCGGAATACAAAGACGTTCAATAAGATTTACTTTTTCAAATTCCGGGTGTTGATTGTATACATCTTCAATTGATGTTAACACCTCTTCTACCGCCTGTAGATATTCAGGCTCATTGGGAAACCTCTTTGCTAGGTTATCCAATACTGCTTGTACTTTCATCGTAAGATAAGTTAATGTTTTAATATAATTGATGTTTGCTATTTTTCAAGTCCATAAATTTTAAGCGCCATAATGACTTGAAATCCACTGCAAGATATTATAAAAATTTAAATAACAAATCTTTTGACGTATTTTTAATTATCATTTGAAAGTTTTGAGTGCATAAAAAATATCAAATTGACATATTTATTCATTTTTAAGCTCTGTTATCTCTCTGTTAAGAAAGAATGATAATAATATTCTAATTATTACAGTACCAGCAAGAAGAGCCATCTCTGTTACATCGGGATGAACTACAGTTTCTATAATATCCGCACAGATTAAGAACTCTAAACCTAAAAGGAGATAACTACCACATTCAACTCTTATTTTTCTTACATCAGATAAAAGATATCCGTAATCCTTATTTTTAATCTCCGTTACTACAAATCTGATAATACCTTTTATTGTTCCAAATATTACTATTAAAAGACTTAATACACTTATAACAAAGGATATATCACCTAAAATTCCGAGTATGCTTTCTTTCATTTTTATTATTTATTATATCTATATAACATCCTTCGCAGATATATGTTATAATAAACCTTCAAAAAACCTATTAAATATTTCTATTTTTTCTTTTATATATGATTCTTTGTGCAATAATATATTTACTTGTTGAGTATAGATATTGAAGTAAAACTTAATTATGATAAAATTGTATCTAAAGCAATCAATAATAATTAGTATGGAGATAATAAAAAAGTCCGAATATATTATTCGAACTTAATAGATTTAACAGGATTCATTTTACTGATGACAAATGATGGGCCTAGTAATATTATCAATGAGAGTAAAACCGTACCTATATTTAATAATAATATATACCAATAATTAATTAGAATGGGAACAGCATCCAATTCATAATTCTCCGGGTCTAATTTGATTATTCCGGTATACTTTTGTATAAAACATATAAACAGCGCAATTATATTCCCTATAATTAAACCTTTTCCTATTATGAAAAGTGAAATATAAATAAATATCTTCCTTATTGAAACATTACTCATACCCATAGCTTTAAGTATACCAATCATATTGGTACGTTCAAGAATAATCACAAGCAATCCCGATATCATAGTAAAAGCTGATACGACACCCATCAATATCAGTATGATCCAAACATTGATATCTAAAACATCGAGCCAAGAAAAAATTTGTGGATTTAGCTGTTCAATTGATCTTATAAAATAGGAATTATTATTTGAATCCTGACGATTACTCAATTTAGAGTATAATTCATCAACTGTATCATCTAACAATGAATACTCTTTAAGGGTAAGTTCTGCCCCGCTTGCCTGATCTGAATCCCATCCGTTTAGACGTATAACATGCTTGATATCACCGAGTACGAATATCTTATCATACTCATTGAAATTAGTCTTATAAATACCTGAAACTTTAAATTTCCTTGCTTTTATATCATCCTTTATAAAATAAGATATAAAATCATCATTAACATCAAGATGCATTTTATCTGCTATATAAGCAGATATAATCACTTGATTGGAATATGTAGAATCTGAAATAGCAGGAATTTCTCCCCTTACAAGATTACGTTTAAAGAAATCGAAATCGTATTTCGAATCTACCCCTTTCATCACAATTGAGAGAAAATCTTCGTTTGTTTTTATTACACCTGGCTTTGTGGCAAAAATACACAAATCATTAACATTATCGTCAGATAAAATAATGTCACGTATTGAGTCAGGGAATGAAATAGGAGCAGTTTCAAAAGTAGAATTGCTGTTGAAATTGGAGATTTGAATATGTGATCCGAAACCTATCACTTTATCTCTTATCTCTTTTTTGAATCCAAGAACAATAGCAACAGCAAGTATCATAACCATCAAACCGATGGATATACCTGCTATTGCTATTCTTATAGTTGGAGATATTATGCTTTTAGAGCTATCGTCTGAGTTAAAATGTAGTTTACGGGCAATGAAAAGTTCTAAATTCATAAATTATTTATTTATCCCGAAAGTAATGATATTATTTCGGACTAAAAATTATAAAACTCTTCCGGGATATGCTTCAAGCGCTTTTTTGAGAACAATTAATGATTTTTGAAGATCCTCTTTGTTCAATACATAAGCGATACGAACTTCATTCTTCCCTAACTCAGGATTAGTATAGAACCCTGATGCCGGAGCCATCATTACTGTCTGCCCTTCATACTCAAAATCTGAAAGACACCAGGCACAGAAATGCTCTGCATCCTCAACAGGAAGCTTAGCTACTGTGTAAAAAGCACCCATTGGGATTGGAGAATAACAACCAGGTATTCTGTTCAATCCGTCAATAAGGAATTTACGACGTTCAACATATTCATTATAAATATCAAGCATATATTCATCCGAAGCACTTAAAGACGCCTCAGCTACAAGCTGACCGATAAGTGGCGGACTTAACCTGGCCTGACAGAACTTCATCACCGAATCTCTTACTTCTTTATTTTTAGTAACAAGAGAACCTATTCTTATACCACATTCACTATAACGCTTCGAAACTGAATCAATAAGAATTACATTCTGCTCTATACCCTTTAGATGAAAGGCTGATATATAAGGAGCTCCTGTATAACAGAATTCACGATATACCTCATCAGAAAACAGAAACAAATTGTATTTCTTTACAATGTCACGAATCTGATTCATCTCTTTTTGTGTATAAAGATAACCGGTAGGATTATTAGGATTACAAATAAGTATTCCTTTTGTTTTTTCTGTAATAAGTTCTTCAAACTTTTCGACCGAAGGAAGAGCAAAACCCTCCTCTATTGAAGATGGAACAGTTTTGATTACTGCACCTGCAGATATTGCAAAAGCCATATAATTGGCATAAGCCGGTTCAGGCACTATAATTTCATCACCAGGATCAAGACATGCCATAAAGGAAAATAACACGGCTTCTGATCCCCCTGTAGTAATGATGATATCTTCTACGTTTACATTGATATTGAACTTGCCATAATATCCCACAAGTTTTTCTCTGTAACTCAGAATACCCTCACTGGGACTATATTCTAAAATTTTTCTATCGATATGCTTTAATACATCCAAAGCAACTTGTGGTGTAGGAAGGTCTGGCTGACCTATATTTAGATGATAAACTTTAACACCTCTTTTTTTTGCTGCATTTGCCAAAGGAACTAATTTCCGTATTGGCGACTCAGGCATTATTATACCACGTTCTGATATTATTGGCATCTTTATTTTTATTCTTGTGCTGTTTTATAAGCTGTTTAAAACGGATTAAGGACAAAATTACATTCTCTGATAATTAAAAACAAACAAAGCTTAGTTTTATATCAATTTTAATTGTTGTTTTTTACAATTTGATTTTATTTCACATTAAATATTTTTAATATAATATTATAAATATGCATTTTTCAGTATTATATAACTAAACTTATCATTTAATCAGTTCTGATATTAATTGAAAATATTCCAAAACAAATTAATTAAATAGACTCTTTGAAAAAAAAAAAGAAATATATACCTAACTTTCGACCATGAAAAAGATTATTTATATCATTATAGGTTGTATTTCAGTTATTCTAGGACTTCTTGGTATTTTCATTCCCGGGTTACCAACAACACCTTTTCTACTTTTAGCCTCTTGGTTATTTTATAACAGTTCAGAAAGATTACATAAAGTTCTTCATAAATCCTTCCTTGGAAAATATCTTGAAAGATATCAAAAAAATCAAGGTGTTGGAATCAAAACAAAGCTTCTAAGTATACTTATGATGTGTACAATGATCACAATATCATGTACTTTTCTTATATCAAACCCGACAATCAGACTTTGTGTCATTGGATCAGGGTTAATAGGTTTATGTTGTATTATCTGGGTAGTACCTAATGAAAAGAAATAAAAATCCACAAAAGCTAAAATAATTTTTATTTCACATTGCTGCTTTTTTATATTAAGAAGATATTCTTTCTCCGATAACGAAATTAGATCTGAATATCATATAAATTGAACATTCATTATTTTTTTTTACATAATCCGAGATTTATTCAAAAAATAATTAATTCAATCTGACTATTAGTTAATAGTCTCTTTTTTATTAATCAAGCAGTTAATTAGCTTAAAAATACAAACTTACCCATTTGTGCAACTGATAGAATAAAGATATTTTTGTTTTAGGATAGAGGAATATGGGGTGCAGACCTACCCACCAATTTCAATTTTACCATTTAAGCCCAATATAAGAAAGGCTTATATTTACTCTTCTTCATCCATCATATTTAGAGATTGTATTTACTTATAAAGGTGTATAGATATATGAATAAATTGCTTTTATCCTCTCTATTTCTTATAGGAGGAACATCTGTTTTCGCAACCGGTCCGGACACAACTCCTTCGGAAATATCACCGGATTCCCCTTACACAGTTCTTGAAAAAGAAAACGCGTCATTGTTAAGCAAATTGCTTAAATCAAACAATAACGATGCACTTAACATACGCCTGCACACAAAGGCCTCTTTCAGTGGAGCACAAACCGATGGTATATGGAATGATCCGGGTTTCAGACTTGATCAATTGCGTATTGAACTACGTGGTAGCTTCGATAATGGTATCTTTTATCGATTCCAACAACGTTTGACCAATTATCCTGAGCCATATTCTTCATATATCGACAATCTACCAATGAAGATTGACTATGCCGGGATAGGTTATCGCTTCAACAGCAAATGGAAAGTATTTGCCGGTAAGATGTGTACTGCCTACGGAGGATTTGAATTCGACGATAATCCGATAAACGTATATCAATACAACACTGTGACCGAGAATATGCCGGCTTTCCTTACCGGGATAGATTTTGCCTACAATCCTGTTGAAAAGCATGAGATAAGATTTCAAGTTTTAGAATCAAGAAACGGATCACATGAACAACTTTACGGCAAAGTTGATCCATCAGTAAAATTCAGTAAAGCTGATTATGTTTATACTGTAAACTGGAATGGTAAACTTGGAGCAAATGACATTATATCAACACGCTGGTCCGGTTCATATATCAACCAGGCAAAAGACAAAAACTTTTATCTGGCTTGTCTCGGGACAGCATTAAATACAGGAAAGTTCGGTGCATTTCTTGATCTGATATACTCGAAAGAGGGAATTGACAGATCACAGATCATATCTCGTATCGTGGCAGATGATACAGAAGGGACTACTCAGATGAACACATCTTATACAAGTGCTATCTTAGGCTTAAATTATAGATTTGCAGATAAATGGAACCTTTTTGCAAAAGGAATGTATGATACTGCAAATAAAGATAAAACATCAGGAAACGTTGCAAAAGGAAAATATTCTGAGACATTCAGCTACTCAGGCGGTATAGAATACTATCCTTTTAAAAATGAATCTTTGCATATTAACCTTGCATATATTGGAAGAAGTCACAATTTTACTTCTATCGCAAAACAATTCGGTTCTAAAAACTACAACGAAAATAAAATAGAACTAAGTCTTATATATGCACTAAATATCTGGTAAGAATTCTTTTTTATTATATATATTATCCTTTATATCCGGAATAATCGTACTCGATATTCCGGATTTTTATTTTTGTCAGAAAGGGTAACCTATAGCTATATGATAGCCCATATTGCTGAAAGGTTTTACGATATTGACATATCCCGATTTGCCGGTTTCATAAGGCGCATGAATCGGTAAGCCTACATCAAACCTTATCACAAGCATAGAGAGATCGTATCTTACTCCTATACCGAAATCTGTAGCAAGTTGTTCGCCAAAATTATCAAGTTTAAACTTACCTCCCGGACTTGAAGAATCATCTTCCAGAAGCCATACATTGCCGGCATCAGCAAAAAGCGCTCCAAAAAGATTACCCATTATCCTAAAACGATACTCAATATTTGCTTCAAACTTCAGATTTCCTGTCTGATCAAGATATGAATATAATGCATTTGACTGAGGATGATAACTTCCCGGACCTACGGTGCGAACACCAAAACCTCTCAAACTATTAGCTCCTCCAATAAAAAATTGTTCGTTATAAGGGACAACTTTAGAATTAAGATACGGTTTAACCACACCACCAATAATCCTTGTTGCAATGGTCTGATTCTTATCTATTTTGTAGCTATATCTGAACTCAGAAACAACTTTAGCATATTGAGAGAACTGATTTCCGAAAATCTTCTTATCTTTTTCTTTATTTCCGAATATTTCCATTGCTCCATAAATTATATTTCCAGCCTGAGAAAAAGAGGTTTGCCACCAGATATAACCTTTTTTGTTTGGTCTTGAAGAGTTATCAAATGTATAAGTGTAACTCATTGATGGGATAAACTGATTCTTAAAACTCATGCTTAATGCTGCATTATCACTCATTATAGAATCAAACAATGCGGTAGTATTCATCAAATAATTATATGTCAGACTAAAAGGCGTAAACGAATGAGCACTAAAATCCGAACTACTGAAGTTATAAGAAAATGATCCTCCAAAATTCATTAATTTGAAAAAGCCTGCACGATTAAGAAGATCAGCATTTAATTTAACTACCGTATTTGATGGATATATTTTATCTACACGGAAAAACTTGGGTCCTAAAATTCCGGGAAATGTAAGAGATACATTACCTCCAAACTCATATGAATTTATAAGATCGTTACCCGATTTATTTCTGGTTCCTTCTCCTGTCTGCCATTCATAAGATGCTCTTATCTCCCCTCGAAACACCTCTCCGCCTCTGAATACATTTCGTTTAGTTATTCCGAATATTGCACCCGGACCAACCTGTTTATTCGATTTTGATGTAACATTAAGCTCAAGTTCCGCATCATACGGCAACTCCATTGAGGTATTTATTATCATCCTCAAAGAATCATTAGACAAAAGTGAATCCTTAGGAGTAAAATTTATATCAACAAATTTAAAACAATTCAATCTATTTAGCTGAGTATAAAGCTGATCAACATCACTAGTGCGATAAAGATCGCCTTTTGTGATATCGACCCTATTAAAAAGCACCTTTTCTCGAAGAGGTAACCTTCTTCTGAAATAAATCTCCATATCCTTATAATGCACTGAGTCATTGGGCTCTCGGCCATAACTATTTCTCATAGAGTATGATACACCAGATATATACCAAGGCTTTAACATTGAACCGGGTACCGCATTATTAATTTCAATACGTAATGCTATCTCATTTGGAGACAATAGACTATCAGCCTGATAACTTATAAAATCTGGTCTGAAATAATAATATCCGTTCTGACGCAGATAATCACTAATACGCGATCTTTCATCCTCCAATGCATTAACATTAAATATCTGGCCCTCTTTTAATATCATCTTATCACTAATTGACTCTATAACCGAATCAGCAGGAGAATCATTATTTACATACTTAATAGAAGAATATCTATATGGTTTTTCATAATCCACAAAATACTCTACATAAGCCTTTTTATTATTCTTTTTATCACGGATAACATCATATCTTACCACTCCGTTGAAATAGCCGTTATCATCCATAAGCGTTTCTGCCACTTTACATCTCAAAGCCGGGTCAACATCAGAAACAAGTATCGGGTCGGTTGCAAATTTTTTAAATATCCAATGTTTAAACCCTCTCTCTTTATCAGTCTTAAAACTATTATAAATCCACAATCCGAAAGGAAACGGAATCTTAATATAGTTACTTCCAAGAAGAGCATTATTTGGAGCTTTCGATAAAGCAGCCACAACCTGACTCTCCACGTCTGGAGTTATATAATAATTTTCAGGATTGACTGTTTCAATCTTTTTGGTTCCGGTATATAGCATTTCCCCTTCAGGAATCAACTTTGTTGTTGAGCATCCCTGAAAGAAAATCAAGATGATAAAAAATAAGAAAAAGGTATTCAAATACCGCATTGTAAAAAATATAATATTTATAATTAATTGGTTTTATTCTCTGGATCTGCCGCAATCCTTTCGCGTCGTTTTTGTTCATTAAATATGAAAAGCTGTCTTATCTTTCTCACTTTTCTTTTCAAAACAACACCGATACCTGTCTCTATTATCTCTCCCTCAAGCAAACTATCATAGTTTGTATGATGAAAGAGTTTCAGATACCTTGTAGCCGACTTATCCAAAGTATACTCAAGTATAATATCATTAATAAACGACTGTCCCTGCTGCATCTGCACATCCTGTCCCGAAGAAACAGACGCTCCTACAACAATTCGGAAACGGTCATTAAATAATTTTTTCGAGAAACGAAAAGAATAATCTGTTCGTTTTCCACCCTCGCCCCCTGCTCCATATTCATCATATGAGTCTATTCCGAAACTAATATCTATACCGCCAAGATTATCTCCCGCAAACTGATTAATCTCCTTTTGAATAAAAGCTGTAAGGGCACTATTTGAATTGAGCTTGGCCGTTGTTCCGGGTCCTGTGTACATTTGAGTAATGATAAGACTCAAAGCTTGTTTTGCTCTCTCTTCAGAGGTCATTGATGCGATCTGATTCTGAATAGCCAAATCCTCAGGAGCCGATATATCAAACGAAATATCAATATTATTCAATGTATTCATAATCTTTATCGAAGCATCGAAATTTACCACTCTCGAACCTTTATCATCCTCTGTTACTGTTGTTCTTATTCTCTCAGATGCTACAATGTTTATATACGGATCAAGCAAATTACCACGCCATTCCACATAACTTCCATTCTGAATATCAAACTTCTTAGCAACAGGTAAAACGGGAAGATTATAATTCACAAAACCTCCCGAAAGCTCATATCTTCCGCTCATCTCCATGTCACCTCGCGGGTTCATCAAAAACGCAAGATCACCTCCTCCTATAAGCTCAACCCTATCGGATCCATTTGCAGAGAGATCAATTCCTATCTCAACCACAGGTGCAATTGAAAGTGTAAGAGCTATATCGACACCTGAAATTAATGTTTTGATATCTTTATTCGACATCGTTAATGTCGTATCATTAAAATTGGTAAACTCCACAAGATTGCCAACTCTGTTTTGAGCTGCCACAGGAGAATCAAGCATTACATAGGTAAAATCGGTCCCTGCCAGAAGATTAACTCCCCCGGTAATTTTCAAAAGCTCTACAGGCCCTTTTATATAGGTATTGACATCCATCAACATCTTACCGTAAAGCATTTTATTGCGTTGTTTTTTCACATTGATAAGTTCGACATTGTTTCCCAAAACATGTATATCAGCATACATATTATTGAAATCGACCATATCGAATTTCCCATTTACAACAATAGGATTATTGTTATAAGCCTTTATCCTGAAATTATCAAAATTCAAGATATTATTGTTTATATCAATCTTATTATCGGGCAATTTGAGATTGGCATTTGCATATCCTATATTAATATTTGCATCCCTAAAGCTTAGATCTCCGTTAATAATAGGCGCATCACTTTTTCCCGTAATATCAAGATAACCGTTTAACTCGCCATTAAGAGCCAACAAATCATCAGGGATAAAAGGATTGGCAATATTCAAAGGAAACTCATGAATACCTAACTTCGAGATAATATTCCCATCCTGTTTGAGTAATAGATCAAGAAGACAAACCTCTTTAGAATCATAAACAATCTTGGATTCTACATTATGTCCCGCATTTGAATGAGAATGATAATTAGCAAATATACCTATCTGATCCAGAGGCTTTTTTTCATATATAAAACTATCAATAGCTACTGCAAGAGAGGCCTTTATGCTATCTTTCAATGCCTCTGCATAGATATCTACATTGACCTTTCCCCTCATACTCGGAAAATCTTTAAGCGACTCCGATAAATCGGCAAGATTAAAATCTTTTATCCCGGCATTTAAAGCAATTGTTCCGGCTACATCCACATTATTGTCCGATTGTACAAAAATCGACATTCCTCCCGGTGATTGCATAAGCAAGTTAGCCTTTACCTTATTATCAAAAGAATAATCTATATAATTATTTTCATTAATTTTCCATGGTTTATATAAAATGATTGGATTCATTGTGTCGAAGTTTAAAGACACCGTATCGTTTCTAAACATTGCATTCAATCCTATATCAAATCCAACATTTCCCTTTGCATCCTTTTGGTTTACCTTTAATGAAAGTGAATCTTTAACCAAAAGCCCTCGCAATGAAAGATCTATATTCTGTGCTTCTGTTTCACCCTCCATAATCGAGGAAACATCAAAATGAAAAACACTATCCATCTCTGCCACAAACATAGAGTTTCGAAGCTCCATTGAAGAGGTTTTAAACTCCGGTATATCGGCATATATCTTGAGCTCAGCTCCTTTTTCATTAATTATACTAGCATTAAAAGAATCATAGGTTATATCGTTTGATTTCAAAAATCCATGAACTATATTACTATTACCTGAAGATACTTGCACAAGAGTCTGTGGAAGTAGTCTTCTTAAATATACTGTATTAATATGCCCTGAATCGAGCATATACTTAAGTTCTGTAGTAAATTTATCTATATCCTTTGTTATACCTGTTAATGATTCCTCTATCAATGCAAAAAATGACAAATCTCCATTTTTAAGATTCACATATGTTGAATCAGGATTACTTACCAATGTAAGATCCACCTTTTTAATTGGCTGAACAACATTTTCCAGATCAAACCGTACAGAATCCAGCTCCATTCCTACTTTATAAGAATTGACATAGTTAGTGTAGTAGTCTATATTAGTATTAAATGTCAACAATGCACTATGTTCCGATACCTTCAAATGCTGAAGATCTACATTTGTCACACCCATATCAAGAGAACCGGTAACATAATCTTTTGAGAGTTTTCCATTTGCCTGAATATCTATATCTCCGATTTTATCTCTTAAAGCAAAAAATAGATTATAAACAGACTGTTCGAGACTCGCAGAAAGAAGAATATCCTTAAATGAAAACTCTCCATAATTAATTTTTTGCACCTCCAGAGAAACCACAGAATTACATTGAGGCGAGAAAAAATCAAAGCCCTCACCTTTCGCCTTGGCAGTAAATGCAAGCTGCGGAATATCAACAGTTGGCATAATCGACTTAATATCAATATTATTTGTTGAAATATTTATATCATAATCATATTTCTTAAGCCCCAAAGCAGCATCCAGATCGATTAAAGATTTATCGAGTGATATTGCCGCCCTGGCATTTATATACTCGTAACGAAAATCGACATCTGAATTAAATGTTACCGTGTCGGGCATCACCAAATCCGGCATAAGATTCAAAGAACCGGGGATAGATTTGGCATCAATAATCAGGTTTGCAGAGATGTCCTTAATATCTTTGGCAAGAAGTAGTTTTCCTGTAATATTCGCATCAAGAAGTGATCCCAATTTAAAATCAGCCTGTGAAATACTGATATTATTTTTCTCAGATTTAATCTTCGTTTTTGCCAGTAGTGCATTCTCTTGAATTATCTCTTTAAGATCGGGAACATAACCTCCGATAAAATACTCAATATCATTCGGTCCTATAGAAGCATTAAGATCTGCATAAGAAGTTCCTTCCGGTTTATCGGAAAGAAGAGTAAAGTCGAAATCAACATCTGCCGATATAGAGGAATCGGTTGTCAGCAATCTAAGTTTTGTGGCCTTAACCGATTTGGGGTCATAATGACAATAGCCCGAAAAATCTTTAATGACAAATCCCTTGCCCTCTTTCAATGACACCTTATTAATATGTGCATCAAGGAAAAGATCTTTCATCATGAAACTGTCGACATCAATCGCAATATTGGAAAAACTAAAGTTGTTTGGATTGAAGCCCGGTATAGTATCAGGTTGATTTTCGCCCATTTTCATTGAAAATGCACCATCTTTCATCTTTAGATCATTCAGGAAATATGACGAAGTTAAAAGATCGATATATCCATCAGAAAGTCTTAAGGTATCAACCGTGGTGCTAAGTCCCATGAGTGTCTGTGGCATTTGAAGATTATAACCTACACCGTTAATATCCACATTACCAAGCTTTATACGCCAATCTACAGGTCCACCCGGCACTGTGTCTTTTTTTTCCTGGCTTTCCAAAATCGTCATATCGAAATCGCAATTGTCGATAAGAATGGTTTCTACATCAACATTGCCGGATAAAAACTTTACACGTGTATCGCTTATTGACAATCGTCCAAGATCTCCTTTCATAATCATCGAGCCAATTAGATCTTTGGAATCGACATGAAGAGAATTAATAATTATAGAATCAGATTTTATCTCACCTTTAAGAAGTGGCCAAAAATAAACCTCTAATTTAAACAGATTCAAATCAACCAAAGGTTGGTTTAAGCTATCATTTAAAGAAACCCCTTCAATGAATATGTCAAGAGGAAACTTTAAAGAGAATTTATCAACTTTTAAATCAAGACCTAAGTTTGTTTTTAAATAACCGGAAGTAAGTTCAACGGCTTTTCGCTGAACTATTGGAGTATATATTAGAAATAGAATTAAATATATTAATAAAATAACCGAACTAAAAAAAATAAGGATTCCCTTAAACAACTTCTTCATTAACAATATAATAATTTAAGGATATTAGTTACACTACCTGACCTATTTATAAATAAAGAACAAATATAGTCAGTTTTAGTTATTTTTTTTGCTTGGAATTTAAAGTAAGCACATTTATTTATTTTTTATTCTAAAAATAATGCGTTTTTTTTTCAAACTAAAATTAATACCATACGTTATAACATCAGAAAGAGAATTTCAGCTATAGTAAAAATGTTTTTCTGTTCAATTATTTATATACTCCTCTAATACAAATAATTATGGACCTTTATATTAAATTTAAAAATTATCTCTCGGATTATGATTTCTCTTTAGATGATATCCGAGACCTTATGCGTACATTAAAGAAAGAAAGCATCATGACTCTTTGGTGCTTAAGTAAGAAATTAAATGGTCATTACGAATTATATTTCGGATTTGATATTCCATTCATAATCAACTCTGAAGCAGAAAGAGAATATCTTATTAAAAGAATTGATGAAGATATTCTACATAAATAACTTATTAAAACTGAAATATTGAATGATATAATTTTACATCTTCATTTAATTAAAAAATGCATATTTAAAGACCTGATTTAATTAATTATTTTCTATTAAATATGCTTTTAAGTTATTAAGAATATGGTTGAAAATCATGATAAATTAAAGACAAACAATTTTTATATCATAAAAAGTTGTTGTGATTTGATTGTGCCCAAAGAAGAACTTGATCCTGAGTCTATTTTTATAGATTATCCAGTGATTATTGATTACTCCGTTAAGTCGCATAATCTGAGTAAGAGTTTCAGTATCCTAATAGATATAAGAATAAATAGGGAAAATATAAAACCCGGTTATTCAATATATATAGAAGCAATGGCAGATTTTACAATCGAAGCCGGCGAGGATCTTAAAGATCAGGATAAAGAGTTTTTTATCAATTATGTAGCACTTGGCAGATGCATTGAGTATGCCAGAGGTTTTGTTGCTTCTTTAACGGCAAATTATCCGCTTGGAAAATATTATTTCGATCCGGTCAATATGACATCTCTATATAATGAGTTTCTCGAACGGCGAAAGAAAATCAAGCATGGTAATGAAAAAAAATAATATCATTTTATTACATGATAATCAATTGTAATAATAAAGATCCGAAATGAATAAAAGTATATTTTCATTTCGGATCTTTTTTTGTCATATCATTTTTAGAGTCCTTGAGACCTTTTTTTTAATTTATACTAACCTTTTCTTTGAGCATTGCATGCTTTGATTAACATCGTTGCTATGACCGCAAAGCGCCATAACTCTGGCCAATAAGTTCTTTAACTAATGAAGCATTCGACCATAGCAATGGAGTTCGCGAAAATAGCTAACGAAAATGATGAAGATAGTTATGTTCACAAAAAAGATCTGCCAGGAATGAAAAAATGTGTTCTATATATAAAAAGAGACTATAAATAAGACAAAACATAACTTTCCCAATTATACGATTGTTCTAAAACGATCATATTATTTAATTTTTTTGGAAATATCACGTCTTCTATCAATCAAGAATAGGATTATTATATTTAATTTTGATTAGGTTTTAGTGCAACATATATAGTTTTAGCATATTTATTCTTAAATTTGCGACTTTGTATTCTTTTTAAGGGATGCAAGATTTAATAATGTAACGTTGGAGATTATGACAACTATCGTAAACAATGATGAAATAGAGAAAAGAAGCTTAAATTTCATAGAGGAAGCTATTGAAGAAGATATTAGAGAAGGGAAAAATCAAGGAAGAGTTCATACTCGTTTTCCACCCGAACCAAATGGTTATCTTCATATAGGACATGCAAAAGCAATCTGCATGGATTTCGGCGCCGCATTAAAATATAACGGCAAATGTAATTTAAGGTTTGATGATACCAACCCAGTTAAAGAAGACACAGAATATGTTGATGCAATAATGGAAGATATCCACTGGTTAGGTTTTGACTGGGAAGATAGACTTTTTTATGCATCAGATTACTTCCAGCAACTATGGGATTTTGCAGAAGAGATGATTAAAAGAGGTCACGCTTATGTTGATGAACAAAGTGCAGAAGAGATAGCAAAACAAAAAGGAACTCCTACTACACCCGGAGTTGCCAGCCCATATAGAAACAGATCTGTTGAAGAAAATCTGGAGCTTTTCAGAAAAATGAATACAGGTGAACTTGAAGAAGGAAGTATGGTATTGAGAGCTAAGATAGATATGTCTTCTCCAAACATGCATTTCAGAGATCCTATCATGTATCGTATCATAAAGCATCCGCACCACAGAACAGGTAATGCATGGAATGCTTATCCTATGTATGATTTCGCTCATGGTCAATCGGATTATTTCGAAGGTATCACCCACTCTATTTGTACTCTTGAATTTGAAGTTCACAGACCTCTATACGATTGGTTTGCAAGTGAGCTTGCAAACGGAGGAGATTATAAACCTCGTCAGATTGAGTTTAACCGACTTAATATGACATATACAATGATGAGTAAGAGAAAATTACTTCAATTGGTTCAAGAAAATCTTGTCAGAGGATGGGATGATCCGCGTATGCCAACATTATGTGGACTGCGTCGTCGTGGTTATACACCTGAATCGATTCGTAATTTTATTGAACGAATTGGTTATACTAAATATGATGGTATGATCGACGTTGCTCTTCTTGAACACAGTATTAGAGAGGACCTAAATAAAAAAGCAACTCGTATATCTGCAGTTATAGACCCTGTCAAATTGATTATAACAAACTATCCTGACAATATGGTTGAGATGATGACAGTGGAAAATAATCCTGAAAATCCGGAAGAAGGTTCACATGAAATACCTTTTACCAAAGAACTATATATCGAAAGAGAAGATTTTATGGAAGAAGCTTCAAAAAAATTCTTCCGTCTTACTATTGATAAAGAGGTGAGATTAAAAGGTGCATATATCATCAAGTGTACTGGAATCAAGAAAGATGAAAATGGAATTATCAGTGAGATTTATTGCGAATACGATCCTGAATCAAAAAGCGGTCTTCCTGGTTCTGCACGTAAAGTAAAGGGTACTTTACATTGGGTATCTGCAAGCAATTGTGTTGATGCCGAAGTAAGACTTTACAACAGATTATTTACTGTTGAAGATCCTTCTGCTTCTACTGATGTTGATTTCAGATCACTTCTTAATCCTGAGTCTGAAATTATTGTTTCAAATGCTAAGATTGAGCCTTTTGTGAATGAAGTATCAGAAGTAGGAAGAAAATTTCAGTTCCAGAGAATTGGATATTTCTGTATCGATATAGAATCGACTCCTGAAAAATTAATTTTCAACAGAACCGTATCTTTAAAAGATTCAGGTAAAAAATAATTTGCAAATTATAATCTTTTTATAGCCACAAAGCCTATGCAATAAAAGACTTTGTGGTTATTTTTTAACTATTTTCCATATGCATTCAAACCTCAACAATATCGTAAAAAAATACGAAGAAATGATTGCTCAAAATAATACTATATATTTTGATGCTGATCAAATTGAGGCTATAGCTTATTTTTACGAGAGTAAGGATGACTTTTCAGAGGCTTTGAAAGTGGTAAATTTTGGACTTTCCATGTACGATGGTAATTCCATACTTACACTTTTGAAAGCGAAATATCTTTTATTCCTGGATTATACAGATGAAGCCGGGCTTATTATCAATAAAATTTCTGATGATTCGGAAGAAACAATGTTGGTAAAGATTGAGTATGAGTTTGCTATCTCCAACTCGGAAAAAGGATTTAGGGATCTGTATAATAGACTTGAGAAACCGGGAACTTCTTGGGAATTTTGTCTCGATGCAATTAATATTCTATGGGGTTATGCTCCTTTTGATGATATTATAACCTTCATAAGAAAATCGATTGAGAAGCATCCTAAAAACCTGGATCTCAAAATAGAGTTGGCAACAATTTTCAAAGACAATAATCAAGAAGAAAATGCATTATTACTTTTTAATGAAGTTCTAGACATTGATCCATATATGTATAATATATGGTATGAAATGGCAAGAACTTATGCTCAACTAAAAGAGCTTGAAAAAGCAATCGAATGTTGTGATTTTGCATTAGCTATCTCTATAGACAACAAAGATATACTTTGTTATAAAGGATATTGTCTTTATGATAAGGGAGATTATAAGGAGGCTCTTGAAATATTTAAAGAATATGAATCACTTCCGGATAAAGAGAACTCTGTATTCGACTATATAGCTGATTGTTATTCAAAACTTGATCAAACTCCTCTTGCTATAGATTATATAGAATCTACACTTTCCTCTACACAGGAAAATCCATATCTTTTATTTCATCTTGCTTTTTATTATCAAGATCTTGGCAACACACCAAAATCACGTGAAATATTAGAGAGATGCATCAGTTTAAATCCAGACAACACTGATTATTACCGATTAATGGCTGATATTTTGCGCCAAGAAGGGAAATTTAAGGAGTCGATAGATTATTTTATGAAGGTAACAGAAAAAGAGCCTTCTTATGATATATATGCTCAAATGGGCGATTGCGCTGAAAAACTCAATGAAATAGATTTGGCTATTGATTATTATACTGAAGCTTTACTACTCAAGCCAAATGAGATAAGAATAATGTTTAGATTGATACTTGCCTATTATTCTATTAATGAGCCGGAAAAAGCAATTGCTATTTCTCAAAACATTGATCAGACAATCAGTCAATTGCAAAATGATAGAGAAAATCTTTCAGAAGAGGAAAAAAACAACCTTGATGAAACCAACAAGATGATATCAGATATAAAAAAGGTTTTGTCGGAGCTTCTCGATACAGAGCTTTAATTGATGTAGTGATAGAAATTTAAATTAGAGAAACAAAATTAAAAACGCAGATAAAAAAATGAACAGAACATTTAAAGATTACCTTGTCATCATTTTAAAAGGCATGGGAATGGGTGCGGCAGATGTGGTACCCGGAGTATCTGGTGGAACTATTGCTTTTATTGTAGGAATTTACGAAGAATTGATAAACTCAATAAAGAGCATCAATATATCATCTTTGAAACTCCTTTTTCAGTTCAAAATAAAGGATTTTTGGAAAGCTATAAATGCCAATTTTCTAATCTGTGTGTTATCAGGTATTGTTATAAGTGTTTTGTCATTAGCTAAAATTATAACGTTCCTTCTTGAAACTTATCCGGTTTTGGTTTGGTCATTCTTTTTTGGTCTTGTTTTAGCCTCAACCTGGTCTGTAAGCAAACGAATAAAAAAACTCTCTATTTCACGATGGGTTATTTTCTTTTTCGGAGCAGCATTAGCCTATTTCATCACAGCAGCTACTCCTGCCAGCACTCCTGATTCATTATGGTTTATCTTTATTTGCGGAGCTATAGCAATTTGTGCAATGATACTGCCTGGGATATCTGGAAGTTTCATTCTTGTTCTTTTAGGTAAGTATATGTATATAATGTCGGCTGTAAAAGAGTTTAACATCCCGGTTATTGCAATATTCGCTGTTGGTGCAGGGATAGGAATAATAGCTTTTTCTAATGTTTTGTCTTATTTGTTGAATAAATTCCACGATCTTACAATCGCTACTCTTGCCGGATTTATGTTTGGTTCACTTAATAAAATTTGGCCATGGAAAGAAACTGTCGAAACTTTTGTAGATCGTCACGGAATAGTAAAACCGCTTATAGAAGAAAACATCCTACCTAATCAATATGTATGGCAAGGATTCGGATTAATGGTTTTAGGCTTAATTCTTGTTATTGCTCTTGAAAAAATATCGGAAAAAGAAAAGCCTCTTGTTTCAATAACTAAAGAATAGAGACTTTGTACATGATAAAAATCACTTGTAAATAAAAAATATTTTCTAAGACCAAAAACTGGGGTAAAACCTATCTTTCTGATATTTTGAAAGTTATAAAAACCTTTTTTATTTACCCTTTTTTTTCATACTTATATATATATTATTTAACGCTAAGGGCACATCTTTCCTTCCATTTAATTGTTATATTTGTATATAAGATTTAGACAAAGAAATAGGTCGTACTCTATGTTGATCGGGAAACTCATCAATTGTAATATCTTTACCGAGATATGCTTTCTTTGCTAATGGCGGGCCACACTTCCTATGGAAGATACATCATGTGCAGTGGATTACAAAGGCAAAGGGCCCTCAAATCCTGTTTTCAGGAGTTTC
>CAMTOJ010000023.1 GCA_947074145.1 uncultured Bacteroidales bacterium
CAACTCCGAATACAGAATCGTTCAAAGTAATCTTTCTTCCGGTATCTTCACCTTTTATGTTATATACGCTCAGTTCCATTATTTATTGATTGTTACGATTGAACCTTTACATCCAGGCACTGAACCCTTGATCAACAACAGGTTGTGCTCAGGAATAACTTTTAAAATCTGCAAGTTCTGTACAGTAACCTGTGCGTTACCTAACTGACCTGCCATACGAGTTCCTTTAAATACACGTGCTGGATAAGAACATGCACCAACCGAACCCGGAGCGCGAAGACGGTTATGCTGACCATGAGTTGCCTGACCAACACCACCAAATCCATGGCGTTTTACAACACCTTGAAAACCTTTACCTTTAGATGTACCTACTACGTCTACGAATTCTGTCCCTTCAAACATTTCTACTGTTAGGACATCTCCCGCTTTGTATGTTTCATCATACTTGAACTCGGCCAAGTGTCTCTTTGGTGTTACTCCTGCTTTCGCAAAATGTCCCATTTCAGGTTTTGTTGTATGTTTCTCTTTTTTATCTTGGAAACCTACCTGAACTGCTTGATAACCATCTTTTTCTACAGTTTTGATCTGAGTAACTACACAAGGACCTACTTCGATAACAGTGCATGGTACATTTTTACCATCGGCACTGAAAACGGATGTCATTCCGATTTTTTTTCCTAATAATCCTGGCATTTCTTTTTAATTTTTAAAATCACACTTTAATTTCTACTTCAACACCACTTGGTAACTCCAATTTCATTAGAGCGTCTACAGTTTTAGATGTAGAACTGTAGATGTCGATCAATCTTTTGAATGAACTTAGTTCAAACTGCTCACGAGACTTTTTGTTTACGAAAGTTGAGCGGTTTACAGTGAAGATTCTTTTGTGAGTAGGAAGTGGAATTGGACCACTTACTACTGCACCTGTAGCCTTCACAGTCTTAACAATCTTCTCAGCAGATTTATCAACCAAGTTGTGATCGTAAGATTTTAATTTGATTCTGATTTTTTGGCTCATATTTGTTTAAATAAACTAATAATACTTTTTTAGATAAGATCTGTACGACCTTTAGCTTCTTCCAATACTGATTTAGCGATCTGTTTAGATACCTCAGCATAGTGAGAGAATGTCATTGTTGATGTAGCACGTCCTGAAGTAATAGTACGAAGAGATGTTACATAACCAAACATTTCCGCAAGTGGAGTTTTAGCTTTAACGATTCTTGCACCTGAACGGCTGTTTTCCATACCTTCAACCTGTCCACGACGTTTGTTCAAGTCAGAGATCACATCACCCATTGATTCTTCAGGAGTTACAACTTCTACTTTGAAGATTGGCTCACGAAGCGCAGGACCCGCTTTCTCAGAAGCTTTCTTGAACGCCATATTTGCACAGATTTCGAATGACAACTGGTCTGAATCCACAGGGTGGAAAGATCCATCAAGAAGAGTCACTTTCAAGCTGTCAAGAGGATAACCTGCAAGTACACCGTTTTTCATTGCGTTTTTGAATCCTTTTTCTACTGAAGGGATAAATTCACGTGGTACGTTACCACCTTTTACCTCATCAACAAATTGAAGACCTTCAACACCTTCATCAGCCGGCTCTACTCTTACGATGATATCAGCAAATTTACCACGACCACCAGACTGTTTCTTGTAAACCTCACGGATTTCAACAGGTTTAGTGATTGCTTCTTTGTAAGATACCTGAGGACGTCCTTGGTTACATTCAACTTTGAACTCACGACGTAGACGATCGATAATGATCTCAAGGTGAAGCTCACCCATACCAGAGATAACTGTCTGACCTGTATCTTCGTTAGTCTTAACTGTAAATGTTGGATCCTCTTCAGCAAGCTTACCAAGACCGATACCAAGTTTATCCATATCTTTCTGAGTCTTAGGCTCAATTGCGATACCGATTACTGGCTCAGGGAAGTCCATTGCCTCAAGTACGATTGGAGCATCTTCAGCACAAAGAGTATCACCTGTACGGATATCTTTAAAACCTACTCCTGCACCGATATCACCACATCCGATAAATTCTTTCGGATTCTGTTTATTTGAGTGCATTTGGAACAGACGAGAAATACGCTCTTTTTTTCCAGAACGTGTATTCAATACGTAAGAACCTGCAGGTATCTCACCAGAATAAACACGGAAGAAACAAAGACGTCCTACGTAAGGGTCAGTTGCGATTTTGAACGCAAGAGCTGACATAGGCTCATCTGATTTAGGGTGACGAACAATCTCTTTTTCTTTATCTTCCGGATCATGACCGATTACAGCTGGTGTATCGATTGGAGCAGGAAGGAATAATGCTACTGCATCAAGAAGAGTCTGTACACCTTTATTTTTGAATGAAGATCCACAAAGCATTGGGAAGATATGCATCTGAAGAGTTGCTGTTCTTACCGCATTGTAAATTTCTTCTATTGTGATTGTTGAAGGATCGTCGAAATATTTCTCCATCAAAACATCATCAACCTCAGCAATTTTCTCAAGCATGTTATCTCTTAGCTCGTTTGCCTCATCCAATAGGTTAGCAGGAATCTCTTCCACGCTATATTCTGCACCCATTGTTTCGTCATGCCAAAGGATAGCTTTCATTGTAATCAAATCGATTACACCTTTGAAAGTTTCTTCAGCTCCGATAGGCATCTGAATAGGACAAGCATTAGCTCCAAGAATATCTTTCATCTGACGGCAAACTTCAAGGAAGTTAGCACCAGAGCGGTCCATCTTGTTTACATATCCGATACGTGGTACGTTATATTTATCAGCCTGACGCCATACAGTCTCTGACTGAGGCTCAACACCACCTACTGCACAAAACGTTGCAACAGCACCATCCAATACACGTAGAGATCGTTCTACCTCTACAGTAAAGTCAACGTGCCCCGGAGTATCGATCAAGTTGATTTTGTAAGTTTCACCTTTGTATTTCCACTGAGTAGTTGTAGCAGCTGAAGTAATTGTAATACCACGCTCCTGCTCCTGCTCCATCCAGTCCATTGTAGCTGCACCCTCATGCACCTCACCAATCTTATGAGTTAGACCGGTATAGAAAAGAATACGCTCAGATGTCGTCGTCTTCCCCGCGTCGATGTGTGCCATGATACCAATGTTTCTGGTATATTTTAGCATATCGTCTTTAGCCATCTTATTTTAAATTGAATTTGAACGAATATTGGAAATATGATTAGAATCTAAAGTGAGCAAATGCACGGTTAGCCTCAGCCATTCTATGCATATCTTCTTTACGTTTGTATGCACCACCCTGCTCGTTAAATGCGTCAACAATCTCTGCTGCTAATTTATCAGCCATTGTTTTTCCGCCACGTTTGCGTGAATAGATGATTAGATTCTTCATACAAATTGACTCCTTACGATCCGGACGGATCTCTGTTGGAACTTGGAAAGTTGCCCCACCTACACGGCGTGACTTAACTTCTACCTGAGGAGTAATATTATCTAAAGCTTTTTTCCAAATCTCAAGAGACGAACGCTCTTCGTTTGCAAGCTTTGTTTTCACTATTTCAAGTGCATTGTAGAAAATATCGAAAGCAATACTTTTCTTACCATCAAACATTAGATGGTTAACGAACTTTGTTACTTTCACATCACTGAACACGGGATCCGGAAGGATAACCCGTTTCTTTGGTTTTGCTTTTCTCATTTTAATTGCAAAATTATGTTCTTGTTTTTGGTTGCTTTAAATCGTCTTCAACAGATACCGCTGTATCCATTTACTCAACCTATAGCCTACCCAACAAACTCAAACTAGCTTTTACTTAAACTAATTTTTAATTCTCTCTTTGTTGTGTTGGTTTCGAAGTTTTAATTACTTCTTTTTACCTTTTACTGCTGCAGCTGGCGCCTGTCCCGGTTTTGGTCTCTTAGCTCCGTATTTAGAACGACGTTGTGTACGACCGTTAACTCCTGCTGTATCCAATGTACCACGAACAATGTGATAACGAACACCCGGAAGGTCTTTTACACGTCCACCGCGTACTAATACGATTGAGTGCTCCTGTAGGTTGTGACCTTCTCCCGGAATATAAGAGTTAACCTCTTTACCGTTTGTCAAACGCACACGGGCAACTTTACGCATCGCTGAGTTAGGTTTTTTTGGAGTTGTTGTGTAAACACGTACACATACACCACGTCTTTGAGGACATGAATTTAGTGCAGGAGATTTACTTTTATCTTCCAAAACAACCCTTCCATTTCTTACTAATTGCTGAATTGTAGGCATTTTTAGAACTTTTTGTCTTTAAATTAAATTATTTATTCTCTTTAATCCGACTTCGCAAACAATTTGATAACTACTAAAAATCAGAGATTTAAACATATTTATCGGGATTATGTGCAAAATCGTCGCAAATATACAACCTTTTAAACTTATAACCAAATGAAAAACAAAGAATTTGCATATTTAAAAGTTCTCTTCGAGATTAATAAGCCAATAAATTCATTTTATCCCATGATTACTATGCAAAGGTAGTGATATCTAACCACAACTATATGAATATCAGATTCTTTCTATTATTTTAACCGAAGTATTTGTTGTTTTTATTTATTGTTTTTTTTGAATGATATATTATTAAATTCAATATAACCTCAATATTTTGTTTTAGGTATTTTAAATCAAGCGTTTAATTTTTATTACTTATTTACACATGTCGCATATTAAGACATAGCTTATAATGAATCCATTCAAATTTTTCCATTCCGACAATAAACGAATATTAATAATCAACGATATAGGTCTTAACATATCCATTTGAAGTTAAGCTATATAAAAAAAGGGGAAGCCAACTTTTATCAGCTCCCCCATTTATATATTATTTCTTAATCAACTATCAGTTTCCTCCAAAGGCAAACGATAACCCGAAGTTAATATTCATATTAAGTTTATTTATAGGAATAAATTGCGGAGAAATCTCTCCCGGTACACAATCAGTAGCAACAAAGAAGTTAATTGTATTTGTGTGAAAATTCAACATAACTCCCCAAGAAGGACCATAATTTGACAACGCTCCACTTAAGGATGCATCAAACCACGAAAGAGGCGAAATATTAGCTACACCTCTGACCTCAGTATATGTATAACTACTACGAAATGTTGTAGATGACAATAATCCAAATGAAAGATCTCTATATTGCGGCAACACATACTCTGCCCCCACATTTAATGTAGGAGAAAGCCACGTCGTTGAGTTTTCTTTTCCTGCATCATTAAATTTAAATAACTCCTCCAAATCATCAGTAAGTGATTCAATCTGATCTTCAATGTCATTATCACGTCCCATGTTTTGAAAACCTTCATAAATATATGGTTCATTAAAAGCTTGACCGACAAGGGAGTTCTTCCAATTTATCCAACCAAGATTTATTATAGAAGCTGACAATGTTATATTATCCAGCAATTTATATGCAATTCCCAGATCTAAACCCATACCAAACCCGCTTATTCCTGAAGGATCAATTTCAAAATTACCAAAATCAAGATAATCGCCCTTCTCTGTACCGGTTTCCAACCCATTGACAGATGTAACACTTTCACCATTTGCATCAACTATCCATTGATCATCAGAGGCCTCCACCACAAGCTTATCATAATGAATTTTCTGACATGCTATACCTAAAAGCAATTTATACTTAGCACCCATAGTAAGCTTATCAGTAACTTCTCTTGAGTGACCTAATGAAACATCAAAATAACTCATAAGATCTACTCTTGTATCACTCATATCATATCTTAGCACACCATCAAAACTCTGTCCATTCTTAATAAAATCAAAAAGATTCTTATTAGTTCTTATACCTAAATTTCCATGCATTCCAATACCAAAAGTATTATATCCTCCCCATTGATAAAATCCAAAACCTAAAATAGGCACATCAAGGCTCATCTTAGTTTTCAAATTTTTTGGAAGATTATCTACAAAACGTCTTCCATCTATGGATTTATGCAAAAAGGTAACTAAATCATATTCACCAAAGGGATCGTCATATTTATATAAAAAATCTCCAAGCCCGAAATTACCATTCATTCCTATATTAATATTACTCAATACAGGAATATCTATAACTCCTCTTTGTGGAGCAAAAGCTGGATTCATTATATGTCTATGATCATAACTTTCTGTAAAATAGGCGCTGTTGACCATTTGCGCTGATGCGGAAATAGCAAACCATCCTAACATTATAAAACTTATAAATTTTAAATTATTAAATAGCTTCATGATATTTATTCCTTTCTGTCAAATGAATATTATGAGTTCTTTTAATTTGCATCAATAGTAATGCCACCTATTATTCTCATCTTCATATCTTTAATTATAAGATATTGTTTGGCTTCAAATGAAATAGGACCATTCTGCGGATCAGATATCGCTGTAATTTTAATATCTATCTTATCCAATTTACTTAATCCCTTTTCTTTTGTTTTCAACACAATCTTTAGCGGAGAACTACTTGTTCCAATTCCCGATGATTTTATTATATTATCTTCAACATCAACAGAAACTAAAGTCTCTGGTATTTCATTTCCTTCTATATCATATGCGACTGCTTTTATTTCCATGTTAATAGGCATTGCATTTTCAACAGTTCCAACAATGTGAATAGTATAACTATCCTGAAGATCTGAAAAATCTTTTAAATCAGATTGTAATCCATCAATAGTTTCTATATATATCAAATTCAAATCATCAAAATCAAGGGGTACATTTACTTCATATTCTCCTGTAAACTCCATTGTTTTACTAAGATCTACATTATGATTATCTCCATATGAATTAACATTCATGCTAAATCTTACATTTTCCGGAATCTTACGCATCAATTTAGATATCTCATCAACCATCATAACATTATATCCCGATTTTACATTTCCTGTTCTTGAAATCGCCCATTTTGTGGTTTTAGATTCTCCGCAGATCTCTGTTTCATCAATCAACAAATCTTTTATTGCAACTTCTGAACCTTGTATCATATTACCGTCACTATCTTCACCCCATAATGTCATGTCAACCTTTAACGGTATACCCACATTATTTCCTAGAGAAAGATAGATTTGAGGATTTGAGAAATCCAGATTCGCATCTTCTTTAAGAAAATCAACATCATCGCCAAGATTAAGCTTTACAAGCTCATTTATATTCTCCACTTTAGGATCAAACATACCTTGTATCTTAACTAATTTCATTTTTTCAACTTCAAACTCGGCATTCATCGTTCCCTCATATAAAGCTGTTGCTGACTGAGTAGATGCCATAGACAACTTTAAAACAACCTGGCCTTCAATTCTTATATCTGCATCTTTCAGTATCTTTAATATCTCACCATCACTTACAACTTCCAGTCCACGACCTTCATTATCTCTGAAATCAACACTTTTAATTTTTAATGTTTTATACATTACTCCTTCAAACTGACGAGTAATTTCATTTATTGTAATAACCCCTCCTTCACCAACTTCCACAGTTTCATCTTCTGAATAAAATTCCAAAAATTGCGGTAGGTAACATCTAAAGTCTTTAAGTTGAACCGACTCTATTCCGTCCATTGAGTTTAAATCAAGATTAATTCGTATAATACATTCCGGTTCGGTACCGGGATCAAATTTTACACTCTTTAGTTCCGAAAATTCCTCAGGGACGTCATCTTCAATTATAAATTTACATTTATCACTCTTCACATCCGATATCATATACTTGTCCCAAGAGTTCAACTTTTGAATCCCGGAAACATAATTTTTTGGATCATAATCACGAAAATTAAGCCCAACTTCCTCTATTGTTGTTTTTTCCGGTCTCAAAGAGACATTATTAATAGTAATCAGTGATGGTGCAACCTTATCAGACTTCACCATTACGTATTTACCGTTTTCGAGTTTTATAGTCTCCGTTGTATCTATCAAATCAATCATAAAGACTGTATCCATATTCCCGATAGGAAATGCTATCATTTCCCCTCCAAAAGTTAATTCTAAATTAACTTTCTTATTCAAATCAAAATCGTTATTTACACATGAAACAGCAAATAACAAAAAGGCAGCAAACAGTAAACCTTTTACATAGTTCATGGTTTAATTTTTAATTGGTTAAATTGATATATTTATATATAGTTTAGGTCATAATACTGTGTAATAACAAATAAGTTCTATAATATATTAATTATATCAAATCAATTTTATTATTATTTATTATTATTCACATAATCAAACATTTACACCTATATAAACCTATTAAATTGATCAATTCTGAGATTATTCACAAACATTTATTTTTGTTTAATTTTTATTATAATACATATTTATTATTCATCAAATATCTTCAAGACCCTCAATATCAAAGAACCATATTTGAACATCAGACATTTATAAAATTTCAATTTATTGTTAAAACAAAAAGACGCTTATTCAACAGAATAAACGTCTTAAATATGTTTTTTAGACCTAATCCGGATTAACCGTCAAAAAGATCAATATTCATCATCTTAAAAACTATTTCGTAATCTCTTTTTTTACATTACACGGATTACCAAAAGCGACAACTTGAGCAGGAATATCCTTTGTCACAACACTACCGGCTCCAATTACTACATTATCACCGATTGTTACTCCCGGCAAAACAACAACATTACCTCCAAACCAAACATTATTTCCGACATGTATAGGTTTTGCATATTCAAAACCCTGATTTCTCATATCTGCATCTAAAGGATGAAGAGCCGTATAAAAGGAACAATTCGGCCCAATAAACACATTATTTCCAAATACGACTTTTGCTTCATCAAGAATAACAAGATTATGGTTTGAATAAAAATCCTCTCCAATCTCTATATTATACCCATAATCACAAAAGAAATTAGGTTCTATTATAAAACGTTCTCCTGTTTTTCTAAGTATACCTTTTATAAGCTCAGCTCTTTCATATTTTTTGGTCGGATTAGTTCTGTTTAATTCAAAACATTTCTCCTTGCATTTATCACGTTCCGCTATAAGATCTTTATCATAATTGGCATCATAAATCTCCCCTGTGAGCATTTTTTCTTTTTCTGTTTTCATAGATTAGCATTGTTTTAAAAGAGATTATAAAAAATAATACCCGCTAACAAAATGATCTCTTAGCGGGTAATTTAAATATATTTTCTTGACACTCTTTCGAGTATTATATCTGACAATCTTAATTAAAGCGACTCTAACATCCTCTTAAGAACAGTTTCAGCAGAGATTTCTCTATTTGCAGCCTCCTCAATAACAATAGACTTTTCTGATTCTATCACCTCATCAGTTACTATCATATTACGTCTGACTGGTAAACAATGCATAAAGAACGCATCGTCAGTAAGAGCCATCTTTCTTTCATCCACCGTCCAGCTTCTGTCTGTTGAAAGGATCTTTCCATAATTAGCATCTTCAAAAGCTGCCCAGTTTTTTGCATAAATAAAGTCTGCTCCTTCAAAAGCTTTATCCTGATCATACTCAATAACCGCACCTTTTGTAAACTCAGGTGAAAGTTCATATCCCTTTGGATGAGTAATTACAACTTCATAACCGGCTTCAACAGCCCATTGAGCAAAAGAATTAGGCACCGCCTGAGGTAAAGCTCTCGGATGTGGAGCCCAAGTAAGGACAACCTTAGGGCGAGCCTTCTTTTTGTTCTCCTCAATAGTTATCATATCGGCAAAAGCCTGCAACGGATGACCTGTTGCCGCTTCCATACTAAATACCGGTCTTCCCGAATATTTTATAAATTGATTTATAATCTTCTCACTATAATCATCCTCTTTATTCTCAAATGTCGCAAATGCTCTCACTCCTATTATATCGCAATAGCATCCCATTACAGGAATTGCTTCAAGAAGATGTTCCGGTTTATCACCATCCATTATTACACCTCTTTCGGTTTCAAGCTTCCAGGCTCCTTGATTTACATCAAGCACCATGACATTCATTCCAAGGTTCATAGCTGCTTTTTGTGTACTCAATCTTGTTCTTAAACTTGAATTGAAAAAGATCATCAACAATGTTCTGTTCTTACCAAGATGTTGATAAGCAAATTTATTGGCCTTAACCTCAAGAGCCTCCTTCAAAGCACCCTGAAGATTCCCCAAATCTTTTACACTTGTGAAATATCTCATAATATGACTTTTTTTGTTTTTTATTCTTTAAATAGTTAAGAGTTTCTTATTTGACCGTTGCCTTCAATAATATATTTATAAGAAGTTATCTCCCTAAGAGCCATAGGACCGCGTGCATGCAGTTTCTGTGTACTAATCCCTATCTCAGCTCCAAATCCGAATTGTGCGCCGTCAGTAAAAGCGGTAGATACATTTGAATAAACACATGAAGCATCTACCAAATTAAGAAATTTGTTTTTTGCTTCCTCATCTTCTGTTATTATCGACTCACTATGTTTCGACGAGTATTTATCTATATGCGATAATGCATCTTCAAGTGATGAAGCCGTATATATTGACATCTTATAATCCATAAACTCAGTCCCGAAACTATCCTTATCTGCTTTTTCAAGAAGATTTTCAGGATAATGATCCTTTAATGCATTATATGAGCTTTCATCCGCATAGATGATCACATTATTTTTTATCATCTGACTTACCAATTCAGGTAAATCACTCAATCTATCCTTATGTATTATCAAACAATCAAGAGCATTACAAACACTCACTCTTCTTGTCTTGGCATTATTTACGATATCCGCACCAATAGTCACATCACCTGCTTTATCAAAATATGTATGACATACTCCTGCTCCTGTTTCAATAACAGGTATTCTCGCATTATCACGCACATAATTAATTAGATTGGAACTACCTCTCGGAATAAGCAAATCAACATAACCCACAGCATTAAGCAGTTCGGTTGTCGCCTCTCTCGTTGGCGGTAAAAGAGTACATATATTCTTATCAAGTCCAAATGAATCCAACACTTCATGTATCACATCCACAATTGCCTTATTAGAATCCGCAGCATCAGAACCACCTTTAAGAACTGCTACATTACCTGTCTTGAAACACAATGAGAAAACATCAAAACTAACATTCGGACGAGATTCATATATCACACCGATAACACCAAATGGCACCACCACACGACGTATCTCCATCCCATTATCCATTTTCGCCCTATCCAGAACATCTCCCACAGGAGATGTTAATGTTGCCACATTTCTTATATCAGAAGCGATACCTGCAATACGTGCCTCATTAAGCAATAGTCTGTCATATTTAGGATCTTTCGGATCCATTCTTGACAAATCTTTCTTATTTGCCTCTATAATCTTAGCTGTATTTGCAACGGCAGCATCGGCAAGCGCAAGAAGCATCTTATTTATAGTTTCCTTATCTACTAATAATAAGTTTCGGGATGCAATACGCGCATCCCGAAATTGTGATAATATCTCATTCATAATATATGTCTTTCTTTTTATTATTCAAGATACAGATAATCGTAATGAACAAGCGCCTTTGCTCCTTTTACCCCTTTCAGAGCCTCTGCCTCTTGGGAAGATACAGAGATCTTTCCTACTCCAAGATAGTCGCCGTTATGACCTATTATCCTTACAATATCATCAGCCTCAAAATCACCCTTTATTTTCTCTACACCTATTGGTAATATACTTACTGCCGCATCACTCTTCATTACCTCTGTGGCGCATTTATTAAGAAAGATCTCACCTTTAGCAAAACCTTCCGAATGTGCAATCCACTTCTTAACTCCTGATACTTTTTTATCACCAGGAAGAAAACGCGTACATGGTGCAAGAATATTCTTATTCAGCAGTAAAGGAAGTATATCATCTCTTTTTCCATTAGCAATAATAACCTCTACTCCCTCATCCGCCACTTTTTTGGCAATATTATATTTGGTTATCATACCGCCTCTGCCAAACGAAGACTTAGAGGTCTGGATATAAGAAGTTATATCTTTACGACTCTCATCGATTGTTTCGATAAGTACCGAATTCGGATCAGATGGATTACCCGTATATATACCGTCAATATTGCTCAGTATTATCAATGCCTCAGCGCCAAGCATCGTTGCTATAAGTCCCGATAATTCATCATTATCAGTAAACATCAGCTCTGTAACAGATATGGTGTCATTTTCATTGACAATAGGTATAACTTTTTCCTCAAGCATAACCTCCATACAGTTTTTCTGATTCAAATAATGACGTCTTGTCCCGAAATTCTCCTTCATTGTCAAAACTTGACCACATGCAATACCATGATCTCTAAAAAGTTCATAATATCGATTTATCAGTTTTGCCTGACCGACAGCCGAGAAAAGCTGTCTTGAAGAGACCTGATCCAATTTACGGTTAACCTTTATCTCACTTCTTCCGGAAGCTACAGCTCCCGAAGAGATTAATATTATCTGTACTTTATTCTTGTGCAGCTCGGCAATCTGATCAGTCAAAGCTGACATTCTCGTAAAGTCGAGTGTCCCGTCTTTTCTAGTCAAAACATTGCTGCCTATCTTTACGGCTATTCTTTTAAAACGATATGACATAGTAAATCATTATTTTTACTCTGACATTCCACTCATCTCAAGCATATAGGAATACTCCTCCCAGCCCGGATCCTCAAGACTTCCTATCTCTAAAGGAAGTTGATCGTAAGAACTCAAAGTCTGATTTAAAATCGAAGCAAACTTCTCTATATCTGATGTATAGAAAGTTATTGTCATCATATTGTTTCCGGTGTATATGGCAACCATATATGCAGTTTTTTCAGCCTCTTCAGCATCTGCAAGTTTAAAAATAACTTCATTCATAAACTTATCTGCCTCAGCATCCGGCATACCGCTTTCCGTTGCTTTATATGACCAGACTATCTCTATAAGATCAGGATATTTACCGGAATATCTGACCTCCTTCATAAATCTTCTGCCTCGTGTTATTATCTCTTTTCCATCAACATCTGAAGATGTCACAAACCACTCTTTTGAATCATTCATATCTTTACTTTGATTTTTTAGTAATTAAATTAACAACAAAAAGAGTTAAAATAAGTTCGCATTAATTCTTATTGCGTATCTCCACTCTGCGAATTTTACCACTAATGGTTTTTGGCAACTCCTCAACAAACTCAATAACTCTCGGATATTTATAGGGCGCCGTAACCGATTTCACATGATCCTGAAGTTCTTTTATCAGATGTTCATCACCTTTATCTTTATATTGAGCACTCAACACTACTGTTGCTTTCACAATCTGTCCTCTGACTTCATCTGGTACTCCGGTGATAGCACATTCAACAACAGCAGGATGTGTCATCAATGCACTTTCCACTTCAAATGGCCCGATTCTGTATCCGGAACTTTTGATCACATCATCAGCACGACCCACAAACCAAAAATAACCATCTTCATCTCTCCATGCAACATCGCCTGTATAATAAAGGCCGTCATTAAGCACATCTTTTGTTTTTTCCTGATCACGATAATACTCTTTAAACAGACCAAGAACTTTGTTTTCACCTGTTCTTATCACGATCTGTCCCTGCTCGCCATCTTCTGCCCAGCGTCCGTCATTTGTCAACAAATCAACATCATATTGAGGATTCTTAACCCCCATAGAGCCCGGTTTTGGCTCAACCCATGGGTAAGTAGCTACCGTTAGAGTTGTTTCGGTCTGTCCGAATCCCTCCATTAGTTTGATCCCGGTCATAGAAAGCCACTCTTCATATACTTTCGGGTTCAAAGCCTCTCCTGCAATAGTACAATATTGCAATGTACTCATATCAAATTTTGAGAGATCCTCTTTAATCAAAAATCTGAATATTGTAGGTGGTGCGCAAAGTGATGTTATATGATAATCCTGAATCATGTGTAATACATCTCTCGGAGTGAATTTATCAAAATCATAAACAAACACATTAGCTCCCGCAATCCACTGTCCGTATAGTTTTCCCCATACAGCTTTTCCCCAACCTGTGTCAGCAAGCGTAAGATGAAGTGAATCTTCGCTTAGTTTATGCCAATACGAAGCTGTGATAATATGAGCAAGTGGATAAGTAAAATCGTGTGCTACCATTTTCGGTTCTCCTGTGGTTCCGGAAGTAAAATATAAAATGGAAATATCGTCATTCGAATTTGGAGCTGCAGGTTTTACGAAAGGCTCAGCACTTTCTATTCCTTTATGAAAATCACTCCAACCATCAGGAATAATAGGGCCAACAGAGATAATAGTTTTCAAAGTTGGTGATTTTGGACGTGCTTTATTGATATGTTCTATTATCGGTTCTTCGCCTACTGCTACAATAGCTTTAATATCTGCGGCATTACATCTGTAAACTATATCTTTTTCTGTCAACAAATGAGTGGCAGGGATAACAGTTGCGCCTAATTTATGTAAAGCAACTATTGAAAACCAGAATTCATATCTTCTTTTTAGAATAAGCATCACCATATCACCTTTTCCTATTCCAAGAGATTGAAAATATGAAGCTGTCTTATCACTTTCTTCTTTAATTTCTTTAAAAGTAAATTGTTTATATTCGCCTTTATCGTTGGTCCAGCATAATGCCTTTTTATTAGGTTCTTTTTTTGCCCATTCATCAACAATATCGTAACCAAAATTAAAATTATCAGGTACCTCTACCTTGAAATTATTCATAAAATCCTCATACGAGGCAAACGAAGTTTGTTTTAAATATTTATCTAACATCTTTATATTGTGTTTGAACAGGTATTTTTAAATTATAATTGCAAGAAACTTAACATTTTCCCCATCGAGGGCTTTCATTCCGTGAGGCATATTTGCATCAAAATAGATTGAATCTCCGGCATTAAGAATTAGCTCTTTTCCATTTATATTCAAAAGCATTTTCCCTTCCAGAATATAGTTAAACTCCTGTCCGCTATGACTATTGAGATTTATCATTTTTTCATTATCCGCCTCGACTGTAACCATAAACGGTGTAAAATCGCGATCTCTAAATCCGGCTGCAAGTGCTTGATATTTATATGCTTTTTGTCGTTCTACCGTTGGTCCCTTACCTGCACGAGTTAGATAATAACTACTCATATAAGCTTCATTTCCAAACATAAGTGTTGACAATTCTATACCATAATATTGACTTATTTTCTGTAAAAGACTTACCGGAATATCTGTATCTCCCGTTTCTATCTTTTTGTATTCATCTTCACTTATCTCACATACTTTAGCTATATCCGAAGTACTTATATCTATTGCATCACGCAAACCTTTAAGTCTCTCTGCTATTTGTCTGATTTGTTGATTCATATTAACGTTTTTTGTTTAAGGATTCGCAAGTTATAAAATTTAAACAATATTACTTGTTTTTGCTTTCAAATTGTTGCTTTTAGCATCCCGTATCTACGATTTACAATATTTTTTCATCTTTAAATTACAATATGGTCATTTTTGTCATATAATTATTTCAAAAGAGAATGTAACATGATTATTTTAATTGATATGAATAGACCTCAAAAAGCTGACAAATTAATTATCCTGCTTTTTGAGGTCTGTTATTTATTTTAATATCTTATTTTTTAAGTAATGAACTAAGATTAATAGTTCTGGAAAATCCTATTACATCTGTATTTCCACCACTTGATCATTCATCTTGACAATATAAGCATTGTTTTCATTAACGCTCAATTCAATTGTTTCTCCCGTACACTCTATACTCTTAACCTTCGATCCCGATATAGTATAAATATCAATATTCGCTCCGGATACTCCTCCCTCGATTTTCATCTTTCCGCGACCGGCAGCCATAACACGTAATCGCTCGCTTGAGCTAACATTGATCCATGTTGCAATTTTACTCTGTAAAGAAACATTTAGCTCCGCATTTTTTGATATTATAGGGGTTACATAAACGCCATCAGCAGAAACTTCAGACGTTACATCAACTCCGTTAAATGTAACCGTATTTATTTCCCATTTCGGATTAGCAGATAGAATCACTTCTTGACTCATATCCGGTGTAACCTTAACTTTTACCTGACCATTATCGGCATGAGAAATTATAAGATAAACAGGTAATCTAAACCTTATTTCTATACTTTTATTTTCTGCTATATCAAAAATATAATAAATATTATTTTCTACTTCTGATGTTACATCTTCTCCATTAACAATTATTTTGTCAAGTTCATATCCCTCATCCGGAATCATATTAATAACAACATCTCTTCCTGCTTCTACAGATAAAGAGTTGTCGGAAGATCCGTTTATTGTTGTTGATCCACCTAATCCTGCTGTTATTGCAATTTCCCATTGCTCTATTTCCAATATATTCACAAACTCCTTCCATCCATATGCGGATGTATAATTTGACAACGATCCTGAAGGAACATAAACTTTACATTCGTCTTTTCGTACATTATCAAAAGTTGTTACATTTAAAGTTGGCGCAGTTATACGTTGACAATGTATCTCGGTTAATGCTGTACAACCGGAAAAGGATTTCCTTCCTATTTGAAAGATGTTCTTAGGTAATGTTATCGAACTTAAATTCTCACAGTTTTCAAAAATACTTACTGAAAGGATTTCTATGTTTTCAGATAGAATAACATCTTTAAGAGATTTACAATTCTCAAAAGCATAAGACCCGATACTCGTTACACTATTAGGGATATCAATTGTGGTTAAACTGGGACACCAAGAAAAAGCATCATGTCCGATACTCGTTACACTATTAGGGATATCAATTGTGGTTAAACTAGTACACCCGTTAAAAGCATAAGACTCGATACTCGTAACACCATTAGGGATAGGTATTGTGGTTAAACTGCTACAATTTTGAAAAGCATAACAACCAATACTCGTCACACTATTAGGAATATCTATTGTGGTTAAACTACTACAATTTTGAAAAGCATAAGAATCAATACTCGTCACACTATTAGGAATATCTATTGTGGTTAAACTACGACATACCCCAAAAGCAAGCCATCCTATACCCGTTACACTATTAGGGATAGATATTGTGGTTAAACTAGTACACCCGGCAAAAGCATAAGAACCAATCTCTGAAACCTCATAAGTCTTACCTTCGAATGTAACACTCTCCGGTATAGTAACTTTACCGGAATATTCGACTTCTCCATAAGTAACAGATGCCTCCTTAGGGTCCTGCGAAATATTGTAATAAATTCCATCAATCAATGCATCATAAGCAAAAACCGATTGCAATGAAATGAAACAAAGAATAATTAGTAATAATTTTTTCATTATATATAAATTAAAAAAGTTAGAATTCGAGGAAGAATTGAATAGCAATTAAGACATATATATCAATTCCTGATAAACTTAGATAT
This sequence comes from uncultured Bacteroidales bacterium, assembly GCA_947074145.1. GTDB lineage: Bacteria > Bacteroidota > Bacteroidia > Bacteroidales > JAUNSR01 > JAUNSR01. The sequence continues at coordinate 17,336 of CAMTOJ010000023.1, forward strand.
CTGAGTGTAATAATAAAAATGAATCTTAAGGTGAAACCTATTACATCTGTATTTTTACCACCTGATCATTCATCTTGACAATATAAGTATTGTTTTCATGAACGCTCAATTCAATGGTTTCTCCTGTGCACTCTATACTATTAACCATCGATCCCGATATAGTATAAATATCAATATTTGCTCCTGATACTCCTCCTTCGATTCTCATCTTACCGCGACCGGCAGCCATGACACGTAAACGTTCGCTTGAACTAACATTGATCCATGATGTACTTGAATTCTGCAAAGAAACATTTAACTCTGCATTTTCTGATATTATAGGGGTTACATAAACGCCATCGGCAGAAACTTCAGACGTCACATCAACACCATTAAATGTAACCGTATTTATTTCCCATTTCGGATTAGCAGATAGAATCACTTCTTGACTCATATCCGGTGTAACCTTAACTTTTACCTGACCATTATCGGCATGAGAAATTATAAGATACATAGGTAATCTCTTAAAGCTGATATCTATATTTTTAGCTTCAGAAATAGAAGAAATATTATAGATATTATTTTCTACATCTGATGTTACATCTAATCCATTCACAGTTATTTTATCAAGTTCATATCCTTCATCCGGAATCATATTAATAACAACATCACTTCCCGCATCTACAGATAAAGAGTTGTCGGAAGATCCGTTTATTGTTGTTGATCCACCTAATCCTGCTGTTATTGCAACCCATTGCTCTATTTCCAATATATTCACAAACTCCTTCCATCCCTCTGCGGATGTATAATTTGACAACGAACCTGAAGGAACATAAACTTTACATTTGTTTTTTAGAAGATCTTCAAAAACGTCTGAATCTAAAGTTGGTGCAGATATACGTTGACAATGTATCTCGGTTAATTCTGTACAACCGGAAAATGCTTCCAACTCAATTTGAGATATATTCTTCGGTAATGTTATCGAACTTAAACTCCAACAGTTACTAAAAATTAGCGTTGGAAGTTTTTCTATGTTTTCAGATAGAATAATATTTTTAAGAGATGAACAATCTGAAAATGCAGAAGACCTTATACTTGTAACACTATTAGGGATATCTATTGTGGCTAAACTTCTACATTTGGAAAAAGCACTAGAACCTATATTCGTAACACTATTCGGGATAGATATTGTGGTTAAACTAGTACACCCGGCAAAAGCGCTCTCTTCTATATTCGTCACACTATTAGGGATAGATATTGTGGTTAAACTACTACAGTTGGAAAAAGCACTTAAACCTATATACTTCACACTATTAGGGATAGATATTGTGGTTAAACTACTACAATCTTGAAAAGCATACCTTCCTATAACCGTAACACTATTAGGGATAGATATTGTGGTTAAACTACTACAATTAGAAAAAGCACTAATATCTATACCCGTAACACTATTAGGGATAGATATTGTGGTTAAACTAGTACACCCGGCAAAAGCACTCATTCCTATATTCGTAACATTATTAGGGATAGATATTGTGGTTAAACTACTACAATCTTGAAAAGCACTAGAACCTATATCCATAACACCATTAGGGATATCTATTGTGGTTAAACTACTACAATTGGAAAAAGCGCTTGAACCTATACCCGTAACACTATTAGGGATATCTATTGTGGTTAAGTTACTACAGCTAAGAAAAGTGCCTTCTTCTATATTCGTAACACTATTCGGGATAGATATTGTGGTTAAACTACTACAATAGGAAAAAGCTCTTGAACCTATACCCGTAACACTATTAGGGATAGATATTGTGGTTAAACTACTACAATCGGAAAAAGCCATCTCTCCTATACTCGTCACACTATTAGGGATAGATATTGTGGTTAAACTTCTACAATCAAAAAAAGCGTTCTTTCCTATACTCGTCACACTTTTAGGTATATCTATTTTAGTTAAACTATCACAACGATAAAAAGCTCCATCTCCTATACTCATAACACCATTAAGGATAGATATTGTAGTTAAACTACTACAATCTTGAAAAGCATAAGAACTTATACCCATAACACTATTAGGGATAGATATTGTGGTTAAACTAGTACACCCGGCAAAAGCGCTCATTCCTATATTCTTCACACTATTAGGTATAGATATTGTGGTTAAGTTTCTACAATTAGAAAAAGCTTTTTCACCAATCTCTGAAACCTCATAAGTCCTAAATATATAAGTAACCTTCTTCGGAATAGTAACTTTACCGGAATATTTTTTTTTTCCGTTAGTAACAGTCGCCTTCTTAGAGCCATGTGAAAAATTGTAATAAATTCCATCAATCAATGCATCATAAGCAAAAACAGATTGCAATGAAATAAAACAAAGAATAATTAGTAATAATTTTTTCATTATATATAAATTAAAAAAGTTTGTATTCGAGGAAAAATTGAATAGTAATTAAGAAATATATTTATCAAAATATATCTCCACTGTATTTAATTTATATGTTTTTTATGTTTTTTTTACATGTTAGCCAAAATACAAATACACTACACTTTTGTTTTGTTATTTTTTACAAATATAATATATTTTTTTAAATCAACTTTTCTGTAAGAAAATAAAGCCTTCAAATTAGTTAAATATCAATTTGAAGGCTCTATAAAATCATTTCCTTAGAAATATATAAATTTTCCGATAGAACTTAGATCTCAGAATGTGACGATATTACTAAATCTACATCCTCACTGTTATCCCCTTGGCATTATGAAAATTTGAATCTTAAGGAAAAACCTATTACATCTGTATTTTCACCACCTGATCATTCATCTTGACAATATAAGCATTGTTTTCATTAACGATCAATTCAATTGTTTCTCCCGTACACTCTATACTCTTAACCATCGATCCCGATATAGTATAAATATCTATATTTGCTCCGGATACTCCACCCTCGATTTTCATCTTTCCGCGACCGGCAGCCATAACACGTAATCGCTCGCTTGAGCTAACATTGATCCATGTTGCAATTTTACTCTGTAAAGAAACATTTAGCTCCGCATTTTTTGATATTATAGGGGTTACATAAACGCCATCAGCAGAAACTTCAGACGTTACATCAACTCCGTTAAATGTAACCGTATTTATTTCCCATTTCGGATTAGCAGATAGAATCACTTCTTGACTCATATCCGGTGTAACCTTAACTTTTACCTGACCATTATCGGCATGAGAAATTATAAGATACATAGGTAATCTCTTAAAGCTGATATCTATATTTTTAGCTTCAGAAATAGAAGAAATATTATAGATATTATTTTCTACATCTGATGTTACATCTAATCCATTCACAGTTATTTTATCAAGTTCATATCCTTCATCCGGAATCATATTAATAACAACATCACTTCCTGCATCTACAGATAAAGAGTTGTCGGAAGAACCGTTTATTGTTGTTGATCCACCTAATCCTGCTGTTATTGCAACTTCCCACTGCTCTATTTCCAATATATTCACAAACTCCTTCCATCCCTCTGCGGAAGTATAATTTGACAACGAACCTGAAGGAACATAAACTTTACATTCGTCTTTTCGTACATTATCAAAAGCAGTGATATTTAATAATGGAGGAGTTGTTCGTTGGCAATATATCTCTGTTAATGAAGTACAACCGGAAAAGGCTGACTCTGCTATTTCTCTTAACTCCTTTGGTAGTGTTATTGCTTTTAAATTCTCACAGAAACTAAAAGCTCTCTTTCCAATATATCTCAGGTTTTCAGATATAACAATATCATTAAGAGATTTACAGCCCCAAAATACGTCATCACCTATACTCTCCACACTATTAGGTATATCTACCGTGGTTAAATTTATACAGCTATAAAAGGCTCCCAAGCATATGGTCTTCACGGTATTGGGGATATTAATTTTAGTCAATTTTTCACATCCAAAAAATGTATAATTTAGTATAAACATTACATTATCAGGGATATCTATTGTGGTCACCCCGGAATATTCAAAAGCAAAAAAACTTATACTCGTCACACTTTTAGGTATATCTATTGCGGTTAAACTACTACAATAGGCAAAAGCATAAGAATCTATACTCGTAACACTATTAGGGATATCTACTGTGGTTAAACTACTACAATCAAAAAAAGCATCAGCACCAATCTCCGAAACCTCATAAACCTTACCATCGAATGTAACCTCCTCCGGTATAGTAACTCTCCCGGAATATTTGACTTCTCCCGAAGTAACAGATGCCTTCTTAGAGGCCTGCGTAAAATTGTAATAAATTCCATCAATAAATGCATCATATGCAAAAACCGATTGCAATGAAATAAAGCAAAGAACAAATAATAATAATTTTTTCATTATATATAAATATAAAAAGTTAGAATTCGAAGAAGAATTGAATGTAACTTAAGAAATATATTTGTCGGAATATTTTTCTATTTGATACAAGTGAAAGAACCTTTATTTTAAAACATTCTTATGTCTATTAATTAATTTATATATATCAACCCCCACAATAGTGTTAAATTTATGCAAATATAAGTATTTTATATCAACAATAGACTTTGTCATACAAAAACAAAAGCCATCTAATTAGTTAAATATCAGCATAGAGATTCAAAAATCATCAATTCGGTTTATATCTATTCTTCCTTATTTTCGAACTATTTCCATTCTGGAAACAGTTGTAGGCACCCCCTATTCTCCTTCAAAAAATATTTCTTATAAGAATTTGTAAAGGTTAGTAAATTTAAACCTATAAACTAATTTCAGGAAAACTCAATGACAAAATTGAAACACCTTGCAAGGTGTAGGTTGAAACCAAGCATGGTTTTATATTACACCTTGCAAGGTGTAATATAAAACCTCGCAAAAATTGACAAAAATAACTTTAAGAAAATCACCGGAATAACCGTCTTTCTACATTATTACAGAACTTTTGTTACTTATTTCCCAAGCATAATCAGAAACAACAGAATCAAAATATTCTCTTTCGGTAAATTTCGGATCTGTAATCTCCCAAGCAGCACAACAATTAAAGTTATATTCTCCATTTTCATTAGGTTGAAGTTCGGTACACCAGGTAGTAGAGATGCCGGGACCTTTTTTAGGAGCTTCAAACTCTACTCCTGTCCAATTGTTTTTATCAACCATAACAGCCATACCCATATACCAAACTTTATTATAAGTTTGCTTGTCATGTGTAATCATAAGTTCATAATTACCAACATCTTTACGGATATAAGGCATATCATTGAAATCGTTGACAATTCCAGTAACAAGTTTTGCACCTTCTGGAAGATTAGACAGTTTCACTTTATTCTCATAACCGTATTTTCCTGCCCATATAGTCATTGTTTCTTCAACATCAATCTTCTCGCCTCCAACTTCCCAACCTTTGAATGTTAAAGTAAAAATACTTCTAACCGGTCCGGATACGATTTTTTTATAATAAGTCTCATCAATATTGTCGGTTGTATCTGCCATCATTACACCAAGTCGGATAAGCTCATTACCCTTTTTAAGAGCCAGCCCACCAAGTCCGAACGATTGAGCACCGCTCATAATATCTCTCCCCCACCATGCTTCCACGTGATAAGTGTTGCCGACAAGTCCGTCAGGTTGAATACCTACGCTGTCCATCACCATAAGATTAGTTGTCTTTCCGAATACATCGCGTACGTTTCTCCCGTCGAAATAGTGACGATATCCCATTTTGTCGTTTTCCCAAGCCGGGCCATCAGTCTGATAAGGATAAGGATTATTTATATCTTTTCCGCGTGGCAGATTATATTTATCATGCATATCTTCATCAAGAATTCTGATATCTCCTTTTGAAAAAAGTTTTCCGAGTCTGACATGAGTTCGTTTTTGAAATTCCGGATATTGTTCTTTAGGAATAAACTTTACTGTAAGCGTTTGTTCCTCTCCCGCTTTTAGAGAATAAACAAAAGCCAGTTCATCCCACTCCCCGTTACCGTTTAAATCATCCGCCTGACAAGCAACATACTCACCCGAACCATTAACAAGTACAGGCAAAAGTTCGCTCTTTTGACTAGGTAATTGATCTCTTATCAAAACAAAAGCTTCATCTACCTTGTCTTTGGATGTTTCATTTTTTAGAGTAATAATTTTAGATGGAGTTTCGATTGAACATGCAGTCAGCAAGCCAATCATGGAGATTGATAATAAATGTGTTCTCATTGTTAATCTTAATAGTAGTGTTAATTTTAAGCAAATGCTTTACTTTTCTAATCAAATATCTAATATCCGCCAATTTACAAACTTATTATTACAAAATTTTAGTTTATATTTAAGTATTTTCCATATTAGTTTAAAATTAAAGTACGCTTATTTATATAAAGGCACAAACAATAATCTAATATTCAAACAATTAACAAACAATATCTTAAATGATTTTGCGATAAATAAATTTTCTTTAAAATATTATTACGGAAAATAGAAGTAATTTTATGCGCGAAACCCAATCCCAACCGGATAATATGGAGAAAATAAGTAATTTCTTAGATATACCTTTTACAAATCCCACACTAATATTTTTTATTGTGCTTGCTATCATATTGCTTGCACCGGTGCTTCTGAATAAGATCAGGGTGCCACATATAATAGGGATGATTATTGCAGGTATGATAATCGGTCCAAACGGAGCAGGCATATTGGCGAGAGATTCCAGTTTTGAGATCTTCGGTAAAGTGGGACTTTTATATCTTATGTTTCTTGCAGGTCTGGAGATGGATATGAACGATTTCAGAAAGAACAAATTCAAAGGACTTGTATTCGGATTATATACCTTCTTAGTTCCAATGATTCTTGGGACTCTTGTCAGCTATTATCTGATGGGCTTCTCGATACTTACATCTATTCTACTTTCAAGTATGTATGCCTCTCATACTCTTGTGGCTTATCCTATTGTAAGTCGTTATGGGGTTACGAAAAGGCGGTCGGTTACAATAACTATTGCCGGTACAATTATTACAGTTCTTCTTGCTCTTATAATCCTTGCCGGTATTACGGGAATATACAAAGATGCCATCGATCGCTATTTCTGGTTCAAACTCGGTGGCGCGATTGTGATATATGTACTGATTCTTTTCCTTGTTTTTCCACGTATAAGCAAATGGTTTTTGAGAAAATATGAAGATAATGTGACTCAATACATATTTGTTCTTTCTCTTGTATTTGCGGCCTCATTCGGAGCCGAGCTATCAGGTCTTGAGGGTATTATCGGCGCCTTTCTTGCAGGTATAATACTTAATCGATATATCCCATCCGTATCACCATTAATGAATAGGATAGAGTTTGTAGGAAATGCTCTTTTCATTCCTTATTTTCTTATCGGTGTAGGTATGCTTGTAGATTTGAAGGTATTGTTTACTCAAAAAGAAGCAATAATAGTTGCGATTAGTATGTCTGCCATCGCAACACTATCAAAATGGATTGCGGCATGGTTGACTCAGAAATCTTTTTCTTTAAGCCGACTTGATCGTGATATGATATTCGGACTGAGTAACGGACAGGCCGCAGCCACTCTTGCAGCCGTATTAATAGGTTATGGAATCATTACAGGAACAGATGCGAATGGAGAGCCTATACGACTTTTAAATGAAAATATTCTAAACGGTACCATTATAATGATACTTGTTACTTGTATCATAAGCTCTGTAGTGACTGAAAGAGTTGCTGAAAAAATGGTAATGAGTAAAGGTGATGACGGAGACAAATATGGAAATGTTTCTATAAATCCGCTTGACGAGCGTATTCTTATTCCCGTTGCAAACCCGTCAACTCTCGAGAACCTTGTAAATCTTGCTATAACTCTAAAAAATCCATCAAGAAAAACCCCTCTTTATACATTGTCGGTCGATCTTGATGTAGATGATGATAAGATGGTGAGCAGTCATCAGATTCTTTCACAAGCGGCAAAAATAGCATCCTCGGCTGATGTGCCCGTTAATACAATTGCCAGATATGATGTGAATGTAGCCAGTGGTATCTTACATACTATAAAAGAAAATAATATTACGGAGGTTGTAACAGGTTTTCATCATAAAGCCAATATAGCAGATACATTTTTCGGTCCTACTATACAGCATATATTAAAGGGAAGTAATTGCATGTTACTTATCAGCAAATCGATAATACCTATCAATACTGTAAATAAACTTGTAATTGCGATTCCAGCCAAAGCTGAATATGAAAGCGGATTCGACCGTTGGCTCGATAGAATAGCTAATATCTCTATTCAAATAGGATGTAAGGCAATTTTCTATTCTACAAGAAAGACAGAAGATACAATAAAGAAAATGATAAAATCTAAAAGATATAATTTTAGAAAAGAGTTTTATCCGCTTGACAATTGGGATGATTTTATTGCAATAAGTAGCTTTGTTCAGGCTCATGATCTTTTTGTTGTTGTAAGTGCACGCAGACATTCATTGTCGTATCATCATTCTTTTGAGAAATTACCGCTTATCTTATCTCGTGATTTTGAACATACTAATCTTCTTGTAATATATCCGGAACAGTTTGAGGCAAAACAAAATGCTGTTTATTTTTCCGATCCTCAATCAATGACTATTCATAATAATTATAGTGATTTGTTCAATTATCTGAACTTCATTGACAAAATGAAAAACAAAGGGTAACAGTACTTGAATCAGCAAATTACAGCTTAAAATATTAACATCACATTATTTAAGGACTATTTATTTATTCATATGAAAAATTTGATCTTAGCATTATTATTGTGTCTTCCTATTATTTCAACACAAGCACAAAGCATCTTTGTAAGAGACAATCAGGTTGTCAACTTGACTTTAGGTGTCGGAAGAGGTGTTCCATTGGAAGCAAGTTATGAAATCTGCATTGCAGATAATCTTTTCGATGATAAAAACTGTTCTTTAGGTATAGGAGGATATCTCGGATGGACACACTATACAGAAAGATATGATGGGATACGTCATCATAACAATAGTTACAGATTCGGTGTACGTGTAGCTATGCACTATTATTTTGTAGAAAATCTTGATACCTATGCAGGGTTGATGACTGGCTATAAAGGAAAAAGAGAAACCTGGACCGGAAATTCGAGACTTCATTCAACAGCGTCATTTGATTTTGTCGTTGGAGCTCGTTATTATTTTGACAAAAACTGGTCGGTAGTTGGTGAATTCGGGGCAGAACATGCCTTCTTCAGAGCCGGTATCGGTTATAAATTCTAAAATATATGTATTTAAACGGAACATCTGCCGATTGGGGCAGGATCTATTTTATTCTTAAACTTATTGCTGACGGAAAATGTTTCTGGGGTACCACTTCGAGAAAAGCAAATGAACGTCTTTTACCTCTTAAACCGTTAAGAATCGAGAGAGATAATGCGGAAACCACCACATCGATGATTTTATCCGATGACGGTAAGTTGATTTGTAAAGATATCTCAAAAGAGAACGTTATTGAGATATCAGAGATTAAGACTGTTTGCAATAAACTTAAGGATTTAATCATTAACAGCGATGGTGTGGAGTTTGAAGATGAAGAAACCGAAACTCTTCTCGACAAGATGTTGATATTCGATTTTATATCTTCGTCTGAAAATGGTGAAGATTTTAGAATAGTATTTTATGATGAGAATATTAAAAGTGAAAGATTCTATCCTGTAAGACTAAAACCTACATTTGAGAATCTTTATCTTGTTCCCTCTAACAGAGTTTCCAATTTCAAATATGATATAGTTGACGTTAAACTTTCCAATCCTGAGTCTAATAAGATAAATTATCTTGGAGATAATGAGACAGGCTCGCTTGTCAGAATGCAGGAGATATTCCGTCTTGGGGGAAAATTCAAATATACTTCCGTGGAAGGTAAATTCTTTCAGGCTTCGCTTCAGCTTATCGACATGAATATGCCAAGGCTTATGGGTGAGGCATTAAAATTGTTTTATACAGGAAACAGCGTAAGCGTTGCAGCCGTTTGTGATCAGCTAAATAAGATCAATCCGTTTAAAGTTAAGGATGAGATGATTGAAAAAAGCAGGGTTTATGAGTATAAAATACGTCAATTCCTTTATGCTGCAGCTTGCGGTATGAAACCTACCAAAACATGGAGAGGTAACGGATATGCCGATCTACAGATTTTCACTGATAATAACGGTGATTTGATTGCTTATGATCCAATGCAGAAAGAACTTTTTGAGAAGTTTCTTTTCCATAATACACGTTTCGGTTTGCCAAATGAGGATAAATCCAAATACGGGCAAATAGAGAAGGAGAACGGTCAATGGTTATTCAAACTCAATCTTGAAATAAGGTTTATGTAGTATACTGATTATCATTGTATTTGACAAGAATAAAAAATATTATGTTACAAAAATATTTGAATAAAGGGATAATTGAAGCCGGCTGTGATGAAGCCGGCAGAGGTTGTCTTGCCGGACCCGTTTTTGCTGCGGCGGTGATCTTGCCTGAGGATTTCGAAAATGAATTACTCAATGACTCGAAACAACTTAGCGAGAAAAAAAGATATCTTTTAAGACCTATTATCGAGAAAGAGGCTCTTGCATGGGGAGTAGGCATAGTAACAGAAAAAGAGATAGATAAAATAAATATCTTAAATGCATCTTTCCTGGCTATGCATAGAGCAATTGATCAACTTAAGATTAGACCTCAACATCTACTTATAGACGGAAACAGATTTAATAAGTATGATGGAATAGCTCACACTACAATCATAAAGGGTGACGGGAAAATGCTCTCTATTGCGGCAGCATCTATTCTTGCTAAAACCTATCGTGATGATTTTATGATGAAGATTCATAAGGAACATCCGGAATATGGTTGGGACAGTAATAAAGGATACCCATCAAAAGCACACAGAGAAGCTATAAGAAAATATGGAACGACAGAATATCACCGTCTTACATTCAGGTTACTTGAAGAACAACAACTTTCGCTTTTTTAGATAATTGAATTATATTTGTAAAAATAAGATTACACGAGCCTTATTTCTATTTTAGAAATACTAATTTTCCTAAAAACAATTTATTACACAAACTATTATTATTTATTACACATGAAAAAAAATGACTTTATCAAAGCCGGAGCAGCATTGTTGCTTTCGGGTATGCCTTTCTTATCACAGGCACAGAAGAAAAACAATCCTGATTTTACTCATTATTTATTTGCTTTCTTTTCTGACAATTCTCCTTATGGAGAACAGGTAAGATATGCCATTAGTGAAGACGGCTTCAATTACACAGCCCTTAATGACGGAAAACCAATAATTAGTTCTGATAAAATAGCTAAGAAAAAAGGGATTAGAGATCCGCATATTATAAGATCGGAAGATGGGAAAACTTTTTATATGGTTATGACTGATATGCGCTCGAGTGAAGGATGGCAAAGTAATGACGGACTTGTTCTAATGAAAAGTAATGATATGATTACCTGGGAGCATACAGCCATTCATTTTCCAGACAGATTCCCGAACCTTGAGGGATTTGACGAAGCTAATCTTCATGCAGTGTGGGCACCTCAAACTATTTGGGATCCTAAAGAGGAGAAGTATATGATTTACTACTCTATCGGACGTCATGATTGGGAATATCCCGTAGGTGACAGATTCCAACCATATTTTAAAATGTTTTATTCTTATGCCAATGAAGATTTTACCGATTTAACAGAACCGAAACTTCTTCTTGATTTCGGAACGGCTGCAATTGATGGTGATATAATTTATGACGAAAAGAATAAAGAATATATATTATTCTTTAAAGATGAAGGGCTTTCAACTATAAATAACGGTTTTAGAACCCGTCAGGGAGTAATGAGAGCAACAAGTAAGGATGTAACCGGCCCTTATACAGTGGAATATAAACATTTGCATCAGACTGATAAGGTTGTTGAAGGATCAAGCGTTTTCAAACAGATCAATTCTGATAAATATATTCTGATGTATGATTGTTATTCTGAAGGATATTATCAGTTTTGCGAAAGTGATGACCTTAAGAATTTCAAACATGTTCAGAATACTGCTACAAGAGGTAATTTCACTCCTCGCCACGGGTCTGTAATGCATATCACAAAAGAGGAAAAAGAACGACTTGAGTCATGGTCGGAGTTAAGTCTCACAAAAGAGAAACTAAACAAGATTGCAGTTCCTGCTTTCACATTGAAAGATCTTGATAAAAGAAATCAACTTTTAGAGGAATCGAAACTTGTGCTTGAAACCTCTTCGGATATTAAAACTTTAAATAAGACAAAAAAGAAACTTGATACTTTTTGCAAGTATTACGAATAAGATAAAAGAAAAAAATCCACGCTACTAAATGTAAGCGTGGATTTTTATTTTATATCGTAGTATCTTATTTAATTGAGATAAATACAGATTAATTTACCTGAATAGATATAATAGATTTAGCCGGCATTTTAACTTTCAAAGAACCGTTTTTCTCAACTTTCACACCTTTAAAGTCTTTAAGAATAACCTCTTCAGGTTTTTCAAATGTATTGTGAGAAGAGATATCTTTTGCTGTTATAATAGTCGCTTTTGTTGATTTTATCTTAACATCAGGAATATTTAGAGTTACTGTCTGATCATTGTCTGCATCTACATTAGACATAGTTATATTAATAACTCCCTTATCATTTTTCGAGGCAGATGCACTCAACATTGGTAAAGTTCTGTTTCCTTTTCCACCAACATCCATCTTGTCGGAAGTTATATCTAGAGGAACCATAGTTGCATCCTGATGTACCTTATACATATTAAAAACATGATATGTAGGAGTCAGAATCATTTTATCATCTTTAGTAAGAACTACAGATTGAAGAACATTTGCAATCTGAGCAATATTTGCCATTTGTACGCGACTTCCGCACTGATTAAAGATATCAAGAGTAAGAGATGCTACCATTGCATCGCGAAGAGAATTCTGTTGATAAAGATGTCCGTTTATTGTACCCGGTTCTTCGTTAAACCATGTACCCCATTCATCTACCAAAAGGCCAACTCTTCCGCGTGGATCATATTTATCCATGATATCGATATGCTTGTTTACAACATCTTTGATCTCAATTGCTTTTCCAAGTGTCCAGTAATAGTCTTCTTTATTGAAATTAATTGCAGAACCTTTGTTTGGTCCCCACTCTTTTACTGTATAATAATGAAGAGAAAGACCGTTCATCTGATTAGCGGCTTTTCTCATAAGAGTTTCAGTCCAGTTGTAATCATAATCACTTGCTCCACTGGCAATCTTATATAATCTGTTATCATCATAATTACGACAATAAACCGCATAACGGCGATAAAGATCAGCATAATAATCAGGATACATATCGCCTCCGCAACCCCAACTCTCATTTCCTACTCCAAGGAATTTCACTTTCCATGCTTTATCTCGACCATTTTGGCGACGAAGATTTGCCATTGGTGAGTCGCCGTCGGAAGTCATATATTCTACCCATTTAGCAAGTTCTTCTACTGTTCCACTACCAACGTTTCCACTGATATACGGCTCACATTCAAGCAATTCGCAAAGATTCAAAAATTCGTGAGTACCGAAACTGTTATCTTCGATTGTTCCTCCCCAGTTGTTGTTGACCATCTTTGGTCTGTTTTCTTTAGGACCAATACCGTCTGTCCAATGATATTCATCAGCAAAGCAACCTCCCGGCCAACGAAGAACAGGGACTTTCATCTCTTTAAGTGCCTCAAGTACATCATTTCTATATCCATTGGTATTTGGAATAGAAGAGTCTTCTCCTACCCAAAGTCCACCGTACACACATGTACCAAGATGTTCGGCAAAATGACCATAAATATGTTTACTGATTTTTTGATTTGCTTCATTGGTTTTAAGAGTAACCGTAGCTTCTCTTTGAGCAAATAATGATAATGGCATCACTGCCATAATAGGTAATAGATAGCGTTTTTTCATGTTGAAAATTATAAATAATATATAGTTAATAATTGTTTTGTAAAAATATCATTATTCTTAATATATAACAATAGTACATTGCGATTAAGATTAAGTTAAATCAACTACAATCGTTAATAATCTAAATAAATATCAAAAAAATAAAATAAATACGTTGTTTAGCCAACAAATAATAAACATAAGATTGTTATCGTTATGACTTTTAATAATATATGAAACTATAAAAAAATTCTTTTCTATATTTGTGGGCAATTTAAAAAATTAGATAAACAAAAAACTATAATATCAATCAATGAAGAAGTACAATCTACTTAACAACCTATTCGGTTGGCTTGCATTTGTTATTTCAGCTATCGTATATATAATGACAGCAGAACCGACAGCAAGTTTTTGGGACTGTCCCGAATTTATCACTTCAGCATTCAAACTTGAAGTTGGACACCCTCCCGGCAATACTTTTTTTAATCTAACAGGCCGTTTCTTTGCAAACTTCGCAGGTGGCGATGTAAAGAAGGTTGCTTTTACCATAAATTGCATGTCTGCTTTATTAAGTGCGGGAACAATCTTATTTCTTTTTTGGACTGTCACTCATTTATTGAAAAAAATAGTTGTAAAATCGGATTCCTCAAATTCTGATAATATTACATCTTCTCAAATAGTAACTATTCTTGGTGGTGGACTTGTTGCTTCATTAATCTATACTTTTACCGATACTTTTTGGTTTTCAGCTGTCGAAGCTGAAGTATATGCATTTTCCTCATTTATGACCGCGCTGGTTTTCTGGCTTATACTTAAATGGGAATCTCAGGCAGATCAACCTAATTCAGACAGATATATAATACTTATAGCTTATATAATAGGACTTTCAATTGGTGTTCACTTATTGAATCTTCTTACTATTCCGGCACTTGTTCTTGTATATTATTTCAAGAAAAAACCTGATGCTACTATATTGGGTACCTTGATTGCTCTGGGTGCTTCGGTTGTAGGTATTGCCCTTATTCTTTATGGGTTAGTTCCGGGATTCGTAAAACTTTGCGGTTATTGTGAGCTTCTTTTTGTAAACGGGCTTGGAATGAGCTATAACACAGGCACTTTGTTTTATTTCTTTTTTGTTCTTGCCGTTCTTGCATGGGGTCTATATGAAACATGGAAAGGTAAATGCGAACTGAAAATGAGAGTATCTTTCTGTGCGGGGATATGCCTTATAGGTGTTCCTTTTATCGGAGGGGGATGGATGCTTGGCGTTTTCCTTTCAATATTATTGACTGCCGGTGTTTTTCTACTTTGGAAAAAGCTTAATATAAAATTGATGAACACAGTGATTTTGTCACTGATGATGATACTTATAGGTTATTCGACATTTGCTCAGATCATTATTCGTTCGGTTGCAAATACTCCTATGGATCAAAACTCTCCTGATGAGATATTCTCTTTCACGAAATATCTTAATAGAGAGCAGTATGGAGACAGACCATTATTCTACGGATATACTTTCGTTTCCGATATTGAAAGGGATAATTCGGGACGTGTAAAAATGGAGAAAGGTGAGCCTATATATGCTAAAGCCGTAAAAAACAGTCCGGAGGATAAAGATAAATATGTAGTTACGGGTTATAAAGAAAATTATATTTATACGCCTGAACTTAATATGCTTATGCCTCGTATGTATAGTAAGCAGGAATCACATATTCAGGGTTATAAATATTGGACAAACTTTACAGGAAAACCTGTTAGGATATTTCAAAACGGAGAAAACCGTGTTGTAATGAAACCAACTTTTGCTGAAAATATTAAATTTTTCTTTAGTTATCAGCTTAATCATATGTATTGGAGATATTTTATGTGGAATTTCTCCGGTCGTCAAAATGATATTCAGGGTTATGGTGATATCACTAAAGGTAACTGGATAACGGGCTTTAATTTTATTGATAAATATCTGGTAGGTGATCAAAGTAATTTACCAACAGATATGAAAGATAATAAAGGGAGAAATGTCTATTATATGCTTCCTCTTATTTTAGGGATTTTAGGACTTTTATATCAGGCAAAGTCAGGAAGAGCCGGTGCACAGGGGTTCTGGATAGTACTTCTTCTTTTCATAATGACAGGTATTGCTATCGTGGTTTATCTGAATCAGACTCCTTATCAGCCAAGAGAGCGCGACTATGCGTATGCTGCTTCGTTCTATGCATTTGCAATATGGACAGGATTCGGTGTTGCGGCAATTATAGAGTATCTATCTAAGAAGATCAATAATCCGCAACTTGTGTCTTGGGCTGTAAGCATCATTTGTCTTGCAGTACCTGTTCAGATGGCTTGTCAGAACTGGGATGATCATGACAGAAGTAATCGTTATACGGCAAGAGATTTCGGTTATAACTATCTTACATCGGTTGAGAAAGATGGAATAATCTTTACAAATGGTGATAATGATACTTTCCCTCTTTGGTATGCTCAGGAGGTTGAGGGGTATAGAACAGATGTTCGTGTATGTAATCTTTCTTATCTTCAGACAGATTGGTATATAGATCAGATGAAAAGTCCTGCTTATGACTCTAAACCGCTTCCTATAGCTTTGACTCCAAAACAATATGATCAGTCTAAACTGAACTATGCATATATTATGCGTCTTAATAAAGATTCGCTTTCTCTTGGCACTGCTCTTAATTGGCTTGCCTCTGAAGATGAAAGAACGAAACGAATTCAAGGGTATAACGAAAGAGTAGATTTCATTCCTGCTGAGAACCTTTATATTAATATCGATTCTGCTGCAATTGCCAATTCTCCTGTAATGAAGGGGATAGATATGAAAGATCTTGTTTCTCAGATGAATATTAATCTGAAAAATAAAAATGTTATTACTAAAAATGAGATCGCTATACTTTATATGCTTGACGGAATAAGTAAAGAGGGATGGACTCGTCCTATCTATTATGCTACAACTGTAGGTACGGATATGTATATGAATCTTTCATCTTATTTCAATCTTGTTGGTCTTGCTTATCAGATCACTCCTTTTCAATCTGGTAGTGAGGGTAGCGTAAATACTGAAAAGATGTATGATAACATGATGAATAAATTCTTATGGGGCGGAATAGATAATCCTAAAATTTATCTTGATGAGACAAACAGAAGAATGTGTCGCACTTTAAGACTTATGTTTGTTCGTCTTGTAGATGCTCTTATTGCAGAGGGTCAGAATGAAAAAGCAATTAAGGCTCTTGATTTCTGCATGAAACAGATACCGGGAGAGAGTGTACCTCACGATTATACTTCAATTTCATTAGGACAGGATTATATCACTGTAGGGGAGACTGAAAAAGGTGTTTCTCTATTGAATCATATAGCAGACAAATCTGTTGAAAATATGAAATGGATGTTTAGCCTGCCAAACAGAATGTTTGGATCCGTAACCTCTGATATCAGTCATAATATGGCTGTACTTCATAATATTGTTCAGGCATATAAAAATGTAGGTCTTAATAAAGAAGCAGAGATTTATGAAAATGAGATGAGACTTTACAACTCTATGTGGTCTCAAAAACAATAAGAATATCTAAAAGGTTATATAAACGGAGCTATCATTAAACTTCTATCTTTTAATATGATAGCTCCATTTTTAGTATTAAAGTCGATATTGAGAATTAGCTTTTTAGTTTTAGAGATATGCTAATAGAACAACCTCCTTTTATTTTTCGCTTGTTCTTTACAGAATCTTTCTGGCGAATACAGGGTAGAGATAAATGCGTTTATCTCACTTTCGATGACGGCCCTATTCCACAAGTTACTCCATGGGTACTTAATCTTCTTGATGAATATAACATTAAGGCAACATTCTTCTGCGTTGGTGAAAATGTAGCTCGTTATCCGGGTGTATTTGAAGAGATTAAACTTAGAGGTCACAGAGTGGGAAATCATACAATGAATCACATAAGCGGGATGAAGACTTCGGTAAAAAAGTTTCTTGAAAATGTACAGTTTGCCGATTCATTGATCCAAAGCAATCTTTTCCGTCCCCCTCATGGCTGGATGTTAAGTGCACAAGCCTGGTATATAAAACAGAATTATCGTATTATAATGTGGGATGTTGTAACGCGTGATTACAGCAATAAACTTAATGGAGAACAGGTATTTAATATAGTAAAAAAATATACCCGTAACGGATCTATCATTGTTTTTCATGATTCTTTGAAAGCAGAAAAAAATCTCAGATATGCTCTTCCTAAAACTATTGAATGGTTAATGAAAGAGGGATATTCTTTTAAAGTATTCTCTTAATTCAAGATTAATCGTGTATTATAATTTGTATTGATTTGATTATATTTTTAATACAATCCTTTATTTTATAAATTATTAATAGTCAACTTTTCATTTATTTGTTTTATTACTTCTTTCTATGACAACAGAGCAAATAATAATAGACAAAGCCTTGGAACTTGGATTTTCCGCATGTGCTATAGTACCCGTAGGCGATGTTGAATTATATGCTGAACAAAATCTTCGTGAATGGCTTGATAAGGGTTATGCTGCCAATATGAATTACATGCATAATAACCTTGAAAAAAGACTTAATCCTCAAATGCTTGTTGAGCAAGCGAGGTCAATGATAATCGTGGCTATCAATTATTACCCCGAAATAAAACGCAACCCGTCTTATCCCGAAATATCTTATTATGCCTACGGGAAAGATTATCATGATGTTATCAAAGAAAAATTAAAACACTTATGGAACTTCATAAATAAAGATATATCTCCAATTACCGGTCGTATATTTACAGATTCAGCTCCTGTCATGGAAAGATATTGGGCAGAAAAGGCTGGTCTCGGGTTTATAGGAAAAAGTAATAATCTTATTATCCCGGGAAAAGGAAGTTTCTTTTTTCTAGGTGAAATAATTTGCGATCTGGAGCTATGTAAATCTTCTTCAATAAAACAATCTGTTAAAATTAATTGTGGAAAATGCTCACGTTGTATCGACTCCTGTCCTACCGGAGCTATCAGTTTATCAAATGACAAATATTTGCTTGATTCACATAAATGCATTGCTTATCAGACAATTGAAAACAAAACGGACATCGACCCTGCTTTATCAAATCAAATAGGAAAAAGAATCTACGGATGCGATACTTGTCTAAAGGTATGTCCATTCAATAAGTTTGCAGAACCAACAAAAATTGAGGAATTTAAACCAACAGAAGAGTTTCTTACCCTGGATTATAAGCGTTTAGATGAACTTACAGAATCGGAGTTTAAGTTTCTTTTTAAGGGTTCTCCTATAAAAAGAGCCGGTTTTTACGGAATTAAGAGGAATTTGTCTTTTGCAAGAAATAATTTTAATTAATTTTGGCTACATAATTCGATTAGATACACTATTAAAAAACACATTATTTTTTATGAGAAACACTATTAACCGCGTTTTAACGGTGACATCCTTGTCATTGTTATTACTTGCACCCCTCAAAACTCATGCACAAAGACCTATGGAGTCTCTCTCAAGAGGGTTGATTGCAAGAAAAGTCTCAAATGGATTTTTAGTTCAATGGCGTATAAATTCAGATGAATGGCGCACTGCATCCTACAAACTTTACAGAGACGGAGAGCTTATTTACGAATCAGGAATAAGCGGAGCATCAAACTTTTTAGATAAAAATGGAAAAAGCAGTTCTGTTTATACGGTTTCAACTGTTATAAACGGTATTGAGTCAGAACAGAAAAGTGCTATCAGCAAACCTCTTTCAAATGATTTTCTTGAAATTAAATTAAGAAATCTTCCTGCTGGCAAAACGGGATATCATATTAATGACTGTACAGCTGCCGACCTTGATGGTGACGGTGAGATGGAAATTATCGTAAAAAGATTAAATACAGACTGGAGTGTAGATAATACTTCATATACATATTTTGAAGCTTATAAACTTGACGGGACACATTTGTGGAGTATCGATGTTGGTCCAAACATTACTATGGATGTTGAGATCAATATAGCGGCATTTGACCTTGATGGTGACGGTAAAGCGGAAGTTTTTATGAGAACTTCTGACAATACTATATTCGGTGACGGTAAAAGTGTCGGTGACAGAGATGGTGACGGTATAACAAACTATCGTAATTCTATCGGAGGAGACGGATTTATGAATGCAGGTCCAGAATACCTTTCTCTTATCGATGGAGAAACAGGTGCTGAACTTGACTGGGTTGATTTTATTCCTCGTGGAAAGTCTTCAGATTGGGGTGATGATTATGGACACAGAGCAAATAAATTTTTCTTCGGAGCTCCTTATCTTGACGGAGTTCATCCGAGTCTTTTCATCGGTCGTGGTATCTATACTCAGACTCTGATGAGAACCTATGATATTAAAGATAAAAAACTTGTTGAAAGATGGCGCTGGGATAGCCGCAATGAAGCGGGATATTCATATCAGGGTAATCACAATTACACTATTGCAGATACAGATGGAGACGGTTATGATGAGATAGTTTGGGGCTCTATGTGTGTTGATCATAATGGAAAAGGGCTTTATACTACTGAATTAGGTCATGGTGATGCTCTTCATGTAGGTGATTTTGATCCTTATTATAAAGGTATAGAGGTTTTCGCGGCAAATGAAGATAAACCGGGAACCAACCTACGTGACGGAAAAACAGGAAAGATGCTTATTCGTCATATCACTCCTAAAGATTGCGGTCGTTGCTGTGCCGGGAATATAACAGATAAATATAAAGGTTATGAAGTTTGGGGAGGCGGAGTTGCTTACTCTGCTACCGAAAGAGTTCAGATGAATAATTTCGGACTTGCTGAAAACTATACGATCTACTGGACCGGCGACCTTCTTAAAGAGATCCTTGATCATAGAGGATTTTCATCAAATATAGGTTATGGAATGGGGCATATAACCAAATTCTATGATTATGGAGATATTCGTGATATCCTTATTGCAGATGCAGCTTCATGTAACTGGACAAAAGGTACACCTTGTCTTCAGGCTGATCTATTCGGTGATTGGAGAGAAGAGGTAATTTGGAGAAAAACAGATAATTCGGCACTTAGAATATATCTTACTCCTTATGAAACAAAAGAGAGAATTTATACTCTACTTCATGATCATCAATATCGTCAGGCTATCTGCTGGCAAATGTGCGGATATAACCAACCTCCTCATATTAGTTTCTATTTAGGAGGTGAATTCCCTGATCCTATCCCTGCAAAATCTACTAACGGTAAACTTGTTTGGAAAGGTAATGGTAATACATGGGATATGTCAGCGGCTGAATGGATGGATGGAAATGATCTTAATGGATTAATCTATAATACGGCAGCCACATCTTCTTTCAAAAATAATGAACAGGTGTTATTCTCTCCTCAGGGTGGGAACAGAAATATCAATCTTACAACAGATATTACTCCTTCTGTTCTTACAGTATCTGATATTGATGATTATTCAATATCAGGAACAGGTAAACTAACAGGTGATATGATGCTCGATAAAATGGGTGAAGGAACTCTAAATCTTGCAGGTAATCATAATTTCATAGGTGAATGTAATGTATGGGAAGGTACATTATCTTTCAATGGTAATTTTAGTAATTTCCCTGTGACTGTGCGTCGACATGCAAATATTGTTCTTGAAGGAAATTTTGATAATGATATTTCAACAGAATATAATGCTTCAATATTAATAGGAAAATCAAACAAAGCCCTTGTTAAGAAAAACATATGGATGTGTGAAGGAGCAAGAATGATCTTTGATATTAATGATAAACCTATTGATATTTCTGAAATTAATGTTATTCCTTCAAACTCAACAAATGATATTCTTGATATCGAAGGAACTTTATATATTGAAGATAATTCAATCATAGAGATAAATTCTGAAAATCAACTTGAACAAGGTTTATACTATATCGGTAACATAGCAAACGTCAATGGAGATATTTCAAAAATAAAACTGGATGGTAAAAAAGGAGCAATTGCTAAACTTGAATATAATGCTTCAACAAAAGCTCTGTTTATTCGCATAGAGGGAATGCGCTCTCCTGCAGAAATAGTATGGACGGGAAATGAAAACGGTAATTGGGACTTTGGAATTACAAACAACTGGACTATTAACTCTGAAAAAGAAATTTTTGTCAACGGTGATAAAGTAACATTTGATGAAACTTCTCTAGTAAGAAATATTATTATAGAAGATGAAGTTTCGCCTTCTCAATTAGTTGTAAATAGCGGAACTTATGTATTCTCAGGAGATGGATCTCTTGAAGGAGATATGAGTCTGAATATAAATAACGGAGCAAATGTTACTATCAATAACAGAAATAATTTTAGTGGAAAAGTAACGGTTGATAATTCTGTTTTAACATTAAAACATGTTCCTTCACCAACTGCAAACGGTGGTATAGGTGTTGTCATTTCAGATCCTGCTTATTTGGTTCTTAAAGATAGTGCTATTCTAAAAGTTACTAACGATAATGAAATACTTAATAGAGGTATAACTTTCGCAGGTACAAATGGTGGTATTATCCATAATGATAATAATTTATATTTTGATGCGTCTGTAACATTAAAAGGAACAAAATTCACAAAAAGAGGTTCCGGATGGCTTTATCTTCAATCTAGTAATCCAAACGTTTCAGAAGCTGAAATCAATGGTGGTACATTGAAATTAAATGAATATACTGCTTATCCTTATGGTCCGGGAAAAACAATCACTCTTAGAAATGGAGGAACTCTTGAAACATATAACTATGCTGGAGGATCTTCCGGCCCTACAATGAGTTCTAATTTCGTAGTTCCTGAAGGAGCAAACGGTAAGATTGTTGCCTTCCCTCGTAGTAATTATAATGGTACCCTAACCGGAGGTGGTAATCTAACATGGGTTGTCGACATGATAAGATGTTATATAAACGGTAACTGGAGTGCATTTACAGGAAAAATATCTCTAACCAAAAACAGTGCAAACAGTAATTATGAAGATCATTTCATTGTAAATAATACTTATGGTTACGCTAATGCAGAGATAAATGTCGCAAACGATGTTAAAATAACCAATAACAAAGGAGCCGGAACTGCAGTTAAGATTGGGGCACTTTCAGGATTGGCAAATGCCTATGTTGAGACAAGTATTGAGGTCGGAAACAAGAATATTGATACAGATTATGCAGGTACAATTACAGGATCAAGCGTAACAGTAAGGAAAGTAGGAACAGGAGTTCAAACTCTTTCAGGAAAACTCACCTATTCCGGATCAACAACTGTTGCTAATGGAACATTGAAAGTTACAGGAACCAAAACAGGTACAGGAACGATAAGTGTTTCGCCCGAAGCAACATATATATCTTATGGAACATCCCACGGAGCGATTACTCTTACTCAAAGTGCAACTGTCGGAGGGGCTTTTAAAGGTTCAGGTATTATAAATGGGAATTTCACAACCAATAAAAATACTACCCTTACAATAGAAGGAGCTGAAAAATCAAATAATCTTACTATTAACGGTAACCTTAATTTAAGAGAAAGTTCTGTATTAGAGATGAATCTTATCTGCACAGGTATTCCTCGTAATGACAAATTGATAGTTAACGGAAAATTCACTTGCGCCGGAGCTCTTAAATGTACAGCTTCAACAACCAGATATAGTGCAGGACAACATTTCTATATTATTGAAGCAGAAGAGATATCAGGAACTTTTGAAAACTTAGAATTCCCTGTTCTTCCGGAAGGCTTAGGTTGGAATACTTCAGAACTTTACACAAGTGGATTGATAACAATTGAAAGTGTTGAAATAAACTCAATTGAAGGAAATAAGTTTAATGTAGGTGTCCTTGAAAATGTTACGAAAGGAATTTACAATATATCTTTCGAAAACGTTGATTCAAATATCTCTCTTCAGGTTTATAATTCTAAAGGTCAGATAGTAGTCGATCGCGTAGTCAATAACGTAAACGGAGTTGAAACTATTGATATTACAGATTCAGCAAAAGGTATTTATATGCTGTATATAAAACCGGAAAATGGCAAACTTGAAACATTCAAGTTGATTAAAGAATAGAATGATATCAATATAAAAAATAGAGGGTATTTCAATTTAATTTGAAATACCCTCTATTTTTATTTTACCTCTTCAAGATATAAGATACGACTGGCATAATCATTTTTCTTATGATAATCCACTTTATGTTCATAAGGAATATCAAGACCGTTAGCCATAAGATAAGCTCCACTAAAAGAACGACCTTCAAAACTCAAAGGCTCATTATCTATTCTGTTTAACTCTTTGACAATATATCTTTTAGAAGGATTAAGTCCCTCCATTTTTACTCTTGGTAGATGTTGGTCACAGAAGTGTTCTGTCTTCCACCAATAAAATACAGCCTTTTCTTTTTCCGGTGTAATATACATCATAGAAGCAACTCCCAATTTATCATAAGGAGAAATCAAACGATAAATATCTCCGAATTGTACCAAACTGCGAATATCTTTATACTGCGAAATTGCATTTCTACAAAGAGATTTCTCCTCTTCTGTCATATCTTTTGGTTGAATCTCCATTCCAAGTCTTCCGCTCATTGCCACATCAATTCTATATTTTAAAGGGATAGTACGGAAAGTCTGATGATTAGGAGTTGCGCTGATATGCGAAGCCATTGCTATAGCAGGAAAGAAATATGAAGTTCCCCATTGCATATAGACGCGCTGAAGAGCATCAGTATTATCACTTACCCAAAACTCATCGAAGTAAGGAAGAAGACCATAGTTTGCTCGTCCTCCACCACTCGCACAAGCCTGAATTGTCAATGTCGGATATTTATCGCGTATTCTTTGACAAACCTTTTCAAACCCACGATGAAACTCAATAAAAAGATGACTTTGATTATCTTTTGTAATATAACCTGAGCCATGATTCATAATCGACATATTAGCATCCCATTTTATATAATCAATATCAGGATTCTGACACATCATATCATCAACTATTTTATAGATATAATCCTGCACTTTAGGATTAGCAAGATCAAGCACAACCTGTGTTCCTCCTCTTCCCAAGACAGGTTCACGACCGGCAGCTTTAATAATCCAGTCCGGATTCTTTTCATAAAGTTCACTATTGATATTTGCCATCTCAGGCTCAATCCATATACCAAACTTAATATTATGTTTTTTCGCATCATTTACTAATGATTCTATTCCGTTAGGAAGTTTGTTTCTATCAACCACCCAGTCACCAAGAGATGAATTATCGCTAAGACGAGGATATTTATCTCCAAACCATCCGTCATCCATAACAAAAAGTTCGCCCCCCATAGAAGAGATATCACACATCATCTGATCCATACCGTTCTCATTGATATCGAAATAAACACCCTCCCAACTATTTAGAAGAATCTTTCTTTCTACCTTTCCATTAGCAAGTTTGTAATTTCTTCCCCAACGATGGAAATTACGACTACATCCGCTAAGACCATCATTACTGTAAGAAAAAGCAAGACGAGGAGTCTCAAATCTCTCACCTTTATTTAATGTATAAGCAGAATTTTCCTCATTTATTCCTGCAAAAAAATGATGATAATCGGTATCATCCGTATCTACACGAAGTTTATAATTACCACTGTAACAAAGAGCTGCTCCTATTACACGTCCATTATTTTCTTGTGGTTTTCCGTCAAGTGAAAACATAACCTCAGCATGAGCAGTATGAGAATTTCTTACACCATCTTTATTCATTATTATTTTCATTCCCGGATTAAGAGGTTCCTGAGCCACGCGTCCTTCGTTTGCCCATGTACCGTAAAGGTGAGACAACCATACTTCCCCTCTTCGGATTGGAAGATAAGCCGATGAAAACTGATTAAGAACAACAGGTTTCTTCTCTTCATGTCTTATCTCTGTCCATGATTCAATTACATCTACATCATCATATGCTGCATAATTAACATTAACATAGAAAGGATAGACTCGATCTTTCATCTCAATGACTATAGTCTCTTTTCCATCATTTTTTTCCTTACGGACTCCTGTTATACACATCTCAAGCGACATATTACCATCACCATGTTTAACAGCTAAAGCAGTTTCACCTTTCCCGACCATTCCGTATACCGGGTAAGCTGAATGATTATACATTCCTGCATATTCAACAGACTTTATATCCTCACTACTAAGAGCCTCTCCATAATATAAATATTTCAAATCCTCTCCCTTTTCCGCCGAAAGCACAAGTGTAGTATTTGGAGTTGAAATTGATATATTTTCGGCCTCCATGTAATGACAGACAGAGATCATCCCTGTCATCAAATAAAATAATCTCTTCATGTTTTTATTCATATAGTATTAAATTAATTTGAAAAGCAATAAGAGTATATCTGTGGAAAAGTCTCTTTGTTTTCATATATGTAAACTTACCAATACAATATGCATTAAGAAAATTCACAGAATATACTCTTAATAGGTTCATACAAATATAAATTGTAAGAAGTCCATATTTAACGAATTATGTAACATAATGATTAGAAATTAGATCATGATACATTACGGAAGTAACATGATACAAAATCAACCTTCTTCATGTTTCCTCGAAATCGCTTTAATAGCTGATTTTTAATATATTTACAATTAAATATGATATATATGAAAAAGCACATTTTGTTTGTTTTGATGATTTTAGGTTGTTTGAAGATAAGTGCTTATCAGGGTATTAATTTCAACACTCTTGATATCCGGACGGGATTATCGGACAATTATGTCAAATGTATCCATAAAGACAACTATGGCTTTATGTGGTTTGGTACGCAAAATGGCCTTAATCGTTACGATGGCTACCATTTTAGAAAGTATAATACTATCCCACTTGGCGCATCAAATAATAATATTGAATGGATTTCAGAAGACGGAGCCGGAACAATATGGGTTAAATCACGTAATAAAGTTTGTTTCTATAATCGAGAAAATGATGAACTTGACACTAATCTTTCAATCCCTCTTGAAACTCTTGGAATTAAAGATGATATCGAATCTGTATTTGTAGATGAAGACCGAAATCTATGGTGTACAACAGACCAAAAACTATTTCTTTATGAATTTTCAAGCAAGAATCTTTCCACTTATTCTTATCCGGAGAATAAAGAGATATACAATATAACATGCCGTGATTCAAAAGTTTACATTCTTTTCTCAGATGGTGAAATAGCTTCCATTGATTCAAAAGCAGGGGTTATTCATCATGTAACAAACAGAGAACTTCTACCGGGGTTTGTTTATAATATTTATATAGACACGAACCATGATTTATGGTTCTATATGACACATACACCTTTTATTCATATTTATTCGGAATCTTCAAAATGTTGGAGTTCTATAAATAATGATCTGATTAGTTCTGAAAAAAACTTTATCACATCTCTTATTGAAGATAAACAGGGAAATGTTTGGATTGGAACCGACAATACCGGAGTTCTTGTTTATAACATGAATAGCAAAAATATATCGTGTATAAAAAAAGCAGATCATAGACTCTTTTCTTTACCAAGTAATCATATTACTGCCTTTTTCAGGGATGAAAAAAACACAATGTGGGTAGGAACAGCAAAACAGGGTATAGCATATGCTAATCTCAACAACCTTTATTTTGAAAACTTTCTTTGTCCTATAGATGGTGACATAAGCAGTATTAATGAAGATGAAAAAGGTAATATATGGTTCGGATATGATGGCGAAGGTATAGCCTCTATAAACTCTCAAACCGGAAAATATACTCTCTTTAATCCCTCTAACAGCTCCATCCCTACCGGTCTGACAGTCTGCACTTTTCGAGATTCTTCCAATCGTATGTGGTGGGGAACATTTGGAAAAGGAGCATTTTATTATAAAGATGGTAAATTTACAATTCTTAATAATATAATAAAGAGCGATATTTATCCCGAATATATCAGGCGTATAACTGAAGATAAATTTGGAAATATATGGTTTGCTACGTTTGCTCACGGTCTTTACTGTCTTAATAAAGAAAATGAAATTTCTGTCTATAATCTCGACAATTCAATTTTGAATACTAATTACATTGCTGATCTTTCTTGTGTTGACGGCAATACTCTTTATATAGCTACAAGCTCAGGAGTTTATCGTATGAATACCAATTCGCGACAAATTATTAGGCTCGAAAAAGATAAGCTTGGCAACAATATTATTCAGGATAATTCAGCCAATTGTCTTTATCAGGACAGTCGCGGATTATTATGGATAGGAGGCTTAAAAGGGATTAATATCTATAATAACGATAGTGGAATTCATCATCATCTCTCGTTAAGTGAAGGATTATCAAATCCATTCATTCATGCCATTATAGAAGATTTTTCAAAAAATATATGGCTTGTAACCGACAAAGGACTTACACATATCATAGTTTCCGAAAACAGTAATCCCGGAGATTTTGAATTCAATTGTTTCCCCTATTATAAAGAGGATGGGGTAGCAAACTTTAATTTCAATAGTTTTGCAGTTCTTCGAAATCGTAATAACGAAATATTAATTGGTGGAAGTGGTGGTTATATAAAAATAAGACCTGATTTTAAAGATTTACCATCATATCACGGCCACGTTACCTTCACCAACCTTTATCTTTCTAATCAACATATAGGTGTAGGAACGAAGACTCAAGATGGAAGAATATTGCTAAGAAAGAATATTCAATTGTTAGATGAAATAACAATGAATCACTCAGATTCACATTTTGCACTTGAAGTTTCAGCCATGGACTATGGAAATATGCATAAACAGGAATATGCATACCGACTTGGGGAAGATGGTGAGTGGATTAGACTTGAGGGAAATAGGATATATTTCAATAAACTGGCTCCCGGAAAACACCTTCTTCAGGTTAAAGTGACAGAGGATAAAGAATCAAACAATCATACACTATCAACTATCACCATTAATGTAAAACCGCCATTATGGCTATCGGTGTATGCATATTTTCTTTATATATTTCTTATTATTGTCTTAGTTGCATTCTCAATAAGAAACATGAAGAAAAAACAGCAAAGATCTCTTAATGAAAAAAGAAAAGAAATAGAAGCTGCCAAGATTCATGAAATGAATGAATCCAAAATGCGTTTTTTCACAAATGTAAGTCACGATCTGCGCACTCCTCTATCGCTAATAATTACTCCGGCGGAGAAATTATCAATGCTTGAACTACCGAATGAGGCTAAAATCGATATTGATCTAATAAATCGTAACGCTCAGATTTTACTAAATGAAGTGAATCAACTTCTTGATTTCAGAAAACTTGATCAACAAAAAACATCTTATACATCCTCTTTCGGAAATATTTCCGAATTTATTAAAGATATCTGCAACTCATTCAAACCTTTGATTATTAAGAATAAGATCAATATGAATCTTATAATAAATTCACCGGTAATAGAGATGAATTTTGATTGTAATAAAATTCAACGCATAATCTTTAACCTTCTCTCAAATGCAATAAAATATAATAATGAGAATGGCTCCGTTACAATAACAATTGATAAAATACTTTCAAAAAACGGAGAGCAAGTATCTATCATAATTGCAGATACAGGTATTGGCATAAAAGATGAAAATAAAGAGAATATATTTGAGAGATTCTATCAGGAACAGCATGATGAAACAACATATATCGGTAGCGGAATAGGTCTTAATATAGTGAGAGAATATGTATTGCTTCATGAAGGAACAATATCAGTTTGTAATAATATCCCACAAGGATCAATATTTACTATTCTTCTGCCGGTTAAGGGTTCAACTATGTTAATCTCTAGTTACAGTGAGCAAAATAAAGATGATGAAACTGATGATATATCTTTAAAAAAAATTAGCGATAAAAAGCTATCCAATCCAACCATTCTTGTTGTTGAAGACAATGAAGAGTTCAGACAATTCATCATTACATGTCTTAAAGATCATTATAATATTTATGAAGCTCCCAATGGAAAAGCTGCACTCAAAATACTCAATCGAAACGAAATTGATCTTGTTTTAAGTGATGTGATGATGCCCATAATGAATGGTTACGAACTTTGCAACAAAATAAAAACGGACATAAAGTTTTCTCATATACCTGTTATTCTTCTTACGGCTAAGTCGGCAGAAGAGAATATTCTTGATGGTTTAATGGAGGGTGCTGACGATTATATTACTAAGCCATTCAATCTAAAAATTCTTTTACTTCGAATCTCAACGCTACTGAAAAGAACAGAAATCAATCATGAAAAATTCAGAACACTTGATGTTTCACCATCTGAGATAACCATAAGTTCGCTTGATGAACAATTGATTGAGAGAGCCATAAAATGTGTTGAAGACAATATGGGTAATCCTAATTTCTCTGTTGAGGAGTTAAGTGCCGGCACAAACATGAGCAGAGGACACCTTTATCGGAAAATGATGAATATCACAGGTAAATCGCCTCTTGAGTTTATTCGAACAATACAAGCTAAGCGAGGAAAACAACTACTGGAACAAAGTCAGTTAAGCATATCTCAAATTGCTCATACAATAGGAATCTCACCCAAGCAGTTTAGTAAATCTTTCAAGGAAGAATATGGTTGTCTTCCTTCTGAATATGAAAAAAATCCTTCCGAAAAATCACAATGATTTTCGGAAGGATTTTTTATACTAAAGACAGATATTGTCTCTATTATTTGATACCAAGTTTTTTGGCAATCTTCTTAGGAAGAGCATCTTTATGAAGTACGATATTCATAGTTTTTGCATTGAAAAAAGGATAAGATGCATACCAAACCCCTTTATAATTCCCTGTTTCTCCCCATGAATTTTTCACCATATAGTAAGGTGATCCATTTTGATCTTTTGCAATACCATAGATCAACATACCGTGATCATCAGTAGTCTCATAATTATCAAAACCTTTCTGGCGATTTTCTTGTGTTACAACAAGTTCGACAGATGGGGTTTTACACATTTTTTCAATCTCTTTATCTTTTTCATCTCTTGAAAGACCTAACCAGCGTGCAGCATCAGACCCTGTAAGATCTGTACCTTTGATATCCGGAAGGACAGCTAAACCATCTCTGGAAAACCCTTTTTCACTAACATCAGACCCCCAAGCAACGGTAAAGCCATTATTAACCGCATATTCTGTTATCTCATTAAGCTCCTCGATTGGTACATTATATGATGAAGACCAACGCCAGTTATCAGGAATTTCAAGAACGAATTGCTCATAAAAAGGATGATGAGTATAAGATGTGATGCTAACATAATCATCGGCATTTAGCCCAAGCTCCTTAGCATAACTCATTGGAGTATATTCTTTTCCGTTATAAGTAAACTTCTCAGGCACCTCTCCAAGGTAAGCCTCAATAATACCAGAGTAACCCTGTTTCCATACCGGAGTAAGATTTTTAAGCTTTATAACCTGATCAACATAGGCACGAGAAAGAGCATCCATTTCATTATGAACATGGTTTTCCTCACCATAATTCAACCCTTTATAAGCTTCTTCAGGTAATGCTCCATAATTCTTCAAAACGTAAAGGACATCATAGAAAGAGCCTCCGGCTGCAAAATTTGTCTCTCCATGCATTCTTACATATTTGTCAGCCTTATCCATATAGTTGTGATAAACGACAAACATCTCAGAGATATCTGCATCTTTTTTTCCCAATCTGATTAACTCTGATTCAAGAAGAGCATTTCCTGAAAAACTCCAACATGTACCAGATCTATTCTGATTTTTGATAGAAGTTATTGGATTTTCTTTTACTGTTGTAAAGACGAAACCTTCAGGCTCCGATTTTTCTTT
Source organism: uncultured Bacteroidales bacterium (assembly GCA_947074145.1). Lineage (GTDB taxonomy): Bacteria > Bacteroidota > Bacteroidia > Bacteroidales > JAUNSR01 > JAUNSR01. Next base: position 49,077 of record CAMTOJ010000023.1, read on the forward strand.
GTCTTCTTCATTGGCATAGGCAACTAAACCCGCAGAAAGAAACGCAGACATAATTAAAAGTTTAGATCTATTCATTTTAAATAAGCATTATGTAATGTGTCAAACTACTTTTTCTTTTTCGTTACAAATGTATTCAAAGTTTTATTATATGAATTCTTGTCAGATAAAATATCTATAGCTTTTTTCACCTCATTATCATATTTTAATGACTGAATGATCTCTCCATTCTGAAAATAATAGCGTTTTGCTATCTCTTGTTCTAAATATTGTTGTATTTCAGGACGAGAAAACTGAAGATCATAATCGATATTATGTACCAATTTTGCCTCTAAAGCCGCAAACTCCTGCTTAGCTTGTTCTGTATAACCCTCGGCTTCTGCAATTTTTTTCAGATCTTGAAGCATCTTCTCACTTTGTCGATCATATTTGAAATCTTTTGATTTTACAAATTCAACAAACTTATTATAATCAATATCATTTAGATTAAAATCTTTTATATCACTGATTGCCTGATTTTCTGCTTTATAATCATTTGCAAAGTCAAAAATATAATTGTCTTTCAAAAGATAATAAAGAAGATTTGATGAATTTTCCGATTCAATACTAAGGTCCGGTGTCACACCTCCTCCATCGCGTACTATGCGTCCGTTAGCCGTCTTAAACTCATGAGTTAAAGAATCAGGTATACGACCTACACTTCCGTCAGGATTTCTGTGAGAATAATCTATTGCCTGGATAAGTCGGCCACTCGGTATATAATATTTTGCAGTCGTCACCTTAACCATTCCGTTATAAGGTACCGGACGTGTAGTCTGAACAAGACCTTTTCCAAAAGTTCTCTCTCCCACGATCACCGCTCTGTCGAGATCCTGAAGCGAACCGGCCACAATCTCCGACGCTGATGCTGAACCTCGGTTTACCATCACTGCAAGTGGAATCTCAGTATCAAGAGGTTCCTGTGTCGTACTATACGTTCTGTCCCAATTTTTAACTTTACCCTTTGTTTCAAGCACTTTCTGTCCCTTAGGAACAAAGAAATTAACTATCTGAATAGCTTCCTCAAGTATCCCTCCGGGATTTCCTCTAAGGTCAAGAACTACCCCAGAAAGATTATTTTTCTTCTTTAGATCAAGGAAAGCATTCTTCACCTCGCTTGAAGCTTTATCGGTAAAATTTGTAAGATATATATATCCGATAGAATCATTAAGCATACCATAGTATGGCACAGCCTTCAATTGTATTTTCTTTCTTGTAATCTCTTTAACAAGAGGTTCTGTATCCCCTTTTCTTTCAATTTTTATAGTCAACTTTGTATTAGGAATTCCCTTTAGTTTTTCACTTACCTCGCTAACAGTTTTTCCGACCATAGAAATTCCATCTATCTCAAGTATTGCATCCCCCGGGCGAAGATCATTAAGCTGAGCCGGCATATCCTCATAAGGATCTGATATAATAACTTTATCTCCTCTTTGTTGAATAATGGACCCAATACCTCCATATTCACCGGTTGTCATAGCTTTGAAATCATCTTTTTCAGATTCCGGCATATATTGATTATATGGATCAAGTTTTCCGAGCATCGCATCAATTCCATTCTTTATTACAGTTGCCGAGTTGATAGAATCAACATAAAACATCTCCAGTTCTTTATAAACAGAACTGAAAACATCGAGATTTTTTGATATTTCAAAAGCCTTATTATCTTGTGATGCCGCATCAATATGTCCTGTAAAGGATATAAAAGATAAGAAAACAGATGCAAAGCAAAATTTTTTCATTTTTTTATTCATACACTCAAATATTCTATCTTGTTTAATTTCAGTCTGAAAGATACACAAATGTATTTTCACAGCGAAAAAAAAACTATTCTTTAATGATTTTTTTTATTGCAGGTATTGCATAATTGAGATATCCGCATTACTTTTGCAATGCAAAATAAGAAAGGCATTATGTCAATCTTTTAAACGCAAAAACACTCTTCAGTAGCTCAGTTGGTTAGAGCATCTGACTGTTAATCAGAGGGTCG
>CAMTOJ010000024.1 GCA_947074145.1 uncultured Bacteroidales bacterium
AAAGACCTACGCTGTATTGTGGACTACCAAGGTTTGTCTCTACAATAAATATCCTCTCCGAATCCTTTATCCCTCTATTATAACTAAACTCCGCCACAACCTGAGTCAACAACAAATATGATGTTGTAAAAGCTATCGCAAGACCTATTATATTAAGAATAGTAGATATCTTGTAATGACGTAAAGTATAGAGTAATATTTTTATGGAATTCATTTGATTTATTTTTTAAATTGCATGTAATGTGACAAGACATATAATTGAATCTCTATCTTATTCTTTTCTAAGAATATGAGCCGGATCCTGAATGACAGTTTTCCACGCACTCGCCATTATCACAATAAGTGTTATCAGCATAACAAGAACGACTGAAATTATATAAACCCATGAATACAGTTCAACCTTATAAGCAAACTGCTCCTGCCACTTTATAAAAACATAAGTTGCAAGCGGTGCCGAAACAATAAAACAAAGTGATATTATTTTTATAAATCTTATATTGAAAATTGATAAGACACTCCCTATCGTAGCCCCGTTTACTCGTCTTATTGCAATCTCACTTCTTCTGTATTGTGTCTCAAAAAGCACAAGGCCGAAAACTCCCATTAGAGAGATTAATATAGATATAACCGAAAAAAGTGTAATTATTGAAGATTGTCTTTTCTCCTTCTCATATAACCCGGCAAGCTCTTTCCTAAAACTTCTAACCTCAATCTCATCTCTATTTATCGACGGATCTGTCTCCACTATTTTTGTCTTTATAAAATCTACGATTTCAGGGAGATTGCTATTCGGATTTATTTTTATATAAGAATTTTCAAAACTATTCCAATAATCCTTTCCAAAAACATAAAATGCAAAAGGCTCAATATTATATTGCAATGTCTGGAAATTAAAGTTTTCCGAGAAGCCGGCAATCCCGGTCTTTTCCTGATGCCCATAAATATTATCGACCAACGATAACCCCCATTTAGATTGTGCTATTTCATTGAATATAAATATTCCATTTTCTGATTTTTCATCACTAAAAATAAAATCTCTTCCCTCTCTGATATTTATTTCGAAAACATCAAGAAAATTATATGCTACAGGAAAACATCTGAAATTCATAGATTCCCCATCTTTATTATTGCGCCCCCAAGTCATAGACTGATTCGAAACAAAATTACGAAAGCAATATGTAACATCCTCTATTCCCGGATCCTCTTTCAGTTTCTCTGTAAAAGAGGTTCTTGTCTCTACATTCTCACCTATTTTAGGCGTTACATTGACAGATAATATGCTTTCACTTTCATACCCCATATCATATTTTAGCATAAACGAATTCTGCATAAAAACGAATATCGCACATATTATAAAAAACAAAGAGATAAAACATTGTAAAGATATTAATCCGTTTCTCAACATCCGTCCTGACGATGTAGCTCCGAAATTGCTCTTCACTATAAATGCCGCCGGAAAGGATGTGATATAATATGCGGGATAAATAGCAATCAACAGTCCGGCTGTCATTATACCTGTCACAAAAGTTAAGAATAACCCGATGTTTGATTTAATGCTAATTGAGAAATCAAATAAATCATTAATAGATGATATTCTCACTATTGAAATAAAAAACAATGTAATGAACAGAGAAATTGATACTATCATCAGAGATTCCAAGAATACAAGTAGTCTGAGTTCCGTATCAGTCGCTCCATGAATCTTCTTTGTATTCAGACTCTTTATTCTTTGAGGTACAAGAGCAAGAAAAAAATTAAGAAAATTAATAAAAGCTATACAAAGTACAATTATAGCTATTATCATATAAACCATCGTTATAGCTTTATTACCTGATCTTACATCCGAAGTTGATGATTGAGAAAAATAAGTATTTTCTAAAGATGTCAGTTTTATTATACCCCGATCTATTCGATTATTATCAATTTCATCACCTAAAACATCTATATATTTATTATATAAAACTTCTGTAAAAGCTTCTACATCATCTTTATGTCTCAGTTTCAGATATAACGGATCATTATAATTATTCCAATTCCCCGTATTCAGTTTATCAATAGGTGCGCAAATAACAGATTCAAGAGATGCAAAATCAGAATTCTCGGGAAAATCGTCGTATATAAAACCGATTGTTTTACTTTTTGAGGAATCAAATCTCTTTCCTTGTGAAACTTTATCATCTATCTCCAATCCATATTTTTCTGCAACTTGTCTACTTATTCCCAGAGTTTCCCCTTTTTTCCATAAGATAGTATCTCCTGCTACAATCCTGAATCCGGCAAGATCCAGTGCTTCAGCCATATATTTAGCATGTTTAATAATAATAGGTGTTTGAGAGAATTTCTCAAAGGTATAAATACCATCATAAGCCTGAATTTCTCCAAATTGAAAAGCCTCAACATAAGTAGACTCTTCAATAATCATTTTTGCAAGAGGAGCACAGAAACGGTCAAAATGATTAAAAACCAGATTAGTCTCAATCTTAAATATCCTCTCCGAATCCTTTATCCCCCTATTATAACCAAACTCAGCCACAACCTGTGTCAGCAACAAATAAGATGTTGTAAACGCAATTGCAAGACCTATTATATTAAGAATAGTAGATGTCTTATAATGTCGTAATGTATAGAGTAATATTTTAATGGAATTCATAATCTTTGAGCTTTACATTTTGTCATTTAGCGAACTAACCACCTGACCATCGAAAAGATTGATAATGCGATGAGCATAAGATGCGTCTTTTTGTGAATGTGTAACCATGATCACTGTAGTTCCTTTCTTATTCAATTCAGTTAGTATCTCCATCACCTCCTGACCGTTTTTAGAATCAAGATTACCTGTAGGCTCATCGGCAAGGATAAGTCCCGGATTAGCTATAACGGCTCTCGCGATAGCCACACGCTGCTGCTGACCTCCCGAAAGCTGATTAGGAAAATGCATTGATCGGTGTAAAATATTCAGATCAGTCATTATCTTTTTCACTTTCTCCTTTTTTTCCTTTGAAGAAAAACCAAGATATGATAATGGCAATGTGATATTCTCTTCCACATTGATCTCATCAATAAGATTAAATGACTGGAAAACAAACCCTATTTTCCCTCTTCTGTAAATTGTACGTTCCTTCTCTTTTAGTTTTGAAACTTCAACTCCGTCAATTTTAAAACTACCATTTGTCGGTGTATCAAGAAGGCCAAGAATATTAAGAAGTGTAGTCTTACCACACCCGGAAGGACCCATTATTGCCACAAACTCACCCTTCTTAACATCGATATTTATATTATTCAAAGCCATTGTTTCAACAAGCTCCGTACGAAATGTTTTTTCAATATTTTCTAATATCAGTTCCATATCATTTATTTTTCGTTAATATACAATTTCAAATATTTTTCATGCAGAATTAATTATATGTTTTTACTGAAGAATCAGTTTTTCAACATTAGTAAAGCCATCATAAGAGGAAGTTATCACCTTTTCATCCGGTTTAAGACCTTCAAGAACCTCATAATATTTAGGATTCTGCCTTCCGATTCTTATAAATCGTCTGATTGCCTCTTTTCCGTCAGCCGATACAACGAATATCCATCTGCCACCTGTAGAAGAAAAAAAACCTCCCCGGGGTATAATAACACTTTTTACAGGCTCATCAAGCTGAAGATTTACGTAATAAGTCTGACCTACACGTATATTCCCGGGAGTATCCTCATTAAATATCAGATCACATCTGAATTGTCCGTCTCTTACTTCAGGATATATCTTATCCACATTTACCCCGAATCCTACACTCTGACGTTCAAGCCGTCCCGTCAATCCTCTCGAAATCTTATCTATATAATGTTCGTCGATATTCACTTTCAGAATATAATTATCAAGCAGATTAATCTGCCCTACCGTTGTTCCGGCATTTATACTCTGACCAAGCTCTACGTCGAACGATCCGAGTTGTCCGTCATGAGATGCCCTTATCTTAAGATTGTCGGCTCTTTGCCTGACAAGCATAAGATTCTCCTGCATATTGTCAAGACTCTCCTGCATCTTCTGCAACTGGATATTTCTATACAATGAATCCTGATAAATCCTTTCTTTCAAAAGATCAAGCTGACTTTGAGCAAGAAGATAATCTTCTTCCGCTTTAAGAAAATTCTCTCTCGATGTCAGCCTTTCATCATATAACTCTTTTTGTTGATTATACGCTCTTTTACTTCTGTTGGCATCCGTCGTTACACTTAATTTATTTTGCATCATCGAAAGGATATCCTTCTTCATATTTATCTCCGTATCCCTCAACATATTCTGTTTTTCGGCAAGCTGAGCCTCACTGTCGAGTGTCTGTTGCGCAAGATTCGGATTCTTCAAAACAGCTATCACATCTCCGGCTTTCACACGTTCGCCCTCTTCCACAAGTTTGGCTTCCACTACTCCGCTTTCCAAAGCCGATATCTTTACCGTCGAACCGGGCTGCACCTGTCCGTTTAGTCGCAAATAATTATAAAAATCATCCTCAACAACTTCGCTCACAGTGAGAGTTCTTTCATCGATTTTCATCTTATTTGAATGATCTCCAAAAAGAATCCATCCCGCTATCACTATCATTATTATTGCGAATATCAGATAAGGCAGATGCTTTTTCTTCAATCCCTTTTTTTGCTCCAATATCTTATCCATAACCTTATTGATTAATATACGGCACACCGTTAAAATGATCGTACTGTATTTTCTGTATTATATATTGTATCTGTTTACCGGTCACTGCCGCATTCGCCTCAGCCAGCTTCGAGCTGCTTGTAAAAAGCTCAAGAGCAGAAATCACACCCTGTTCATACATTCGCTGATTCGCCCGGTGTGAAGTCATAACCGCTGTCAGTTGAGAAACCGAAGCAAGATATTCCCGCTTTGCTCCTTCAAGATTAAGAATCAGCATCGTTGCCTCTTTTCTAAGTTCAAAAATCATACGCTGATTGGCAGCTTCTCCGATTTTCAATGCAATTCCCGCATTTCTTATATTATTATGCCGCCTCATCTTGTCGAACAAAGGGATTGATATTCCCGTGCTGATATATTCTCCCATATTATTCTTAAACTGATCATTGAATTTACTTCTCGCATATCCGCCCTGAAGATCCTTATAATAAGAGGTCGAGATTCCCGCATTCAGATAAATAGATGGAATCACATATCCTCTTGCAATCTTCAGATTGAATTCCTTTTGTTTCAATTGCTCTGCCGCGACTTTAGCTCTCGGATTAACCATTACATTATACTCAATATCAAAAGCTGTTTCATCTTCACCTATTGTCAGATCATCACTTATCACAATATCTTTCTCCAAAGGCCAGAACATGGCACCTTTAAGATCGAGAATAGAATTTTCATAAAGATTTTGTTGATTTACAAGAGTAAATTCAAAACTTGCTACCGTTGCTCTCATCTGTTCAACTTCTGCGCCCGATTTTATGCCAAGCTCCTCCTCCTTTATAGTCTTTCTAAGATTCCCTTTATTCGCATCAAGTTGACTCTCTATCTGTTTTACCAACTCCGCATAATAAATCACATTATAAAAAGCTCTGATCACAGAAAGCGAAACATCATCAGCTTCTATCTCCGCATTAACCTTACTCTCTCTGGAATAACTACAGTATAATTTATAATTATTGATATTCACAAGTCCGTCGAATATCGGAAGAGAAACCAAAGCCCCGTAATTGCTTCCGAAAGTTTGTCGGTCCGTGTACATATTGGTTTCCGGATCAACTCCTCGCCCGTAATTTATATTAGCATTAACAGAACTTCCAATCTCAGGTAAGAAAGACAACAAAGCATTTTGTTGTCCTATTTTCGATTGCTTATATCTGTATTCAGATTGCTTATTTATCAGCGAATGTTCTTTTGCATAAATCAGACAATCTTGCAATGATAATCCTGATTCTCTTTCTATATGCTCCGTCATACAGAAACATGGCGATGTTAGCGGGATTATTATAATCATCAATATTGTCAGAAGATTTCGCATAAAAGATTTTCATTTTGTTTATGATTCAAAAATATGGCTATCTGAATCTCAAAATGATAATAATGACATATATCAGCTTATTCCCCTGTAAATTGTATAAAAATTGCACAAACCAATACAGTTTGGCTTTACGAATTAACGGTCTTCTTTTAAATAAAAGTAATTCTCAAACGGTCTTATCCTGAAAAATATATACACATTTTCAACGCATAAAAGATAAACTCTATTAGAGATTAAATTTAAAACTGTAAAGCAATTTCAGGGAAAGTCATTACCTTAATATATAAAATCGCCAACTTGGGAATTGGAACGTTCCAACTCCCAAGTTGGAATGTTCCAATCGGGCAGTTGGAATGTTCCAACCGGGCAGTTGGAGATAAATCAGTTTGTAAAAAATATAGACTTAATTCTCATTACCGAAATAGTAGTTTGGGCATATACCATAAATACGTTGGTTCTTTCAAAACTATTTTACACAAATACTTGTGAAGTTTGGGCATATCCGATAAATCCGCCGGTCTAAGCATATAATTTGGTAAGTTTAATAAGAAAAAATTCACATCGATATATCATCTAATCCTCTATTTATTCAACAATATTAAACACAGATTTTTTCTGTTCAAAGAGATAGCTATCCGAATATCAAAATGATAATAATGACATATATCAGCTTATTTCACCTGTAAATTGTATAAAAATTACACAAACCAATACTATACGTCGTTTTGCATTATACGTTACATATATTTCTGTTTATTAATATTTATCTTTGATAAAACCTTCAATCATTTCATTATGTATGATTATCATATCTTAGTTATCGACGACAATCAGGCACTTCTTCAAAGTCTCAGGATAGTGCTGCAAGCTACCTTTTCTAAGGTTGCGACTCTTACGAATCCGCAACTTGTCCCGGCGGTTCTAAACTGCGGTCCGGTAGATGTGATACTTCTTGATATGAATTTCAACAACTGTAAACTTGACGGTGAAGAGGGACTGTTCTGGCTCGAAAAAATAAAATCACGCCCCGATGCTCCTGCGGTAATATTGATTACGGCTTTCGGAGATATCGGTCTTGCCGTCGAAGCAATGAAAAAAGGCGCTGACGATTTCATCACAAAACCATGGAATAACGAAACTCTTATTGAAAAAATAATTTCTGCGATAAATAAAAAAAAGGAGAGTTTGGAATCCGTGAACACTGCATCGAACGTTTCTGAAAAAGATGTATTAACTATCTCCGACACAGAGATGACTCTTGAAGAGATAGAGAAAAAGAAGATTATAGATGTTATTAAGAAAAATAACCGAAATATGACTCTTTCGGCAATGCAACTTGGCATAACACGCCGCACTCTTTACAATAAGATAGAAAAATACGGTCTCTAATTTTTTTTAAGATTCACGAATCTCACATTTGACATGAGTTATAAATATTTCAACACTATAATAATATCTTATATTTTAGGAATCATATTAATATCCGGTATGATCGGAACACTTATTTCAACACAAGGTGATATAGTATTCATTTTTGCTCTTGCGATAGCTTTGATCCTAACAATTGGCGGACTTATGATCTTTATACGTAAGCCATTGAAACAGATTTATCAGTTTTTTCTTGCATTAAAATGCAATGATTCAACGATTCGTTTCAATAAAGTCAAAGACCCTCTGCTCAATGAGATATACGAAGAGATGAACGATATAGTGATTGAAAGCAATAATAAGAAACTTGAACTGGAAACTAAGAAAAGTTATTACGACAGAATACTGAGAATAATGACTCACGAAATAAGAAACACCATAACACCTATTGTCTCATGTTCGGAACATCTTGTAAACAAGAATAGCGATAATGATAATGAAGAGTTAAATGTTATTCTTAACCAAAGTCGTAACATAGTCGATTTTCTTGATTCTTATCATACTCTTACTCACCTTCCGGATCCGGAATTTACCTCGATAAACATCAAATCGCTTTGTGAAGATATGCTTATTTTCCTCCGAAACGAAAAAGGTGGCGACAAGTTAAATGTCTATGTTCCCGACATGGAAATATATGCCGACAGAATGCAGATGCAGCTTATTCTTGGCAATATTCTAAGAAATGCACTTCAGGCTATAGAAGGTCTTGAAGACGGAGTTGTGGAATTAAGAGCATCAATATCCGATGGTAAACCTTTTATTTCTATAACCGACAACGGTCCCGGTATCTCCAAAGAGCTTATTGATTCTATATTCCTACCCTTTTACAGTACGAAAAAAAGCGGTTCAGGCATAGGGTTATGTCTGAGCCGCCAGATTATGAAGTTGCACGGTGGCGATCTTTGTGTGTCAAGTTATCCGGAACAAAGAATCACTCGATTTACTATCTCTTTCTAATCAATAAGGCTATATCTTTTCAATTATTATGTTGTATCAACATTATCTTAGAGCTAAATAATAAAGCTTTATGCCTTAACCTTCTCATTCTTCTGATACAAAGAAGGAGAAACACCAAATTGACTTTTAAAACATTTACTGAAATAAAACTGATCCGGAATTCCTATTTTAAATGCTATTTCTGAAATTGTCATTTCCGTATCTCTCAATAACTCAGCTCCTTTTTTCATTCTCATAATCCTTATATATTCATTTGGAGCATAACCTGTTATCCCTCTAACTTTTTTATAAAACACTGTACGTCCAAGATTCATATTCGCCGCAAAACTTTCAACATTAAAATCAGGATCAGAAATATTCTTATTCAATATTAGATTTATCTTTTCTATAAAATTCTTATCTGATTCTGACGTACATATTGATGAGTTTTCAACATTGAGTTCTTTAGAAAATTTAGTTCTCAACTTATCTCGTTGCTCAATAATATTTTTAATTCTCAAAATAAGATATTTCAAACTAAAAGGTTTTGTTATATAATCATCAGCTCCCGACTCTATTCCCTCAATATGCTTTTCCTGCATATCTAAGGCTGTTAATAAAATAACAGGAATATGACTCGTATTAAAATCATTTTTTAATTTATGAGTAACTTCAAATCCGTTCATCTCAGGCATAAGAACATCACATAAAATCAGATCATAATCAGCCTCCTTAGCTTTTCGATATCCTTCCAGACCGTTACAGGCTGTATCAACTTCAAAATATTTTGAAATTTCAATTACTAAAAAATCCAGAATATCATTATCATCCTCTATTATTAATATTCTCCTATTATTTAATGTTACATCAATTGTTAACTCCAACTTATCCTCAGTTCCAATTATGTATGTTTTTTCCTCATTTAATAATTCAACTTCATTAATTGCAAAATCTTCAGCGTTATAAACTTCCAGATCTAAAGGCAATGAATAACAAAAGATTGATCCTTTGTCATTATTTTCTTCAAACCATATTTTCCCTTTATGTATTTTCACAAGCTCTGAACATAAATGTAATCCAATACCCATACTATTTGTAGAGAAATTACTATGCATAAACCGACTGAATAACTCCGGTTGTTTATCTTTTGCTATACCTACTCCATTATCACGAACCTTTATAACAATGTAATTATCCTGGGTTATATATATTTCAATATTTATTTTACCACCTTTTGGTGTAAATTTAAATGCATTCGAAATCAGGTTATATGTGATTTTTTCCACATGATCCTTATCTATATAGATATTAAATTTATCTATTTCCGATTTGAATTTATATTCAATATGATTGGAAACAGATGAATCTATAAAAGATGAATATATTTCGTAGATAAAAGATATAATTTCTATCTCTTCCAATGCCAGCTTAAGTTTATTGTTTTGCATTTTTCGAAATTCCAGAATTTGATTTATTAATCTCAACATTCTACCAGTACTTTTATTCAGGATTTTTATATGGGAAACAGCTTCTTTGGGCAGACTTTCTATATTACAAAGTTTTTCGGTAGCTCCTTGTATTAAAGTCAAAGGTGTTCTGAATTCATGGGTTATATTAGTGAAAAACTTCAGTTTAAACTCTGTTAATTGATTTTCAAGAGCAATTTTTTGTCTAAGACTGTTGAAATTATAATATAATTTCAACATCAAAGAAATAATAACAATAGTAATTATAAGATAAAGGAAAAAGGCAAAATTTGTTTTCCAATATGGTGGATGAATTTTTATATTCAATATTGCATCATTCTCGCTCCATATTCCTACACTATTACATGCTTTTACTCTTAATTTATATTCTCCGGGTAATAGATTTTTATAAGCCGCAAAATTCAAAGATGAAGGTATACTCCATTTTTTATCATAATTATCAAGTTTGAATGTATATTTTACAAGATCGGTTTTTTCATAATCAAAAATTGAGAAATCAACACGAAAGGAATTTTGAGAATAGTTCAAATCTATATTCTTTGTATATGTAACCGATTGGGTAAGAGGAGAGTCATTGTCTGAAGATGTAATTTCAAGACCATTGATTTTTAAACTTGTAAAAGACACATTCGGAGATATAACATCATTGTTCAATTTCTCCGGATTAAGTATTATAAATCCATGATTAGTACCGAATAGGATATTTCCGTCTGAGAGATTACAACAACAATTTTCGCTATAAACATTTCCGATGAAATATGATGAAAAAAAGTAATTTGAAAAGGTTTTACTATTAGGATAAAATCTTGATATACCGAATTCTGTAGCCAACCATATATAATTATTTTTATCTTCTGTTATAGAAAACACTATATCATTCACTAATCCGTCCTTCGTACTATAATGTTGGAATTCCAATGATTCATAATCTTCAATTTTACACACCGAAAACCCTTCCCCTGAAGTGGAAATATACATTACACCATTACTATCTTTAAAAATACATTTTATCTCATTACTTCTTAATTTATTATTCTCAGTATTACAAATAATAAATTTATCTGGATTTTCTATTATGGAATCAGGGTTTATTATATATACACCATCACTTGTTCCAACCCATAAATAACCATTGTCATCCTCTGTTATAACTCTTATTTGTCGTTGACCGTAATGAGTAGTCAGAAAATGTTTGAACTTATATACTCCGGATTCTTTATACGCAAGATCCAGACCATTGCCAAATGTTCCGATCCACATATTTCCCTTTTTATCCTTATGTAAACAGAAAATATGATTATAACCTAATGAACAAGAATCATTGATATTATTGATATACAATTTATCATCAATATATAAACCGCCTCCTCTGCTGCCTTTCCATATTACACCTTCATTATCCTTTTCAACCGCATATATATTGGCACAATAATTCTCTTTAGGCCTTTGCAAATTCAATAAAGAATCATAAGAATAAAGCGCACCGCTACGGGTTGCAATCCAAACATCATTATCTGATGTTTTCGATATCATTCTTACAGCATTCGATCGGTCTGTATTATAATGCTCATCCGGAAAAACTCGTTTTGTACCATCATTCAAGACCTTTAATATGGATATACCTGTAAATTCAGAACTTACCCATATTCCACCTTGCTTATCTTCTGTAAGAAACAATAAATAATCGGATCCCAGAAGTCCATCACCTTCTGTATTTGATGTTATATGTTGGGTTGTTTTTGCTCTTTCATTATAAATAAATAATCCGTTTCCGTAAGTTGATATCCATAATAAACCTCTATTGTCATAGATAATATTAAATCTTTCCCTATCTATAAATCCGAGTTTATTATTTGGTATAACTTCTAAACATGTTGAGATTCCATCTACGGATAATCGCCACAATCGTCCCGACATATTAAACACCCAATAATTACCCTTATTATCCTTTAGTATATTTCCGTCCTTTATATTTCTGTTTATTCCGTTTCTAAATTTATCTCTCCTCAAATCATATTCTATTATACCATGATTTGTCATTATAAACCATATCCCATCAATTGTTACCGTAGCAGAAACTCTTATATTTTCATAAGGTATATCTGCTAACTTTTTTATTACATCTTCTTTATTATCATAATATAATATTTCATGACAATATGAAATAAAGAGATCTCGATTCTCGAATGTTGTCATTTCAAAGAAATTTCCATTCTTCATCAAAAATTGCTCATTATCTTTATTTATTCGGTTTAAACCTTTGGCTGTTGCAATCCAAATATTGCCATTTGCTCCTTCAAGAATATTATGTACATTATTATTAGACAGATTATTCAATTCGCTTTTAAAAGTAATAGAACTAAATCTATCATTATCATATACTATTTTTCTACAGCCGTTTTTATCATGCCATAACCAAACATCTCCTTTTGATGTAGTAATTTTATTGGAATATTTCTGGTCATATTCTCCACAACCTGTATAATCCACAAAACTGCTTGTTCGCAGATTATAACATGAGAATTGTTGAGATACAGTATATATCCATAAATAACCGTTAGAATCTTCTGTTATTTCACCAACTCGCAAATCGGCAAGAGAAAGAGAATTATTCTCGTCAGGTCTATATGAAATAAATGAATTTCCATCATATCTGTTCAAACCATTCAATGTACTTATCCATACAAATCCTTTTGTATCTTGATAAATATATCTGACATTATTGTTAACAAGTCCATCATTGGTCGTTAGTTTTACAGATGATATTTCAATTGTTGAAAAAGCTGTAGATATATGTGTTATAATAAATAGAGATAAGAGAAATAATGTGTTAATAAGTTTCATGGTAAACGCCTGTGTTTTTACAAATTTATTAAAATTATATATCTAAACAATTACAACCTCTTTTAATATAACCAAAACGGGTCGGAATAATCCGACCCGTAAACACAAACACATATACAAATATGTCTCCTATTAACATTTAAGTATTCTAAAAACTCTGTATTTTAATAATTAGGATTTTGTAATTCATCTTTTTGATTTGGAGTCAACGACTGACCATTTGTTGTTATTGCATCAAGGAACGATTGAGGTATAGGACGCAGATAATGTTTAGACGCATCAAAAGCCGCTTCTGACTGGAGACTACCATCATTAAACGTCTTCCATCTTTTTTCAAGTTGTTTTGTACGTGAAAGATCTGACCATCTTATCAATTCGCCCATCAATTCTCGGGATCTCTCATTTAGAATAAATGTCAGAAATTTATCTTCATTTGATGATGCTCCGAGTTCTGTATAAAATTCTTTTTCTGAATTAAATATCTCATTTATGGAACCGAATGTTAATTGATTCTTGGTATCTGATGTTAAAATATCAGATATATTATTGGATTCATAGTAAGTGTTAGTTTCACAATATATAGCGAACCCGTTTTTCAGTCCACTCCCTCCGTCTCCGGCAATTCCTATTGTGGCATTGGTTTTATATGATTGACCTCCGTCTATATGTTTTGATCTGTCTTCCCCATCGTTGTATCCTGCACGTTTTCTTATCTCATTTATATACGGAAGAGCTTTGTCGTATTCACCCTTTCGGCCATATGCCTCAGCTACCATAAGATAATCTTCTGCCGATCTTGCTAAGATTCCATCTCTTTGCCCGAACTGACTGGCAACGGAATTTCTAGAACCGTCTCTGAACTTACTTAAGGCAACAAATCTTGCTTTATTACTGTATGACCCATAATTCCCATGATCGTCAAGATAACTTTTTTGTTCATCTTTAAAATATCTCACAAAAGTATGAGGGGCAATATAGTTGATATTATCACTTGTATATCTTTTATCTCCGGCATCATTTACAATATATTTTATAGCGACCTCTCCACCTACAAATTTAGGATCTTCGGCAGTTTTACCTTCCGGTGCAAATTCTCCCCAAAGTGGAGCTCCACTTGGGTTGTTACAACAATAATTAGTAATAAAACTTTTCCAAAATCTTGAATCATTTACCCTATCATAAACATCAAGAGCATAATTTGTAGATCTCATTCTACTAAACTCTCTATCGCCCGAAATATCTCTTTTACATCCTGCAAGATTTTGATATATTGATGGATAATACAGATGTATCTGATTTCCATATCTTCCATAAGTTGTAGCATCATTTGAGAAGTGAGCCGCTAAAACAACTTCAGAAACTAACTCATTTGCTCCATTTGGCTGTGTATAATCCCATAAATCAACAAAATCAGCACACAATGGGTGATTATCAATAACATATCCACCATAAGTTATGACATCTTCCAGATCCTGACTTTTATATTGTGAATTCCAACTGTCATTGAGTTCACTCGCTCTGAAAAGAGTTGCTTTGGCAACAAAATGAGCGGCAGCTGATTTTGTAAGAGAACCTCTTTTTTCCTCTTTTTCTGGAAGAAGTTCATATGCCTTTTTAAGATCATTTATAACTTGTGAATAAACCTCTTCTGCTGTTGCTCTTTTAAACTCTGTCTGTGCTCCCACTACCGGTTCTGTAATTAAAGGAACTCCACCGTATTGAGAAACCAATCTGAAATAATTAAACCCTCTAAAAAAATACCCCTCTCCCAAACGAGCATTATAAGTATTTAAAGTATTGTCATAAAATAAAGGGACATTTTTTATCATAGTATTCGCGGTTGATATTCCCGAATACATATTATCCCAAAGATGAGGAATACCTTCACCTCCTGCTTTATATGTAGTTGCCGAATTTAATTGCGACGAGTAGTTATTATATGCAGCTTCCGATGCATCATTTCCTACACTAAATTCATCTGTACCATATTGTTGCATTGTAAAAGCCCAGGTATAACCAAAATGAAATTCCAAATTTTGATAAATACCTATTGCCATTTTATCAAGGCCGTCAGTTGTCTCAAAAGACTGAGTACTTTCCTTTGTTGTCAAAACCTCATCCAGGAAGTTGGAATCACAGGACGAAAGAGAATAGAATAAACCGAAAGAGACTATTCCTGTTAAATATTTTTTATATGTATTCATAGTGATTGATTCTTTAATTATAGACTGAAATTAATACCCAAAACAAAACTTCTGTTGAATGTTGAACCTCCCAAATCAGGATCTATATAATCTATCTTTGAATAGATTAGACCCGGATTCATACATTGAGCATAGATTTTAAGATTACTAATACCATATTTCTTAAGATTAGAGAAAGTATATCCCAAAGAGATATTTCTAATCTTAATAAACGAACCGTCCTGATAATTCATAGAACTCTTGTATGTATCCCCACTTTCACCGTTTGTTCCCGGTGCATAATATTCTGCATCTTCATTTACACCTTCAACCCAGTAATTTAGTTTCCTTATAGCAAAACGTCCTGACAATGTTTCTTGTCCTACAAGTTGAGTAAAGCCCCATCTTGAATAGATAAAACATGATAACTCCCAATTTTTATATGTAAAAGTGTTATTAAATCCACCAATCCAATCGGGACGTGCGCAACCTACAAATGTTCTGTCGTAGTTCGGGTCAATTTCGCCATCCGGTTCTCCATCTTTTCCACTTATATCTTTAATCTTTATGTCTCCCGGTAGTCTTCCGAATTTAGCAGCTTCTTCAGCTTCACTGGTTTTCCAAATTCCGTCATATTGATAATCATAATACATTCCAATACTTTTTCCAACCCACCATCCATTCGTAATATCTTCAGTTATACCATCAGCAAGTTTTGTAATTTTACTTTTGTCTTTTGAGAACGTGATTGTAGAGTACCAGTTAAAATCACGTGTTTTTATATTATGCGTATTTAATGTGATGTCAATACCTTTATTTTCTGTTTCTCCTACATTATCCCAAGTTCTCAGATAACCTGTAACTGATGGCAAAGATTTTTTCATTAGGATATCAGAGGTTGTGGATTTGAAAATATCAATATTTGCATTTACTCTACCTCCAAGAACTGATATGTCAACACCAAGATTCCACTGTTTTGTTTTTTCCCATCCCAGTTCTGAATTGGCCATAACGACCGGATCTTTTGCTGCTGCATCAGACGCAATATATCCTGATTCTGTTGTTGGCCCGAAATGATAAAAAGTACTTGTTACTGCTCCTTTAGTGCCATATGCATCGATAGCTGAATTACCTGTTACTCCGACACCGGCACGAAGTTTCAATTGATCAATCCAAGAAGTTTCATCCATAAATTCCTCCTGGTCAACTCTCCAACCCAATGCCGCGGAAGGGAAGAAATCCCATTTATTTCCATCTGCAAGTTGAGAGGCGCCATCCCATCTTCCTGAAGCTGTTATAAGATACTTATCATTATATGAATAATTAAACCTTGCCATCCATGATTCCAAACTTGTTTCCAATAAAGAAGTGGAATAATCTTTTATATCACCCAAAGATTTTACATTATACCATAATTCATCATAAGAATTCACAAATGATTTTACAAATGATCCTTCATGATGATATGCTGATGCACTATGTAAGAAGGTAGCTCCTATCACATTTTTTCCTATTTTTTTATCGTAGGTAATAATGTTATCAAGAGTCCATGAAAATTTATAATCTGTTGAATATTGAGCCACATTATTGTTATCACCATTTATTGATTCTGCAGCATCTGCTATACCTGATCGTCCATATCTAAAATCGGGTCCGAAATTTATACGATATTTAAATCCGTCTAATATACTTGTCATTTCTCCGAAGTTTAACTCTGCTGATACACTACCCATAGCACGTAGACTCTGTCTGTTATTACGGCAAAGTGCACTTTCCTGAATTGGATTTATAATATTGACATCAGCTCCCGGATTACGAATATAATCTCCGTTTTCATCATAAGGTACTGTGAATGGTAACATTCCCTGAAGTGCAAAATATAGAGAAGATGCACCTGTTGCACTTTTACGGAAATTATAACCATATTCCTGATCTCCATAAGTAACATTCATAGATGAACTTACTTTAAAAAACTTTAGTGGGGTGAAATCAACACTCGTTTTCAAAGTATATCGTTCATATCCCTGTCCTTCTTGTGTTCCATCTTGATTTAAATAACCGAATGAAGTATATGCCTGAACGCTTTCGTTACCTCCGCTAATACTTAATGTATGTTCATGTGTAATACCTGTCTTTAATCCGTTTTCGGTCCAGTCATATGTAGGAACATTACTTCCGTTCCAACTGCCCCCGGCCCATCCTTTTTCAATATTTGCCCAAGCTGATGGGTCGCCGCCCCATGTATCATAGTCATCCTGATAAGAAACTGTCTGAGATTTACTATTACCATAAGTTCCGGCTCTCATTTTTGCAAGACGAGCATAATCCAACCATTCCCCTGAATTCATCATTTCTAATCTGTCATACATTTTTTCAGCGGCAACAGTTCCTGAATAAGATATTATAGTTTTCCCCTTTTGTCCTCTTTTGGTAGTTACAATTACTACTCCGTTTGCCCCTCTTGAACCATAGATTGCTGTTGCAGAGGCATCCTTTAAGATATCTATCGATTCAATATCAGTTGGGTTAATATTCTCTATTCCAACACTCTGCATCGGGATTCCGTCAACAACATACAATGGAGTATTTGTTGCGTTAAGTGATCTTAAACCACGAATATATATCTTACCAACTTCCCCCGGACGTTCATTAGAAGTAATATCAACCCCGGCAGCTTTTCCCTGTATCCCCTGCAGTGCATTCTGAACCGGCATTGCCTTCAATTGTTTTGCATCAACTCTTGTTAGCGATCCTGTAACGTCTGTTTTTTTCTGTACACCATAACCCACTACAATTACCTCATCTATAAGTTTTACATCCTCTTCCAATGTTATATTGAAATTCGATTTATCACCAATGCTAACGATTAATGGTTTATACCCGATACTTGATACTTTTAATTTATCTGAACTCTTTACATTGGAAAGATTAAACTTTCCGTCGATATTAGTGATCGTACCGTTTGTAGTTCCGTCGATTACGATGTTAGCCCCGATTACCGGTTCCCTGTATTCATCTATTACTATTCCTGAAATAGATTTCTCTTGAGCATAAATAATGGAAGATGTAAAAATTAAAATAGATAATGTCAGTATTCTATGAATCTTCTCATAGAAATATGACAAGAGTTGTGTGTCTCTGTTTTTCATAAGTTTAAAATTTAATTTGGGATGTGTGTTAAATAACCTAATTTGATAGATGTATTATGCTGGCTTAATTTTCAATATTGGCATTAAATTTTATTTTTTTAGTACGACAAACATATACTATTGACACACTTTTAAACATAGAAAATCGTACAAAATCATGTAATTTCTGACATTTATCTTATATTTTATGCATATTTTTTATTTACATGCAGCAACACTTTACTTTTACACTAAATACTTTACATATTTGACACTAATATTCATTCTGTTCTTGTTTTGATAAACATATTATTATAAAAAATAAATCTGCGAGATTTACTAAAAGTATTATCTCGCAGATTCTATTTTATGAAGGCTTTATATTAATAATTAAATATAAAATTCAAACTATTGTTTAAAGATTAATCTGTTTACTATCATGCCTTCTTGCATCACACATACTATATACTGACCGGAAATCAAAGTGCTACAATCTATAATTATATTTTTATCATATGTATTTGTTTTTAATACACAGACACCTGTCATATTATATATCATAATATCAGTCTTTTTCAAATCTTCAGAACTAATTCCTGTTATATTGATATAATCTTTTACCACTGTTGGGAAAACCATTATTTCATCATCAACGAAATTCGATTCAACCGAAGTGAAAGTATATGCTTTTATATCGAAATATGATTCAAGACATGATCCGTCATTTGTTGTAGCCTTCACTCTTATCACTCCTGCTTTAGTTCCGTCTGATGTTACTAATCCACGGCTATCGACTGATGCAAATTCTTCTCCGCTAACAATTTCCCAATTAACTGATTTTATTGTGGCAAGAAGAGGATATATAGTTGCTGTTAGATTTATCTGTTTCTGCTCCTCATTTATAACGTGCTCAGCTTCTTTACTATTTATTATTAAATTCTCTGCCAAAATAACAGGTAATGCATCATTAACGCTAACAACATTAGCCCTGAATCCCTTTAATGGTTGTTTTGTAGTTTGATAATATCCGGATATTTTTCTCAGAGAAGAGGAAACAAACTCTACAGCATATATAAGATCCGGATCATCATTTGTAAAAATATCCGTATAGCTTGTCAAATTGCCGGATACATTGGCTATTATTTCAAGATTTTCTATATTGGTTCCTCGTAGAATATTATATGATGATATAAATCTACCGTCATATTTACTCCATATTAGATTCCATCTATTATTTATCCCTTTATTTATCATCACATGAGATGTTGTATGGATACTTCCTGCCGGCATCTCAAATCCAAGATTTGTTGTCTTAGCCAGATAATATCTTGAGCTCATAATGTTCGGAGATGATGTCAAATCCACAAATTGAGTTACAGAATTATCAACATGTGCTAACAAATAAAATTCTCCTGCCCTGTTGCTCTCTTTATAAATATTTGTTCCTGTCACATATTCAGGAAGATCATTTAGATTAGTCCATAATATCAAATTCTTATTAACCGATCCATCTACTGTCACTATATCTATCTCCTGTTGATAATCTTTATTCAGAACTTTCACATTCCTATCACAGATATATTGATGTCCTGCAACATCAGTTATCATCCTTATTGTGTAATCACCCGAAAATCTAAAAATAGCCTTACTACTTACATCATTAACATTAGTGATAAACAAAGACTTCTTCACTTGATTTCCAAGATTTAAGAATCCCTCCGATTCAACTCTTTTTACTTTCCATGAATAAGATAAACCATTGTCTGGCATAGTAATTTCAATCTCCTTATCTATTATGGCAATAGGAGAAATTGAGAATTCTGTATTAGGTAAATCCATAACCAATAAACTAACAGACGAAGTAACACCATCTACAGTAACTGATATATTTTTTGTACCCTCTGAATCCCATACCACAGATATTATTCTGTTATTGCTTCTCAATATACGTCCTCCATCAAGATTCCACATTACGCCGGAAGGATTATTTCCTTTATATTCAATATCCGCACTCAAACCTTTATAAACACTCATTGGTAATCCTATCTGGGGATTAGCTTCAACTGCAAATGAAACCACATTAGAAAACTCAGAAGCCATATTCCATCCGTCAATAGTTTGAAGACAAACCTCATATTCACCGGCAGGTATTGCATATAATGGGATCGGATAAGTGGTTGCATCAATATATTTATGATCCGAAATCATTGCTGCTCCGGAATTCATATTATTTAGTGGTGAGATTACATATGAGTTCTCTTCTCCATCTCTCGCACCCTTCTTTCTGACACTCAGATTGTATCTTAATTGCGTAGAAGGTGTCTCTTTGTCATAGCCGTGTTTCCAATTTATTGTAACAAATTCATCGCCTTGAACAACACGAATATCTGTTGGTGCTTCAGGTCTATTATTCTTTATATTAGTTCTTAGTCTTACCTCAGGATCCAAAATTGAGATAGTTCCGTTATTATGCCAATCAATAAATTCACGACTTCCTAAATAATCGAGCGACGTTGCCTTATCATATCCCAATAATTCGGTTTTCAGATCATCATAAAAATATAGTGTAAAGTAGCAATCCATCCAATCATATCTTTTTGATAGAATTATATCTTTATATCCATTATTATCAAGGTCTGCAATGCTGACAAATTCATACCTGACATTAAAATTATCTATAATAGGTATCTCTATTTCTCGAATATTGTCATATTTATACTCTGCGTCACCTAGCGCAATAAGAACCTTACCACCATATACCGCGACTAAATCGGGATAGCCGTCATTGTTCATATCTAATATACGGTCCACACCGCTTATATCTACAGTAGTTGATCTCTTTTCAAATTCTAAATTACCCTTATTCAGATAAATATTCATTGTGATATTATCGTTATTATTTTTTTGTACAATAATATCAAATAACCCATCTTTATTTATATCTATCACATGGATTTCTGAACCTGAATATTTTTCATCAGTAATAATCCTTGTGCTATAATTAATATAGTCACCATTATTTTTACTTATCGCCAAATAATGGGAAGAAGAACTACCACCTCCTCTTATAATCCATCCCGGAGGCAGTTCTGTATCATTTTCGACAGCAGAGGTACCTACAAAATCGGTAAGACCGTCATTATCAAAATCAACGGCATAAGATCTACATTCCGGATTAAATGAATCCAATATTTCTACGGAAGCTGACATATCCCCGTTATTTATCACCATTTTTGGAATATCGTAATAATAACAAGCAAGAATATCAGGAAGTCCGTTTCTCGTTATATCAGATATTATTCCATAGCTCGAATTGCCTTTAAATGTAAGA
Source organism: uncultured Bacteroidales bacterium (assembly GCA_947074145.1). Taxonomy (GTDB): domain Bacteria; phylum Bacteroidota; class Bacteroidia; order Bacteroidales; family JAUNSR01; genus JAUNSR01. Next base: position 21,343 of record CAMTOJ010000024.1, read on the forward strand.
TCGGTATTAAATATTTTCTTTACTTTGGAATAGTTTCCTTCTCCGTCACTTTCCCATATTCCGTTTTCTGTTATGAGTTCTGCTCGTCCATTTAAATTGAAATCTACAGCATTGTTTATTTTATAAAGCCCCGTTTGCTTATCTTCATAATAAGTTGCTGCACCTAAATATATCTTCTCAATATTCGAGTTGTATTTATTCCCTTTTTTATCTTCAACTTTTAAAGATACAGATCTATAACCCGGGGTATCGTAACATATATAATATATGCTCTCGTCTTCTGATGTCGAAATTATTTTGGCTCCATCCATGTCCCATTCATATTTTAAATCCGGATCCTTTGGTGAAGTTAAAGCCAATGTCAATGTATCATTGCAGGTAGAGCCTCCCAATAGTGTAAATGAAATATTTATCTCCTTCTTTTCAAATATCTCATAATCCGACCATTCAGAGCCCTTATGCATAGGGTCAATAGTTTGTACAGATATGTAATATTTACCTGCATTCCATCCTGAAACATTCACAACCTTATCAAGTTTATGTCCCATATTACCATCCAAAAGATTCAGACGCGTACCATCTTCAAGTGCATGAGCATAATACATATCACCCTTACCGGGTTCGGTACCGATTCTTAGAGCATAAGTCAAATCTGCCGATGATGATTCTTTATCATTTCCTTTAGTCCAGTTTATCTTTACAAATCCGGAAGATGTATCATAAAAATATTTAGGTTTTGATGGTTTTAAAGGAGCTGTATTAGGTGTTATATTCTTCAATTCATAAGAGGATCCTTTACTATTCCATTTATTACTTGTAATTACTTCACAAATGCCATCGTTATTTATATCAGCTATGAGTATTTCGGCATGAGTAGAATATTCTCTTACCTTTATCTCTTCATTCGGTTCTGCCTGATAAATAAATTCTCTATTCTTATTTCCCTTCAACCAATGCAGCTGCCTATTTTCCCTATCTATCAATCTTAAAGCTGCGACATCAAGATATCCGTCATTATCAATATCTACACATTCAACAAAACGTAAATCCTCATCATAACTATATTCATGTGGTTTGAATTTACCATTTCCGTCGTTCTCCATTAATAATAAAAAAGAAGCTGATCCTGAATAATCAAAAGGTAAAAGTATATCTATATCTCCGTCATTATCGAAATCATAACACCAAATATGATCCCCCAGTGCAAGACTTGTTATAAGCTTCTGAGTCTTAACAGTTCCATCCGGCTGATAAATATTAGCAGTTACGGTTTTACTATTAGGATTATATAGGACATAGTCGAGTCGCTGATCGTTGTTTAGATCGCGAAAATAAAGACGACCTCCAAGACCTATCTTAACAAAACAATCATTTCCAAGATTTAAAAGAATATAACCCTTTTCTTGATTTATAATATCGGGGCGTCCATCATTGTTGTAGTCAAATTCGATAAAAGCATTACCCGAATAACCGGAATATTCATTACCTTCTGTAATAAAGAAATCGCCATTTAGTGCAGATGAGTAATCAGAGATTACAAGGCTGTTTTTATTTCCCGAATATCCCCATATATTAGAGTCTCGTCCATTTATATATTCATCATATGTCAGTATTGTGATATTCTTCTCTTTAAATGTTCCATCAAGTTGTTGTACTGACATTTTCTGACCATTAACAAGAAAATCTGTTTTCCCGTCAAAATCATAATCATAAGGTATAAATGAATATTGAGAGGATAAAGATAAAACACGACTTCCGGCAACAAAATTTGTCCATATAGTATTTCCTGATTCAATATAGTAATCTACAGCTTCGTCGTTATTTAAATTTATAGGAAACATTCTATCGTATTTTTTTGCATCCTCACCATTATCAGAAGTATATGAATCACCTTTAACAGCCATACGAAACTTATTTAAAATATACTCCTGACCGGCGTAAATGAAATCCATTATACCGTCTCGATTAATATCTATCCATGATCTCCGATTGGCTGTGACACAGTTTTCATATTCAATAGGCTCATCCGGTTTCTCCGGAATAATTTCAGGTATAGAATTAGCATTTACTATTTCAAATTCTGTTATTATGCCGTATACTACTTTCAAATATTTACAATCTGAGGGTACGGAGATGGGAAGTTCTGTCACCGGTTCAAACCTTCCATCATACAAAATTTTAAATTCTCCGTCAGTAGTCCCGTAGTATATCAAAATAGTACTACCTTTTGTTATAATTTTGAGTCCCCCTTCCGGTTGTTCTATCTTACCTGACAATATATAATTATCGTAATAAACGTCATCCATTGGATTAAAGTAATAAATATCCAATAAATTTTCTTCAGATTTACACCATGCATATTCTGTACCATATAATCTCCAGTGAGGATCATATTTTGTGAGTGAGTAGGGAAACTCATTAATATCTTTTGCGGGTACTTCAATTTTAAAATTTGATATTGACAACTCAAAATCTACAGGTTCGAAACTAAAGGTTTTATATGATTTACTATTAGGAATAATATATTCTTTACAATAATTATTATCTTGATCACCAATCAATATCAATTCATTATCTGCATAAAGCTTAAAAGGATTATTCGCAAAGAAAATAATTTCTGAATATTCTGTAGATGTAAAATCAAATTCCGGGGAAACTAATTTATATCTGTTGCTGATCAAACAATCATATAACGATGGAGAAAACATAGTAACTGGAGGAATATTCCAAAACCTGTCCGGCATGTTTTCCCACTCTTCAATAAAGTCATCGGAAACAGTCTCATTGTTTATTATTTTCCAACCTGAGGCTCCCAAATCACTCCAATTATTCTTGGCGTTGTTGTATATACTCCAATAATACGGGAATGTATTAATAACCTCTGAAAATGAGTATTGGCTTATGCCAAATAACAAGAAAAAAAGTAAAAATCTTAACCTATACATAACAAAGTAATTAAATTAACAAATACACATACAAATATATTTATTTTTATTTATTCTACCCCGGGTTTACGAAGTAAAATACTTGCTAAAAATTGTTTTTCAACCACTTACCAAAATCACCCTAGTATTTATCAATGCTTAAAATTAACAATATTAACATTTTTCGATTTTATTTTTTTCGTATACAAATAATTACAATTGATGTTTTGAGTTATTTAAATACTCTGAATGAATTTATCCTATGTTTAAACCAATTTAAATTCAATAATCTTAAGCCTAACTATAATATCGATCACAATACTAGTTACAAATAATATAAAAAACAGATCCGGGAAGAATCATAATATTTAATTGATTCTTCCCGGATTAAAAATCGCCACCTTATATTTTATTTATTCATTCTCTCAAGCTCTTTTCGAATAACCGATTCGAGAGTATCATATGGATTGTTGTCATCAAAATCAAGCTTATAAAGAAGATCTGATTTTGCATTAATTGCTACAAAATTCGGAAACCCTTCCAATTCATAATCCTTCAATAATTCAGATCTTTGCTCTGACGTACATTTTATAACTATACCATTAAGTTTATTCGCATAGGTTTCCCATTGAATATCGAAGAGATTATCATCAATAAAATATATAAAATTCACACCTTTATCGGATAGCTCTTTTATCATAGGCATAGTTGGCAAAGGTGACATTTTACAACCAAAGCAACCAAAAGCCCAGTTAAGTAAAACTCTTATCTTTCCATCGTTACAAACCTCAAGTTGGTTAAGTGATGAAATATCTTTATCTCTTATATCAATGATTTGAGTGATTGTTTCTTTTCTTAATTTTTCTCTATAGGAAATAAACCGTTCATTCTCTTCCAATATATTGTCCATTATAATTTTTGAAGTTTTTTTCTTTAATATCTCTTTTTGCCAATCATGTAAAGAGAGGTTTCCTTCAATTTGAGTTTTAAAACATACGGCATTCATATAATCGAAAAATATACCCTTTTTATCACCTATAAATTTTGACAACAATTTCTGAGATTCAATATAATATAATCTTTGACTCTCAATATCAGTATATTCTATAGAATCTATCTCATTATATGATTTTAAAAATTTGGAGATATCACTGCTATCATAAAGTAAATATGAGAAAAAACGTCCATAAAGATTATCCTGATTATTAATATCAAACAATTTAATAAAAGAGTAATAATCGGAATTCAGAATAGGGATATCATCATTTTCATTATTTTTTGGATAGAATTCAGACAATTCTTCTTGAGGTTTAAGAGGACCGTTCCTATAATTGTAAATATTATTAGATGTTATTAATTCCCTCAAGATTAACTGATCAATAGAGATATCTATCAATCTTCGGGTCTGAGGTAGAATTGGATATTCCGAATATATATTTTTTAAGCTGTCACGCATTGATAAAAGTGTTTCTTTTAAATGATCAAGAGAATTTATATCCATCTTCTCAGTTTCAACCCTATAAGAGTCTAAGTTGAATTTTAATTTTCCAAGCTCTGTATTAATATCAGCATTTGCTCCTTCAAATTTGAAGAAGGAATCCATTTCATATTTATCTTTTGTCAATAAATCATTCTCTTTTGAAGGTCTTTTTGAAACATCAACATCGATAAAAACCGTATCATTACGTGTTATGAGCATATAATAGTCATAATAGGGACCGAAAATCATAGCCAGAGCATCATTGTTTATGGAGAAAGTAGAACAAAACGTCCCATCCGAATTTATACTTATAATTTCCGAATCACAGTCAAATGTTGTAGGATCATTGTATATTATCCTAAATTTGTCATCCGGCTTAATAGTTGCATTTCTTATTATACCTTTAACAGTTGTAAATCCCTTTTCATATTTATTTTCAGGTAACAACGATTTATTCTTAGCATAACAAAATGAGGAGAATAAAAGAAATAATACAGGAATTAATGCTTTGATTTTTGTCATAATATCAGATTCTTTTGTGTTAATATTTAAGGATAAGACGGATATATCCTTATTAGTCTATATTTAAATTTTTAATTATTTCATAAGTCATAATTCCTCTTTCTCAATAATGTTGATTAAGAAATTACAAGCCTAATATATTGGCGAATATACACACTTATTTAATAATTTTTATTAATAACACTATATTGATTAATGTAAATCTACACGACACTAATTTTTACTATTGTAATCATAATCAATATAATTGATAAGTTAACATCATCCGAGTCAATTTACTTTAAAACTAAGGTATTTAGGAGTCACCTAAAATCGTTAACCCTCAACTCTTTTTGCTGCTCCTAGCGAGTTATCAACTGATAACTCGCTAGGAGCAGACTGATAAGTAGCAAGTTATCAGTTGATAACTTGCTAGGAGCAGCAAAAACCGCTTTAGGAAATTAAAAAATTGAAAATAGAGATTTATAAACACAAAAAAGCCCGAAAAAAAGGGTCTTTCGGGCTTTGTATCTTTATTTTAGTATACCTAATTTTCGTATTCTATTATCTATTTATCCACCAATCTCTCCAAGCAGATCGTAAGATGGAGCAAAAAACAGAGTGCCTGTAACTGGTGTGCTAAAATCAAGAAGACGGTCAGTATTTCCGACCGGTTCACCGATAAACATATTTTCGAGCATCTTCTTTGTTGTCGAAAAGTAACGGGCGTAACCGATAAAATAGGTTCCGTATTCTCCTGTCGAGGTGTTGGCGAAAGGCATATTTCCTCTTACAATCTTTTTGTCGTCGCCAATATTAGAAACGGCATTATGAGCATTTGCGGGCTTTTCTTCATCGCTCAGCTCAACATCGTTAAACTTGTGTCTGCCGATAGCTTTTTCCTGATCTTCTGTTGAAAGATTGTTCCAAGCGATCATATCATGGATATATTTCTGGACAAAGACATAGCTTCCGCCCTTAAATTCGGGATCCTCATCACCAATCACGGCAAAGTCGTAAGGATCGGCATCGACAGCGGGATTTTCTGTACCGTCGACAAAACCTATTATAGCTTTTCCATCCATATATCTGAAACCGTGAGTCTCATCAACTGCCACAACTGCATCTTTTAGTTTTGAATCAATTATTGATGCAAACTCGAAACTAATACCCATCTGATTGGATCTTATATGAAAAAGAATATCGCCCGGTGTGGAAACCGCAACATGTTTATCGCCCTTTATCTCTTTGAATGTTTCAAGTTCTTTGGGAGTTGCCTGGTCGGGAAATAGTTTATGCCATGCATCTGCACCGAATGCCATTGTCGAACAGAATTCGGCATCGGGAAAGCGGTTTTTGATACTCCTTGTCATTCCTGAAAAGTTGGAACATACATCTTTTATTTTATCAATTGCATCTTCTGTTTGGGCAATATTATAAACTATGAAGATTACGTTTTTGCCCGGATGTGCGGTTGCGGGTTGGGGGAAGACTTTTTCGTTCATGTCGATTATTATTTTGATATTAATATTCAACAATCGGGCAAAGCCTTAAGTTTAAGGGTTAACAATTAAGATGATTATAATATGTGTATTATCAGAATATGAGTTTTATTAATATCAACGGTTTTCAAAAACTACAGGTACGCCATCGAAAGTAAGTGTCTCGATACTTATGTCGAACTCACTAGTGGTTGTGTTATTATAGAATTCAATCTTTGCTTTTCCGTTTTCATCTGTTATCAGGGTCGGATTCCAGTATAATGTTCTTCTATAATCTTTTAAATCAGGATTTATGCCTTTACTATAATCGGGCATATTGAATTTTGCTCCGTATGAAAAGCCATCAAAACGAAGCATTCTGAGGCTATTGCCTGCTGTGCGCTTATATCCGCGTGTTTTATAGAAATAATATCGCATGTCGGTTGACTTTTCATTTGTACTCCAAAGAAACTCTTTGTCAAACATGGTGCGGGGACCGTAGTTGCTATAAATCTCTACTTTTTCTATTGAGGATAGATGAAGAAAACTCCTGAAATCTGTACTATCAACTTTTTTCAAGATATCAGCTTCATCGTTTTCTGCAACAACAAAAACATCCCAAATTCCAGTTTTATATCCCGGGATAGGGTTATTACACCAAATCATTGGGTATGAGTATTTAAAATCTGGATCCACTTGTTCGATTCCATCGACATAATGTCCTCTTAAAAAGAATTTGGACATATTTCCATATGAAACACAACCTATATCGATAGAATTATTAAATTCTTCAAGGATATCTCCTTTATATATAGGTTTTCCTCTCGTAATATGCAGACTTTTTCTTTTGGCTTTCACTGTCACATTTTCAAGATCAACGGCTTTATCAAAATCATTGTTTATTTCAGAATCCTCAATTAATGAAATACTCTTAGAGATTATTTTTTTCTCATAATAATCATATTCACGGGGAAAAGTCGAGACAATACGATCGAGTGGAATATAGTATTTTTTTAGATAATCTCTTATCACCAGTGATTTAAAAATATTAGGGCTCTCTTTTTCATTGACATCAATTTTTGTATATACCCTACCATAATAATCAGGAAGAGAGAAATTGAAAAAACCTTTTTCATCTGCTCGCACTTCACCTGCTATTTCAATAGTATCGAATGTCATTACCGCTTCAACCATCATCTCACCAAACATCTTTATTTTATCTTTTCTGTAACTATGGATGGGATCAATCACATAACCGCAAAGGGAAAGACTTTTTTCAGTTCTGTAGTTAATCACAGGATGGGTTCTATGCATAAGCTCATCCCATTTGTATCTGCGACGTCTTGTTGCTAATAGAAGCAGATCAAGATCTGCTTTTGTTTGCTTTTTATTATCTGCGATATAGGAACGACTATTTGGTAAAAAGCGACCTAAATCACAATTAAGAGTAAAATAGCTTTCGATATTGTCGGTGTTATAATTGAGATCCATTGAGGCTTTATCTCTAACCGCTACTGAAAAATCGGCAACAACGGGGTTATTATTCTTATCAGTAACAGTAAACTCTATATCTGCTTTTTCGTAAGGTTTATATTTTTTTTTAAGACCAGAGATCGAGATATTATAAGTTTTATCATTATCTGCACCGATATATATAAGTCGATCGGACCATGCTTTTCCTTTATAATCGGAAAGCACAATTCTGTTGATTCCAACTTCGAAAACTTCTTTTGGTATCTCTATTATTTTTGCAGATTTATCTGGTGCAATTACAGAATAAGTAGTTGCTTTGTTTTTAGGGGAGATTATTACAAGATTGATACTGTCGTGCTTCATTTCTAATGTTTGAGGAACACTACCATCAATTTTTATCTTTACAATCTCTTTATCTGAAATATCAGTAGAGATAGTGAATCCTGAATCTTTGGCTTTAGGCAAATCGAATTTGTATTGTTCCCCTTCATAGGAAATGAAAGCGGTGAGATTGTTTTCAATATTATCTCCAGTTACAGGATTGATATAAAAACATCCGATTCCCTCTTTTACGGTTTCTATTTCTGTAATGGTTTCTCCTTTATTGTTTCTTATAAAACCTTTCACATTGATAGGTTTACCCGCTTTGTCTTTTACATCAAATGCCACTTTTGATTTAACTCCTTTTACAATATCTCCTCCTTCGGGATAGAAGTTTACAAAAATCTCTTTTATAATAGATCTTCTACCCTCACCTATAAGTTGATCTTTCTTTATATTTTTGATCGTATAAGCGCCATCACTAACCTTTTCATATATCGGAATTACTCTTGAAAATTGATAATAATTTATATTTGAAGATATATTAAGTCCGGGATGCATAAATCCAAGATAATGCCATTTGTTATTTCTTCCTTTATATTTTAAAGGAACATCATTTTCAATTGCTCTATTATTGTCAACTTCTTTGTCATTTTCTATATGAATAATTTCCTCAATTGATCGATTATCAGATAAAATATCACTCTCATCTTGTTCTGAATTAATAACATTTTCAAATATTTGTTCATTTGATATGATATCCCTTCCATCAGATTGTGAATTATTTAATTTATCAAATAGTTGATTATTAGAACTCTTTTCTCCACGTATTTTACCTATATATATTTCTTGTTGGCGAGATATAATATTTTTAGATTCATTTCCGAATGATAACATCCCTCGTGTTTTTGCTCTTATCTCATAAAAGCCGGAACGATATAGAGAATCGGAAAGAGAGAAAAAGCCGTTGCAAACTCCGTGAATAATCTTTAGTTTTTTCGTTTCTCTTACATAACCAAGCTCACATAGCAACTCTACATATAACACTTTGCTTATGTCGCTTCTTAGACCGGTTTGTCCGTCTCTGACATAGGCTTTAAACCATATTGTATCGCCAAGAAAATATGAATTGTTATCAAAGTGGAGATAAACTTTTTCTGTCGGATACTTTTCATTAAAAAGATCAATATTCTTAGAGATTAAATCGTTTGCTTTGACGTTAAAACAAAGAATAAATAGAAGTAGTGAGATAAGATGAGTTTTCATGTTTCGAAGATTTAATTCATATGTGCTAATTCTCTTAAATAGTATCTCTTCGTGTGTCGCTAATTATATTTATAAATATATATATTATCAGTGTTTATCTATTGTTTTATGAATCAATTGGTATTCAAAGGTGTTTTATTTTGTTTAATTTAACACACTAAGCATTAAAAAACACAGATTAAATAAGTTCGTATATAAAAAAGGGAAACATCATTTTATTTGACGTTTCCCTTTCATGTAATAATATTATATCACCATTCTATTTTTGAGAAGGTTTATTTCTGTGTTTTTTACCTTCTGAAGATTTTTTCTTATCGCTATGTTTCTGACTTCTCGGACCTCCACTTCTGCCTTTGGATGGCATGAAAGATTTATTCTTTGCATAAGCATCAGCCTTTAGAGGTGGTGTATCTGAATCACCCTCTTTGACAAGAGCAAAATCTATAATCTTCTTTTCAAGATTTGTTCTTGCGACTTTGATCTTTATTGGATCGCCAAGACGATAGATTCCACCATTTCTTTTTCCGATAAGACAATATGATTTTTCATCAAATTCATAATAATCATCGTCAAGGTCGCGCATAGGAACCATACCTTCGCACTTATTATCATTTATCTCAACATAGATACCCCATTCGGTAACACCTGAGATAACTCCTTCATACTCCTCTCCGAGATGTTCACTCAAATATTCAACTTGTTTGTATTTGATTGATGAACGTTCGGCACTTGCGGCAAGTAGCTCCATAGAGGAACAATGTTCACAAAGTGATTCATATACATCCTGGCGCGCGCTTCTGCCACCGGCAAGATATTTCTCAAGCAGGCGATGAACCATCATATCAGGATAACGACGGATAGGTGATGTGAAGTGTGAATAATAGTCGAATGCAAGGCCGTAGTGACCGATATTTTCTGTCGTATATACGGCTTTAGCCATCGAACGGATAGCTACAGTCTCAATAAGATTCTCTTCACGTTTTCCTTGTACGCTGTCAAGTAGTTTGTTGATTGATTTTGAAACATCACTGTTTTTACCTTCTGTTTTCAGATTATATCCGAAACGACGAATGAATGTTGCGAAGTTTTCCATTCTGTCAGGATCCGGAAGATCATGAACACGATAAACGAAAGTTTTCGGTTTTTTTCTTTTTCCCGGATTACCAACAAATTCAGCCACAGTACGGTTGGCAAGAAGCATGAATTCTTCTACCAGCTTATTGGCATCTTTTGCAATTTTGAAATATACCCCAAGAGGTTTGCCGTTTTCATCAATCTCGAACTTCACTTCATGACGATCGAAAGCAATTGCTCCATCTTCAAATCTCTTTTTACGAAGTTTTTTGGCAAGGGTATCCATCGTAAGGATCTCCCATTTATAGTCGCCTTCTCCTGTCTCGATTATCTCCTGAGCTTCCTCGTATGTGAAACGGCGATCAGATTTAATCACTGTCTTTACAATACGATAATCATGTATATGAGCATCTTCATCTATCTCGAAAATACAACTGAAAGTCAGTTTCTCCTCATCGGGACGAAGTGAGCATACTCCGTTACTTAGATGTTCGGGAAGCATCGGCACAACGCGATCAACAAGATATATTGAAGTGGCGCGTTTCTCACCTTCCTGATCTATGATAGAACCGGGTGTAACGTAATGTGTAACGTCGGCGATATGAACACCAATTTCAAAATTACCGTTAGGGAGTTTTTTTATTGACAGAGCATCGTCAAAGTCTTTCGCATCTTTAGGGTCGATGGTGAAAGTGGTCACTTTGCGATAGTCTTCTCTTTTCTTAATCTCCTCTTCAGGTATGTCGTAAGATATTTTATCAGCTTCCTTCTCTACATCTTCCGGATAACTGAAAGGTAATCCGAATTCTGTAAGGATAGCATGCATCTCTGTGTTATTGTCACCTGCGGCACCAAGAACCTTAGTTACTTTTCCGATAGGGTTCTTTGCGTTTTCGGGCCAGTCAACAATCTCGACCACAGCCTTATCGCCGCTTTTACCATCCATCAGACTATCTTTAGGAATAAAGATATCGTTTGCAAGGAATTTATTATCATTTATAAGGAAAGCATAGTGAGGCTGAACATCGAGTATACCGATGAACGTTTGTTTCTTTTTATCAATTATCTCGATAACTTCGCCCTCAATAGTTTGACCTTTTTTTCTGGCGCATAGGAGAACTTTTACCTTATCGCCATTCATTGCTCTTGCGGAATTTCTTTCGGCAACGAATATCGGTTCACCTCCATCTTCCGGAACCAACTGGTTTTTACCGTTACTTCTTCTCTCGAAGATACCGATAATCTCTTTACTTCTTTTGTTTAGTTTGAACTTCCCGACGGAAGTTTCTATAAGGAAATCATCATTCTTAAGTTCAAGCAAGATCTCGAATACCTGCGCACGCTGGATATCCTTTTTGACATCTACTGCATCTGAAACTTGTTTATAATTGAATGATTGAGTTGGATCTTTTTCAAAAAATGACTGTATTTTTGGAAGTAACTCCGACTTCTTTATTTTTCCCTTATTTGCGGCTTTCACTTTATTTGCCATATCAAAAACATTTTACGTTTTACCCTTTTCGCATCCAAAGAGTATTTAATTAATTATTAAAAAGAACGGGAAATCATCTACTTATTACAAAGTAAACAATTCCCCGCTGTTTTTGTCCGTTTTTAGTTAAATTTTTTCTCTTTCCTTAGCTGTGAAAGCATAAAACAAGAGAATATAATCTCTTTTGTTACAAATATGTTATATTACTCGATCTAATAAATTCGAAGATATTTATTTATCTATAGTTTAATAATGGAAGTAATTCTTTAGAACTCCATCATATCGGCTTCGCTTCTATCCTCTCCCTGCTTTTTGCCGTTATTGTTTTTCTTCCCGGCATTTCCAAAGTTATATGCAATTGAAATTGAAGCCATACGACCACCCCATACATTTGTAGAGTATTGTTCAAAGTTATTTCCAAATGAATATGTTTTTCTACGTCTTGAAGCAAGAAGGTCTCTTCCTGTTACTGAAACAGTAAGTTTTCTTTTAAGAAAAGCTCTTCTCAATCCTGCATCAAACCAATAGCTGTCATAATCTTTTCCTTGTGCATTCTTTGAACCCGAATTATAACCTCCTGTCATTTGAAGAGTAAGGCTCCATGGCAAGATAACATTAGCTATTACTCTGGCATCCCATGAGAAGTTGTCACTACCATTGTAATGTTGAGTAAATTGATTATAGTTATAATCAAATCCGTCCATATGGAAGTAATAAAGATTTACGGATGTGGTAAGATCAACTATTTCAAAAAGTCTGTTTTTTGCTATCAACTCTGCCCCTGAACGACTTGTTTTAGTCACATTATCATATGTTGAAAACATATTATTTCCTTCAATATAACTTACATTTCGTATCACTCCGTCTGTTGATCGATAGTATAAAGATGTAGAAAGAGAGTGCTCCTCCCAACTTTTTATATAATTAAATTCAACAGAGTTGGTATATTCAGGCAATAGAAGCGGATTCCCAAAACTGATATTTGTGGAATCGCTGATGTTTTTGAATGCACTTAATTGATGTCCTCTCGGGCGATTGATACGACGTGTATAATTGATTTGGAATTCATTTGTCTCATCCATAGCGTATGTAAGAAAAACACTTGGGAAAAGATTAAAATAATTTTTGGTATTCTTTTCAGGTTCGCCTGTTTCAAATCCGAGAGAAGATGTTTTATAGTGAGTATATTCACCACGTAGACCACCCTGATAACCGAAAGCTCCATATTTACCGGAAAGGTTAAGATAACCGGATTGTATACTTTCGTCATAATCGAAAACATTATAAAGCGATTTCTCTTCTAAAGTATGTTCCTTATTTATCCACGTCTGCGACGAACTATGGCGAGAGTTAATCTTGCCGTTATAACCTGCTTCAATCTTAAGTTCATCAATTATGGCATTTGTATAATCGGCTTGATATTCTATATTGTTATGCTCGCGTGGAGATTTTTGATACTGATAATCTTCTATCTCATTTCTTAATTGATTATATTCTGATTTTCCATCATATTTATATTTATTATATGATGCATTAAGTTTTAAATCACTTGTTTTGGAGAATTTATGTTCATAATCAAGAGCGAGGTCAAAGTTGCGGTGATCTCCATTTGAGCGAGTATCACGGAAATAGTCGTATTGGAATATTGAATTATTGAAAACTCCGTAGTTAATATTCTTTTTATGGTTTCTTTCACCTATCATCCCCGATCCGGTAAAACTTAATATATCTTTTTCTGAGATATAATAATTAAGATTCAGTCTTCCTGTTACACCGTCACCAAACATTTTTCCTTTTTCATGAGTAAGAAGATTGGATTCGAAATCCTCTCCAAAAGTAGTCCTCTCTTTGTCTGCGTGATTGCGCATCTCTCTCTTTCTATAACCAAGAGTAAGTGAACCTTCAAATTTATCGTATGAATAATTGATGTTAGCGTTAGCTCCATATCCGCCGAAAGTATCTGCATTGCCGGATACTCCACCATAATAGCCCGCTTTTTTCTCTCTTTTCATTATGATATTAATAATACCGGCTGACCCTTCTGCACTGTATTTTGAAGAGGGATTGGTAATAATCTCAATAGATTGAATGCTTTCTGCAGGTAATTGTTCTAAGATCTGCGCTCTGTTTTCCTCTGAAAGGCCTGAAGGTCGGCCATTAATCCAGATAGTTACAGATGAATTGTTTCGCAAGCTTACGTTTCCTTCATTATCAACCGAAACAGATGGGATATTAGAAAGCGCATCGGAAGCAGATGCTCCTGCACTTGCAATATTTTGATCAACATTGAAAACTTTCTTGTCAACCTCAAATTTCATTTGTGATTTTTGCCCTGTGATTTGTACCTCCTTAAGAATTTTTGAATCTTCCTGAAGTTTTATTGTCCCAAGATTAATTGATGGTTTTTGATGAGTCAGAATGATCGGAATTATAATCTCGTTATATCCGACATAAGAAATTTTCAACTCATATGTCCCGGTCTTTATGTTATTTAAGAGAAAGTTTCCCTCAAGATCAGATGTAATTCCAGCCTCAAGTTTATTGTTATTCTTTTGATTGTATAAAGCAACATTTACAAAATCTAAAGGATCGCCTGTTCCGGCATCCATTATTCGTCCTTTTACTTCCTGTGCCATAACATTTAGCACCATTACACAACACATTAGTGCTAATAGTATTCTTTTTTCCATTTTACTTTATTAATCCCTTTTTATCTGTTAGTAAGTAGCAACGCAAAAAAACATTTTATCAGTATTCGACTCATTTTGTTTCTTTTCAGAAAAGAATGTGATGTTTCTATTTAAAACAATCGATTCTTTTTCTTACCTGATATCTTTAATAATAAATAACATGAATATCAAAATTGAAATAATGAATTTTCCCTATTTATCTTTCGTTGTATAGCTTTGACTTTATTTTAGTCTCAAAGTTTAATCTTTTATCTTTAATTATCTAATCTTATTTTTTGAAAAGGGTTTTTGTTATAATTTTTTAAAACTAATACTAATTATGTGTTACAAATTTTAGTGCCCTCAGAACAGCACTGTGTGTCATAATGCTGTTTTGAGGGCACTAATAAAATAGAACAAAGCATAATAGACAATTTTTGCTTTTTCAATATATTGATTCCGTATAATATCAATCGAGATAGAATTGTATATAAAGGGGGAATATTAATTTGTACGAGTTGATATATAGGATAAACATATTTTATACAACAATTTATATTACTTCTTCTATTTCAAATTTGAAATACCCGATTTTGTTTGCTCAACAAATTGCATCGTTCCATCCTTATTATATTTAAACTCTTCGACACAAACACTTCTTCGTCCAATTGCTCCATTAATTCCATCAATAGAGAGAGTGGCGTTATGATAGAATAAATACCATTTATCATTAAACTCAATTATACCGGGATGTATTGTAAAACTGTTTTCCGCCATACCTGTTAATTGACCTTTATGATCCCATTGACCATTCATAGATGTAGCCATAGCATAGTCTATCGCCTCACTCTTGTCTCCCATTGAAGCATACGTAAGATAATAATAGCCATTATAATAATGTAACCATGGACCCTCCATAAATTTTGGTAAATCAATCACTTGAATATCTCCCTCAAGTTCAACCATATTAGGTTTTAATTTAGCCAAAAAGCATGTTCCGTTTCCCCAACAAAGCCAACCATCACCATTCTCATCTACAATCACGGTCGGATCGATATCGTTCCACCATCCTCGTTCACCATTTGAGGTCATATCATCTGTAATTAGAGGCTTTCCTATTGGATCAACAAAAGGTCCTAACGGATTATCGCTCACCGCAACACCTACAACTTTACTATTATAGGGTTCTCCAGCCTGTACAGTAGTATAAAAATAGAAAATTCCATTTTTTTCGATAACTTGAGAGGCCCAGGCTTCACCAATTCCCCAATCAAAATCCGTTGGTTTCATTATAGAGCCATGATCTGTCCAGTTTTGCATATTATCAGTTGAATAACACAACCATTCGGTTATATTAAATTCTTTACCTCCGGATGCCATATCCTGACCTTCATAATATTCATCATGTCCAACATAAAGATAAAGTTTGTTATTATATATCAATGGAGCGGGATCAGCCGTAAATTTATCTTTTATAAAAGGATTACCTTCATTCTTAAATGTTGTATTAGAGGTTTTTATTTCTCTATCGGATGTTCTTGATGTTTTCATTTCTCTACATGAAGTAGAGATACAAAGCAATGCTATAATAATATTATATTTCATAATTGTAAATTATTTATTCAACTTAATAATTAAAGAAGAGCCATCATAATCTATGCTCTTTTTTTGAGTAGGAGTAATAATGGTGAAATATCTTTTTTGCTCCATATCAGGATAATTGCCTTCTCGATTATCGATAGAAAGAGTTTGTGATTTATCTTCCCAACTAAATTTTATTGTACTATAAAGGCCTTTCTCATAATTATAATTTATGCCCTCGTCATCATAAAGAGTAAATTGAGCATCTTTTCCGGGATAAATATGAATCTCTATAGGTTCATTCAGGGAATCGGCAGAATGCATCTTATTTTTTGTGTTAAATGGGATTATTGATCCACCTTTTACAAATACGGGGATTTTATTAATATCAACATTAGTATTAATATATTGTCCGCTTTTATATTTTTTACCATCCCAAAAATCATACCAATCTCCATCATTTTCCGGTAAATATGTTTGCCAACTATCAACACCGGGCTCTGTTATAGGATTAATTAATAGCGAGTTTCCAAACATGAATTCATAGTTTTGAGATAAAGCTTCATGGTCATTTGGAAAATCAAAGACGAGAGGTTTCATTAGTGTTCCCCCATTAAAAGTTACATTTGCAGCATTAGAATAGATATATGGTAAGAGCCTATAACGTAGATTTATAAAATCTGTTATAACATTTTCAACAACCGTACCATAACGCCAAGGTTCGGTATTACTCATATATCCGTGCGTTCTGAATAAAGGAAAGAAGGTACAGGCTTGTACCCATCTTATTAACTGTTCATGGTAACTTTTATTGGTGTATTGATCAAATGGACGGAAAAAACCACCCGAATCATAAGTCCACCAAGGTAGTCCTGTCGCCATTTGCCCTAATCCACCTGCTATTTGCCGTCTTAGTGTTTCCCAATCATGACCAACATCGCCTGACCATGTCGCAGTTGCATAACGTTGCATTCCCGAAAAGCCACTTCTGGTTAATATCATAGTACGCCTATTGGGATCATCAGATCGTAATCCATTATACACCGTTTTATTTACAAAAAGAGGATATACATTTCTATACATTTCACCCGGAATAGTTCCTTTTCTAACCTTACGATTTATCAAATCATCATTTTCCGGTTCTGTAGCATCTTGCCACCATGCATCAATTTTATATGGTTTCAAAAGCTTTGTGCTAAAATTTTGCCAATAAAAATCTGCTGCTTCCTGATCAAAAAAATCAACCCAATCCGTATTTGCTATATAATACCCATTTTCTTCTATTTTTTTTCCAAGTATTGAATTCTTATCAACTTTTGACCATACAGAAATCATAAGGTGAGTATTCATTTGTTTAAGTTCATCCACCATTGCCTTTGGATTGGGATATTTATCTTCATCAAACTGCATTGAGTTCCAACCATGTTTACCCCACCATTGCCAGTCTTGTACAATTACGTCAAGAGGTATATTTCTTTTGCGAAATTCTTGAGCGTTATCTAATAATTCACTTTGTGTATTATATCTTTCTCTGCAATGAATATAGCCTAAAGCCCATAAAGGCATCATAGGAGATGGTCCTGTCAATTCTCTATAGCTTTTGATAACCTGATCGCCATTTCCTGCAAATACGGTATAATCTAAAGCATTTGCTACAGGAGAACGAAAAACGGTTTCATCTGTCACCTTCTTCCAATAAAGTATTGGTTTATCATTTTTCTCGCCTTCTGCAATTATTTCATGTTTTCCTTTCTCTAAATCTACTATTAGAGAGCTTGTTGGTGGTAGCCATACGTTATTAATATCAATAACTTTCTCTCCGTCAATCATTAGATAGTGCTTCCTTGCCATCTTTTGACCAACATCAAGTAGAATCGAATATTTACCGGTTGCAGGTATATCAATTGAACCTATAAAAGAGTTAATATTACGTGTTTCTTTTTGATTCCCACTTGTTCCCGTAGCATTAACAGTGACAGTTTCAACTGCTATATCTGTTTTTTCAAGAGCAATATAATTATCAGCGGGATTAAAATCGGTTAACCCATAATTATTCCAAAGTAATCCATAACCTTTATTCGACAAAACAAAAGGGATAGCAATCTGAGTATTAACTTGAGTTAATCGTCGTGATAAACCTCTAATATTCAAATATCCATCTTGAAACTGCCCTGTACCAAACAGGTATTCATCTTCTGGAGAGATAAACTGTTGTTCCACCAAGTAAGTATTTTCATTTTGAACAAGTGCAGGAGTAATAAACCTGCCACCTGTCTTCTCCTTTAGGAATATATCATTATTCTCATTTTTAAAAATTAGAGTCTCTGTTTTCTTATCAAAAACTACAATTATTTTTTCAAGAAGCAGTGTTATATCTTTATTTGTTTCCTTTATTTCATAATTCGGTGTTGGAATATTTTCAGTATATATTAGTTCTTCATTTGGAAGATTTTCTGACAAAACAGTTTGTACTCTAACTGCACTATTGTTCATTGGTGTTATAATCAGTCTACCTTCTTTGATACCTATTGTTACACCTTTTCCATTATCGTAGTTATTATTTGAAGAGCATGATAATATAATATAAAATGTAAATAGAATAACGTGATATATTTTGAAAATATATTTCATAATAATATGTATTACTGAGGATAATTTAATATTGACAACATCATTTCGGCATAACGTTTACCTAAGGTACGATATCCTTCTGCACTAAAATGCAATCTGTCAGCTACTCCTTCACATCCTTTTGATGGAATTACATATGAGTTTGGAACAACCTGAGGTAATGTATTTATTATTTCATTCATGCCGGAACATGCTCCATTTTGATCTTCATTGACAAGTTCTCCTGCCAATAAAGGTGTCGTTTCTGCGTTAAGATTTAAATCTTTCAGTAAATTATTATATACTTTCTTTACTTTTTCCGGCCAATCCTTTTCTCCTGAATTTGATTCTCCCTGATGCATTAAAATACCTTTAATTACACCACCATCCTTTTGCGCTATTTTACCTAATTCAATTAATCGAGCATAAGGGTTTCCATCATATTCTTTTACCATATTTTTTAACCAATCAGGAGAGTTTTCTACATATGTTTGATAATTGTATTTATCGAAAAGTTCAATTCGGCATCCACCTATTGATACATTTATAATTCCTACTTTTATATTATCGGGTAAGTTATCAACCATAGTGCGTCCAAAATAGTCTGCCGGAGTTAATCCTGTATAACATCTTACTAAAGGAGGAATAGCTTTATACCATTTACCTTTTTCTCTATTTAATTCCGGACAATTAATGGCTTGTAACACTACAAAACGGTCATTTATCCCATCTTTATCTTGTGATTCTATTTTGGCATTACCTTCCATATTAGATTGCCCAAAACAGAGATAAACATGTAGCTCTTCTTTATTTTCTATCGCTGTTTCATCATCCTTATCTTCTATCTCTAAATCTTGTGAGGTTAAATCTTCTTTTTCAATCTCTATTATCTTTTCATTAGAGCATGCCAATGAAAGAGAGAGAGTCCCTAAATATAACGAGACAGAAAGCATAATTTTTATTACGTGTTTTTTCATAATATGATTTTTTATTTTTTATTAGACTTCCAATAATTAAAACATAAGTACAATTCAATAGAATTACAACGTGCCCTATACCGGATAATATATCTTATAGGGTTTTCTTGATCTTAGTAGTTAGAAAAATAGTATTATAAGTATACTATTGAGCAAAAGAGTTATATATAGTGTTTTATTATTTTTTGAATAGAAAGATTCTTTAGGGAACTTATTATTATAAATAAATTCGGTCGTGCTTTTGCAACAGATCTATTTTGCAACAGTAATATTTAGGATAACGAATTCTCGATTAATGATGCATATCTGAGATTAAATATGCTATATCGGTCATTTTGATAAAGACAAAGATATAATTTAAATGATAGAAGAAATATGACAAAAAAAACCAAAAAAAAATATGAAACATAGTGTATAATAAAAGTTACATCAGAATCTGTTTTTATGTCATAATCAGGTATTTGCCGGCATTGGCAAATCGCGCTAAACATCTATCAAACAAGCGAATACAAAACAATTGTCTCGTTTCGACTTATGTTTTATATAAAAAAACAAAATGTTACATATATTACAACAATTGTATCATATCTAAATCTATATGGTTAAGCCTTTCTGATCAAATTCCGGTATTAATTGAATTAAGTTTATTTTTTTAGACAAAATAAAACCCCAAAAGTCAATTTCTGACTTTTGGGGTTCTTATAATCTTAGAGAGTATTCGTCTCTTTTAAATCATTGAATAGCGTTAAGCATCAATATTAGCATAAGTAGCATTCGCTTCAATAAACTCGCGGCGAGGATCTACATTATCGCCCATAAGCATTGAGAAAACATGATCTGCTTCTGCTGCATTGTCGATTGTTACCTGACGAAGCGTTCTGTGTTCAGGATCCATTGTTGTTTCCCAAAGTTGCTGCGCATTCATCTCTCCAAGACCTTTATAACGCTGTGTATGGACTGAGTTTTCACTTCCGTTTCCATATTTTAGGATAAATGATTGACGTTGCTGCTCATTCCAGCAATACTCTTCCGTTTTTCCTTTTTTACATAGATATAAAGGTGGAGTTGCGATATAAAGGAATCCTTGTTCGATAACTGCTCTGAAATATCTAAAGAAGAAAGTCATAAGTAGTGTAGCAATATGACTTCCGTCTACGTCCGCATCGGTCATGATAATTATCTTATGATAACGAAGTTTCTCGATATTGAACTCATGAGTATTTGGGTCTAACAGATGTTGAAGAAGACCAAATGCCTGAGCCATATTACGAATCTCTTCACTGTCTTTAGCATTATTTGGATTTGCTTTCTCTACGTTAAGAATCTTACCGCGAAGAGGAAGGATAGCTTGGAAATTTCTGTGACGGCCCTGTTTTGCAGTTCCCCCCGCAGAATCCCCTTCGACAAGGAATATCTCACATTCTTCAGCATTCTTAGATGAACAATCGGCAAGTTTACCAGGAAGTCCACCACCTCCAAGAGGCGTTTTACGCTGAACAGCTTCTCTTGCTTTACGAGCCGCAGTTCTTGCAGTTGCGGCAAGAATAACTTTTTCTACGATCATCTTAGCCTGACGTGGATTCTCTTCAAGATAATTTCCTAAAGCTTCACCCAAAGCCTGATCAACTGCTCCTGTAACGTCGCTATTTCCAAGTTTTGTTTTTGTCTGACCTTCAAATTGTGGTTCTGCAACTTTAACCGAGATTACAGCAGTAAGACCTTCACGGAAGTCATCTCCGGTAATGTCGCATTTTACTTTTTCAAGAAGTTTAGAATCATCAGCATATTTCTTAAGAGTTCTTGTAAGCGCTCTTCTGAAACCTGCAAGGTGAGTCCCTCCTTCAATTGTATTGATATTATTTACGAATGAACAAATATTCTCTGCATAAGAAGTGTTGTAAGTCATAGCTACTTCAACGGGAATTCCCGCTTTTTCAGTGTTTATATGAATTACATCATTAATCATCTGTTCGCGTGTTGAATCAAGATAACGAACAAATTCTTTAAGACCTTCAGTTGAATGGAATTGTTCAGACTTGAAACTTCCATTCTCAAGAATCTCTCTTTTATCGGTCAAAGTCAAGTGAATTCCGGCGTTTAGGAATGCCAAGTCTCTCAAGCGTGCCGCAAGTATACTGTATTTATATTCCGTAACATTAAAAATAGAAGCATCCGGTTTGAAAGTAACAGTTGTTCCGGTTACATTATCTTCTCCGATAACTCTTACAGGTTCTTTTGGTGCACCGCAACAATATTCCTGCATATAAACTTTACCTTGACGACGAACTTCGGCACGAAGATATGTAGAAAGTGCATTCACACATGATACACCTACCCCGTGAAGTCCTCCGGATACTTTATATGATCCTTTGTCAAATTTACCCCCGGCATGAAGTACGGTAAGTACAACTTCAAGAGCGGATTTGTTTTCTTTTTCATGGATATCGACAGGTATACCACGTCCGTTATCCACTACGGTTATTGAATTGTCTTCGTTAATTGTCACTTCAATATGGGTCGCATAACCCGCAAGAGCCTCATCAATTGAGTTGTCGACAACTTCATAAACAAGATGATGTAAACCTTTTTCTCCAACATCCCCGATATACATCGCAGGACGCTTTCTTACTGCCTCTAAGCCTTCTAAAACTTGAATACTATCGGCAGAATATGATTTATTTGAATTCTGTTCTTCTGACATTTCTGTTCCTTCTGTTTGTGTATAAAAAAAGCTAACAAATATACTATTTTTTTTGGAGGTTCATTAGCTTTTGATTTGTAATCATTTACGATTTTCTTAATTTTTAGCAAGGTTGTAATTTAATATTTATATGATTATCAGTTTATCTCTTTTAAAAATATAGATATACAACATTGAAGTAAATTAAATTTATCAGAAAACAGATTGATAATAACTCAGTAATCAATTAAAAGATTAATCAGATCTAATTGAGAAGTAGATCTTAATAAACAACTCCTATTTTATTTATCCTTTTGTGGAGTTTTACCGAAGCTGTAGATATATATAATTAAACTCCATTATATATAAAAAGACAACCCCCTATAGTTAGATTAAAGCTAACTATAGGGGGATATCTTCTATTTATCTCTTTTCACAACAAGCTCTTCTGTAGCTGGTTGAATATACCAGTCATTCGCACGTGGATATTCAAACTCGTAAGCATCTGTAATTTTCTTACTTTCCAAACACCAACGGAATTTACTTGAGGCACTATTAGCTGAAGGTATAATCAAAACGTAAGGATACTCACCATTTGCATTATAGTTCGTTTCAAAGATATAATTATATCCGTTATGTATAAATGGTTTCAGCTCCTCATCTCCAAAGAAATTGGTTGATTCATTCAATACCTTCATATCTGACCATTCAGCAACATTCTCCATACCCTGAACTTTTTCATAAACAGGAATATATTTATCTCCTGATTTGAAACCAAAAGTATTTGAGAAAGTCGAACCGCTTGCAAGTAACTTTGTATTAACTTTTTTGCCTTTTTCTTTCGACTTATTGATATAAGAATATATCTCATACTCAACGACTACATCATTAAAATCCAAATCTCCTTTTGCGGGATAATTATCTTCAAAAAGATATAGTCCCTTTTCAAGCATATATTCATCAAGTTCTGAAGGAAAAATTTCTTCTGCCGGTTTCAAGGTAACTGGATTAGTTTCGATTAGGCACAACATATCGTTATAATCTCCGTCATAATTGGAGTTATTGGTTGTTCTATTTTCCATACCAAGTACGTTCATCTCTAATCCTTCTTCATTGATATGACATATAAATCCGTTTGACACGTTTTGTTGTGGAGTGAAAGACCCTGACTTGTCTCTATAGTTGAATGACTTTCCAATATAAGAATAGGATCCTGAAGACAAATTAAGACAAGGTGTTGTAAATTGACATCTTTCATTTGTACCACGGAAAACAAAACCAATGTTTTGACCTTTGGCAAAACGACCAAGTGTTACTTTTGTATGAATACCCTTTTTAGTGTTAGTATTCTCTTTTTTACTCCAGAAAATATAATCATCTTTTACCTCATTCTTATTATCGTTCTTTTTTGAGATTTTATTATAATCAACAGGAATAATTTCACCATTGGCATTCATCCCATAAAACGAACAATCGTTTAAAGTAAGAGTTTTCATTTTCTCTGTCGGATATGTATAGAACCAAAGCTTTCCATACAGACTCGAATTTGAAAATCCGCCATCGCTTAAATATGTGATCCAGATATCAGCTTGTTCGAATGTCTCAACCGCTCCGGTCTCAGCAATTACAATATCCGTACATTTATACAGATCTTCCCCTCTTACATTATTGCTTTGTTCAGGAAAATATTTGCTATTTACGATTGCGGAAATTTTGCCAATTGTTTCTTCTCCAAGTTTTGTTTGGTTAGACGATTGAATTGACATATTAACATCCTTAGAAGGAAGTACAGACATTTCTCCGTTAGATATGATATATAACGAATCAACATCTTTTGGCACATTAAGAGTAGTGTTGAATGGAGCCTTAGCCATTAAAAAAGGTTGCTCAACCAAATCACCCTCACTATAAGGAAATTTGAAAAACACAGAAAATAACATTCCATCATAATCGGAATCAATTTTCACATCGATAGTCTTATAGTTTTTAAAAGACTCTAAATAGGCGGGAGTTTCCTCCAGATCATTATTAGAATTATTGATCTTAGAATCAACATCCGTACATGACACAAATGAACCCGCACTAAACATTGCAGTTGCGATAGCAACAATCGTTCTATAGCTTAAGAACTTAGTTTTCATTGTTTGATTATTAAAAATTTAATACCTTAAATGTTCCGCCCCTAATTTTCACATAACATTTTGCATATTATTTTTAACCATTCGAAACAATCACGAAAGATTTATTTTAAACAATTATGCAGCAAAAGTATTAATATATTTTATTTAATAATCATTTTGCTACCATAAATATTAACTTTTTAGGATCAAGTAAAATATTAGGTTGTTAAAAAATAATACAGATTATATCTTTGTATC
>CAMTOJ010000025.1 GCA_947074145.1 uncultured Bacteroidales bacterium
GTAATTGGCTCTTTCTTATTATTGGGATGGTCGGTTTTGCTCAGGTTTACTTAGAGAGTCGAACTCTGTTTTGTTTCAATTCCTCAATGGTTCAATTAAAGCGATATAGATGATGTTCCCGAGGAATTTATAAAATCGGTTTCAATTCCTCAATGGTTCAATTAAAGCACAAAAATTTGAGAAGTATAAAGATATACATGACTCGTTTCAATTCCTCAATGGTTCAATTAAAGCATACAGAGAATCAAATTATCTATCTAAAGCTCGTTGAGTTTCAATTCCTCAATGGTTCAATTAAAGCTTATGGAGATGTTCACAATCTGTTAGCCGTCTGTTCTGTTTCAATTCCTCAATGGTTCAATTAAAGCACAATTAAAATACTTGCAATCGGTAATTCTTATGCAGTTTCAATTCCTCAATGGTTCAATTAAAGCTTTAGTGTGAAACGTAGTAGATTCTGTATCGCTCATGTTTCAATTCCTCAATGGTTCAATTAAAGCCCTTCTGAATGTTCGGATATTCCGGATGATTTATGTTTCAATTCCTCAATGGTTCAATTAAAGCCTAAATACTATTGTTAAAGCGATACCTGAAGGAGAGAAGTTCCAATTCCTCAATGGTTCAATTAAAGCTTCCCTGCTCAAACGAAAATAGCAATATATTCGCGGTTTCAATTCCTCAATGGTTCAATTAAAGCCGGACTGGGGTTCTTCAACCTCATTCCTTGAAGTGTTTCAATTCCTCAATGGTTCAATTAAAGCCAAAAACTTCATTATTTTTCTGTATTTGTTAAATATTGTTTCAATTCCTCAATGGTTCAATTAAAGCTATCGAATATCGACCCCAAGATAAAGAGTATTCCCTGTTTCAATTCCTCAATGGTTCAATTAAAGCTACTAAATCAGAAAATTCCGCTATCACATCTATATCGTTTCAATTCCTCAATGGTTCAATTAAAGCTAGAGTAACAACGCCACTATATAACCAGCTCCCACGTTTCAATTCCTCAATGGTTCAATTAAAGCTTCTATCAAGTCTTTGAAGGTAGAAATGTATGTTGCGTTTCAATTCCTCAATGGTTCAATTAAAGCCGTAATAAGCCGTTATCAAAAGTTTACTCTTTCGGTGTTTCAATTCCTCAATGGTTCAATTAAAGCTTAAACAAAATGATTATTTGGTATTTAATTTTCGCTGTTTCAATTCCTCAATGGTTCAATTAAAGCTAAATCAAAACTTTTCTTAAAGTTAAAGGTTGATTGTTTCAATTCCTCAATGGTTCAATTAAAGCAAAACGCTCAGGATATTTTAAGGAACATCTTAATGTGGTTTCAATTCCTCAATGGTTCAATTAAAGCAATACAACTTCACACGACATGCCACCACGATACATGTTTCAATTCCTCAATGGTTCAATTAAAGCAAAGATATATTCTCCGAACGGAGCGGCTATTGTCGTGTTTCAATTCCTCAATGGTTCAATTAAAGCTTGAGCTGCACAAACAAGATGTTGACTTCAATTCAGTTTCAATTCCTCAATGGTTCAATTAAAGCGGTTGCAATATATGAGCCACAAGAAGAGTAAGCAAGTTTCAATTCCTCAATGGTTCAATTAAAGCTCTTTTTCCGACAATAGCTATCGACATAGATATCATGTTTCAATTCCTCAATGGTTCAATTAAAGCGATTGCAGAAGATGAGGCATTCTTAGAGCGCTTGGAAGTTTCAATTCCTCAATGGTTCAATTAAAGCCTCTCTTTTTTTTGTACCTATGTGTTAAGGCTTATTAGTTTCAATTCCTCAATGGTTCAATTAAAGCTAATAAATCTCTGTTATCCTGCTCCATCGTAGCATATGTTTCAATTCCTCAATGGTTCAATTAAAGCCATCATTGTTGCTATATTGAATCGTTACTGCATATGTTTCAATTCCTCAATGGTTCAATTAAAGCAAACGCTCAGGATATTTTAAGGAACATCTTAATGTGGTTTCAATTCCTCAATGGTTCAATTAAAGCTCAGCTAACATTTCAGCACCAATTATAGATTTCTTTGGTTTCAATTCCTCAATGGTTCAATTAAAGCATATCACTTTTGCTGATTCATGCTCAGAGCAGTTGTTTCAATTCCTCAATGGTTCAATTAAAGCTGAAAAGGTAAGGCTTATATCAAAACTTATAAACTCGTTTCAATTCCTCAATGGTTCAATTAAAGCTTTTTTTTATCTCAAGTAGCGTAACCAGTAGCGTAATGTTTCAATTCCTCAATGGTTCAATTAAAGCAAAACGATTGCAACCGGGGCAGCAGATGCATTTGGGTTTCAATTCCTCAATGGTTCAATTAAAGCCTATAAGAGGAAGGAATTTAGACCCGAAATTGATATTAGTTTCAATTCCTCAATGGTTCAATTAAAGCATTATCTTTCGATTGTTCAGGAATTCCCTGTTATCGGTTTCAATTCCTCAATGGTTCAATTAAAGCGAATCCTTACGGGTGATCAATATGATTCACTATAGTTTCAATTCCTCAATGGTTCAATTAAAGCGACTGGGTTACATCGTCAGACAAAACAATGCACGGGTTTCAATTCCTCAATGGTTCAATTAAAGCTAACAAGTCCCTCACCTACAACAAATTGGGGCAAGTTTCAATTCCTCAATGGTTCAATTAAAGCGTAAACTAAAAACAGACTACATTCTGTTTTTTCGGTTCGTTTCAATTCCTCAATGGTTCAATTAAAGCAATATTAACCGCCGCATTAGCGGGTAAAACGTCTGTAGTTTCAATTCCTCAATGGTTCAATTAAAGCTTAGATACTTATATAGAGTAATAAAATCTAAGTAAAAGTTTCAATTCCTCAATGGTTCAATTAAAGCTTTCAACCGGTGCCGATTTAGGTTCATCCTTAACGGCGTTTCAATTCCTCAATGGTTCAATTAAAGCTCTTTGTCTACGATAATATCGGTCAATATAATTCGGTTTCAATTCCTCAATGGTTCAATTAAAGCTTTAGTAAAGATCGCGAACATGTTCAACGTATCTAGTTTCAATTCCTCAATGGTTCAATTAAAGCCATTTCGTTAATGAATTTAAGCAGCTCCATTTGTGCCGTTTCAATTCCTCAATGGTTCAATTAAAGCTTAATAATTCTAAATGCATCCATGGCAGGCATTGCCGTTTCAATTCCTCAATGGTTCAATTAAAGCAAGAACATCCTTTTGAAGTGTGGATAATTCAACAGTTTCAATTCCTCAATGGTTCAATTAAAGCAAATATCTCTTCACTGTCGCGAGGTACAAACCTCTCTCGTTTCAATTCCTCAATGGTTCAATTAAAGCCTGATCGCGCGATTAATAGTAAAATTAAGTAGCGGTGTTTCAATTCCTCAATGGTTCAATTAAAGCTTCACAAAAAGGGGACAAAGGTGATCCGCTGACAGTTTCAATTCCTCAATGGTTCAATTAAAGCCACGGAAAGCTATGAGAAAACAGAAAAACTTTTAGTTTCAATTCCTCAATGGTTCAATTAAAGCCGTCATCCGGTGTTTCGCTCCGGAACGCGTGATCAGGTTTCAATTCCTCAATGGTTCAATTAAAGCACAAGGTGATGACACAAATGTTTGTTATCTGTCTTGTTTCAATTCCTCAATGGTTCAATTAAAGCCTAATGTAGAGTATAACTTTATGATGGATCTTATGTCGTTTCAATTCCTCAATGGTTCAATTAAAGCTAACGAAACATCCGTTTGATGCTCCTGCAATTTTTGCGTTTCAATTCCTCAATGGTTCAATTAAAGCTATTTAATAAGCAATGAGATATATAACGCTTTAAGTGTTTCAATTCCTCAATGGTTCAATTAAAGCAGGTCTGAATTTGAAAGGGCTTAGATTCTCCATTTGGTTTCAATTCCTCAATGGTTCAATTAAAGCGTAATGTTGAGAGTGACAAAATAAAACCGTTTGCCGAGTTTCAATTCCTCAATGGTTCAATTAAAGCTCCATAATAGAATCTACAACGTCGTAACATTCGTGGTTTCAATTCCTCAATGGTTCAATTAAAGCACATGGAAAATAAATGACCTGGCTTTAGCAAGTTCGTTTCAATTCCTCAATGGTTCAATTAAAGCGAACAACTTGCAGTAATGCCTACTTCTGATTATGGTTTCAATTCCTCAATGGTTCAATTAAAGCGAAATTCCATTTCTTCTCTGATTCGATTGTTATATCACGTTTCAATTCCTCAATGGTTCAATTAAAGCAAAACACATTTGATAGAGACTTTAATAATTATTACGTTTCAATTCCTCAATGGTTCAATTAAAGCATCGTATTATTGAAACAGGAATGATAAAATTAAGTAGTTTCAATTCCTCAATGGTTCAATTAAAGCCCTTCCGGGCAAAAAAAATAATTATTATAAATCAATAAGTTATCCATCGACAAAACTAATAAAAATACCAATATTTATGTCGATGGATAATTATATAAAAACTATAGGGTTACGACAACATCTGTAATCTTTTGATTTTCAATATTTCAAAGAACTAAGTAAAATAAATTTATTATTCTATAAATGGATAAATAAGTGATCGACATTTTTACTTATAGAAAAATATCGATATTACTTCTTTCTTTTCCGATTATCTTCTTACTCAAAGAGTTTTTCATCAATCCGCTAAATACAATTATACTATCTGTATCCTTATCGATGAATTCCTCGGCACACTTAATTAACTCTTTTAGCTTCACTTCTGAAATTTCTCCTTCAAATACTGAATTCTGGATCCAATTCAAATATCTCCTGCAAAGTTTAAGCATCTTATTGACACGCTTCTCTCCACAATCATAAACTAAGATTACATACATATTACCAATACATTTTGAAAGGTTTGTACTCTTCTATCGATAACAAATGCTTTGTCAATTTATAACATTCAAGTTTTATCAAATGTCTATAACTCACATTTCTATTTAAAGAACGATGTTTTATTGTTTCTTGCAGTCTATCCTCAATAGCCTTTACGAATATCTTTTTCCCGGAGGTATTTAAAAGACATTTATTCAATTTCTTATCAAAATGTTTCTCCTGAATCTCTTTTTTATTCAAGACTTTAAAGATAACTCTATCTACAATTATAGGTTTAAATATTTCAGCTAAATCCAGAGCCAAAGAATATCGTCTTTCTCCAGGAGAGTGAAGATAACTTATAGTTGGATTAAGTTGTGTTTGATTAATAGCTCTTAAACAAAAAGAATAACACATCATATTACCAAAAGATATCAAAGCATTTACTTCATTCTGAGGTGGTAACTTAGTTCTATTGCCCATTTCGAAATCATTAATAATCAAATTAAATGCTTCATAATAATATTGCCTTATCTGACCCTCAATCCCCATTAACTCATCAACAGTTTTCGTATCTTGTATTCTACTAGCAAGATCATTCATTAATTGCATTAATTCCTCCATATCTTTACCTCTTCGGTTATAATATTGAAGATTTTTTATCATGTTATATGCTGCTCCTTCAATAAACTTTTGAGCTATAACAACACGTTTTTTCTTATCCTGATAAAAAGAAGTTTGAGCAAGAATCATTTTTCCTGATAGCAATCCGTCCCGAGGCATAAAAGATCCGGTATAATTTTCATAATAATCAAAGAAATGCACAGAGATATCTTTTTGTCCCAGAAAATTATATAATGAACTATTTGCCCTTAAAGAACCAAAAACATACAAGTCATTTATGTCCTCAACTGGTAAATATCTTGGTTGCCCTACAACATCCTCTTCATCCTCCGAAACCTGCGTAAATTTTAAAGAGTTATCTTTTCTTTCAAGAATACCGGGGTTAAACAGATAATATGTCTTTTTCATTCTTCTGATTCATTAGTAAAACAAAATTCATAGTAACTGCAATTTTTGCAGATACTCTTTTTTTCTATTTGAGGACAATTCTCTTCAGAGATAATATTTTCGATCTTAACAATCATCTCCCCTATCATTTCTCGGTCAACGTCACTCAATACTACCTCATCCTTTTTCCTTAACAAAGGATATTCTAATATTCCACGAACTCCCTCTATTCCGTTTCTCTCAAAAACATATATATAATATTTGAGTTGCCATTCATGAGCTTTCTCTATTTTATTCGATTTTTTAATCTCATGAATAACCTTATTCTTAGTATCATAAAAATCTACTTTTATCCCACAAAGTTCTACCTCTTCATACTTTTCAGATCTTTGAGGATAACTATCTTCATGAATAAGTTTGCCTTCATATACCAGATCCGATGTATGTTCAAAAGTAATTCCATTTCCAAACAACCATAGTTTTCGCTTGCAAATCTGATTGTAATTAAAGTGAGTACCGGTTATTGTCATATGCATAAATAAAAAAATCTCCTTATTTCATATTACAATAATCAATAAGGAGATTAAATTTTATATCTGGTTTTCGTAATCAAAAGCGATAAGTCTGTTTATCAAATCTTGTTCTGCGTTTTGCAACGCATCTACACTCTCGTTTTCTGTCATAATATAACTTGCACATGGTAATGTTACAAATAAATCAGCACCGGTCATTTCATCTACTATGGGTTTTACCTTAGGTCGTTCACCATCATCTATTAATTTAGATCTAATTGCCGAAGATATCTGATTGGCATTATCGCTAATAGCAACTGCCAAAGTTTCCATTAAGCTAAATGTACGAGCCTGATTTGAAGTTATTCGCCAATTTATTAATGCACTTGCCAACGCAGGTATAACCTTATCTCTTTCCTTTTTAGGCATAACAAGGCATTTACCAAAAACATTTTCAGATTCTTTCCATCCTTCATTCTTAAGCTCTTCAATCATTTCTTTTGATAATTCAGGCTCATGCTGATTAGTGGAAACACAAAATAGTGTTCTTAAATCAATAGCTATATCATAAATAAAAAGTCCTGTTGCTCTTTTATTCTCCGGTATCCAATTACGTCTTGGTAGAGTACGATTATTCTCATTTAAAAACATCTCAATCTCTTCACCTGTAAGCAATTTATCACTTCCGCTTATTCTAACATTAACAGGATGAATATCAGGTCTGTCACTTCGGTCAAATGTTAAGTTTTCTTTGGTTACACCTGCTAAAAGCGGATGTAAAGGACGCATTGCAGATATTGACAAAGGACTACGTCTTTTCTTGGTAGGTCCGTCTCCTGCTCTCATCCACCCTCCAAATAATTGATCAATATATTTAGGATCACACGGTGACCATGGTTCTTTATTTTCTAACTCTTTTTTGGATGAAATATTATAATTGAAAGTTATCGGAGCCATCTGAACATTCAATTCATCTGTAAGCGTTTGCAATATTGAACGTTTTACCTGTTGACCACTTGAATATGGCACATAAACGTTAAATTGAGTATCATAATAAGTTTTTTGTCCATCGGCAACACAGAATACAGTATGTTCTGCATGTTTTAGAGCTCTTAAATAGATGTAAGGATTCATAATTATTTATTTTTGATTATTAATAGCGGCATAATGAAATCTCATAAGAGTAAGAAAATAAGGTACATTTTCTGTGGGCATTCTATTAACAACAGAGGCTATATTTTCTATTTGTGCTTTATTATCTACATCTGCTACAATCTCTGTCAATGCTTTTATAAAAGTTGTTTTGTTTGTAGAAGTTATTACAGCGTTTACTTTATTTGATTTATCCTTTTTCGCATTATTATTTCCGGAGGAATAGTTTTGAAGCTCTTTTGCGAATTCATGAGCTATATTCCATAATTCTTCATTGTTTAACATCGCTAATATCCAAATTATATAAACATTAAAATTTAATTTATCATTTTCATTATTACCTAATTTAGGCAACTTTCCTTTTAAAATATAATCAGACATACCTTTGGGTTCCAAAGCCTTAATCCCAACCACACCTGATTGACATGCTTTTCTTAACCCGTAAGCGGTCCCCCATAATGCTTCTGCTTTTTTTCCACTATCTATATTGAAAAACTTTTTATATAGTTCAATTGGTCTTTTTATTTGACTTAATACAAATGGTATAAATCCAATCGTAGTATTCATCTGACCAATGTTATATACATATCCCATCATATGAGGATTTGTGAACTGTTGGGAAAGTCTTATCATTATTATTGTCCAACTCTGAGTTGAAATACTCATTAATCCTTTGTTTTCTTCAAAAGGATTGAAGTTTGCCATTGGGTTATTGTCGTCATATTCTTTTTTATTGTAAAAGTGAGCTAACCATTGTCCATTCCATGTATTAATCTGATTACCTTTTAAATTTGAAGTTGTATTAAGAACTTTCCTATACATTTCCCAACCTTTATATAAACTAAGTAGAATATCCGACTGGTCTAATATTATGGAGATACCACCTTGTACTCCTATACTTAATGCTGCCCCAATCCAAGATGAATAAATATCATCTTTATCAATTGGTATTTTTAGATTAGTAACCTGACCCGACGTTGTTGCATTCTCATCAAGAGAAGGATAACCGATAGCAATACTTGCATCAGCTTCAGATGAGCTTATTTTATTTATTAAGTTATTAAATCTTTCGCCTCGTCTTTCCTCTGTTTCAAATGGCATATTGCCTAAAATCATTTTCTCCCAACTAATTTTAGGATTCTCCAGAGGAGAGTTACCAGCTGTCATCATATACTTATTATGATCAAAAAACAGAGGATAGAACTTTTCTATGAAAAACTGTTTAGCATCATAATCCGTTTTGTATTCTTCATTATATGCTTTTAAAAACTTCTTTCCTATGGTTGACGTTATCATATGGATTTTATATTACAATAGTTCATAAGATTTAAAATATTCATTTTTCGCAAATTCTGTTTGCAAACCAAGCTCCTCTGAATAGGCCTTTTCCGGTATTATAAATGGTTGAGAGCCGAATTTACATTGTGCAAGTCTATTGTATCCTATAGACTTTAAAGAAATGGGAATCTCTAATTCAGATCGAGTTCTGTTGTTACCTAAAACATAACTTTCTTTATCTGTTTCGACAATACAACACACAGAATCTATTTCTAATGTTTCTAACAAAGCAGCTTTTGACCTATGACAAAGTTTTTTAAGCATCCATTTATTATTGACAAATATAGATGAACTATAATCAATATTTCTGATATCTAATTCAGGGTATACTTTATCTATTACATTTTGCACATCTATTTCTTGAAACAATTCATTATTAGGAAGATTTTCGAAACTTCTTTTTAATATATCCAATTTATATGGTAAAGATTTCTTTTCATCATCAAAAGGAGATAATACATAAATCGGCTTATATAGTCCTATTGTTTCTTTCTTCCTCTTCCTATTAATTCTTCCGAATCGTTGTATCATAGCATCTATGGGTGCACATTCAGTTATCATTATATCGAAGCTTATATCCAAACTCACTTCAACCACTTGTGTTGAAACAACGATACACGCATTTTCAGATTCATTAAAATCATCTTTTAAAAGTTTCTCAAGCTCTCTCCTTCGACCTCGTTTATAACGGCTATGTATCAACATCTTCTTAACACACCCATATCTTTCATCAATTATATCATATAGTTGCTGTGAACGCTTTACTTGATTACAAACTATTAGTATCTTCTTTTTTTCTAATACTGCAGTTTCTAATATTTCATCACAATCATCAAATGACTCTATTTTATGAATGATATGTCTATTGAAAGACTCGAGAATATTATCTTCTAATTTAATTTCATATACATTCTCTTTTCCTCCAACTATATCCATTATTTTTTGATACAATATAGTTGGCATAGTTGCTGTTCCAATATGAATACGACAATCAAGGGCCGATAATATTTCAATAATACGCAATACAATAGCCTGCGTAACATCTGAATATGTATGAATTTCATCAAGAATTACATCACTACCTTTTAAATCAATAATCATTGATTCGTATCCTTTTATTCCAAATACAATTGATGCCATTTGATGAGGTGTCATAACTTTTATCGAAGCACCAGGATGTCTTTGTAATATTCGTTCTTCTAACTGATTATCTTCAAGTGTTAAATTTGATGCTGCATGCAACAGATGAACTTGAGCTTCTGTATTGCTCAAATCCTCTTTTATTCTTTCATACATAGCATTTATAGATGCTTGAAAAGGTAATGTATAAAATACTCTATTTTTGCATCTTCTAATCAAAAAATCCGTTTTGCCGGCTCCTGTCGGTGCCGTAACAATTGTATGTTTTCTGTCGTCATTAGCTTCAATCAGAGATAAAGGATACAACTCATTCTTTCGATTATAGAAAGATAAATCAGGCTTAATAAATAATTTTTTTAATTCTTTATTTGTATCATATAAAAATGCTGAAGCAAAATGATCTCCTGTCATCAGCACACCTTTCCAAAGAGAATAATTTGATTTCAATGATTCACAATATTCAATTGCATACTCGTAGTTTTCCTTTGCTTCTTGCTTACTGATATTGTGTATTTTGAATCCAAAATTTTGCAAAATGTCCAATGCTATATTTTGCCACTCGTCGAAGCCATTATAATGAATCATAAAACTATCCTCATTTTCATCGAGATCTAACAATCCAAAACCACTTACATCATTATAAATTGACTTGTGATGGGCTATTATCATCTCTACAACCTCATCTCTTTCCGTTTCATCAACAAGGGAGAGAAAAAATAGAGATGCCACTTCATGTCTAAAAATAAACCCCGGTGGTCTACAAAAATCTCTTGAAAGAGTTTGTTGAAAAACAGGACTTACTTTTCCTATATCATGTAATAAAGCACCCTTTCTCACAGTTTCGGTATTTAGCCCGATTTTAGTTGCAATAAAAACAGATGAATCTGCGACTTGTTGTAAATGATCTGTCAAAAATAAAGCTCCATTATCTTCACTTTTCGCTAATATATTTGAATACTTTTTCATTATTGCCCGAATACAGGTTTTCCACTTATTTCCAACCAACCATACATTGGTTGATTATTATCGAATCTGTTATATCCAACCAAAAAAGATTGTTCAGACTCCCCAAATCTCAATTCAAATCCATCTATTTCATTAAATTCATCATCTGTTAGCTCTAAAATCATATTATCCGGCAACAGTAAATCTTCATTCCTACATAAACAAATATGTTGTTTACATGCTTTTAACGCATCTTCTTTTGTCAAGAACGATAAATATAATGTAGGGTTTACAAGAATTCCTCTTTTTATTATAGATTGATTTCTGACTGCTGTTTTTTCATCCTTGGAGTTACCTTTTTTAATTTCCCAACCTCTTGTTTGAGTTTGTTCCTGTTGAACATCTACCATCGAATAAAGCAATTTATGACGAATAATTTTATTTATTTGACCATTAGCAGAAAGCATTTCAGGAAATATTTTTTTCTCAATACCCTCTATAATTGAAGGTGTAAGAAATTGTTGACTAAATGTTTCTCCATCTCGAACTGCTGTCCACGGCTTTATAAAGCCGAACTTACCTGTATATTTGACAATATAATTCATAATAACTAAATTCTAATATATACTACCAAAACCAATTCCTGTAGAATTCCCTATTCCACAAGACCATGCAAATCTCTTAGTATTTTCAGTCCCTTTTATAATAACAGGACATAGATTGGCCAAGATCTTAATACCATCATATGTTATCATTTTCTTTTTTCTTTTTTCATATGTAGTATCAAAGTATATTTCTAAAGTCGGATCTTCAGTAATACCGGCTTGTTTCATTTTATTAATGAATGTTTCTTTTAATAATTCACTTATATCTTTATCTTCATATGTGAAATATTTTTGTTTCTTATCTGAAATCCTTTTAATCAATACAGGACTTGCCAAATAAAATTTTTCTCTTTTATTTATATCTATATCTTCTTCGATAGCAATATCGTAGACTCTCATTCCACAAAACATTTCAGGATCTTCTAAAATTGATTTAATGATAAGTTTGATAATATTAATATCATAAAAACTAATAAACCATTTAGCACCATCCGCAAAGTCAAATCCTTTATCCTTTTTTTTTCCATTTTTCAGCCAAGAAAAAGAATATAAAGAATAGTTACCATGTTCGGGGTTGCATTTACCAATCCATTTATGTAGTGTACCTACTAATTTCTGCTGATAATTAAAAGGAACTAGCTTTTCATTAGGCGTTGTACTTAAATATATTCTCATTTATATTTAATTTTTTAAAGTTATTTCCAATCACAACTTTATTTTGATTATTGTATTCAGCACTTATTGAATATTGCAATTCATATAATATCTGTTGTGACTTTTTTATTTTTTGATATAATAGTACTTTTAGTTGTCAATTACAATTACTAAATATTCTCTATTTATTTATACTCATTAAAGCATTTATTTTTTTCAATTAGTAAATAGTATACTGAAAGCATTTTCCATATTTTAAATTAATGTATTGCGATTTATTAAAACACCTACCATGTCTAACAATATAAACAAATATATATATAATTTCACACAAACTGCAACCAATATGATATAAATACAATTCATTATTATAACCCGGACATCATATTACATTGTCCTATACCTCTTTCCCAAATCCCCTCAGACCTTTTAAACCACCATAACTACATCCGGCACATTCCAATGCTATGGTCCACAAGCAAAGTAGCTAAAGCCAACTCGTTCATTAGCTAATTAGAGAGGTGGTAGAAGCTATGGTGTTTTTGACCATTGCTACCGTGTTTAACGGTTATTGAGATGCCATTCAAAAAGAATCGGGAGAAATTTAAAATAGTTAAGCAGTACAAAAAATACTTCTAACAAAGATGATTATCATCTCTTTGTTAGAAGTATAATATGTTGTAATTTCAAATGTTAGATAATAGGATATATGTTTTTAAAAGCTCTTTTTGTTTCTCTTACATATATTAATGATTAAAATATGGATAAACAAAATTGTTATTTTCAAGTATGAGTTATCAAATTGATTTGATTTTTATAACTGTTTTATAAATTCCTTTCGAGAAAATCAATTATCAACAATCCGATCTCATAAGAATGAGTTTCAAGAGCGAAATGACCAGAATCGATTAGATGAATTTCAACTTTGGGAAGGTCTTTCTTAAAACTCTCTGCACCAGCAGGAATGAATGAGACATCATTTTTCCCCCATACCGCAAGAAGAGGCGGTTGATATTCACGAATATATTTTTGAAAATCGGGATATGACTTGATGTTATTGCGATAATCATAGATAAAATCCGATTGTATTTCGTCGATTCCCGGACGTGACATATATGATATATCAAGTGTATATCCATCAGGCGATACAAGTGTTTTATCGGTTCCCTCGGTGTATTGTCCAATAATGGTTTCAGGAGCGAATGCAATTTCATAGGATTTGCGAAGTTCCGGTGTGGGGTTTTCCCAATATTTTTCCCTTGCTGTCCATTTAGTTCCGAGTCCTTCTCTATATATATTACCGTTTTGCGAGATTATGGCGGTAATCTTTTCAGGATTCCTCATTGCTATATAAAATCCGATAGGCGCTCCATAATCGAAGACATATAGAGCAAATCGCTGTATAGCGAGAATATTTATAAAGTCTTCGATAATATATGAAATATTAAGGAAGGAGTATTCAAATTCTTTTCTGTCAGGGGAATCGGATTGTCCGAAACCAGGATAATCGGGAGCGATTAGATAGAATTTATCTTTTAAAAGAGGAATAAGATCTCTAAACATGTGACTCGCACTTGGGAAACCATGTAGTAATATTATGGGCTGTTTATTATTGTCGCCTGCGGTACGATAGAAAATATTTATCCCTTTTATCTCAATTTTGTGATAACTGACTTTAAATGAATTTTCCATATTATCTAAAGTTATTTGATATAATATCTATAACATGGGTTATCATGAAGTTGCTCTTTATATTATTATTATTTATAGAATAGATTCTTTCTTGAGACATCCAATTATCTTCTCAATCGTTTCTGTGTTTTGTGTTATGATACCAAAAGGAATAATAGAAAGAATCTGAATTAAAGAATATATTATATTTGTAAAGAAGATTATAACTATAAAATTAATTGATAAATCAGATTAAAGATGGATCTTTCGCATCATAAGAGTTTAATTTAAAATGCTAACACTTCGATCTTTACCAAGGTAACTTGCCCTGTATT
Source organism: uncultured Bacteroidales bacterium (assembly GCA_947074145.1). GTDB lineage: Bacteria > Bacteroidota > Bacteroidia > Bacteroidales > JAUNSR01 > JAUNSR01. The sequence continues at coordinate 14,205 of CAMTOJ010000025.1, forward strand.
TATCATAAAGCAATAATCAATAAATAATAATTTGAATCTGATAATCACGATGAATAACTTTACCTTTTACAGCCCTACAGAATTTGTTTTCGGAAAAGACACCGAACTTCGTACAGGAAAACTTTGTAAGGAGCATGGTGCAACGAAAGTGATGATTGTTTATGGCGGCGGCTCGGTAGTCAAAAGCGGATTGCTCGATCGTGTTATGAAGAGTCTTGAATCTGAAAACATATCATTTATAACATTTGGCGGGATACAACCTAACCCTGTGGACACAAATGTTTATGAAGGAATCACATTGGCAAAGAATGAGAATGTAGATTTTCTTCTTTCCGTTGGTGGCGGATCGGTTATTGATACAGTTAAAGCTATTGCTGCGGGAGTGCCTTATGATGGTGACTTTTGGGATTTTTTTGCATTGAAAAGTATTCCTCAAAAGGCTCTTAAGTCGGGCGTTGTTCTCACCATTGCAGCTGCAGGAAGTGAGGGTTCGGGAAATTCGGTAATTACTAAAGTTGATGGGGCTTTGAAATTAAGTATCAGAACAGATAAGTTGCTTCGACCTGTGTTTGCTGTTATGAATCCTGAACTGACTTATACCCTTCCCCCTTTTCAGACAGCTTGCGGCATTACCGATATGATAGCGCATATTTTGGAGAGGTATTTTAGTAATACCGTAGGGGTTGAGATTTCCGACCGTCTTGCCGAGGGGACTTTGATGGCTATAATAGAAGAAGCTCCGAAGGTTTTTAAGAATCCTAAGGATTATGATGCTCGCGCCAATATAATGTGGAGCGGCATGATTGCTCATAACGGAACTTGCGGAGTGGGCAGAGCTGAAGATTGGGCATCTCATTTTATGGAGCATGAGATAAGCGCTGTTTATGATGTGGCGCATGGAGCGGGACTTGCAGTTGTTTTTCCGGCATGGCTTACATGGATGGCAGATCATCATCCTTTTAAGGTGGCTCAGTTTGCCAAGAGAGTATGGAGTGTAGAGTGTAAAGGAGATGATAAACAGATTGCTCTTGAGGGAATAAAATGTTTCAAAGAATTTTTGGCATCAATTGGTATGCCTTTGAATTTTACGGAACTTGGTATTCCTAATCCCGATATTGATTTGTTGGTTAAAAAACTTCATACGAATAAGGGGCTTACCGTTGGAGCTTATTATTCTTTGAGTGAAAAAGATACGAGAGAGATTTTTGAAACAATGAAATAAGAGATTCAATATCCTTGTATGTAAGCCAATTAACAAGATTGCAAAATTAAAGATATAGGATTATTTAAATTTCTTTTTAGAAAAACCGTAGATGTTGCAACCTTTTGATATAATGGTTTCGTCTAATAATTGTAACTAAAATAAATATCAATATGAATACGAAAAAATTATTATCAGTTTTATTTATAATTGCTCTTACTTCGGCTGTTTCATTATTTGCACAAGACGTTGACACTCTGGAGATAGTAAATAGCTTAAACACGTTAGATTTTGTTCAAAATACTAATCCATCAAAAGCTCTCTTCAATAATATTCAGTTTTGGATCCCTGCCATAGCAATTATTACACCTTTTCTTTTTGCCTTTGCAGTAGTCTTTATTGTGGGAAAAAATAAGTCTGACAGGGAAAAGCTACGTCATGATATTGTGATAAAGGCATTGGAGACAGGTCAGCAATTACCTAAGGAGTTTTTCATGGAGGAAAAGAAAAATCCCAAAGAACAGATGCTTAAAACACTTAAAAAATCATTTATTCTTTTATTTGTCGGAATTGCAATCATTGTATGGGGGCTTTCAGATGATAGAGATCTGTTTTATATAGGTTTAATAGTTGCAATGGTAGGCACAGGCAATCTGATATATCTATATATAAGAAAAAAATATTTTGACAAAAAAGAGTCTGAGGGATTAACTGATTGCCAAGAAACAACTAATAATGAATAGAGCTGAAGACATATCACTTGTTTCACAAATCATTCTTTTCAGAAGTGAAAAGGCATTCCGTCAGCTTGTGGATAAATATCAGGTCGCTCTTCGAAAGTTTTTTCTCAATCTTACCTGTGGTGATGTAGAACTTAGTAATGATCTGGCACAAGAAACTTTTATCAAGGTTTGGAGCAAGATTGACAAATTTAAAGGTCTTGCTTCTTTCAAAACCTGGCTTTACAAAATGGCTTACAATATATATTACGACCATGTGAGAAGTGTAAAGCATTATGAGGATATCGAAAGCCCGGAGGTTAGTGAAAAACTCTCGGAAAATGATGAAAAGAGTTTTGAGTATGAAAATCTTTATATAGCTCTCGGACGTTTAAAAGATGAAGAACGAATGTGTATTACTCTTTTTTATTTAGAGGATTTCTCAATCAAAAAGATTGCCGGGATAACGGGATTATCGGATGGAACGATAAAGTCGCATCTATCCAGAGGAAGAAATCATTTAAAAGAGTTTCTTACTACTTATGAAATTAACCATTCAAGTTCTCCAAAAAATGCTTTTTTAGTAACATGTTGATTTGATTCTTATGAAAAGTAATGAAGATAAAATATTAAGTGATTTTTTTAAACAAACGGCAACTCCGGAATATTCTTCAGAGTTTACCGATAAGATATTGCATTCATTGCCCGAGCGCAAACCTTTCCCGGTTTACAGAATAGTTTCGGTAATGTTGATATGGATAGTGCTGATCTCATTAACGCTAATCTTTAGAGAATCGTTGATGATTCAGTTTACCGAGATTATCGTAACTCTTCAACAGTACTCTTTACCTTCAATTGATGAAATATGGCAATATGTTGCATTTATTGCAATGTTATCGTTATGTATTCAACAAACTTTGAGATTGATAGATGATTATAATGAGAATAAGTACTATGTGAAGTTTAAAAACTTTTATTAATTGCTATTTCTAATCTGCATTGCAGTACCCTCTTCCAATACAAGGAAACCGTGTTTTTGATAGAAAGCGACGTTTTTCTTCTCATCGGGCATGATATTGAAATATAGGAAATCTTTATATTTCTCTTTTAACATCGATAATAGAGTGCCGGCAATCCCCTGTCCCTGATATACGGGATCGACAAGGAGATAATGAGCAAACGCTACCATTTCACCATCATCAAAAGCACGGATTAGTCCTATCATTTTATCTCCGTCCCAGGCAGAGATCACTTTTGATGAATTTTTCAGAGCTTTTACCACTCTTTCGGGATATCTTCCTGAATACCAATTTACGGAAAGAAAGAGATCTTCTATCTCCTGTTTCGTAAACTCTTTTGTTTCCTTATATGTGATGTTCATAATTAAATCAGTTGTTTTTTTGTTTTCTGAATGAAGTTGGCAAATAACCGGTCTGACGTTTGAAAAATTTCACGAAATATGAGGGATCTTCAAAACCGAGTCGAAATGCTATCTCCTTCGAGGTCAGTGCCGAGTAAAGAAGCTGACGCTTAGCTTCCAGAACAAGACGTTCGTTTATAAGTTTCAAAGGTGTGAAAGAGCTACTTTCGGCTACACTATTTGTCAGTGTCTTTGAAGAGATGTTAAGCATCGATGCATATTCTTTCACTGTATGGTTATGGCGGTAATTTAGTTCAAGCAGTTGTCTGAACTTTACGAATGTTCTGTTTGCCTGATTAGTGATACACAAGGGTTCTCCCTTATCTCTGATTCCGTTTCTCTGAATATGTATGAGAAACATCTTTATAAGATATTTAAGATAGTCGCAGTATGCGAATGCATCCGTATTTTCTATTTCAGAATGCAATTCGTCGGTCAAATAATGTAGTTTGCCTGTTATTTCATGCGTAATGGTAAAATATGGTACGGAATCAAAGGCATTGAATAGATTATATTTAAGAAATATATTTTCACTGCTTTCATCATCTGTCAGAAAGCTCTGACTAAAATGAATCATCACTCCTTCAAAACATGTATTTCTTTCAAAATGATGAATCTGTCCCGGCGATATGAAAAACAGAGTATTCTCTTTTACCGGATATTCTTTGAAATCAACATAATGCACTCCTTCTCCTTTTTGAAACCAGATGATCTGATAATAGCTGTGCGTATGACCATTGAAAGGATTGTCGGAACATCCCTTAAAGAAATCGCTGAGATTGATAAATTCAAGTTCTATCTCGTAGGGAGATTCATCTAAATTGAAATTTTTGAATGTTTGATTTTTCTTTTTATCCTGCATAAGAAATGAAATGTTTATAATGCAAAATTAGGAAGTAGCTCTTGAATAATGTGGAATATAAGGCTCAAAAAATGGTAAATATGAGAAGCTGAAATTATTCTATTTATCAATTTCCCGGATTTACCATATCTCTTCTCGAATTGCTATTGAGATAGAAATGTAGCGAATTTACTTTTGTAACATCAAAAACATAATGTCTAACAAAATACAATTATTATGAGTACTTCAAAAATCAACGCTTATCTTGAGATAACAATGAACATTAAAGATGATAACAGAGCTGCTGCAGCTGCAGTATATACAAAATATCGTGAACCTTTTCTTAATAATATTAAAGGTGCCCTTAGTAAGAATTTACTTCTAAGAGCTGAAGATGTTCAGGTTTTACATGGATTTGCATCTAAAGAAGATGCTGAATCTTATCTTACAACCGAACTCTTTAATGCTGATGTGGTAACTGCTTTGAGTCCATATTTCGAAGATGCACCTTGTGTGAAAATCTATTCAGTGGTAGGATAAAAATAAGAGACCTATATCTTAAGTAATGAAAAAGGCATCTTTATATTAATATTATAAAGATGCCTTTATTATGTTTTTGATATTCGGATGCTATAACCCTGCAAAACGGAAAGGTGTAGTCTCTATGAAAAGTGCACTAATATTTCCACAAGCGTTTTGATTCTTTTTGATATCAAATTTTCGAACTTTTCCTTTTTTGCCGAAATCAAAATCTGTCATATCTATCCAAACAAGATTGGGTGCAAGGGTTGATTCAAAGAAATATCTTTTATTTCCGTTGTCTGATATTGTGCGCCATCTCGTTGTTGAGATATTTGGTTTATCGGGCGTTGAAATTCCGAAGGGAACAGAACTATTTCTTATCAGACTAAGTACGGCTCCTACAGATGTTATCGAATCACATTGAGTAGGTAAAAGGTCAAGATAATAGGATGTGCGGATAAATCTGTCGGATGATAGATTGGAGCCGGGGATATTATTGAGGTTATATATCTCTTTCCCGTATTTAGCTACTGCGAGCTGATCGGGAAATGCCGGCGAGTTGGTTAAGACTTTATATTTTGGATCGTGATAGATGTTGAGTTTCCCATCTATATATTCAAGAATGGCACTGTCGCCGATACTGTCTGAAACAGATATATGAAAAGTTGCCATCTTATCCATTCCCGGAACTTTATCGGTTAGCACAATGAAATCCTCTTTAGCCAAATCCTCTACCGCTTCTGCTACCGATGCGTAGTTATCTAGAATATATTGAGGCCACACGGATACTGCCATCGCAGGGGTATTTATATCAAAAGCCGGGTATTGGCTCTCATCAAGCCATAGAAGATTGGCAACTACTCCACGCTCGTTCATTCCGTCGGCAGAACAGATATCATATCCGGTTGTCACTATCGACCCGTATTTTGACTTCCATTTAAGAGAGTTCGGACCGGCTACACCTCCTCTTTCCATGCCACGAGGTAATACCCAGATATTTGATCCCATATCCTCTTTCCAATCGAGTGTACGTGCTGTAAGAACCATATTGCAATCATTCTTGTATACAAATCTTGTGCAGGTGTATGCATCAATGAATATAAATGAGAGAAGTAATGCTGTAAATATATATTTCACTTTCATAATAATGATTTTGTTAATTTAAACGCTAAAAACTGATATTTTGTTCTTTAATTCTCACTTGAATATGGTATATCAATTAGAATTTATTCAATTGTTTCAATCAAAAAACTTACAGGTCTGAATCCATCATTGCACGAAATCATAGCTGAGTGCGGATTTTTCATCCATCCGTCATAGAAATTTCCTCCTCCGTGAGATAGTGTCATTACGAAAGACTGCATTGACTGCCAAGCACTTTCGCACATTCCGTCAGGCTTTTGATTATCTTCTGAAATAAACGTTTCCCCTTCTCTCATTTCACATGCATGTTCAATCGGGTTCTCATATTTATCAGAAAGATCTTTATGATGTATTTTTCTTATCACTGTAATTTTGACCTTTTTCATGACTTCATTTTTCTTATGATTTCAAAACGTAATGCATTATTACTGCATTGACGTTATTTCATTTTTTATTGTATTGATTTATTAAGTTAAAGATACTTATAAATGAAATATCTTTCACTTTATATATCGATAATTGATATTTGTCGCTAATAGGATCAATATCATTTTTAATTAATAAAAGTCATTGTATAAAGAATATTTTCCAACCTAAGTTTATGATTTCAAATATGAATGGGACGCATTAATAATTATCAGTGTATCAACAAAATGCAATTTAAGTTGTTTATCTGTCAATCCTTATAATATTGATATGAAATATTTAAAATATCTTTTCTTATTAATAACATTCGTTATCATAAGTAGCTTTTGCCATTCATCCAAAGAAATTAATGTAAGTAATACAAATAATAAGAATGGGTTTCTGGTTAGTTCTTATATAAGAGGAAATTTTTATAATCGAGGGCAGATATCAGCTTCCCAATTAAATGCATGTACCGATATTATTTGCATTGGAGCTGCTCCGGGTGCAGATGGATCACTGATATTCGAAAGTTTTAAATTATATAACGGTGAGGGCGCAAGCAGTCTCGAACAATTAATATCATCTATAAGAAATGAATTGACCGGAGGTACGACTTTACGACTCGGAATTCATGGAGGTGAAAACTGGAAAACAATGATTGCTAATGATGCGGCTGTAAAAAATTTTGTACGAAATATAAAAAAGACATTATCTGAATTACAGCTTAATGGTGTGGATTTAGATTTTGAGTGGGCAGAGAATGATATTGAATATTCAAATTATAGCAGGGCAATAGTTGCTTTGTCAGAAATTATTGAAGGGGATCAGATATTCTCCATTACACTCAATCCTATATCTTATAAAATTTCAGAAAATGCAATAGATGCAGTGACATATATATCTTTACAATGTTACGGACCCTCACCTTTCAGATTTAGTTATGATAATTTCATTTCAAGTATCCAAAAGGTTATAAACTACGGCATTCCCGCAAGAAAGTTAGTTCCGGGCATCCCTTTTTATGGCGTTACAGCTGATGAATCCAAACAATCAATAGCATATCGAGAACTTGTTAAAAATAATCTTATCACTTCCGCTGCGATTAATGAGGTGGAATATGATGATGAAAATTATGTATTCAACGGAATTGATGTGGTAAAGAAAAAAACATCATATTCTGTCTCTCAAGGTTTTTACGGTGTTATGAGCTGGAGTCTTGGTACAGATACCGATTATTCAAATAAATGGTCGTTGTTAAAAGCTATCAACAATAGTCTGGAATAAAAAAACAGAATGTTTTAAGTCGAGACTTTAAAACATTCTGTTTTATTAATTTCTTATTTTTTTATTATAGTTTCAACAGACCATCAATCAATGAACCTAATATATTGTTCTTATCGGTCGAGGTTGAAGAGTATGTTTTGATTTCATAATATGTATAATTGACTCCTTCATAAATTATATCATTCATTCTGATAGATAAAACAAGTTTAGTATCTGAAATTTCATTCACCGAATATGTAGAAAGACAACCTTGAAATTGATCGAAAGATGTAGGTAGTCCGTTGGTCAATGTCAATCTTCTATATACTCCGACAACATTGGTATAAAGATATCCTCCCAATGATGTGAATTGCTCTCCATCATTATAACCTGCAATTAAATAATAATTGTCGCTCTTTATCTTTAATACTTCCGAATCTTTCAGTGTTGTCAAAATTGTACAATCTGTATTCCATTCATATTTTTCAGACGCATCTGTTGTTGACATATAGTAGCCGGTTTTATTGGTTAAATACCATGTGCCTACAACTCCCTTATCTGTAAATACACTCTTAATATCATCTTTGCTACATGATGTCATTCCAAGAGTTATCAATGCGATTAATGATAATACGACTTTCTTTAATACCTTTTTCATAAAATGATGTTCTTTAATTAATTAAGTGAGTTAATCTGTTTTAGTTTCCCCCTAAACGCAACACATTTAATTTGATTGCAAAATTATCATTTTTGCAGCCTTACGCAATAATAAATTTATATTTAATTTAATATTGTTTCACTCTATGACTATTAACATACTGATTGATAATGATCAATATTTCGATAGAAAAACAATTTTTCTACCTCTTGAGAAAGATATCAGTGGTTGATTAATATAAATCTATCACTTACTAAAGTGCAAGAAAGAGCACATAGCATAAAATTACCGCTACCAAACACAACATAGTCAATTTGTTTCTCTTATGTAAAACAAGCATTATCAATGGTGTGGCAATTGCGCCGTATATTAAAAGATTTACTGTTTTGGAATCAGAGAAGTCGTATACTCCTTTTCCAAAATACATAACATCCGCTATTCCTAAAATAAGAAGATTGAAAATATTACTTCCGATGATATTACTTATTGCGATATTATAGTTCTTTAATCTGAAAAGTGCGATTGTTGATGAAACCTCAGGAAGGGATGTCGCAACTCCCAAGAATAAAGCACCGGCAAGACCATAGCCCAGGTTATGCTTAATAGCTATTAAATCGGTTACATATGTTATTGCAATACTTAATCCGATAATACCAAAACTAACAAAAATAAAACGTATCACAATCTGTCGTAATGTAAGACTTGATTCGTGGTTATCCTCATGTTCCTGATTCTCTATCGTCTCTCCATTCTCTGCCGATAAATATCTTATACCGATAGCATAAAATAAAAAGATAAAAAAAGTAGTGATGCTAATAGAAAGAATATCCAAATCGAAAACATCTAACATCTGAAGTAGGACTGCTGCATATATCAGGCATATCATAAAGGTTACTTTTATATGACTTCCTGATATTCGGGCTGTTCTTAATGATTTAAAAGAGAAAAGCATCAAAATAGCCAGAATCATAAGATTAAAAAGATTGCTTCCCAAAATATTTCCGATACATAGACCGGGCTTATCAAGAAAGACTGTTGAGGTAAGGCTGGTAAAAAGCTCAGGAAGAGAAGTTACGGCGGAAAGAATGACGCCTCCGATAAATGCTCCCGATAATGTGGACTTTTTATCTATCAAATCGACATATACAGATGCCTTATTTGACAAGTAAACAATAGAAACAACCAAAAAAAGATAAAGTACGTAAATCATGTTAGTTTATATATTCAACATTATGTAATAAAAAGACTCAAGCATGGCTATACACCATACTTGAGTCTCGTTAATTAAGATAAGCCAGACTCGCCAAAGAGTCAGAATGTTGACTTATCACATCTTTGATGTAAACTACTCCCTCAAGAGTTATTTTTCGCAAAAGTAATAAAATAATTAACATGTTAAAAATTCTTCTCTTTTTTCTCTATTTATCTTATAAATATTTGATTATTCATTTATTATTATCCTATCAATATATATCGCAAACGACAAGAATCAAGATAAACTTATTAGGTTTTAATATATTTACATAACCGGCTAATTACAAAAAAATCCGATCAGAGGTATTTCTATCTCTTATCGGATTTTTTTTACTTAATGAATGGTTATGAATTACGATATAATTACTTAGTAAAATATTTTGAGAAAAACAGAATATGATAATCTATAGAATTATACCAATATTCTCCGTCATGTTTACCCGGTCTTACCTGATATTCATGTGCTATTTTTCTATCCATTAGCTCTTTGTGCAGATTATCGTTTACCTGTTTGAAAAAGTCATCATATCCGCAATCTATAAGCATTGTTAACTCACCGTTTTTAAGAGAGTCTAACTGATTAATAACAGTGTGAGAGTTCCATAACTCTTTGTTTTCATCAAGTTTTCCAAGCTGTGTAGCCATCTCCCATTCATTAGGAAAAGGTCTGATATCAACTCCTCCACTTGTACTGCCTACGGCACCAAATACATCTTTATGGCGGATAGCATTCCATAGAGCGCCATGACCACCCATACTCAAACCGCAGATAGCCCGTTTCTCTCTTTGTGGCAGACTTGGAAGGTTCTTATCCACATATTCTACCAATTCAGATGAAATAAATGTTTCATATCTCATATTCTTGTTTTTCGGACTATCCCAGTACCAACTACTTAGTCCGTCGGGACATACGATGATTAACCCCTGACTATCGGCAATTTGCGCAAGTTCAGGTTTTAATCTTATCCAAGATCCATGATTACCGGAATAACCATGCAACAAATAGATTACAGGGTATTTTTCACCCTTTGAAGCACCATCAGGTACAACTGTTACCACGTTTACGTTTTTATCCATAGAACAGCTATAAACCCTTAGGGTATCGATTTTTGAGGCTTTCATTCCTATGGAAAGAATGAATAAGGTCAGAAATAAAAAAAGGTTTTTCATTATTATATTGTTTTTTCTTATGGTCGTTTTATGTTGACATATTTAGAAGTGATAAATTTATAAAAAAAATCTATTTTTCTTCATAATCAAACCAGTCATAATATGCCACTGCATTGGTAGGTAGTCCGTTTGAGGAAGCATACAGACCAATCATTACACCTGTAAATCCACCTGCAATTTCAGTACTCACATAACGTGTATCCATTTTTCCTAACTCTTTATATTCATCTTTTTGAGATGGTGAATAAGAAAATGTATATTGTAAGGGTGTGCCTTCTATTCTTAATCGAATGTTATCGGAATCTACAGGATATTCAGCTGCAATATATTTATGAGAACCCACTTTTGCACGAAGCTGTACTATATTCTTGCCATTTTTCTTTGTCAAATACAGATCATAATGATGTGTATTATTTTGAATGATTGTCATCCCGGCTTCCTCATTATCTTTTTCCGAATTTAGTTTAAGAGATGTTGCCGCCATAAAGTTATATTCGGTTTGTCTGCGACCAATAAATGAAACAGGTTTTGTCTCATCCAGTGTGCAAGGAGTTGCTTTCATGCTTAGATGACCTTTTTTATCGTTAAAGCTATAATTTTCATTAATGGGATTTCTCAGATATTTCCATTCAAAGCCAAGTTTACCGTTATCAAAATCAGTACGTACTTTAGGTTTGCTGACAGGATATTGTTTTAGAGTGGGTACTTCCATATTTATGGAAACTGTGCCATTGCCATTAACCTGTGGCCATCCACCTTTTGGCCAGTCAACAGGAGCTAAAAATGTTTCTCTTCCCAGAATATGGAAGTTGGTATATAACCAGGGGATACGAAACCCAAGAAAAACAGCCCACCAACTGCCATCATTTGCCTGTATAAAATCGGCATGACCAACACCCTGGATCACATTTTCTTGCCCGATGCGATTACAATGTGTGATAATAGGATTTAGGGGACATGAATCATAAGGACCGTAAACATTACGACTTCTTGCAATTGTGGCACTATGTGCATATTCTGTACCACCCTCTCCGATTAAAAGATAATAGAATCCATCCTTTTTGTATATATGTGGAGCTTCAGGGTAACGATCACCGATACCACCCCAAACGGTACGCTCTTCAGCAACCGGCTGACCTGTTTTAATATCTATTTCTGTTACTCTGACACCTTCAGATCCTTGAGTTACAAAATATGTTTTTCCGTCTTCATCAAAGAAAATATCAGGATCGATACTGTTTATGGGAACCCAGATAGGATCACTCCATTCTCCTGCCGGGTCTTTTGCTGTACAATAGAAGTTTCCACCTTGAGAAACATTAGTACAGATTACATAAAACAGACCATCATGATACCGGAGTGCCGGAGCGAACAATCCGCCCGAAGATGGTACGTTTTGCAGTTTCAACTGAGATTCGCGGGTCAGACAATGACCTATCGGTTGCCAATGGATCAAGTCTTTACTGCTGTATATCGGTAATCCGGGGAAATATTCGAAAGATGATGTTACCATATAAAATGTACTATCTACTTTACAAATACTCGGATCGGGATTAAACCCCGACAAAACAGGGTTTTTATAACCGAAAGAATTATCAGATTTAACAGGTTGTGATAAGACAAGCGTTACAAAACAAATAAGACTTGTCATTATATTAAAATATCGTTTATTCATAATGCAATTTTTCGAGTTTCTACTCTACTTTTTATTGATGTGTTTTTAATCTTTTACACGTATAATACATGAACTTTTCAAATCGGTAGAAGAGGTCCCGCAATGGATAGTGAATTTATCGTTCTCTACTTCCCATTGATGTTTTTGATCATTATAAAAAGCCATGCTGCTTACAGGTAATTCGAGCTCAACCATATTATTATCCCCTGCTTTAAGATCAACTTTTTTGAAAGCTTTTAGCTCTTTAACAGGACGAGGTAAAGATGGCTTACTTTGAGAAATATATATCTGGATCACCTCGGCACCATCAACATCACTTTTATTTGTTATCGGCACAGATATCTTTATTACATCATCTTTAGCATACTCTTTTTTATCTGTACTAATCTTTCCTAATTGAAATGTTGAATATGACAATCCATATCCGAATGGAAATAAAGCGGGGATTTTTTTAGTGTCATGCCAACGATACCCAACCAAAATATCTTCCATATAAACTTGTCGTACACTATCTCCGGGATAAGAGAGTGTTCCACAGGCAATAGCTCCGTTATCTTCCCAACGCACAGGAATACTAAAAGGAAGTTTTCCAGATGGATTAGCACTACCTGATATAATATTTGCTGTTGCACTTCCTGTTTCAGAGCCTAAATACCAGGATTGAATAATTGCCGGGACTTTATTTAACCATGGCATAGCAACAGCGTTACCACTTATCAATATGAGGCCTAAGTTTTTATTTATTTCAAGTAATTCGTTTATCAATTCATTTTGTCCGAACGGCAGATCATATGACAAACGGTCGCCGGATTCACAATCTTGATTATAATTTTTATTTAAACCACCGAAGAAAAGTATAACATCTGCACCTTTGGCCAGTTTTAATGCTTCATTTTTTAGGGAATCGGCATTATATGGGGATTCTGTAGCAAAACCGTATGAGGTAGGTCCCGAGCCATATCCCATTGTATAATGTATTTTATCGGCTCCATATTTGTTTATCAAACCCTCTAACGGAGTCTCCTCTTTGCTTACTTTTACATTGGAGGATCCACCACCTGTGCATAACTTTCTGGTTGCATTTTCTCCGATAACAACTATCTTATTATATCTGTCAATAGAGATGGGAAAGAACTTTTTATCATTTTTGATTAAAACAATTCCCTCTTCGGCAACTTTACGGGCTACTTCCGATTGACGGGAAGAAACAAAACTTCCGAAAGGACGATTTCTATCCATATTGGTACGATAGTTTAATCTTAATACTCTTCTGACTTTTTCGTCTAAAGTAGATTCCGGTATTTGTCCGTTTATTATTTTATTTTTATATGGATCAGCCATATAATATCGGTTAAAGGCTAACTTTTCCCCACCGGTTAATCCGTCGGTATAAGTACCCATCTCAATATCCAATCCATTAAATGCTGCCTCCTCTGTATTATGTGTGCTTCCCCAATCAGATATTAATGCTCCGTCAAAATTCCATTCACCTTTTAATATTTGATTCACTAAACGATCATTATGAGTGCAGTATTGTCCGCGATATTTATTATATGATCCCATAACAGCCCATGCCTTACCCTCTATTACACCGGCTTTAAATCCGGGCAGATAGATCTCATATAGAGCACGATCGGAAACCTCAACATCAATATGACCTCGCCAAATCTCCTGATTGTTTAATGCAAAATGCTTTATACATGCCGCTACTCCATTCTCCTGAACTCCTTTCACATATTGTGGCACTAATTGAGATACAAGAAAGGGATCTTCACCCATATATTCAAAATTTCTTCCATTTGCGGGAGTTCTGAATATATTAAGTGCCGGGCCTAAAAGCACATCTTTTTTTCTGTAACGAGCCTCCTGGCCTATTGCTTGTCCAAACTGATATGCCAAATCGGGATTGAATGTAGCAGCAAGACAGGTCATTGCAGGAAATGCCGTCGAAGCATCATTTGTCCATCCTGCACTTGCCCATCCATTCCATTCAAGCTCTTTATTAATACCATGAGGGCCGTCTGTCATCATTATTTCAGGAATTCCTAATGAAGGAACTCCGCGTGTTGAAAAATTTGACTGTGCATGTACCATATCAATTTTCTCCTGAAGAGTCATTTTCGATAATGCATCTTCTACTCTATTCTCAATAGATTTCGAGTCATCCAGGTAAATTGGCAAATCTTTTTTTTGTGCGTTAATGGGATAGTTTAACAAAAGTAAAGGCACAAATATCAAAGTTGTTTTCATAAATATAGAATATCATTTTTGTCATCAATATGTGTAATCAAACCAATCAAAATCGGCATAACCTTTAGGTGCATTTTTTGAAGAAGCAAAGAGTCCGAAATATATTCCGGTAAATCCTCCTGCTGTTTCACTACTAATGAATTTCACATCCATTCGTCCTAAATTGTTATATTTTTTATTATCTGTTGAATAATAGAAATTGTAATAATCCTTATCCGCTTTAACCTGAAGATAAACTTTACCTTTTGGTAAAATGACCTCTTTTTCGGTATGAGCTAAATCGCCTAATCGATAATATAGGGAAACAGCTTGTTTTCCGTCATTTAGTTGCTTAACAAACAGATCATAATGGAATTGATTTGTCATAAGAACGCTTATTCCGGCCTCTTCATCAATATCACTATTATTGAGTTCGACACATGTGGTTGCAACACAATCAATATGTTGTTGGCGTCTGCCTACAAATGTTGGAGTACCCAAATCATCGATTTGAATTTTGGAAGGTTTTAATCTTAGATATCCTTTTCGGTCACTCAAAGAGTAATTAATTTTAACCGGGTTGTATAGATAATTCCATTCAAGACCTAATTCAGGTTGATCGAAATTTGTCTTTGTATCTTTTGGTTTGATTGTTGTTAAAGGTAGCGTTTGACACTCCATATCGATGTTAACTATACCGTCGCCATTTACAACGGGCCATGCATTTTTTTCCCAGGTAAAAGGGACCAACATTGTTTCTCGTCCTAACATATGATGTAAGCCTGATTGTGGTCTGAAACCTAAACATACCAACCACCAACTTCCGTCATGAGCTTGCACAAAATCGGCATGACCGATACCCTGTATAGGATTCATTTGGGCATTCATATTCATATTTGTCATGATTGGATTAGCAGGATTGCTTTCATATGGACCGTATATGTCACGACTTCTGGCAATTGTTACTTTATGAGCATATTCTGTTCCACCTTCGGCAATAAGCAAATAATACCATCCGTCTTTTTTATAGATATGGGGACCTTCGGGATATCTTCCACCTGTTCCGTTCCATATTTTTTTTGTTTCAGTTAATTGTTTTCCCGTTTTAATATCTATCTCGCACAATGAGATTCCTCCACCGGGTATTGAAGTCATATAGCATTTGCCATCTTCGAAATATAGAGAGGGATCAATACCTCCCTGAGATAACCAAACGGGATCAGACCATTCACCTCGTGGATTATCAGTATAAACAAAGAAATTTCCTTTATCTGAAACATTTGTTGTTATCATATAAAACAAGCCTTCGTTATACCTTATTGAAGGAGCATAAATTCCTCCTGAGGGAGCTGTGTTATTAAGATTTAGTTGGGATTCGCGAGAAAGACAGTTGCCTATCTGTTCCCAATTTACAAGGTCTTTGCTATGAAAGATTGGGACACCGGGGAAATAATGAAAAGTACTATTGACAAGATAATAATCATCACCAACGCGACAAATGCTTGGATCTGGGTAAAAGCCCGAAATCACCGGATTTTTGAATCCTGTTTGTGCCAGACAGGAAAATGTAGTAGAAATAATGAGAAATGTTTGCCAAAATAAATGCTTCATAATAGTGATAATTTAAGGTCTTTCAAAAGTGATAATATACCGATTAGCGAATATGTTATAAACCGGCTTTTTGTGTATTATTAAAAAAAATACTCCGAGATGATATCCGGAGTAGTTATATCTCTTTCTTGTATCGTAAAATTAGAAATAAAGAGATTTTTTATTTGTATGATATGTTTCTAAAAGGTATTTGTTTTAACAATATGAGCTTGTGATGTATTATATAGGGGTAAGTTATGTTGTTTTCAAGGGTAGGTTTTGATATTTCTATTCATTAATAGCTCATTTATGCTCATTTAGGCAAGCTTTTTAACATAATAGTAAAGTTCTTATTAATTAAGACACCTTATTCTATTGTTTCTGTATAAAAGCTTACCGTACGAAAGCCGTCATTACATGAAATCATTACCGAATGTGGATTTTTCATCCAACCGTCTTAGAAATTATCACATCCGTTTGTCAGCTCTAAATAACTGCATCTTAACCAATGCAAATTTGTTTAAATTTTCTATTATTTGTTGTATCTGATTTTTCGGTTACTATTTTATCTTTAATTTTCAAGTATTCAGATGGAAAAACACCTAACTCTTCTTTAAAACATTGCCTAAAATAGACAGCGCTACTCATTCCTACCTCCCACATAACTTCAGTTACTTTATACTTATCGGAATCAAGAAGTTCTATGGCTTTCTTGATTCTTATTTTGCGGATATATTCATTAGTAGAAATATTAATCAATCCTTTAAGCTTTCTGTATAAAGTGGATTGACTCATACACATTTTGTGGGAAAGGAAGACAACATCTAAATCTTTTGATGCCAGATTCTCTTCAATTACGGATGTTAGACGCATTAAAAAATCATTATCCAAAGGTTTCAATAATACTTTAGGTGAACTTTCTTTTATTTCCTGTTCCGGAACATAACACAACTCTATGCCATGCTCAAAATGGGTAATAGTATCACTAATTATAATCTCAGAGATTTGCTCTTGATTAAATTTTACGCTTTCTATACTTTTTTCTAACATAATTGCTTTAAAATTTCAAAATATGTTGCTGCTATATAATTATGAACCGAATCATAGTTTCCAATTATCAGAATTAATGGTTTTGAGTAAATTTGTTCTTTATGCTCAAACTCATTATTATCTATTTGGGAATCACTATTTATATTATTTTTTTAATGTGATGTAAAATTGAAGATTTTAACCTCTTGCAAACCTGAATATCAAATTGGTAAATAGCTCATTTTAAGAAACATGTGACAAAATCAAATACAAACAGACCTTTACTTTCATTTTCATAAATATAGGTTCAGGTTGCAAATATACATATATATAATGTTTAGAAATTATATTATTTCCGCCGAATGGTTTAAAAGATTTAAAGGGTAATTTAAAATACTTAAAGAACATTTTAACAAGTTAATGAACGATTTCAGACCCTATTAAGAAGATTCAAATAATATTTTTGCTGCAATAATAGCGCTTACTTTTTTAATTAATCTAATATTCAAAATTATGAAACTATTTAATCATCTAATAGTTTCTGCTCTTTGTCTACTTATGATTGGACTATATTCTTGTGAAGAGAATGATAAATGGTCAGTTGTAGATGGAGCAGATCCTGAACTATTTCTTAACTATGAAAAAATTTCAACCGAACCTGGCCAAAAGATTGTTATTTCGGGAAAAGCGAAAGACGCTGATGGTTTATCTATGATTTCTCTAACTTGTAAAGACCTATATCTAAACAAAAACATTGATCTTATACAAATTTACAAGGAACCTAAAACCGAATACGATATAGATTACTCGTATGTTCTTAGTCAAAATGAAATTGGGGATTCTTTTTCTATTTTAGTTACTGCAATTGATGTATTAGGAAATAAAACATCAAAAACGTTGACAATAACATTAGATGCGGACTTCTTCCCTCCTACTTTCAGTGTTACACCAAGTTCAAATCTAACTGTTCTTATCAAAGAAGAAACAGCATTTACACTTCGTTTTAGTGTTGAAGATAATAAGGCTATTGACAATATTGTTGTTAGTATTCCTGAGGCTTCATATTCAAATGAAATTGATGCAGAAGAGACTAAAAGTTTTGAATTTGCAGAAAGAATTACTCTTCCATCAACACCAGGAACTTATAATCTTAGTATAACAGCAACAGACAGAGCCGGACAAAGTACTACAGCAAAAAGTAAAATTACTGTTTCCGAATTGCCAGACTTCTCGAAAATGTATTTGACAGATGTTGCTAATGTAGCTGATTTAAATAGTGCTATCATGGGTGTTCCAACACTTATAGATAGAGTTGGTGAATTCCAGTATCGTGCAAGATACTATAATCAGACATCAAATACGGAAATTTTCTTTATTCCACAGAAAACTGATTTTTCTCCAATCTGTTTTGGACTGGATCCATACGATTCAAATATATTGACTGATGATCCTGAAACTGCTAAACCATTTATTTTAACAGAAACAGAAGTATATTACGATATAACATTTAACACAAAAGATAACTCTTACTCAGTAAGTACTTATCCTATATCTTCAGCTACAAATAAATTGCCTCAGCCGATTGGTTCAGATTACTATCTTGATCCGGGTCAGCCTGAATTCATCGTTCCTTTCCAAATTGGATTACTT
This sequence comes from uncultured Bacteroidales bacterium, assembly GCA_947074145.1. Taxonomy (GTDB): domain Bacteria; phylum Bacteroidota; class Bacteroidia; order Bacteroidales; family JAUNSR01; genus JAUNSR01. The sequence goes on from CAMTOJ010000025.1 coordinate 32,977, forward strand.
GGACTTCCGGGAGCCGGAGGACCATCTGATGTTATTATCCTAAATCAGGATGCAGTAAATCCTAATCTATTCTCTGCCACAGTAAATGGTCTTGAAGCCGGAACAAAATTAAACTTCATTATTCACAATAAACATGATTGGGGATGGTGGGACTATTGTCTTTATAGAGTTGATAATTCTGACGAACCAGAGAAGTTTATTTATGGTGGAGCTGATGCTCCTGTAAAACCTGCAGATATTTGGGCTAAACCTGAAGTTAAATCATCCGGGAATTATATTTTCTGGTTTGATGCACATCTTGAGAGAGGGAAATTCGTAAAAGCTAAATAAAACAATATAATACAATGAAAAAGCAAATATTAACAATTTGTTTGATGTTGTTATGCCTTAGTAGTTTTGCTCAAACTACAATCAAAGGTGTTGTAACATCGGCAACGGATAATGAACCACTTATTGGAGCTACTGTCTTTGTAAAAGGTACGGCTATGGGTGTAATAACAGATTATGACGGGAATTACACTATTGATAATGTGGAGAGTAATATGGAACTTACATTTTCCATGCTTGGTTATACAACCCAAAAAATTAAAGTTGGTTCTCAAAAAGTAATCAACGTGAAACTTGCCGAATCAACAATCGGTTTAGATGATGTTGTTGTTATTGGTTATGGTACAGTGAAAAAAAGCGACCTTACCAGTTCAATTTCAACAGTAAAAGGTGAAGCAATACAAGAAATGACAACAGGTAATGCAATGGATGCCCTTCAAGGTAAAATTGTTGGGGTACAAGTTGTTAGTGGCGGTGGTCCTGGTACTACCCCACGTGTCTTAATTAGAGGTGTAACGACTGTTAACGGTAGTAATCCGTTATATGTTGTGGATGGTATGCCGGTAGGAGAAAACATCAACTTCCTTAATAACGATGATATTGAGTCAATGGAGGTTCTTAAAGATGCTTCTGCTGCTGCAATCTATGGTACACGTGCATCTAATGGTGTAATTATTGTTACTACTAAAAAAGGATATGCAGGTAAGACTAAATTTTCATTCTCCTCTTCTTTAGGTCTGCAAACACTTAATAACCCAAATATGGCTGGAGCTTCTGAATACGAGCAAGTATTCAAAACACGTTATACAAACGATGGTCGTTCAGCTTCTTGGAATGGTAAAGACAATATTACTGATGCAGAAGGGACTGATTGGTGGAATGAAACGCTAAATAAAACAGCTCTTGTACAGAACTACACTTTTGGGTTTCAAGGTGGTACTGATAAATTTAAATATAGTGCAAGTCTTGGTTACTTCCGTAATGAATCTCAATATGATTACGGTTACTGGGATAAAATCACATTTAGATTAAATACGGAATATAAATTTAATAATATCGTAAAGGCAGGGGTTGAATTAGCACCTCGTTACGAATCTTGGGATGACACTCCGGGTCTTTTTGGAAATATCATGAGTATGGACCCTACTACTCCTATTTACCGCGCTCAAGAAGATTGGGTAAGCAACCCATACGACAATTATTCTCGTTCTCACAATAATGAGACTTGGAACCCGGTTGCGAGTGTTGCCAGAATGAACGGTTCTACTCATGAATATGGTTTACTTGCTAATCCATTCATTCAGATTGATCCTATTAAAGGTCTTGTGCTTCGTTCTCAATTCGGTCTTAATGCAAGATTCAGAGTTTCAGACAATTTTTCTCCTGAATTTTTCATTGATGTATTAGAGAAAAACGATCAAAATGTTATTTCCAGATCAATGAACGAATGGGTAGATTGGAATACTACTAACACAATCACTTATATTACTACTATAAATCAAAAACATAACTTAAACGTTATGGGAGGTTTTACGGCTGAACGTTTTGCCAATTATTGGGTTTCAGGATCTCGTGATGCTATTCCTAATAGTTCTGAATCATTGCAAGAGGTTGGTGCGGGAACATTAAACCAACAGTCGAATGGTAATAGTTCATATTCAACATTGGTTTCTTATATTGCTCGTGGTATGTATAACTACGATAATCGTTATTATATCACAGCATCTCTTCGTGTCGATGGTTCTTCTAAATTTTCTGCGGATAACAGATATGCAGCTTTTCAGTCTCTTTCGGGAGCTTGGAGAATCATGGGTGAACCGTTTATGAAAGAGCAAACAGTATTCTCAGACCTTAAGCTTCGTGCAGGATGGGGTAAAGTTGGAAATCAAAACATTGACAATGCAGCTTACCTTACTCTTCTTGGAACTTCAGGAAGTGATTATGTTTTTGGTACTACTCCAAATCGTTTACCGGGAACTTCGATTTCATCTGTAGGTAACAATTCTCTTAAATGGGAAACAGTAGAGGACATTAACGTTGGTTTAGATATGTCTTTCCTTGATTCTCGATTAGGATTTACATTAGATGTCTTTGAGAAAAGATCAAAAGACATGTTATATCGTAAACAAAATATCTATGCTGCCGGCTATCCGGACTGGAATTGCCAGGTTTGGTCTAACATCGGAAGTATGAAATCTTCAGGATGGGAACTTTCATTAAACTGGAGAGATCAGGTTAAGGATTTTAATTATGGTATAGGTCTTAATCTTTCAAAGGTTAAAAGTGAAGCTGTTAAGTTTTCGGGGGACGGACCTGTTTGGGCCGGTAATTTCAAAGGAAGTCAAATTGTTCGTAACGTAGATGGTGGAGAAATCAGCCGTTTCTATGGTTATGTAGCTGACGGACTTTTCCAAAGCTGGACCGACGTTTATGCACATACAGATGAAAAAGGTAATTTCCTTCAGCCAAATGCTCAACCCGGTGATATAAGAATTCTCGATCTTAACAATGATGGTGTTATTGATGAAAATGACAGAACATACATAGGTAAAGGTATGCCTGACTTAATGATTGGTCTTAATATCAACTTGTCTTACAAAAGATTCGATTTCGTAACTAACTTCTACGGAACAGTTGGAAACGATATATTCAATACAACTAAGGCTTTCTATTCAGGTGAATCCGGAAATAATGTATATGCAGGAACACTTGATAAAGCATGGAACGGTTATGGAACAAGCAACGATATTCCTCGTCTTTCAGCAAATGATACAAACCAAAACTATTCAAGAATTTCAAGCTTTTATGTAGAAGACGGTTCTTATCTACGCTGTAAATTACTTCAAGTTGGATACACTCTTCCAATTAAAAGAAACTCTTCAAGTGTACGTTTCTCATTCTCTGTACAGAATGCGTTTACTATCACCGGTTATTCAGGAATGGATCCGGAGCGTCCTCAACTTGGAAGCAGCGTATTGGAAACAGGTATTGACTGGGCTTCATATCCTAACCCTCGTACATTCTTATTTGGTTTAGACTTCAAATTTTAATTAGTTACTTGTATGAAAAAATTTATTATATCAATAGCATCATTAATGTCAGTTCTATTAATGAGCTCCTGTGAAGACTTCCTTGACCAACCTATAAGAGGACAAGAGAATCTTGATACATATTTTCAAAATGAAACGGAAGCATCTAAATTTTTATCAAGCTGTTACGCAGCAATTTGCTACAATGATTGGTGGCAAATTGGTAAATTTTGGAATATGCTTGATATGTGTACTGATGATGCATGGATGGGTAATACTACTCAGGACCAAAGTGACTATTATAGCATTGTACACTATCAAGGTGTAGGACAATCGAATGAAGCAGTAGCTAACTTTTGGCAAAACAGATATAAAGGTATCTTGAGATGCAACATCGCTATCGAGAGAATGCCTCAGGCATCTATTTTTAATGAAAACATCAAAAATAGATTTATCGGAGAAGCTAAGTTTCTTAGAGCTTATATGTATTTTGATTTAGTTAAGAATTTTGGAGGTGTACCTTTGGTTAAAGGATTTATAATGCCAAGTGAACTTCAAGGAATTACTCGTTCATCTATGGAAGAAGTTTATCAATTTATTGAAAACGATCTTTTGGATGCTATTGAATCACTTCCTAATGTTAACGAATATTCTGCAACAGATACCGGGCGTGCTACTCGTGGCGCAGCTCAGGGATTATTGGGTAAAGTTTATCTATATCAGGAAAAATGGGCCGAATCAAGAGATGTATTATCTACTATTATCAATGATAATAATTATGACCTTCTTCCTGATTTTGGACAAGTTTGGTCGATAGATTATAACAATAGCAAAGAATCTCTTTTTGAAGTTCAATATATGTTTGATGAGACTTATAGTTTAGGAGGATTTCTTTCTATTCTTGCCGGCTCTCGTGATGATGACGGTTGGGCATGGGGATTACCATCAAGTAATCTTGAGAAAGCGTTCTTAGATGCAGGAGATTCTGAACGTTTAAGATGGACAATTATTAAGCATGATGCAACAGAAATCGCAGGTGAAACAGCTGCTGATTTTGATGCATTATATGGTAAATCTTATGTGATCTCTCCCGAGAAACATAAATCTGCTCGTATAAACCGTAAATTCTTTATTCCTAAGAGTAAACGTCCTGCTCGTTACGTAATGAATAAACTACCTCTTAACCACAGAGTAATGCGTTATGCAGATGTTCTTTTGATGTATGCGGAAGCTAAAAATATGTTAGGTGAAGATGCCGGAGATAAAAGTGCTCAATGGGCTTTAAATAAAGTAAAATCTCGTGTTGGTCTTCCTGAAACAACAAAAACAGGAGATGAACTAAAATATGAGATCAGAAACGAACGTCGTTTGGAACTTGCCTTAGAACAAAATCGTCTTTTCGATATTCGTCGTTGGAATGATGAGAACGGTAAAAAAGCGGTTTGTAATATTATGGGACCAAATGGTTCGTTTGTAAAATATAACGAAGCCGGTACAGACTCTTATGAACGTTCAAATCAAGGTGAACCAAGTACTAAAGGTGTTTCATTTAGAGAAGATAGAGATCTATTATTCCCTATTCCTCTTTATGAGATAACAATGTCAAATGGTTCTATTACTCAAAACCAGGGTTGGAATTAATATAAAATAGCTTTCGCTATCTTACTGATAGCGAAAGCATAAATAAAAAGAATATTATGAAGAATAGATATATAGCAGTAATAGCAGCTCTTGTTGCTCTTGGTAGCTGCTCTGATGATGAAGTTTATGGAATTAAAGATGATGTCAGCGTAAATAAAGCTGTTAATCTTGATGCCTCGAAAATATTTCAAACAATTGATGGCGGATTTGGTGCTTCTGATTGTTGGTCTCCGGCAATTATTGGAAAACATTGGACTTCAAATAGAGATGCGATAAGTGAATTTTTATTTTCTAATGAAATACGTGATGGAAAACCTCGTGGTATAGGTTTATCGATGTGGCGTGTAAATATGGGGGGCGGTTCTGCCGAACAAGGTGAAAGCAGCAACATTCCGGATGTTTCTCGTCGTGGTGAATCTTATCTAAATGATGACGGGTCTTATGATTGGACTCGTTGTGAAGGTCAAAGATACTTTCTTGATAAAGCTACCCAATACGGTTGCTCTAACGTGGTTTTATTTAGTAATACTCCAAATGTACAATATACGCGTAACGGTAAAGGGTACTCAGAAAGTGGTAAATATTCAAATTTAAAACTTGACAAATATGATGATTTCGCAGCTTACATGGCCGAAGTCGCTAAGTTTTATATTGAAAAAGGATACCCTATTAAATATATATCTCCTGTAAATGAGCCACAATACAACTGGCATTGGGGTGAACAGGAAGGTTCTGGTTGGCAAAATAATGAAGTAGCCAAAATCACAAGAGAACTTAACACTGCCCTTGTTTCTCGCTCTTTAGATGTTGATATTTTATTGTCTGAGGCTGCAAGCTGGGAATATATATATAAGATTAGCGGAGATGCTGGCAGAAGTAATCAGTTAGCTGAATTCTTCGATCCTTCATCATCTAATTATGTTGGTGATCTGGAGAAAGTAAAACCAATCTTAGGAGCTCACAGCTATTATACAGACGGATCTTGGGATGCTATGCAAAATATTCGTCGTGATGCAGCAAGAACAGCTTCACAATATGGTACTTCTCTTTGGCAAACAGAATGGAGCATGTTGGGTGATGATTACTCTTCTGAATTTATTGGGTACGACCTTGCTACGGAAATGGATATAGCACTTTATATGTCTAAAGTGATTAACAATGACCTGTCTATTGCAAACGTTACTTCTTGGAGCTATTGGACAGCTATGGATGTTTCTCGTTGGGGACATAAAAACAGATTCTTATTAATTTCATTACTACCGGCCGGAGGTGTTGATGGAGAACTTGCTGCTGAGGGATCATTTGATACAGCACGTACTTTATGGGTACTGGGGAATTATAGTCTGTTTATTCGTCCCGGATATAGCCGTATCTCTTTAAATATTCCTTATGAGTCACGCAACTTCTTTGGATCGGCATATATCTCTCCTGATAAAGATAAAATTGTTGCTGTTTATACAAACCTGTCTGAAAAAGGTGTTCGTTTAAATGAAGTTCGCAACAATCTTCCTGCTGATGTGAAATCTATTTATGCTTATACTACAACAGTAAGCAAAAACTTAGAAGAAACAAACTTTGCTTTAGATCAAGAAATTAATCTATTGCCACAAAGTGTAACTACAATAGTTTACAATCTAAAATAATATACTTTTATAAGAGATCTATAAAAAGATATTTTATTCGTAACTCTTGAGATTATGGTATTTTGAATTTTGAATTTATAATTATTTTGCAATAACCGTTTTCAAAACGATAGAGTTAATTTTAAAAATTCCGAAGGAAATAATGGAATCGCTCAGATTCTAAATATTTTCTTCGGAATTTATTTATATAGAACATTTGTTCTCATCCAAAAAAGTTCCAATATCGTAATCAGAGAAGTGTTTTTCAGAATTGATATCTTATTCGGTTCATATTTTTATATTTATTCATTACGAATGAAATGATTTCACTCTAACTATCGTGTTATTTCTTATACCAGTTTTTAATATAAATAAAACCTTTTTCACGTTTGATTTGTTATTATAAAATTGATATAATTCATTACACAATATACTATGAAATCAACTAAGCGCCTCACATTCATTTTTTTGTGTTGATTACTTTATTCTTTGTATCATGCCAAAATGATAATCCGAAAAACCTCATCGAAACAGATAAAGAATTACTTACATTCCCCGCAATTATAAATGTCAAAATGAATTCCAATGCTACGCGTGTAGGATATGACGATAATGGTAGCAGTGGCGTAAAACAATATTGGGAATTGGATGATGTTTTTATTTTATATAATACTACAGGCGAAAGCGTAAGTTATAAAGCAACAGCAATATCATCTGACGATGCAACTGCGACTTTCGAATTGGAAGGTGATACGAAATTGACAGGTTATGTCTTTTATGCCGTTTATCAAAATGGTCGAAATATAGACGTAACTTTCACAGGAGGGATACCCACTTATAGTTTTGATATGACAGGTCAGACACAATCGGCGTTGACCGATCCCGTTATTTCACATTTGAAAGATTATGATCTAATAACATCAGGGCTTATCTCTGATATCGGCGATGATATTCTTTTCACAAGTCACGGTTCATTACTTACTTTCAAGCTGGAGGTACCTGCTAGTTCAGGCACAGTGATCAGTTTAACCATAACAGCTCAAAACTCTTCAGGAGCTGTCTTTAAAACCAATTATAATGCGACCGACAATAACACATCCGCTTATACTTTGTACATTAATAATTATCTGAATCCAACAGATGAGTATACATTAACAGCATATATGCTGGTGCCACCATTTACACTTCCTGCCAATAGCGATTTAGTAGTCAACTTTGTATGTTCTGATGCTATCCTAAGATATTCGGGCAGTTTTGATGATGAAAAAGAGTTTGTAGCTGCTATGCGTTATAACTTTACAGTTAATGATTATCAGACATATAGCAATTACACACAAGATATGAGTGATATGGTAAGCGATTATAGCAATACAAACTGGAGCACTTATAAACCTGACGGAGATGGAACAAGTGATAATCCTTATCTGATAGCAAATGCAGAGAATTTAGCCTGGTTGCAAATCGCCATGATTGAGGATAACACAAATAGAAGTATCAATGCTCCTGATATTTATTATAAAATGACGACCAATATATATATAAATAAAGATATAGACTGGACACCTATAGGCTCAGCAAGTACACTTCCATTTAAAGGTTATTTTGATGGCAATGGCAAGGAAATTGCAAATATGTATATAACAAATTCAAGCAATGGCAATCAAGGTTTTTTTGCATCTACAGATAGTGCCACTATCTCAAATTTGACGGTGAGTGGAATTATTGAACCCAATGGAGGTTCTTCATTTGCGGGTATTGTAGCGTCAGCAAGCAATACCACCATTAATACTTGCAACAGTTTCGTAGCGATATATCCGAAATCGGGATCAAGAAATCAAGCCGGAGGAATGGTAGGTGTTGGAAATGGAACAATGGTTATTGAAAACTGTAATAATTTTGGGCAGATTAACGGGTTGAATGATATAGGAGGAATCTTAGGAATCTTTCAAAATTCAAGTGGATCTCCTATAGTTAAGAATTGCATGAATTATGGAGATATTACCGGTACAAGTTATGTAGGCGGTATAGCCGGAAATCTGAATGTAGCGATGGCAATAGACAATTGCACTAATGTAGGATTGATTACAACTACCAATAGTTCTAAGGTAGGAGGCATTGCAGGTTCAATTCAGAGCAGTACCATTACTAATTGTATCAATTCATGCGATTCTGTTTATGGAGGATCCAATATAGCAGGAGTTATAGGGTATTGTAATGGATCTACAATTCAGAATTGTTATAATTCCAGTATCGTCGAAGCAACCGGAACCGGAATTGTAGGAGGAATTGTTGGTTTAGGCGAAAATAGCACCATTAATAATTCTTTAAATATCGGTGCTATTAGCGGTAAAGCCAACGTAGGAATTATTATTGGGGAGAATTACAATTCGACATGTACACTTAATAGCAATACTGAAAAAGGATCTGCCACTATTACAGAATAATTTCTAATCCCATACATCTTCATTTTCAAAACCATTTAATGTCCCCGTGATAGGTGTTGTCACTTCATCTGTAGTAGTTGCAACAGGACGAATACTACAACCATCCAATCGATAATATCCTGAAGAAATCGTGAATTCAACTTTCATACTACTTGAAGTTATATTATTATTTTGAATATTAAAATAATAGGGACGAGTTGTTGTATTATCCATTGTTGTTGTCCAATACCAACCATTTAATCCATTGAAAGTTACATTATAGGTACTATAAGCTCTACGCCCACAATCGGGAAAGAATACAGAAGCATAAGTATCAATATTGTATATGAGAGCTCCTGCAAAAGCTGTATCATCGCCTGAACCTGCCATTACATAGGGCATATTTTGCGAACCAAAATAAGAGATGCTAAAAGCAATGCGATCAAAATAACCATCGGCATAAAAACCTCCTAAAGCAGTTGAATCACCTTTCAACTGTATAAGATCATCTTGAGTTGGTATGCGGTACCCAAGAGGGCAAACATTAGCTATTGTATCAGTATTTACCGAACTGGTCATCGAGGATCCCGTAATTGGATAAACCACTGCATCTGTAGACCATTGCTTATACCCTCCTGCCTTTGATGGATAATCAATGAATTCATATGTTCCGACTGTTGAAGATTGTGTAGAACTTACATTATATGGAGAAAAAGCAACTGTTCCATTTACAGCAATCGGAGCTTCTCCTTGTCGCAGAAATATAAGATGATTCTTAGTCATTCCGTCATATTTTATCATTACAATAGCAAACCTTGGTGTCGAGGTGCTTGACTCGAGAGTAGCACTTGACTTAAGACCGATGCGAAAACTTATATCCCCTGTCCCACTCACGACATTTGCAGTTTCTGTCATTTGTAGAATATCTGTAGAGATAAGAGTTCCTATCTTACTATTATAAGATGAAGGCAGATAATCAATCAAAATATCAGAAGCATCCCAATTACTGTCTGTTGCGATCACCGTTGCATCCCAGGTGCCTGTATTATTCATTCGGATTATACGTTCACCGGTTTCATTATATCGCCAATAAGCCCCCACATAACTTGTTTGAATTGCATTCACTGATATGCTAGCAGGATCGATAGACAGATTCATTTTATAGTCAATTTGCTGTCCTGCTTCCCATATTTTATTGGATATATCATAAGTTTTCACACTGTCATTTTTGGTAGTTACCGTAATTTGAGCATCAGAAGGAAGAGTTTGAGGTGGTAACATCAGATATCCATTGGAGGAAATGACAGGTACATAATTGGCAGAAAGAACTGTGTCATTAACACCCGCATAATAAACCTGAGAAACGGGGTCATCGAGAGTCCATTGCAATGTGTCGGCTGTTGAATCTAAAGAAAGATTGCCCGATACGACTACATTCTTAACTGCTATTGAAGCAACTTCGTCCATCGTACCCAAAGCACTAAAACCAATACTTGTAAGCATATGTTGCATTGCAAAAGCAACAGTTTTATTCGATGAACCGCTCATATCTTTTATTGGAACGCACATCATCAAATCGGGTTGATCGCTACAAGTTGTAGGCGCAACATAACGTATTGACAAACCACCGGTTGTGTTTAATATACTAATTCCATTGCTGGATGATGCTATAGGTGAATAAGCCCAAAAGGTAATATTGGCATCGGTATAAGATGGCCAATAAACAACAGGTGTATATTCCCAGTTATTTGTGCCCGTTCCATATCCCGAATTATTAACAGTTTGAGCCATCATAAAATTAGGAACGGCAGTCGAACCATTATCCGCCCAATTATTCTCATTTGTTCCGTTACCCGTATAATATGCATAAACCGACATATCAGATATATCGTTGGATGATGTTATCGGTGTACCTCGCGTAAATTGACTGTTAATTATATAAGAATTAAACTTTATCCAATTATTATCCCATTCTTTTAAATCGGGTTCATGCTCTGTACATGAAAAGCATAATAAAATAATAATAACATACCATATTTTTGAAACGATCTTCATAAATATACCTGGTTTATTAGATGATTGTAAAAGTATGAATGAAATCGTGTTATAATCGTATTTATATATTCATCTCTGCAACAATTTGTTCCAAAGCAATGTTTCATAATTATTTACGATTATACTATTGTGTGAATCATGTGATTTCATTTTAAGAAAACATATCACACATAGATTATAACAAATAAATTAAACGAATGTTTAATTTATAAAACAGTAAAGCAATTGATGGACAAAAAAAGTCCTCGAAACCATGTCGGTCACGAGGACATATATTATACTTTTTAGTTCTTATTCACACATTTCCCAAATGCAAGTCTTATACATGCGATAACCTCTTTCAATTTTTCCTGAAGAATCAGCATCCAAAGCAAAAAGTATCTCTCTGCAAAATTCTAAAGTGCCCAAACCTCCGGCCGTTACAAAATTTCCGTCTCTTATAGCCGGTTTATCAATGTAAAATTTTTCGCCATGATAATCAGGTCCGGCAAATGCTTTTAGATAATCAATACCATTACTGGTATGGTTTATGTTATTAAGAAAACCATATTTGCCCAGAAAAACAGAAGCGTTGCAAATTCCTGCTACAAGTTTATTTTTCTCAACTGCATCTTTTACAATAGGCACAAGCTGTTCTGTTTCAGGAGTAAACCATTTCATTCCACCAATAAGAATAAGTCCTGCATAATTCTCCGGTATATTACTCAAATCATAATCAGGAATTACTCTAAATCCGCCAAGTGAAATTACAGGTTCTTTTGTTAATGATAATGTCTTCACAATATATTTACATTCACTGCCGGGCTCGACTCCGCAGTTAAGATTAGGTGCAATATAGGCACTTTCCCAATCTGCAAAATCATTAAGCAATACGATTAGAATCTCTTTTCTCATTTTTAATACATTTTTTACATAAAATCAACCGTAACAAATGTATAAATTTAACTCAATCTAATTATAATTCTTAATGCTGTTTTTCAGTGAATACATAAAGATCAATACTATAACAGATTAAAACTATGGAGTAAGCCACAATTTTTATTAGGCGTTGCTTGTTGTTATTTATTAAATTTTAAATAAAAAGACAAGTCCACTGATGCCGATATAAGCATAAATGATATATCGTAGTAACGAACCTGAGATATAACGGAATACATAAGCTCCGGCTACGTTGCCGAGTATTACCCCTGCAAGTCCATAAATATACCCCGTTGTTACATCTAAAGTAAAGAACCCATTATAGGCTCTGGCAAATGTCATAATCAGATTTCCAATTAGAAAGTAAGCCTGAGTCATTGCCATGTAATGATCTTTATCAGGCTCTGAACTTACGAAATATAGCACGGCAGGAGGACCTTGCATTCCAAAGAACCCTCCCATCAGTCCACTTATGGTTCCTGTGGTCAACTGTACTATTTTAGTAGGTTTTACTTTGATCCGTTTACTGAAAAAGAAGAAGTAAATACTTACGGCTATAAGTGTAATTCCGAGTAGTAAATTTAATATGCCATATTCCATCTTTTTTAAAACGAAAACGGCCCCGATAGATACAAAAATGAAGGTAAATAGTATTGGAAAGAGTCTATGCCAGACAATGTAATTGTGTTTTTGAATTACAATTATCAAAGATGTTGTCATTGCTAATATTCCCGATAAAGTAGTTGCTTCTCCATAAGAAGGCATTATTGATGGTAGCATTGTCATAATAAATATACCAAAACCAAAGCCGGTTGTTCGTTGCACGAAACTTGCTCCTATGCTAAGCAAGAATAATTGCCATATTGTTTGTTCCATATTACTTGCCTATGCAGTATATTCACACTATTGAATGTCAGCGTTTTCACTTTTTTAAATGTACAAACCTCTTTTTTACAACGACATTGGAGATGGTGACAAATGCAATGAATTGATAATTAGAATTTTTTAGGTTTGTGTTGTTCCGTATTTTTTTGCTCGTTTGTAATCGCTAAAAATCAATTTGAATAGATTGATAATCTGATGGTTATTGATATTCGGTTACAAATCATTTTATGGAGCAAATATAATGA
>CAMTOJ010000026.1 GCA_947074145.1 uncultured Bacteroidales bacterium
TTCTTGTCTTTGTAACACTATTATTACCTGTTGTCACCTTATCAATTCCCCTTCTCAGATAGTATCCGTCCCACTCATTTATATATTTTACACAGTAAAGTACATAATCCTTAGGTTTAACATTCCATCCCGATGGATCATTTCTATCCGGATTAGCCCCATCAATAAGAGGCGTTCCTGATAATATCCTATCTGCTCCCGATACATATGTCATTTTGATTGGGATTACATAAGTATTAGAAATTGCATCTTGATCAGCAAAATATTTATCTGTAAAGGTTATCTCTACCCCGTCTGATAATACTTTATTGAGTGTGATATAATTATTTGAAATAGTATAATACTCAGATGGCATAGCCTGTACGGGTGTCCCATCTTCAAATAATAATTTATTACAAAGAGAATTATCAGTTGCGATATCTATTTTGATATTATTATCATTCTTATACACACCACCCATTGTTGCATAGATTTTGCATTTATGCGAGTTGTCAAGAGAAGTGTCATAAATATCTTCACCCATTACAAGAGTTCTCACAGGATACTGATATGCAAAATAAACAGAGCTTCCACCTTCATAATCATCGAATTCAAAATCCTGATTCTTACAAGAGGTGAAACATGTCGCCACCACTCCTGCCGATAAAAGATAGATATACTTAAATAGTTTCATAATGTAGTTTTTTAGATTGAATTATAATTCTGGGATCACCATCCTTTGTTCTGAATAAGATTACTCCACTTTTGTGTTTCACTGTAAGGAATAGGTCCGTATATCATATAGTCTTTATAATTTCTCACCTCTACCGAAGGTAATACATTATATTGTTGTGCACCTTCTGAATTACGCTCAATCAGAATACCTCTGGCACTTTCGTTAAGATCGAGATTCCAACGACGAATATCCCAAAAGCGGAAATTTTCGAAACATAACTCAATACGACGTTCATTTCTTATAAGTTCTCTCATTTGATCTTTACTGCCTTTTATTGACTCCAGATATTCATCTGCGTTTTCAAGACCTATGCCAGCACGATTTCTGATAGCTTTTATAACATCATATGCTGAATAACCATTATTACCGGTTCCGGTTGGACCCCATGCCTCATTTGCTGCCTCTGCATAAATAAGAAAAAGTTCTGTAAACCTCATCCTTGCTGTATAATGTACTGCCGTGGTATTGGAATTAGAATTCGGATTACATTGCTTACGTGTCAACTTTCTTAGATAATAACCGGTACGTGTTGAAAGACCACTTTCCTTATTTATTACATCTGTATTGGTTCCAAAAGTTCCTGTAATAATTTCTGAATCACTCGGACCTTGTGCAGAGCCGTTATATACAATATAATTAGCCAAACGAGGATCGCGATCATTATAAGGGTTATTCTCATCATACATTGATTTCTCTATAGATATTGGATAACCATTTAGCATTGGAAATGCATCAACAAGATTCTGAGTCGGATTTACTCGTCCGCTTCCGTAAAGAGATGGAGGAAAATTATCTTTCTCTATATCATTATTATCACTTGTAGCGCCTCGCCAGATTATCTCTGCCGGACTTCCACCTACTCCATAGTTCGTTACATTATCCGCATTTACATACCATACGCCACCTTCAGGATCGATACCCGATACTCCACCAATCTGATTAATGATTTCCGAAGAAAAGCTTGCTGCCGTTTCCCATTTGATGCCGGATAATTCAAAAGCCGGACTTGCTGCCATAAGAGCGGTCTGAGCTTTTACAACTATTGCGATACGTCCGTTCATTAAACCTCTGAAACTCTCTCCACATACTCTGTTATAATCACTTGCATTTGATACGCCAAGTTCAGCATAGCGAACCGGTATCTCACTATTGGTAAATGTTTTGTATTCATTTGGCAAAAGACGTATTGCTTCATCTGCATCTTTCATAATTTGTGCTACACATTCTTCATAAGTACCACGAAAATGATTGAAATCGGATAAGAAATTTTCTGAATTCAAAATTAAAGGTATACCCATAAGAGAACCGTCAGATGTCTTCCCGCCATGTGCTCTCAAAAGATGATAAAAATGTAGGGCTCTCAGACCATATGCTTCACCTTTAAGACGGTCTTTAAACATTGTGTTAAATTTTTCTTCTTTTGACCATTCTACATCTTCTACTTTTTCAAGGAAAAGATTAATATACTGAATAGCATTGTAACGATTTTGCCATTGCGACATAGGATCATTATCGGCTGCCCATGCTCCTGTTGCCATTCGCAAATAATTGTTGCTTATATCATTCGATACCGCATCGTCTGTTGCAACATCACTCTGTGGTGAAGACTGATAAGGAAGAAGTATATATGCATTGGCAAGAAAACCCTGAGCATACCCGGGCTCATCATACATAGCCTCTTCATCACGACTGTTTTCAATAGCCGGCTCGAAAAGATCATCACATGCTGCCAGAAATGGTAGAAATGCTAAGATTTTAATTATATTTTTCATAGGATTATTTCTGTTATATTATTAATAAATCAGAATGTCGCCTTTATTCCGACATTATAGAATCTAGTCTGCGGAGCAGATTTGACACTCATCTCCAAAACCTCTCTTTCTTTAGATATTGTAAGAAGATTAGATCCGCTTACATATGCCGAAAGACCATTTACAAATGAGTTTTTCAATAGTTTCTCTGAAAAGTCGTACGTAATCTGAACTTTTGCTATACGGAAAGCATCAGTTTTATATAACCAAAAATCGGAATTTTGGAAGTTGTTTGCTCCGTTTTCTGTAGTAAGGCGCGGATATTTTGCTGTTTCCTTTGTTTCTTCTGTCCAACGATCTCTTACAATTCCTGAATATTTCTTATCTCCTGAAACCCAGAAATAATCATTACTTTTTATAGCATTACCTCCGAAATTCCCTGTTCCTAACACAAAGAATGTAAATCCTTTATATTTAGCTGTAAGATTAACACCAAGAGTAAGAGGTGAACCATACCATCCTCCTTTTCCAAGATATACCTGATCCTTATTATCGATCACTCCATCACCGTTTTGATCAATATATTTTAGATCTCCCGGTTTAACAGTTCCTCCGAATTTCTGCTCTGGTGAATTATCTATCTCTTCCTGACTATTAAAAAAGCCGTCTGCTCTTAATCCCCATATTCCATCAACAGGTTTTCCTTCACGATACTGATAGTCATCGGCATAGTTCTCACTTCTCTTTGTGGCTTCTGTATCATAATAAGTCCCGCATATTCCTAAAGAAAATTCTGCATTTGATGTTTTCTTATTAAAGTTTACACTGAAGTCAATCCCTTTACGAAGATCATTATCAAAATTTATTCTAGGAAGGAACGATGCTTCAGGATAATAGGTAAAGAAATAATTCGGATACAGATTTGTCGGTGTAATAAGTTTTCCCTCTATTGTATTCATAAAGAAAGAAACATCAGCTGTAATAGCTCTATTAAAGAAACCGGCTTTCACATTCGCTGCAATCTCTTTTCTTTGTATAAAATTAAGATCCTCATTACCTCCACGTACTGAATTTGTTGAATGGATAGATACACTTTCTCGCCATCCCCACCAAGCTCCATCTGACTGATTATATGAAGTTTGATACATATAATAATCATCGATACCAAGATCAGTATTCAATTTACTTGCCGAACCGCTTATCATTAAATCACTGATAATAGAGTTGTCTTCCAGAAAACTTTCTCCTTTCAAATTCCAACCCAAAGTAAGTGATGGTGAAAAAGCCCTTCGATGACCCGGTGCTAATTTTGAAGAGTGTACAACTGCTCCGGAGAAGTCAACAAAATATCTGTGATCATAATTATAGCCCAATTGTAGTCCAAGGTTCGCATTACTTGTCTTATGATATGTGCTGGAAAATGATTGTTGATAACCATTAGCCAGTAATATTGCAGAAACATTGTGAACATCTTCAAAACTATTGTCATAATAAAATCCGCCATTGAATGTAATTGTCTGATTATCGGAACTTCCACTTATATTCTGAACACCGGATTTCTTATCAATATTATATTTGGTAACTCCAACTATGACATCACTTCCTCCATGATTCGACCATTCAGGTCTATATGTAGCATACTCATTATTGTAGGATGTTGTATATCCTGTTGCATAATCTACCGCCATCATTGTTTTGAAAGACAAACCCTTCATTATGGATTTAAGATCAAAATCTATTCCGGCATCAAACTGGAACTGACGAGCAGTATATTTATTATACCCTGCAGCATAATAGTCTGCGAAAATATTTGTCTCATCCGATTGTGTTCCTCCCAAGAAATATTTCCCATCAACAATATTATTACTGTTACCAACAAGATCCAATGCAGAAAGAGCATTTCCATCTAAAGAACTTAAAGGAACTAATGGTGATACTCGGTTGGGACGAAATGTTCCAGCAGTTTCCCAATAAGATCCACCATTTGCACTTCGAGAGTTATAGAAAGAAACATTTGCATTTACATAAGCCGAAATACTATTACTTATAGCAAAATCTACATTACCTCTGAAATTAAGACGGTCACTATAATTATTTTTTGCTTCGCCAAATTTGAATACATCCCCTATATTATAATAACTAATATTAGCATAATAGCGAGCTTTATCATTACCTCCTGATATTTCAGCTGTTGCATCTGTTCGATTACTATATTTTTTTATATAATCAGATGAATAGAAGTTAACATCGGCGTAACGGAAAGGATTATTCCCGGAAGCATAATTATAAATATCATTTTCACTATATAAAGCACTTAATCCGTCATTCTGACGCGCTTCATTATAGAGTGTCATATATTCGGCAGACCCCAGATAATCAGTATAATTTTTAGCTACATTAAATCCGGTATTTGCTCTAACACTAACTTTTAAATCACCTGCCGAACCGCGTTTTGTTGTGATAAGAATAACACCTTTTGCAGCGCGACTTCCATAAAGCACTACAGCAGAAGCTCCCTTTAAAAATGTCATCTCTTTTACTTCTGTAGGCAATACATTATTCACACTTCTTGGCACTCCATCTACCAAAACAAGAATGTCATCCATACCCCACAAACTATTTCCATTCCATCCCCCTATATATCCCTGCATATTATCATTAGTGTAGGTATTATAGTTCTTTTTGGTAAGCTCTTCGATATCGATATTCGATATACCTACCGGCATATCTTCTTTTGCAATCTTACGATAAGCAATTCCAACCAGTGTATCCTGAGCATAGACTCCGTTATTAATTACAGGTCCTTCTGCTTTTGCCACGGCATATCCCGGAAAAGAAAGTAAAATGCAAAGAATGATCTTTATATTATTATATTTCATTGTTTTTCATTTTATTAATTATGAATTCTTTCACTTTGAAAGATTACCATCCCGGATTTTGAGGAAAATCTTGATACAGATATATATCATCATCCAGCAGAGGAAACCAATAATGTTTTGTTCCGAATATGCGTTTTCTTATTATCTCTTCTTTAAGGTTTGCAACCCTTGCATTTCTCGGATCATTACCATCTGTAGTAAAGAAATCATCATTTTCCATTCTTGAAAACTCATGTGACATTTTCACATTGTAAGGATATTCTGTAAGCAGAAGCCAACGCTGAAGATCATTGAATCGGAACCCTTCGAAAGATAATTCTACTGCTCTTTCTCGACGTACTTCATCAATAAATTTATTTCTGTCTGCGGCATAACTTGCTCCCACTTCACCTGCGCCTACTCTTTCTCTTACGGTGTTTATTGCTTTTAATGCTGAAAGAGAGTAAACTCTTGAACTTGTATTTGCTCCACCTGATGCGGCACATGATTCGGCATACATTAGGTAAATATCAGCAAGACGCATATATGAAAGATTTGCATGAAGAGCTCCCGACCAGTTATATGTTCCATCATACTTATTTGCTGTATGAGGTATCAATTTTTGGATAAAATAGCCTGTACGACTTCCGTTTGCGATTGATCGCATTGCTCCTCCTGTATATAAGGATGTATAACGAAGTGGCTCATCTACTTCTGACATAGAACCGTTGACATATTTAAAACCATCAAATATGATGTCATGATAAAATCTCGGATCTCTATCTTTAAAAGGATATTCAGGATCAAATCCTGATGCAGGATCATCTAGAGGTAACCCATTTGCCATTCCATAGAAGTTTACATAATTGGCTGTAGGCTGATGTATTACATTATCATGTTCAACCAAACTATTGATCTTTGGTCCGAATACTTTACTTGTATTCCAGTTCGTACCGTTGAAATCTTCTGAAGGACCTCGAAATATTGCTTCACAAGTTCCCGGCATTAGCCAGTTTTGTCCTGTAGTGTAAAAATTATCGGTAAAGCATGTCTTAGCGGATGAATTTTTCTTATGATTATAGATATCCTCATAATTAAATTCAGCAAGAGCATATTGAGTTTGTCCCTCTTCAACTAATTTTATAAGCTCTCCGAATGCATCAGCAGCTTTGGATGCATATTCTTCATTGTATGAATATGTCATACCTCCTCCAATCTGAGCTCCGTGTTCCATAAGTGGACTTGCTGCCCATAAATAATTTTTCCCAAGATATCCCAGAGCCATTATTTTATTTATACGAAGCTGATTCTTTGTTAGAGTATTCTGTCCAACATTTGTCTTGTCCCAGTCAATACATAAAAGATCAGCAGCCTTTCTAAAATCTGCACCAGCCTTATCGGCACACTCCTGATATTTAAGACGTGGATTTCTCAAAACTTCAGAAGGAGAAAGAACTTCATCAATATATGGCAGACCTCCGAAATATTGCATCAATTCAAAATGCCACCATGCTCTAAAAAAGTAAAGTTGGCCTTCTATAAGTTTTTTCTGTTCTTCTGTTGCTTCTGTAAGTTTACTAAGATTCTCAAGACCAATATTTGCTTTTCTTATACAATACCAGGCATGTGGCCATAGAGAATGTTTAAATTTTGCGTTACCATCACTGTATGGATGATAAGTAGCAGTTGGATCACTTCCCGATTTGTAAAGCCAGTTACCCGTTGTTGACCATGCTCTGAAGTTTCCCAAATCTACTTGATTTGTCATTTTATTGTCTGCTGCGGGATTGAATATTTCATCGTCACCCCAGTTCCATGAAGGACACCAATTACATTTCATCTTATCGGGAATACAATTGTACATCTCCTCTATGAATCCCTGAAAATTGGTAAAGTTTCTGAAAGCCTCCTCTTCAGATACGTTAGAATCGGCTTCCTTATCAAGATAATCCTCACAAGACACCAGTGAAACCGATGCAAGAGAAAGGAATCCGAATAAAAGCGTGCTATATATTTTTTTCATTGTGTATCAGATTATAAGGTGAATTTCACTCCAAAATTAAAGCGTTTTACTGTAGGATAAGCTCCTTGGTTTCCGGATCCTGCATAATTTGATTCTCGGTCATCAGGCATTTTCGACCATACCCAAAGATTATTTCCATTAACAAAAAGTTTCAGATTGCTTATTCCTAATCTTTTAATACCATTTCCGGTAAATGTATAAGCTATCTCTGCATTTTTAAGTCTGACATAAGAACCGTCATACATATATTGTGTTCCGTTATGATATCCGCTTTGAGCTGACAACCAACGCGGTGTTGTTACATCTGCTGCTTCACCAGACTCTGCCCACCACGATCCTGCATCATACACAGTATTCATTTGACTTCCGAAACTTGTCAAGTGAACCACGCGCGATACATTGTTTACTCCGTAAAATTGAACAAAAGCACTCAAACCTTTCCATTCAAAACCGATTGTTGCATTATATGTATTTTGCGGTGTATCAGAGTATCCATATGGTGCTTGGTCTTTATTATCAACAACTCCGTCACCATTGAAATCGATTATATAATAATCTCCGGGAAGTCTGCTTGCATCATTATTATCATGCTGTGGACTACCATAAAGTTGATCATATGTGTTTACATATCCTGAATTTATATATGATTTATTTTGACCGATACTGTATCCTGCCATTTTCTGATAAGCCGGAAGTAATTCGGCATCATCTTTTTCAAGAATTGTATTTTTTGCATGAGTCATATTCATATTCGCCCATAGTCTTATATCTTTTCCAAGATTTTTACTAAGACGTAATTCGATTTCGTAACCTTCTGTTTTAACTCTACCAAGATTAGCAGTTACAGGTGTTGTTCCGAAATATGAAGGAACTGAACGTTCTGAACCACTTACCAGAATATCTGTTCTTTTATCTCTAAATATCTCAACATTACCGGCTATAAGTCCGTCGAAAAATGAATAATCGATACCATAATTGGTTTTTGCTACTTTCTCCCATCTTACGTCAGGATTTCCAACAGCTATTTCACGATACCAAGTATAGGGACTTTCTCCTCGGTTTATATCAAGTGATGATGTCCCTGCGTAAGCCCATTGATTCATGTAAAGCCATCTTGTAGAGATATTGTCATCTCCAATCTCTCCATAAGACACTCTCACTTTAAGTATGTCGATAACAGAAGAAAGAGGTTTCATAAATCTTTCATTACTTATCATCCACCCCGCTGCACCTGAATTAAAAAAGGCAAATCGGTTTTCTTTACTGAATTTTTCAGAACCGTTATATGCTCCATTATATTCAATAAAATATCTATCATTATAATTATATGTAGTTCGGAAAGCCCAGTCTTCACGATAACTTGGAATCACACTACCCTTTGCATTTTCCTGACGACTGAAAAGACCCATTGCTGTGATATTATTCTTTGCAAAAGTTCTTGCCCAGTTAAGTTGCCCCTGATAGTTTAGATTTCGCTGTGTTGACCAGTCTTGAACCTCGCCTCCGGATGTTGACCATAACACCCCTTCCATATAGTCGAAACCTGTGTTATTATCATACTGTTTTCTGTATATCTCTTCTCCTGTTTCAGGATTTATCCATTTACGTTGTGCGTCATTATAAAGGTCATTGATACCTCTTTTCCACTCAACAAATGTATTATCCCATGCAACTAAGGCACGAGCAGAAAGACCTTTTGTTATAAAATTAAGATCCTGCTCAAGAGCAAAGTCGGTAGTTATCCTGGTTGTAGTTGTATTCATTGTACCTCCAAGAGAGATATTTTCTGCCGAGTTTGTTACGTTTGATATATTAGGATAAAATCCCCATGAACCGTCTGAATATTTCGGAAGAAATACATCGGGAGCAATATTATATGCTCCTGCCCATTGCTGAGCAATTGCCCAATCTGCTGAACTATCGTAACTGGAATTGTTCCATGGTGTTTTCTTGTAACCTGTAGAACCGGCTATATTCATCTTAAAGGTTGTAGTTTTAGTGATTGAGAAATCAAGATTACTTCTTACATTAATCCTATCATAACCATATCCCGAATTATAATTTCTTCCATTATCGAAAACATCAAAAAGGTCTCCTTCATTAATATAATCCATAGAAGCAAAATATTTTACAAATTTTGTTCCACCGGATACATTTACGTTTGCATTATATGACATGGCATAATCTTTAAATAAAACATCCTGCCAGTCAACATTTGGATATCTTTCAGCCTCCGCAATACTCGCCGGATTACGATATTTATTGATAATATTTTGAGGTGTGATATTAGCCCAAGAATTGGGACTAATTGACAACTCATTTTCAACAGCCATATTTCTTGCCATTAGAGCATCGTAAGAATCAAGTTTTCCTGGCAACTTTGACGGATATTTCAGTGTTGAATTAAATGAAACATTAATCTGTGCCGAGCCTTCCTGTCCTCGTTTTGTTGTGATAAGAATTACTCCATTAGCTCCTTTCA
Organism: uncultured Bacteroidales bacterium; assembly: GCA_947074145.1. Lineage (GTDB taxonomy): Bacteria > Bacteroidota > Bacteroidia > Bacteroidales > JAUNSR01 > JAUNSR01. The sequence goes on from CAMTOJ010000026.1 coordinate 9,830, forward strand.
CACCATATACAGCAGTAGCTGATGCATCTTTTAGTACTGATAATGATTGTACAGAAGCGATATCTACACTACTCATTGGACGTTCGATTCCATCGACAAGAACAAGAGGATCACTGTTATTCCAGGAACTGGCTCCACGAATCACAATCTTAGGCTCCTCTTCACCCGGCATCCCGGAACTTGCTGTTGTTATAACGCCCGGTAGATTACCTGTAAGAGCGGCACCTATATCACTTACTCCGGCAGCACGTTCAAGTACTTTTCCTGTAGTCTGTGTTATAGCTCCTACGACACTGACTTTCTTTTGTTGTCCATATCCAACGACAACGACCTCTTCAAGTTGAAGATGATTTTCACGCAGTGTTACTTTTATTACCTTTCCGGGAACAGGATTAACCTGTTGAGTTACCATTCCTATATATGAAACTTCAAGAATGGATTTAGCATCCGGCACTTTCAAAGTGAACTTACCGTCAATATCTGTTGTAGTTCCTATCGAACTACTTCCTTTTACTATGATGGTGGCACCGATAATCGGGTCATTGAAATCATCAACCACCACTCCGTTTATTACTACTTCCGGGGCTGCTATAGCTGAAATACAACTAAATAAAGCCATGAGAATAATAACGGGAATCTTTTGAATCCGTAATTTTACAATTTTCATTAATATTAGATTAAGGGATTGTTTTTCTAGATGTTAATCATTTTACAGCAATGTATATATTAAACATTAACTGTCATCCGGTCTGTTTTTCATGTTGTTTGTTTTTCACGTTGTTTTTATTGATTTTTGAATGTATATAAGCCGATAGTAGCTCCTGTAAACCCTCCGGCTATTCTGGTTGATAAATACGATGCATCTATATTTCCTACTAGTTTTTTCCAGTTTTCATTCTCATGAGAATAATAAAAATCATAAAGGGCACCTCTGGATGTCACTTTTAGCTTTAGTGATGTACTATCTTGATTAATTATTTGACTTGCTAATACTGCATCTCCCTGATCAGATATTTTTACAAGAGAGACTTTTTTATTTTCCGATTCCTTTCCTACTGCAAGGAAATACTGATGTGTTTCATCCTTAAAAAGAAGGATGCCTGCATATTCACCATCTTGCGGTTCAAAATATATTTTTGTCGAACACTCAAATTTGTGATGTTGCATTCTGCGGGCAAGAAAGGCAGGAGAACTCTTTTCTGTTGATTTTACAGTGGAACATTTCATTGTTAAAAATCCCGGAGCGGAATTAAGAGAGTAATAATCATCAATCGGTCCGCGAAGACTAAGCCATTCATATCCAAGATTTAAAGTATTGAAATTATCACAGTGAGTTTTATTTCCAAAAGTTGTTTCTTTATCTCTTTTTACTCCATTTACACGTTCTATCATTGGTACTACTTCATCATTACGTGTCATATATGGAAATCCGTCTTCGCTCCATTTTACTGGCATCATAAATGTTTCTCTTCCCAAATTCTCAAATGTGTTGTTGATTGGACGACAAGCAAGAAAAAATGCCCACCATTCGCCATCCTTGGTCTGAATAAGATCTGCATGTCCGGCGCAGGTTACAGGATTTGGTCTTTCAGGATTAAGAGTCCTTTGCGTTAGAATAGGATTTCCTGACCACGACTTATACTCTCCCATTGGAAGGTTACTTTTAAAGATCACTTCCGAATGCCAACCTGATGTTCCTCCTTCTGCAGCCATCAAGTAATATTCACCTTTGATTTTATAAAGATGAGGTCCCTCTATCCATATAGGTTTATCTTGAGGACGTGATCCTTTATTGATTATTATTTTCTCCGGTCCTTTCACTTTGTCATTTTCCCAATCAAATTCTCTGATTCTGATTGTTCGATGTCCTTCATATTCGGGTAAACCAGGAGCAACATCATTATTTACAATATATCCTTTACCATCGTCATCGAAAAAAAATGATGGATCTATTCCACCTATTTCAGGAAGCAGTATAGGATCAGACCAACTTGAGAAAGGATCTTTGGTTTTTACATAAAAATTACCGTGACCTACATTTGTTGTTATTACATAAAATGTTTTGTTGTATGGATTATATTCTATAGCAGGAGCAAATATCCCTCCACTTACTCCTTGTCCTTCCATATTTGTAAGTTGAGAACTTCTATCAAGCACATGACCTATCTGTTTCCAGTTTATCAAATCTGTACTATGAAAAATAGGAATACCGGGAAAATATGAAAATGTTGAAGTTACAAGAAAATAGTCATTATCTACTCTACATATACTTGGATCGGAATACCAACCCGGAAGAATTGGATTATAGAAACTATCATTTTCGCCTAAAGGATTTTCATTGTAAAAATCATCATTTCCTTCATAATCGAAATATTCGAAGATTGCTTCAGATATCCCGGGTACAGGATTCATAGTTTTATCCTTTTTCATCATTATTCCCCGACAGGAAACGATAAACAAACATAGAGTAAAACAAGCTAATATAAATAGTGGAATTCGAAGGTTTCTCATATTTAGTGTCAGATAAATATTTTAGTTCTTTATTATGCATCAAATATATATATATCGTATTTATGTGTATTTCTATATTGTTCCACATAATTGACTCTGCATTACATCTTTATGTATCCCTTACAACATCATTATACCACATATTACACATAAATCATTAAACATCTATAAATGTGACACTTACAAGATGCAACATGTTACATCCTATGGTGTTTTCTATAACTTTAAAGGCTATATAATATGTATTGTAAGAATTGAAAAAATAATTTACACTAGATGTTTTATTTATAATTATGAGTGATTTTTTTATATGAAATCAATTTAAATTTCACTCCAAAAATCTATATGGGTTAATAATCTCTTTGCTTGGTAAGCAAAAAAGATATCCAAAATTTCTAAAATAAAATTGATAAATTTCATCTAATAACTTAACTGAATTTGCACCCACGTAAACAATCTATTCTTATGAAGAAATAAAAAGGTGTATCAAAATTATGGAATTGATACACCTTTTGCCAAAATAATATTACTTAAAACATCTATTCGAAATATCCTGTTGATGGAGTTTCAAAATTGGTTATATCTAATCGAAACTCTTTCATTTTTTGAAGATTATAAACAGGTTTTTCAAATTCAGGCGGTATGGGTTTCCCTGAAAATTCACTGAAATAAAGCAAACATGCATCTCGCCACCATATGGCATCATTGAGCTGTATTTCTAACTTAGAATTTACAGATTCGAATCTCTCTTGATCAATAAATTCTTTCTGTTTTTCCCAGACTTTATAAAATTTGCTTATTGTTTCGATTCCTTTATTATATCTTAAACACAACTCTTTCCATAAGGTGTTTCCGGACTGCATTTTATGGTTCCATGGGACATAATGAAACCATAAAAGATATTCATCGGGACATGTCTTGAGATTATCATAAAGAGATTTCAGTTCTGTGGGATACTGAGAAACTGCATTGCTTCCTTGTGAACTGCGATCAAATCCAATCCCATTTTGCGATGCATTATGATAGTATGAAGGCATCCAGTCAGGACGAGCTCCTTCAATCTCACACCATGGTTCCGGTCCGTAATGATGCCCCCATGCAAAAATATGATGTAGCCCTAAAGGCATCATATAATTGACTGCGGCCTCACGACTTTCCATCATAAAATCGCGCACAGGATTTATAAATATTTTTTCTTTAGAAAATGTTTGTTTAATCCACTCTTCGGCAATCTCTTCAGATGTTAATTCCGGATTCCAGGCCAGACGACCGAAAGCATACCAATTGGATTGAGCAAAATGATGTCCGCACCAGTTTTCAACGCTTCCCGTATTGGCAACCCCTGCAATTGCATTTAATGAATTATAAGGCACAAATTGAAAAAACTCTTTCCACATAGGAGCCAGATAAACAAGATGATTAGAAAAACCTAAATATTCCTGAGTTATCTGAAATTCAACCATTGTCTTTGAACTTGGCATTGATCCGAATAACGGACTGTAAGGTTCTCGAGGTTGAAAATCGATTGGACCATTCTTTATCTGAATTATAACATTATCATTGAATTTACCATCGAGTGGTTTAAATTCATTATATGCTTGCTTTGCTCTATCTGCATCTTCCGGACTATATACGAATGCCCTCCACATTATGATACCACCATGTGGTTTGAGTGCATCTGCAAGCATATTAGCACCCTGAGCATGAGTTCTATCATAGTCGCAAGGACCAGGTTGTCCTTCAGAGTTCGCTTTTACAAGAAAACCTCCAAAATCGGGAATAATAGAATATATCTCATCTGCTTTTTTCTTCCACCAAATTTTCACATCATTATCAAGAGGATCGGCTGTTTTCAGATTACCAATTACCATCGGGGTAGCAAAGTTTACAGATAGATAAACTTTGATTCCGTAAGGACGAAATATATCTGCTAATACCTTTACTTTCTCAAGATATTCCGAAGTAAGAATTGAAGGAGATGCGTTTACATTATTAAGAACTGTACCGTTAATGCCGATTGATGCATTTGCTCTGGCATATTGTTGATATCTTTCGGAGACAACTCCCGGTAATTCTTCCCATTTCCATAATGATTCTCCTGCATAACCACGCTCTATTGTTCCATCAGGATTATCCCAATGATTAAGAACTCTTATGTCATAAGAGGGAGATTCTTTTATATTGATATCGGAATTTATTTCACCGGTTTCATTCATTCTTATCAGATGATAAGATGCATAAAGTAGCCCGGCATCAGAAGGGGAAGATATGATATAATTACCTTTTTCAAATTTTATGCTATAACCTTCTTTCTTATCAGATGCTCCAAAATCCTGTTTTAAAGTAACTTTAAAATTTTTCAATGATGATTGAAGTTCTTCAGTGGCAATTTGCACAGTGGCAGATTCCGAATAGCTTGTCACATTAGTGTTTTCACCATTCTTCTGACATAACCAAAGAGAACTTCCGTCATCGGAGAAAACATGAGTGTTAACTCCGAGACAAAAAAGGATAACAGTTAAACAGATTTTTTTCATGAATCTTTTGTTTCTGCTGTTAATATTGTGTTGCATAATGTAATATCAATCTCAGTTAATTTTGGAGTGTCTAAACCTTCAATTGTGATTATCTTTCCGTTATCATCATATTCAAGTTCACAGACCTTTAAACTTCTAAGCCACGTCCTGCCTCCCGAAGGAGCCGAATCATGATGGAATAAATACCATTTACCTTTATATTCTACGATTGAATGGTGTGTAGTCCAACCAATTACTGGAGTCATAATTACTCCCTGATACACAAAAGGTCCATAAGGGTTATCGCCTATTGCATAACAAAGATTATGAGTATCACCGGTAGAATATGAGAAATAATATTTACCGTTGTATTTATGCATCCAAGAAGCCTCAAAGAAACGACGTTCTGTATCTCCTGCTTTTAAAGGATTACCAGCCTTATCTGTTATAATTATGGCACGTGGTTCTTCTGCAAATTCAAGCATGTCATCTGATAATCTTGCTATTCTTGCCGGTAATGCCTCTTCGTCTCCCTGAGGAAGATGTGCCGATTCTAACGCTTTATTGTCTTTATATCGTTGAAGTTGTCCTCCCCATAATCCACCGAAATAGATATAATGAACACCGTCATCATCACAAAAAACTGCAGGATCTATACTATAACTACCTTTCATTGGATCCTCCTTTGGATAAAAAGGACCTTCTGGAGTATCACTCACTGCAACTCCCATTCTGAATATATCATTTCTGTCTTTTAAAGGGAAATACATATAATATTGTCCATTCTTATATGCCACATCACAATCCCATAATTGACGCCCTGCCCAAGGAATATTATCTACATCAAGAACTACTCCATGATCTTTTATCTCGCCTTTCATAATATCATCGGTCGAGTAAACATGATAATCCTTCATATTAAAATGATCTCCATTATCATTTTCCTCTATACCACTCTCCCAATCATGAGAAGGGTAAATAAATATCTTACCATTAAAAACATGTACTGAAGGATCTGCCATATACAGTTCCGGAACGAGATATCTTTTTTCTTTTTTCATAAACATCAGATTTAAAGTGTTTTTATTAATTTGATCTTCTTCTTTTTAATTCGGTCTGCATCTGCTCGTTATATTCTTTTGTTATCGGATAATAATAAAGAGCTATAACGCCTATAAAAAAGCATACTGCAGGTATAATACTTGAAGAGAAAACAATTCCTGTTATAGCAGTATCACTTTGCATTCCTGCTGATCCTGAAACATATCCGAAACCGGAAAGAAGGAATCCAAGAATAGCGCCTCCAAGACCCAGACCGACTTTTAGTGCAAAAACAACGCCGGCAAAAACAAAACCTGTGGCACGACGATAATTTATATATTCAGAAAAATCGGCTACATCGGCTATCATTGCCCATAATAGAGGTATAGTTGGTGCGTAAGCAAGACTTTTCAAAATATTTAGAATGAATATTGTTTCAATATCTGCTTTTCCAGGAAAATAAAACAATGCCGTAAAAAATGCCGTAAGTGCAAGGCAAATAATAAATACCCTTTTCTTTCCGTAACGATTAGCCAAAAAGGTTGATAAAAGTATAACGCCGGCAAATTGTACTAATGCTCCAATCATATTGAAGACTCCGAATCCAACTTCGTATGCTCTTTCCGGAGAAGCAACAATAAGACCAAAAGCATTCAATATTCCGTAAAACATTCCTCCGTTATCACTTTGGGTTACAAGTCCGAGTTTTCCAAGAAATAAAAATAATGCATCGCGGTTTACATAATTTTCAAAATAATAGTTCATCGCACTTCCCCACATTGCAAGTGTAGTAAAAAGGAATAATGTGAGAAGAAACATTGAACGCCATGGTACGTTGCTTAAAACATCTTTTATATCCTGACGAGTATCTGATTTTTGATTTGCAGGCGGTTCAATTCTTTCTTTTGTTGAAAAGAATGTAATTATAAGGAATACAAAACCTATGGCAGCATAGATACTTATAGTATAAAACCATCCTTTTGAGATATCTCCTCCGTCAGAGAATTTATTTACAAGAGGTAGGGTTAATCCCTGAATTACAAACTGAGCAACTGTTGCCGCAACAAATCGAATAGAGGTTATACTTGTTCGTTCCTTTATGTCTCCGGTCATTACACCTCCAAGCGAGGAATAAGGCGTATTATTAAATGAATAAAAGGTCATTAGCAGAGTATATGATAAAGTTGCATAAACTGCTACCACTGCTTTATCCTCTATTCCGGGATTATAAAAAGCAAGAATATAAAACACCATAAATGGAAGTGCTGTCCATAATACCCATGGACGATATTTCCCCCATTTAGTCTTAGTTCTATCTGATAAAATACCAACTGTCGGATCAACAAACGCATCAACAATTCTGGCGATAAGCATGACCGTACCGGCAATAGCACCTTCAAGACCGAATACATCGGTATAAAATTTTGTCTGATAGATCATCATCATCTGAAAGACAATGTTGGCGGAACAGTCACCAAGACTATATCCAATCTTCTCAGCCATGGAAACTTCATGTGCAGCGGATGCCTTAATATTAATTTTTGGGGCAACAGCTTCCTGACTTTGTAAATTCATATTTTTATGTATTAGATTATTACTTTTCTTTTAATATTGCTTCTACAACACGTAGTGCAACACTCTTTTTATCAAGAGGATGAATATCATTCCATTCTCCCAGATCGGAATTTTTTATTAATGTGGCATTAGAATTACCAAGAGCCACTTTGGCCTGAACTTCTCTGAATTCAGCCCATGCTTTACGCCCATATATATCATCTGGATGTAAGTAATCGGCAAGTTCTATTATATAAAAAGGAAGTTCATTGTTTTCAAAGGTTGTACGCCAATCTTTAATCATTGAAGAAAGCAAATCTTCATATTCATTTCTTCTTGAAACATTGGATTCTCCCTGATACCATACAACACCTTTTAGTGCATAATTTTTCAATGGATGTATCATAGCATTATATAGACAAACAGGCTTATAGCAGAAAAACATCATATCTGGAGCCGAAGGCATTGATGCTCCTTTATGATATTTCCAGTCACCTTCGAGTGAAATCTCTTTTTCTTCACAGACTATCTTATAAGCTTTCTCTTTTACAAAATGAGGATTACCCGAGTTACTTATAAGTCTGACAGTAATAGTATTTTCACCGGTTTTTAAGACTCCTTCAGGTATATTGTATATACGTGGAGGATAACGATAGGAAGTAGTTCCTACAAATTGACCATTTATAAATACCGAATCAGCATCTACAACACATCCAAGTTTTATTATTGCAGATTTGCCATCAATCTCATCTGTTAAGTTTATGTTCTTACGAAACCAATGTGATCCGTTTATCGCATTAAGACCGTTGCTTGCCCAATGAGTAGAGAAAAGATCTAATGATTCCCATTGTGAATCATCATAATCATTGCTATACCATGGAATCTGGCAACGAAGTCCCGGATCACCCTCAAATAAAGTAGTGTTCCATCTCTCGAATGCAATTGATTCAAGTTTCTTTATTTCATCTCGATAATTAGAATTCTCAAATCTTTTTTTATCATTAATATATTTTGGAAACTCTTTAAGACCATCTTCACTTATCCATGCTTCAACAGGAGTTCCTCCCCAACTTGAATTTATTATACCTACAGGAATACCGGTTTTTTCATACATCTCTTTAGCAAAAAAATATGCAATTGCAGAAAAAGACATTACGTTTTCTTTTGTGAGTGGTTTCCATGAAGTTGATAAAAAATCCTCTTTTTCTTCTATAAAATCGAATACTGCGGGAACATTAAATTGACGAATATTACTATTTTCATAATTATTAATCTCCTCGGCAAACATCTCAGTAACTCGTCGTACCGGAAGTTCCATATTCGACTGTCCGGAACATAACCATACATCCCCTACCAAAATATCTCTTATCTCTTTCTCATTAATTTTCATAAGATAAGGGCCTCCGGTTTTAAGATTGAGAAGCTCGGTACTCCAATTTCCTTCAGAATCAGTAGCTATTGAATATTTTTTCTTTTGAAAAGAGATTACCACTTTTTCTCCGGGATCGGCAGTTCCCCATATTTTCACTTTGGAGTCTCGTTGTAACACCATTCCATCTGAAATTAATACAGGAAGAGTAACATCTGCATTAATCGTCATACATGAAATAAATGCAACGATATATATACTTATGATATTTTTTATTTTCATAAAAACAATCATTATTTATTTATACATTCTTTCTCAAAAAGATTCTGAATAAATGGTTTTGGCTCATAATCTCTGTCAAAAAGAAGAGGATAATCTTTTCTACCTTTCATTGGCCAGTTGTTCTTCCATGAATTATCATCTGTTAATCCCCATGCAGTTACTCTAGAAATAACATCTGAATATGTAAGAAACAGATTAAAAAATTCACCCATTCTTTGATTCCATAATATATCTATCGAATCAGGAAGAGCAACGGGATATGGATTCAATAATTTCTCGAATTCAACTGTCTCACTTATATTAGCTCCCATGTTTAGAGTGGGAAGAGCACTCATATCCCATTCGGTGATCATAACTTTTACTCCTGTTGATGCAAATGCATTTATACTTGTTTCAAAATCTGATATGTTAGGATAATCAATCCCCATATGTCCTTGCATTCCAACTGCATCAATTCTTAGACCTTTTGATTGAAGATTTTTAATCATTTCTACAGTTTTATCTCTTCTGCCCGATTCATTCATTCCATAGTCATTATAATAAAGTTCTGCATCAGGATCTGCTTCATGAGCATATCGGAAAGCATATTCTATATATTCGGGACCGAGTATTTCATAGAATTTTGATTTTCGCCATTCTCCATTCCCCTCAATAGCCTCATTCACTACATCCCAACCATGAACTTTGCCTTTATATCTTGAAACTATTGTATGGATATGATCTTTCATTCTTTGTTTAAGGATATATGCCGAAACATTGTTACCTTCTTCATCAACACAAAACCAAGGAGCAAGCTGAGAATGCCATATAAGACAATGACCGACAGTATGCATTTGATTTTCATTAGCGAATTTTATAAATTCATCTGCCAGTGTAAAGTCATATCTGTCCTTTTCAGGATGAATAACTTCGCATTTCATGCAATTTTCTGCAACAACAGAATTAAAATGTTTATTAACAAGGTTCATTATTTTTTCATCTTTGGCATCAGTTTGAGTCGTATTCAATGCTACTCCGATAAGAAATTTTCCATCAGCAATATCTTTAAGATTACTCCTTCTTTCTTCAACTGATTGACTGCAGCCACTTGATATACAGGCAAGTGTAAGCAATGATGTGAGAATGCTATTTTTCATAATATTTATTTGATTTAATTGTATTCGTAAAGTTTCACATTAAGTATCTTAAAATCATCAACACCTATTCTGACATGCCTTCCTTGATGATCTTGATCACCATTAAGTCGTTTTTTATATATTAATTCACCTTGGGGAGATACATTAACCTCATCAACAGAGAGAATTCCGGTTCTTTTCTTACCTGTCCATTTTTTCGAATCTCGATCTACACCTCCTTCATCCACAAAACCATCTTCTCCCAGAGATTTTGAAATATTGTTTTCTCCTATTGATGTAAATGAAAGCACAATTCCGCTTCCGGCTACAATATATTCGTAATCATTAATTTGGATTATCATCCCTCCGGCCTCAGGCCATTTAGAACCATCTGTGGCTCTTGAATCCCAAGGAAGAGTAAAAAAATGACGCCCCGTTATAACAATATCTTTATCTTTTATAATACGCTCTTTATTTTCACTATCAAAAAGCAATCCTTTAGTAACTCCTCTTCCCTGATATTTAGTGATCAATGGCATCATTTCGTTAAGGCAAGAATATGCCTGAACAAAAGGGTTGGTTTGTGATTCATCTCCATCTTCAATAGCAAAAGGGCTGAAACCTATCGCTTCATGTTCACCAAAAGCATAAAAAGCCTGAACACCGTTATTTGCCCCCCTACGTATTTCAGGAATAAAAAGAGGATTTCCAATAAAATGGTAATTTTCTATTATATTCTGAAAGCCTTTATCATATATATCGGGAGATATAAAATCAATCTCCGGTGCTCCACATTTCCATATATCCGAAAGATGAGCAAGAGGTCCGGCTGACGGATATTCTCCGGGTTTTCGATTTCGGCTATTCATTGCGGCATTTACAAATAAGGGAACATCATAAATTTGTCTGGCAATTTTGGCCATTTTATTAACATATCCTGCATAATTCCAAGCCATAAATATTTCATCAGTATAAATATCATTACCAAAAACTTCTGTCCATTTTCCATTCTTTAGTGATCCGGACTTTTCCCACTTTTCTTTTATATATGGTTTAATATTTTTTCGGTTTTTATCAAGATACTTCATTAGTTCAAGAGGAACAGGAGAATTAAATTGCTTATTAGCCTCAGCAGAATGATCGCGTGCATCTTCAAGCATTCCTATCTCATTTTCTATCTGAATCATTATTACTGTTTCTTTAGAGTTATCTTTTTGAGCAACATGTTCAAGCCATTTCCTAAATGCCTTACTATCGGCATTAAAGACATTTTCCGAAAAAACACTTGCTATTTCAAGAGGTTTTCCATCTTTTGTATAGGAACGAGGATATTTCTTATAATCTTTTTTAAACCATGAAGGAGCATAACAACTCATTGAGTTTTTCCATGCTCCGAACCATAGAAATATCACTTTAAGATTATTTTCTTTAGCTACATCAATAACTTTGTCGGTTAGTGTAAAATCAAACTTATCCTCTTCTGGTTCCGTTAGATCCCAATATGCAGGAACTAAAATCGTATTCAATCCCATTCTTTTAAGTTTTGGAAAAAAGGTCTCTATATCATCAAAACATGCAGCTGACGAGTTTCCAATCTCTCCACCCAAAACCAGAAAAGGTTTTCCGTCAACAATAAGTTGTTGACCTTTACCTTTCTCCTTTAGGTAGATCTCTTTTTTTTGTGCATCTGTCACAAAAGTCATAATGAGAAAAAGAATCGTTATAATATATTTCATTTTTATGCTGTTGTTTATTTTTTAATTAATTCTTTAGATTTAGGTTATGGAATGACTCACGTCACTCCATAACCGTACATTAACATTTAAATAACTTATTCTTGAACACACATCTTAATTTCAAAATTATCTACATCAATATAACCTCCGATAGTTTTAGTTGCATAATTAAATATGGCAAACTTACTACCCATAAAAAAACGTCGATAGTCAAAAATCATCTTCACCTCACATCCTGTTTTTATCCATTCCTTATTGTCAAGGCTATAATAAAAAGTTGCTAAATCTTTTCCGTGATTAAAATCTGCATCTATACGCAGATAAATAATATCTTGGTTAATCTCTTTCTCCTCAATGACTATTTCGTTTACATTTGTCACTTTCATTTTCTTGTCATCTGTAAAAGCTACGTCATTTGTTGACATTCTTAGTTTTTTTCGGTTTTTTTCTTTTTTTACGGACAAAATACCAGAATTGCTGTTGAAAGCCGCAAATCCTGCAACATCACCTTCTTTCATACCAGAGATATCAACAGCTACAACAGCGCTACATTCGGGTCCGTGCATTCTTTGTGTAATTGTATTAGGAGCATTATAAATATTATCTACTATTCTACTTGTCTTGAGTCTCAGAAAGTCGGGGCGATCTGTTAATGACCATTTATCATTGATAGGATTATGATTCCATTGCCAGAATAAAGACAGTGTATCATTACTAAATTCATCACTTCCGGATATTCCTTTAAAATTAGTATTACAATATGCCTTCATTTCCATTTTCTCCGGTACAAAACCGTTGTTGTCACCAAGCATTGGCCATTCATCTTCCCATCTGCAAGGCATAAGCATAGGAACTCTCCCTATTCCTCCTCTATCCTGGAATATCATTGCCCACCAGTCATCATTTTTTCCATCAAATATGCATCCCTGTCCTACACCTCCGTAACCTGCAAAATCATGTTCAAGAATTACTTTCTTCTCATATGGACCAGTAATTTTATCTGCTCGATAGCAAACCTGACGTCTTACTCTTCCCGGTTCTCCCCATACCATAGATATCATAAGGAGGTAATATTTATTATTATGTTTTATAACCTGACTTCCTTCTAGTAACCCATATTCCTCTTCATCTCGTTCGAAAAGGACCATATTGAGTCCATCTTCCTTTATATCTGTAAGATCAGAATTTAGCTCTTGTAATTCTCCTGTTCCATAAAAAACATAATTTCGTCCGTCATCATCGAAGAAAAGTGAAGCATCATGGAAATGTTTCAGTCTTGAATGAAGATTCCATTTCTTTGTCGGATCATCTGTTGTATAGATATAAGCTTTATATGGCTCATCGTTAGGTGAAAAAAGGACATAGAATTTACCATCTTTATATCTTATGGAAGAAGCCCATTGTCCCTTTCCGTAAACAGTCCCGTCTATAAGATCGTAACGCGGATGATCCTCGAGTCTGTCAAAGAGATAACTTATGGTTTCCCAGTTTACTAAATCTTGGGATCGCATAACAGGTCCTCCAGGCATAAGATGCATAGTTGTACTTATCATATAATAAAAATCTCCAACTCTTATTACCGACATATCAGGCACATCAGCATTTATGACCGGATTGATGACGGTTATGGGCTCCATATTTTCATCAGTTATGGAAGATCTTTTTATATTTCCACTGCAATTAGAAAAATAAATTATTATAAAAAATGAAAGAATTAATCTTATCATAATATCTATTTTTTATAACTGAACATCATTTGATTGAGTAGCATAAAGACCAATAAGACATCCTGTAAATCCTCCTGCTACATTTGTTGAAAGAATATCTCCGCTAACTTCCCATTGTGATTTCTTATTATCTGAGTCTTTTAAGGAGTAACTGAAAACATATTTGTCTGCTTTTGCGTCAACATTAATTCGGATCCCCGATTTCATATCTACCACCTCTGATGCAATTAAAGTTGATTTTCCGTTTTCAACTCTTTCAAGGAAAACCACATAATCTTTATTTCGCTTAGTAACACCTAACAAATAATGAAATTTTTCACTTTGATAAAAAGTGATTCCGGCACATTCATTACTATTTTCGGGTCTGAAATCCATATCTACCGACACCGAGAAATCAGAATGTTGTTGACGATGAAATAGTGTGGATGTAGGTTTTATCTCCTTTAGATTACTAGAAAAAGGGATAATTTTAAGACCGTTCTTCGTTGAATTTATAAATTTTTCTCTGGGACCTCTTAGACCTATCCATCGAAAATCAAGATTAGTTGAAGTAAAATTCTCATTGATGCAGAAATTGCCATTTGGAAAATATTCTTCCTCTTCTTTTATTTTAGTTACACCTTGGGGAAGTCTAAGTTTGGGTTCTATTGGCAATAATCCGTTTTCAAATACGGGATATTCTCCGGTCCAGTCTACAGGGAGAATAAGAGTTTCCCTTCCTATATTCACTCTTTCAGCTTCATTTGGTCGTATTGCAAGAAATACTCCGTAATATTTCCCATCAGGTCCTTCTACTATATCGGCATGACCGGCCCAATCAATTTTGTGGCTTCTATTAGCAGGAAGATGTCTTTGTGAAAGAATAGGGTTTCCGGGAGCAGGTACATATGGACCTTTTACATTATCGCTTGTAAAAATCACCTCACTATGATTGCCTCCCGTTCCCCCTTCTGCACACATTAAATAATATTTTCCATTTTTTTTATAAATATGAGGAGCTTCTATCCATACAGGCTTTTTAGTGATATCTACTCCTCCGTTTACTATCATTTTATCTGTTCCGGTTATGACTTGATCCTTTTCAAGATCATACTCCCAAATCTTTATTATTCGATGGCCATTGTATAGTGTTTCACCTTCTTTTGGTGCATCATTATGAATAACATAAGCCTTGCCATCTTCATCAAAAAACATCGAAGGATCTATACCGTCAAAATTAAGTTTGTATGGATCGCTCCAACCTTTTGCCGGATCATCTGTTTTAACCACTATATTGCCAAATCCACCCGAAAACTGAGTAGTTATCATATAGAATGTATCATTATATTTATTGTATCTTATCGCAGGAGCATAAACGCCGGCGCTTATACCGCAATCACCTACGACAAGTTGACTCTCACGTTCAAGAACATGACCAAGTTGACTCCAGTTTACTAGATCTTTTGAATGAAAAATTGGCACTCCGGGAAACATTGCAAATGATGAACAAACCAGATAATAATCTTCGCCTTTGCGACATATACTCGGATCAGGATAACAACCTTGAAGAATTACAGAATAAAACTCATTATCATTAAGCGGTTTTTCACGATATACATTGTCATCACCTTCATATCTGAAATTACTGAATAAAGGAGTATTTTTCTTATTGTTTTTTTTAGGAGATGATACAGCAATAGAACAATAAGATAAAAACATGACACATGTTAAAAGAGTGCGAAATAACTGTCGATAAAAATTAAGTTTGTTTTTCATGGAATTTCAATTAGACTTTAATTAGGTTATTATTTAACATCAGCAAATATATTTTATCAGCAAATATTTATACAGCTTTGACATTCCCTATTATTTACTCTATATTACAAGTTTTCAACTCAATACTACTTGTGTTATACTGCATGTTACATAATCGGCCTATAGTTATTGGATATCTGACATTTATATTTTTTTCAATGTTACATGTTTAATTTTCAAGAATAGTTTTTAACTTTTTATCAATATTGCATTTAATAATTATATTTGTATACCACATTCACATTATCGACCATGAGACTAAACACATTATTATTTCTATTATTCTGTTTCATATATTGCCATTCTCAATCTATAAAACTTTTCACGGCTGACAGAGAGCTCTCCAGCAGTCTAATAAACAAAGTCTATCAAGACAAGAACGGTTTAATATGGATAGCTACTGAAGATGGTCTTAACCGTTATGACGGAGCTAAATTCATAACATATAAAAATGATCCGGATAAAGAAAATACTCTTCGTCATAATTTTATCAGAAACTTATTCGAGGACAATAAAGGGAACCTGTTAATTGGGACCTATAATGGTGTTCAAATGTATTTACCATCCAAAGATTGCTTTTCAAAACCGGCACTAAGAGAGAATGGGACACATTTTTATAGTAATATCGGAATGATGTTACAAAGAAAAAACGGAGATATTTTAATTTCTGGTAATGAATTAAGTATACTTTCAATTAAAGATGAAGAGCTTATTATTAAACCTATAAATCTACCTGTACCTATTATAATAACAGATTTTATTCTTGAAGATAAAAATGAAAACCTATGGGTTGTTAAAGATGAAAACAAAATATTTAGTTTCGATACTTCCGGAAACTATAAAGAATATAGCATTGAGAAAGATGAAATTATAATTACAGCACTCGGACAAGACTTTTATGGAAATATATTTGTAGGAACAATCGCTAACGGATTATTTCGTTTTGATAAAAATACCGATAGATTCATTCCTATATTATATAACGGCAAAGAGACAAATTTCTCGATAAAATCGCTTTATCAAGCTAATCAGGATGAGATATATATTGGAACCGACGGAGATGGGATGAAAATATATAACTGTCGCACCTCTACTATATTTGACAATCGTCTAAACAATAGTTATTTTGATCTTTCCGAATCTAAAGTTCACAATATCATGAAAGATAATTCAGGTAATTTCTGGATCTCTATATTTCAAAAAGGG
This sequence comes from uncultured Bacteroidales bacterium, assembly GCA_947074145.1. Taxonomy (GTDB): domain Bacteria; phylum Bacteroidota; class Bacteroidia; order Bacteroidales; family JAUNSR01; genus JAUNSR01. The sequence continues at coordinate 26,681 of CAMTOJ010000026.1, forward strand.
GTAATGATGATTCCTGCCCAAACTAATAATTTTAAATATATTGGACATAAATCGATAGATAAAAATATCATTGGTTCCTGTGCCGTTACTTCATTATTACGCGACCACAAAGGTGTATTGTGGATAAGCACTGATAACGATGGACTTTATGGAATAACTGATCAGGGTGAAAAAAAAGCTCATTTTAAATCAACGGGAAAATCTTCTACGCCTAATATAATAATGAATCTTTATGAAGATTCTGATCATAATCTGTGGTTTGGATCGTTCACAAGAGGTATGGGGAAAATCGACCGTAATACCGGCATTTGTACCTATCTTAACGATCTTACAGACTGCAATGGAAAGCGAATTCCTCGCGTTTATAATATCGTGGAAGATAATTACAAGAGACTCTGGATAGCAACAATGGGTGGTGGATTGTTTTACTATGATATGCTAACTGGAAAAACCGTACAACCTGATTATATCAAAACTGACAAATGGATTAGTTCTCTTTTTTATATAGAAAATAAACTCTATATAGGAACCTACGATGGTATATGTTGTGTTGATATGAGTGGTCGTGATTTAAAATGTGAATCAGAACTAAGTAAAAACATAATCCATACAATTTATAAAAGTCGTTCTCGAAAAGAAGTATGGCTTGGTACTTCGGATGGTCTTGTTGCCTGGAATCAATCAGACAAAACTATTGAGAAATTCACAACCAAAGACGGTTTACCAAGTAATGTCATATTTGCCATTGAAGAAGATTCGAATAATAATCTATGGATATCATCCAATGCAGGGATCTCTCAATTTAATCCGGAGAACAAAAAAATTATAAATTTCTTTGTAGGCGACGGCCTTCAGGGAAATGAATTTAGTAAGAATGCTTCATATAAAGATAAGAACGGAAATCTATGGTTCGGTGGCATGAATGGTATCACCTATTTCAATCCTCAAGAAATTATAAGTCCAGCTAAAAAATGGAATGTACATATTACTGATTTTTATCTACATAATACCCCCGTACGTGCAGGTATGAAATCAGGATCCAAAGAAATTATCACTACATCTGTTTTCGAAGCGAAAGAATTCAACCTTTCAGCTAAAGATAATTCATTCACCATCGAATTTGCAACAAAAGAATTCAATAGTCCCGAACGTATTGCATATACTTATTCAATTGACAACGCAGACTGGGTATATCTTCGTCCTGGTATAAATCGTGTTTCATTTACTAATATAACTCCAGGAAATCACAGATTCAGATTCCGTGCGATTGACTATAATATGATGTCTGACACAGCAGAGATAATGATAAAGATTTCACCTGCTTGGTATAATTCAACATTGGCAAGAATTATTTATTTCATTTTATTCTTAATATTTCTATATCTAATATATATTCAGAAAAAACATAGAGAAGAAGTAAATCTAAAGATGTTGCAGCACATTCATGCTGAAGAGATAAACGAAGCCAAACTTCAGTTCTTTATAAATATATCTCATGAAATAAGAACTCCGATGTCTCTGATTATATCTCCTTTACAACAACTTATGGTTAATGACTCAGATGCCGGTCGTCAGCGAATGTATAAAGTTATGTACCGCAATTCTGATCGAATACTTAATCTTATTAATCAATTGATGGACTTAAGAAAAATTGACAAAGGTCAGATGTGTCTTAAGTTTCAAGAAACTGATATTGTATCTTTTATAAGTAATCTTTTCTCTACATTTGAATCTCAGGCACAATCAAAGCATATTAATATGAATTTCACATCTGAAAAAGAGCAGATTTTTTCATGGATTGATCCTGCAAATTTTGATAAGATAATAATGAATATCCTTTCAAATGCTTTTAAATTCACTCCGGAAAACGGAAATATCTCAATAAATGTAAGTTGTGATAACAGAGATCAAAATAAGGGATATGCCAAAATACAAATAAATGATACAGGAATAGGTATCAAGGAAGAGGAACAAGACAGAATATTCGAACGCTTTTATCAAATTCGAAATAATGTAAATAATTCTAATGTAGGAACTGGGATAGGTCTTCATCTTACTCGATCTCTTGTAGAATTACATCATGGAACTGTATCATCTCAAAAAAACATTGACGGTCCTGGCAGTTGCTTTATAATACGTATTCCTCTCGGAAATACTCATCTAAGTTCAGATGAAATGGTAACAGACGCCCAGATTCAAGAAAAAAGATATCATAAAGAGAAGATCTTCATTAATGAAGAAGAAGAAAATACTGATAAAACGAAAAAGTCTAAAAACAAACAACATATCGTAATCGTTGAAGATGATGATGAAATAAGAAACTATCTGGCTCTTGAACTCTCATCCGACTACCATATTACTGCTTACTGCAATGGTAAAGAAGCAATCTCTTCTATTCTAAAAAACACACCATCTCTTGTCATTAGTGATGTAATGATGCCTGAAATGGATGGCCTTACCCTTTGTCGAAAAATAAAACAAAATGTAAATATCAATCATATCCCTGTCATTCTTCTTACTGCAAAAACTCAGGACGAAGATAATCTTGATTGTCTAAACGTTGGGGCAGATTCTTATCTTACCAAACCTTTTAATATTGATATTGTAAGAAAGACTGTAGACAATATGATAAAAAGTCGCGAGATACTAAGAAACTGTTTTAGTGGAAATCAAGAACAAGAGGTTAAGAAGCCAATATTCGAAATGCAGTCTTCTGACAATAAACTTCTCGATAAAATCATGAATGTCATTAACAGAAACTTAAGTAATCCTGATCTTAATGTTGAAATGATAACAAGTGAAGTGGGAATAAGTCGTGTCCATTTACACCGAAAATTGAAAGAACTGACAAATCAAAGTACGCGAGATCTTATTCGAAATGTTCGTCTGAAACAGGCAGCGCAACTTCTTGAAAACACTGATTATAATATCTCTGAAATCTCTGATCTTACAGGTTTTTCAAGTATAACTATCTTTTCACGATCATTCAAAGATCTTTATGGCGTAACACCAAGTGAATATGCATCACAAAAAGCAAGAAAACCTTTTTATAGTAAAGAGATTGAAGAGTGTTAATATCTGAAAACCTTTTTATTGAATCTACTGTTTTTTTCAATTCACGATTTCTCCATTATTTACAATAAATATAGTATAGTGAGAAATTTCAGAACAAATAGTGAACTACTTTTGTTTTCAACAAGGTTCTATGACTTCTTCTCTATAATTATACAGAATAATCATGAGAAATGGTATAATTATATTGAGATTAGGTTCTATTAAATACGAATTGAAAAATAAAGTTATGAACAATACAAAATCTATTTATCTGAAGTTAATCCCTTTAATGCTATGTTTTTTTGCAATGGGATTCGTAGATTTAGTAGGAATTGCATCCAATTATGTGCAAGCAGATCTAAACTTAAGCGATGCTAAAGCGAATATATTTCCTTCTTTGGTTTTCTTCTGGTTTCTTATATTCTCAGTGCCAACCGGTATGTTAATGAACAAAATAGGAAGAAAGAAAACAGTTTTGCTTAGTTTGCTTGTTACAATCGTCTCTTTATTGTTACCAATTTTTGGCGATGGTTACATATTGATGTTAATCGCATTCTCTTTACTTGGCATTGGTAATGCATTGATGCAAACATCATTAAACCCGTTACTTTCCAATATAGTTAACCCCGATAAACTTGCCAGTAACCTGACTTTCGGTCAATTTATCAAAGCGATAGCTTCATTTTTAGCTCCATACCTTGCTATGTGGGGAGCTATTCAAGCAATACCAACATTAGGATTAGGATGGAGAGTCCTCTTCCCTATTTATATGATCATTGCAATTGTTGCAATATTCTTACTTAATGCCACATCTATTGTGGAAGAAAAAGAGGAAGGAAAACCATCCACATATGCACAATGTTTTGGTTTATTAGGAAAATCATTTGTTCTTCTCTGCTTTATTGGTATTATGTGTCATGTAGGTATCGATGTAGGAACCAATACCACAGCCCCTAAAATATTAATGGAGCGTTTCGGATTGACACTTTCTGATGCAGGGTTTGCAACAAGTCTGTATTTTATATTCAGAACATTAGGTTGTCTGACAGGTTCCTTTATTTTGCAAAAAATAGAAGCTAAAATATTTTTTGGTATTGGCGTAATATGTATGCTTTCTGCTATGATTGGTTTGTTCATTTTCCAATCTATCACTTTAATCTATATTTGCATAGCTTTGATAGGTTTTGGGAACTCCAATATTTTCCCTATTATCTTTTCTCAAGCACTACTTGCTATGCCCAATAAGAAGAATGAAGTATCAGGTTTAATGATAATGGGCTTATTTGGCGGTACAATATTTCCATTGGCAATGGGAGTGGCAAGCGATGCTATCGGACAAAACGGAGCTATAGCAGTAATGACCATCGGAGTTATTTATTTGTTATTTTATATGTTTAAAATAAGGAAAGATCATTAATCCAACTAATAACTTCGGATTTAATCGAATATAAATAAGTAATATGAATATAGTTATAATAGGTCTTGGAGAGGCTCTTTGGGATATGTTACCGGAGGGGAAAAAGATAGGTGGTGCACCGGCAAACTTTGCATACCATGTTTCACAATTTGGATTTGAAGGATATGCAGTAAGTGCTATCGGAAACGATCCTCTTGGCGATGAAATAATCCAAACTTTTGATAAATTTAATCTTCGATACTCATTACCTCGGGTAAACTACCCTACAGGGACCGTTCAGGTAACACTTGATGAGCAAGGCGTGCCATGTTATGATATAAAAAGAGATGTGGCTTGGGATAATATACCGTTTAACGATCAATTGAGAGACCTTGCACTCAAAACCCAGGCAGTTTGCTTTGGTTCACTTGCACAAAGAAATGATGTTAGTCATAAAACAATATCCTGTTTCCTTGATACAATACCTGAGAATGAAGGGCAATTAAAAATATTTGATATAAATCTGCGTCAAAACTTTTATACAAAAGAGATAATAGAAGAGTCATTACAGCGTTGTAATGTTCTAAAAATAAATGATGAAGAGCTTGTTATTGTTAGTCGTTTATTTGAATATCCCGGAATAGACTTACAAGATAAATGCCGATCTTTATTGGAAAAATATAATCTAAAAATGCTTATACTAACTTGTGGTATTAATGGAAGTTATGTATTTACAAGCGACGAATATTCATTCCTGACAACTCCAAAAGTAGAGGTAGCAGATACTGTCGGCGCAGGCGATTCATTTACCGCCGCCTTTTGTGCCTCTATACTAAAAGGTAAGTCTATGACCGAAGCTCATAAATTAGCGGTGGAAGTTTCAGCTTATGTCTGCACGCAACATGGTGCAATGCCTAAATTGCCTGAATCTCTATTGAAATTATTAGATTGATCATTACTAAAAATCTAACAATCCTATTTTTGGGGTTCTACTAAATAACAGTCTTCTTTGTTGCGCTATTCCCAGATGAAGTTTATCCCACTTCCCAAACACCATTTTTTATTTGTTCAGCAATTGCTTTTGCAATTATTTGATATTTAATCTCGAGTTTCATTTTAGTAGGTTATGTTCCGCATTACTTAAGTGTAGACAAACAATTGTAATTGTTTTATTTCTTTTCTTCAATGGATATACCGTATTGCTTTATCGCTATTTGATTAAATAGCGATAAAGCAATCTTTAAATTTATCAGATAAACGTGATTTGTATTAATGGTTTCTCAAAAAATTACATTGAAAAATAAATATATTAAGTATATCAATTTTCTGTATGGGTTGGCTTAATTTTTTCATAATGGTATAAATCCATAAACTTATCATCTTTATAAATGGCTCTTTTCATTATACCAACCCTTGTAAATCCTGCCTTTTCTAATACTTTCATTGATGATGGATTTGATTCAAATACATTTGCATATAGTCGTTGTATCGATGTATTATTAAAAACATAATCGGAAAATTTTTTTAATACATTTGTCATTATACCTTTGTTCCAAAAGCTTTCTCCAATCCAATATCCTATTTCAGCACTAAATCGTTCCACATCGGTAGATATACTAAATCCTATCTCGCCTATACATTCTCCTTTATAATCTATAATGAAATTTTCAGGATTCTCTTTTTGAGCACAATTTGAAAGAAAATCATAGGCATCTTCTATCTTGTATGGTTTTGGAAATGCATCTCTGAAATTTCTATAGACATTATAATTGTTAATATGTTTTGTAAATGATTCTGCATATTTAATATCACATAATCTTAATTCTATTAATTCTCTCATATCTAATATATTAATCTTAAGCTAATGTATATATTATTATTAATAGAGTCAAATTTAAATATATATGTAAGATATGATTTCAAAGCTTCTTTTTTATTTCTCCCTACCCTTTTTAAAGATCAGTGCAATCTGCGTTAAATAGATTAGCTATGATCATAAATTCCAAAGCTGTGGCAAAGTGATTAATTAGCTAATGAACGATTTGGACACAGCTTTGAATTTTGCGGTAATAGCTAATCATTAATGCGGAACTAATTACGGTTGCCAAAAAGAGCAAAGAGAGATTCGAAAAGGGATTATGGGAAAATTAAAATCTTAATTTTGATTGATTAGAAAATTAAACTCATCGGTATATATAGATAATCTATTTATCAAATGCTTTAATCTTAATAACAAAAAAAGCCTCAAAAATTCAATATGAATTTTTGAGGCTTTTATAATTATTATAAAAACGATAGATTACTTATCTTCAGGGAATCCTGTATATTTGTAACCGTAGATTTTATATTTACTGAATCCATACTCTTCAGGATTAGTATCATCATCAAAAGTTACATAGAACTCAATATAATCTGCAAGATATCCTCCGGGTGTGGTATAGAATTTCTTTTTTACAACACCGTCAGTAACAGTAACTTTACAATCATAAGTAACATTCTGTGCATCTATTGCACTAAAAGTAAGAGAATTCTGATCTACTTTAGCTTTTATTTTGAACTCCCAAAAATGGTTCAAATCATCAATCCACATCTCATCACTTTTATTATTGGCAGTATTGTATGTATAGATCTCAATTCGTCCTTTATTATAATAGTCTTCAATCACAACCTCTCCCTTTTCATCAACCGCATCAATGACAACGTACCAACGTCCATCTGTTCCTGATGTTTCTGTGTACCAATTATCAATCTCTTTGTAGCACGAAGTGAGCATCAAAACACACACCATGCAAGTTATTAAATATTTTATTCTTTTCATAGTGAATCTTTTTATAATACAAATGTTGAGTTAAACGTCATACCTGCATATTCGGTAGAAATGGTGATTACTTTAGTTGTCGGATCATAAGTTCCGGTACAAGATTTAACATAATCACCCCAACCGGCAACAAAACCACCGGAAATTAGATTGATTGTGTTGTCTGACAATATACTTAATATAGCGGCAGGTGCATAAGTAGGTCCATAATTACGACCTTGTGCATAGTATCCTCCAAGCAAATCTGAAATGTAAATTTCAGTAGCGGAAATGCCATATATTAGGACACTTAGGTCACTGTATGATCCACTTGGCAACCTTTCAATGTTTGTGTTATAATAACCAAGTGTTACAGATTTTGGATCATAGACATGAATAGTACGCTCTACCCTTGCTGAGAACCCATCTTTATTCTGTGCATTATATATTAGATGATATAATCCACCTTTGTTAGTATCTAAGCTACCTATTATGGTTACTGAAGATGTAATATCTTCAATTCCTTCCATTGCTGTTACTCCGGGATCATCAAAAAATGTTCCCTTTTCTATGAAAAGAAGCGCATCTCCCTTAAGAGATATTTCAGGATAAACGGTAACTCTTGATATGCCCTCTGTCTCTTTTTCACACGACACAAATATTGCCATGATAAAAGTCAGAAATATATATTTAAACTTTTTCATAAATTTAATTTTAATATTTGTCAATTATTAACAATGCTTATTTACCTGATTTAAGATTCCACCAAATCTTTTCCCCAATATTTTTCTTTTGAGGAATTGAATTGTTGTTACGCTGTAACAATGCATCAGGATATACAGGGGATGCAGGTAAATTATTATTAAGTAATGCTTTTCCAACTACTGAAATTGTCAAATCACCAACAGGGAACTCTTTGTGAGCAACTGTTCTGTTTTTTGCAATATCAATCTCATTAACAGAAGGATATTTTGTACGGTTTCTTTCAAGGAATGATTCAATATGTTGATAATTACAGTTAGCCACCCACTTCTGCATAGCAATCTGCTTGATACATTCCTCTGTAGTGCCTCCTACCCATTTAGCATATCCGAAATCAACGATTTCGGTATCAGAAATTCCATGCTGTGTCAACGAAGCTTTAACACCTTTCTCATAGTAATCCTGAGCTTTTTCCATTTCATTCGCACGAGCATAAACTTCTGCCACATAGAATGCCACTTCCCAATCTGTCATAACCATCAAATCAGTATTTAGAACAAAAACAGCTGTACTATAGCTTTCTTTATTATCTGTTGTACCGTCTCCATCTGAATCGGCTTTTGATTCATAATCACCAAAGAAAGCACCTTTATGACCTGCTGTTGATGGAGCTTTAAAAAGAACATCTAAACGAGGATCACTATTTATCTTAAGATAATCGATAAATGATTTACAGCCAATTACATTTTGAGAAATATAGTTTGCCGAACCAAGTTGATATTCTAGCATAGGATGGCGTTTTCCTTCTTCGTCTTTCCATCTCGATCCATCAATTTTCGCGCTTGAAGTTAATAAAGTGTTCTCTTCGATAAATTTGACAACTTCAGCATTGTCATAAACCGGTGTCTCGGAAAGACGGATCATCAATTTTAGTTTCAATGAGTTAGCAAAAGCTTTCCACTGATCCATGTTTCCGCCATAATAAAAATCATATCTAGCTGTAATACTTGTATTTGATAGATCCAATTCAAGAACAGCATCTATTCTGCTTTTAAGATCTGCATATATAACATCTCCTTTGTCGAAGTGTGGATGAAGCAATCCGTCATTACCTCTCAAAGCTTCGAAATATGGTATTTCACCCCATAAATCTGTAAGTGTCTGCCAAGTAAATATTGACATTACCTCTGCTATAAAATATAATCCGAGTTGATCTTGATTATCTTTTGTAAGAGTTGCAATCTTTTTAAGGTCAATCAAAGCACCCGAAGTCAATGATGTATATGATGTACTAAATGAAGTAGTTTCATACAGACATAATGATTTAAACTGAGATGCAGTATAATGTTGAGTCCAATATTGAGTCCAATATGCTCCTGCAAAACCACAATCCCATCCCATTAGATTATGAGCCACAGTAACCTGAGCTGTAGGAAGAAGAACGATTGGATCAGGAATCTCTGTTAATGCATTGGGATCTTGATTGACATCCAACCAATCACTACAACCACTACTTGCCGATAGTGTTGTGATTGCTATTATTATTGATAAAATTTTATTTTTCATATCTAAAGTTCTTAATTTTTAAAATACAATATTTAAACCAATTGTATAGTTTTGATTTGTAGGATTTGATCCGTACTCTCCAAACTTAGCATTCAAGTCATTTCCAAAAGTTGTTACTTCAGGATCTATGTATTGATTTTCTTTATGTTTCCATAACAAGAAATTGGAGGCATTCGCAGATATTTTCACAGCTTCAATTTTCATATTCGAACATATTGACTTTGGTAATGAATATGACAAACTTATGTTACGAAGCTTTAAATAAGAACGATCAATTATTGCATAATCACCACGTCTCAGACCTCCCTCACTATAGAATGTGTGTAGAGCTGAAGGATTTACCGGTGTTGTATTTTCAACATATCCTCCATTTCCATCACTAACAACAGAATTAGGTATGATAAATGGGTTACGATCATTAAGAACACTTTCAGGTGAACTTCCTATCCAATGCATATAATTCTTTGTATAAGAATAAATACTACCTCCATATCGGAAATCTAATGTAGCCGATAATGAAAAACCTTTGTATGAGAATGTATTGGTTAGCCCCATACGATACTTCTCATTGATATCCTTACCAAGGAATTGTTCTTCTGTAGTTGACATTGGATTACCATTGCCATCTACTACTGTGCATTCAACACCATTAACAACTACTGTTTCAGCCATAGTTGATTTAAACTGACCCATTGCTTTACCTTCAACTGCATATATACCTACTCCTGAAAAACCGGATAAATAAACTTCATCCAAATCCAAACTCTCAACCTTATTGTAATTCTTTGATAAATTATAAGAAAGATTCCAAGAGAAATTTTTTGTACGGATTGGTGTCAAATTAACCATAATTTCAATACCTTGATTTCGAACATCTCCCAAGTTACTCATACGATATCTATATCCTGAAGACGGATCACATGGTAATTCTGCTATCAGACCCTCTGTAAATCTATTATAGTAAGATAAGTCAAGTCCTAAACGATTATTGAATAACGAAAACTCAAGACCAAACTCATATTCAGTCGTCATCTCAGGTTTAAGAGCTAAATTTCCCAATGTTGTCGATGTAGTATAGGAATTGATTCCTCCTAATGGGAATTTCAAATCATCAACACTTGGATAACCCGGGTTAGTTACATATCCTGCTACATATTTATCATATACATAATATGGTTCTGTATCGTTAGCTGTCTTTCCGTAAGATGCTCTAACTTTAGCAAAATCAAATACTCCTGTACTTATATCTTGTTGATTAAGAAAATCTGTAATAATATAACTAACCATTGCTCCGGGATAGAAGAATGAGTTATTATCCTTTGGTAACGTTGAAGACCAGTCGTTTCTACCTGTTAATGTTAAGTATAAGTAATCCTTATATCCAAAATCAGCATTCATATAAACTCCGACCAAACGATGTAAAAATCCATCTTCAGTTGATGTGGAAGGTGTCAAAGAATTGCTTAGATCATAGTGTCCCGGGATGTCAATTGAAGATATCTTACTTTTCGCTTCATCATATGAACGAGAGTTTAGATTCAAACCCGCAATAACATTGACAGAGAACAAATTCTCTGCAAAACGATCATTAAAACTCAAAAATGCATCATGATTTGTCTGTATGCGCTCTCTGTTAATTCTTTCATAATTACCTTGAGATTCAGTTGAAGAACCGGCATTTGGCGCCCCTTCTGTAAACTCAATTTTTGCTTCATGAGTCTTAGAGATTGAACTTTCATAGTCACCCCCAAATCTATATGTTGCAGAAAGTTTTGGCAATATCTTATATTCTATTTGAAATTTACCAAAAACTTTTGTCTTAGTCTGTTCTGCTCCATTTTCATTAAGTATATAATACGGATTTATACCATAAGGAGTAAAATAATTATCAAGATTGTAGAATTTATTATTATAATCTTTCATATCTACAATAGAAACATCGGTTGGAATCTCATATAAAGAGCGTAACAATGATGTACCTTGTCCTGAAGCTACAGTTTTATTCTTTTCACTGCTTACATTAATAGAGGAGCCAATAACAAAATATTTACTTTTATGCTCACCATTAAAAGCTGCAGTATATCTGTCATAAGAGTCATTATTAGTTGGAATCACTCCGTCTAACGAGTTTTGTGATATAGCAAGATGATAAGTCGTAGCTTCAGTTCCTCCACTCATCGAAACAGAGTTTTTATAACCTACTCCTAAATCGTAGAAATCTCTAATCCTGTTATTCAGATATTTGTATTTCTTTAGCAATTGACTATTATCAACAACGTTACCCCAAACACGATCGGTGTCATCAAATGGTGCACCCCAGCTACCATTCTCATCAAGTGCCATATCTCCACTCCATCCGGATCCGAACATTGTCTGTTCTATTGGTAAGAATCCCACTTGTGCAAAACTGACACTACCATCATAAGATACTTTTAATTTCCCATCTGAGTTTTTACCAGACTTTGTCGTAATCATTACAACTCCATTGGCAGCTCTCGAACCATAAAGAGCTGTTGCGGCAGCTCCTTTAAGGATTGTCATATCTTCGATATTATCCGGATCCAAAGCATTAATTCCAGAACCAAAGTCTACCTGAGAATTCAAATTATCTTTATTTGAACGATTTTGAGTATTTGTGATTGGAACTCCATCAATAATATAAAGCGGCTGATTATTAGTAAATGATGAGAAACCACGTATAATCACGTTCTGGGTTGTTCCCATACCTGCAGATGCTGAAACATCTACCCCTGCCACTTTACCTTGCAATGATGCGATTGGATTAGATAACTTAGCTGATGTTATATCATCAGATCCCATTGATGTAGCTGCATAACCTAATGCTTTACGTGAGCGTTTAATACCCATCGCCGTTACAACAACTTCATCAATTAGTTGGGATGATGTACCAAGGATAACATCAATGGTTGTTCTTCCATTCACGATTTCCTCCTTTGTGTCCATTCCAATAAAAGAAAATACTAAAGTGGAATTCTTCGGAGCCTCAATTGAGTAATCTCCATTTAAAGCCGTAACCGTCCCTGTAAGGGTCCCTTTAACAACGACTGTTACTCCAAGTAGAGGAGTTCCATCCTCTTCCTTGACAATTCCTGACACTGTAACATTCTGCGCTAATAACTCAACGCTACTCATTACAATGACCAGAAAAAACATAATGAATTTTTTCATACGCATTTTTAATATAGTTAGACAAAATAATAGAATATTTACTTTTTACTACAACCTGAATAGCTTTACACACTTTGATGCAACAAAGGTATATATTTTTAAAATATATGCAATTTTTTACCGCATTTCTTTACTTATGCCACCATAAAAGCTATTTACACATCTTTTTGCCATTCGAAAATAGACTTTTTCATCTCAGAAAGTTAAAATGTTTACTTAATTTTATATTATATACATCCATATTCACACTTAAGAGCAAAGCAAAACTTTTCCGTTGGCATACAATATGAAATTTGTTATAGATTTTTAATTTAACAACGAAATCGTTTGCAAACAGAAAAAATAACTACTATATCTATTTATGGATATATCACAATTAGTTATAATCATCAAGTTCTTATTACAATAAGAGGGATATATTGAAATTATTATATTAAGTTAATTTGCAAGAATATTTAATAAGCGAAAGGGTATTTAGAAAGGTTTTTATGTAAAAAGCGATAAAAATAAGGTAATAGAAAAAATTATTTTATATAAGAGTTAGAGTTTATGTACACGAATTTACAAATAGTAGATATCTATAAAATAATTTAGAATTATCATCAAGAGGATTAAATTATATAAGATTTTTCTATATGGCATTTATTTAAATTTAATTCTATATACGAAAAAAGCAAGACGAAAATTCGTCTTGCTTGAAATTGCGGAGATCTAAAAATTTATTCAGTAATCTCTATAACAATATCTTCCGGCCCACAAATACAACTTTCGTAATAACCATCGCCCGTAAGCCGAGGACCACTTAACACTTTAAATCCATCATTCAACATACGTTCAGTAAGTTTATCAACTTTATCTTTTCCTCCAATACTAAATGCAAGATGATGATAACCGCTTTCCCGAAAATTGCGTTCGACCCACTCTATCTCTGGTTTATCTATAATCTCTAAACGAGCATCATTGCCGAAACTAAGAAAATAACTTCTGTTTCCTTTGACGGGATTCACATACAATTCATTACTTTTAGCATTAAAATATTTAATAAAAAACTCTTTCACTCCCTCTAAGTCTTTAACATGTACAGCGATATGGTCTATTTTAATCATAATTTTATTTCTTAGTTTTATTTATTGGTTTTATTTTTCACGATGAAATGCAATCTGAGCCATTCTCGTACTGGTTCATCATATAGTCGCATACATGCATAAGCAACTGCTAAGGAAAGAAGGAAAACTGATACACCCATAAATACATGAGCTCCAAATGGGACATCAGGATTATTTCCAACCCATGCTATCTGCATATAGATTAATGGGAAATGGGTAATATATAATGGATAAGATATATCGCCCAGAAACTGACAGACTTTTATTGAACGAGAACCTGTTATCTGACTTCCCGCACCCATCATCACAATAATCGGGAACAAAAGCAATACTACAATTGCTTCGTAAGCACCATTCATCCACATATGTTCTGTTCCTCCGATACGAGGCATCACCAATATAGCGGTAATAAAGAGCGAACACCAATAAAATCCACCTTTTATCCGAATAAGAGCATTAAGACGCGATAAAAGCAAACCCATAAAGAAAGGATAAAGAAGACGCGAAATACCAATATAGAGTTGTTCAGGTGTGACACTCCAACCTCCAATAAAAGTATGTGCATATTTTGTTCTCTCACTTAAAAGTCCAAATAAATCAATATTAAAAGCTATATCAATGGTAAGATATGAAGCCAGAACAACGAAAATAGTTAATCCTAATTTTGAAAAACGTCGAATAAAAAGGGCGTAAAGTATATTGGCAAGATATTCCCACATAAGTGACCACATCGGCCCATTTAAAGAGTTTACTTCCCACCAACCGCGAATATCCATAGAGGGAGGTGTGGGGAACATGAAAAAGCCAACTATAATTATTATGACAACTTTCCACCATGGAGTTTCCAAAATCAGAGGAAATGCGCTACAAGCTCCGAAATAAAACAATGCAGCACCCACCAACGTACCCATAACAGCCATTGGTTGTAAACGAACCAATCGGCGAACGAAGAAATCTTTGACTGAAAGTTTTCCCCAACGGTCATCGTAAGCATATCCGATAACAAAACCGGAAAGCAAGAAAAAGAAATCTACGGCCAGATAGCCGTGATTCAATTTTTGATCGATAGGCCCTGATGCATAAGTTTCGAGCAAGTGATAAACTACTACTAACATAGCTGCGACTCCACGCAATCCGTCTAATATTTCATAACGAGGTTTAGAGCTTAACGTATTTGTTGACATTTTCATTAAAGTATTATATTTTGCATTATTCTTTAATGCAAAGAAATCCATCAAACAGTGTCTTTATTTACATTATCGTTTATTATACTTGCACTATATTTGTATTGAACAAATAAAAGGATAAGAATGACACAAAAAGACAAAAATAATACAAGCAATAAAGAGACATCATTCCTCTTTGACTATGTTCATCTTGATCCTAAAGAACAGATCGGGTTGCATCATCAATCAACTTGGGAACTCTCATATATTATCTATGGTACAGGAATAAGACTAATCGGAGATACTAACGAACCATTTAAAAGCGGAGAAGTAATATTAATCCCCCCGCATATCTCGCATTGTTGGTATTTTGATGGAAACGTTACTGACCATCGTGGTCGTATTGCCAATATAACCATTAAGTTTGATAATGATTTTCTAAATCGTTGCGCTCAATGTTTTACAGAATTTACATCTTCGATTACTTTTATTAAATCTATTGAGGGGGCTATAAAATTCGATAAAGAAATATCTGTGTTAATTTCAGACTTATTAATGAAGATGCGCGAACAAAATGATGCAGAGAAAGCTCTGTTGTTTTTAAGAATTCTTCTTCTAATAAGTAACTCTACTTCTCAAACTATTGTCGGAAGACAACGACATATAGATAAAGATAAAGAGCGTCTTCGACAAGCGGAAATTTATGTAACATGCAACTTCAAACAAAACATCACTCTCGAAAGTATAGCACGTCATATCGGTATGAATCGGGCTTCATTTTGTGTGTTTTTTAAAAAGGCAACAAATCAAACCTTCATCTCCTATCTTAATAGTTATCGTATTGATTTAGCATGTCAACTTCTGGAAGAACAAAAAATGAGTATTTCAGAGATATGTTATGCCGTGGGGTTTGATAATATTTCCTATTTTAATCGCGTATTCAAACGCTTAAAAGGTGTTTCTCCGGGATCTTTTCGTAAAGTTCCGGATAATTAGCATAATGTATTATTGAATAAATTATTTTACCATACCCACACATTGTTAATATTAATATATATTTGCAAATCACATTGCAAATACTCTTTAGCTTATTAACATGACTCATTATGATTTATCAGAAATCATATCTAAGATAGCATATGATAATTCTCATAAATTTTTCCGGATTTTATACTTTAAGTACTATGACAAATTCTTCCGTATAGCTTATTATTTTAACAATAATGAAGAGCAGGCAAAAGAGTGTACTCTTGTAGCATTTGAAAGAATTTGGGAAAACCGACATAAACTTCCTGAGATAAAAGACTTTGACAGCTATATGTTTATCCTGATTAAAAATCTGGCGATTAAACAAATACCCGGATCAGAAATACTATCATATAATGAGAGTGATAATTATGATATACCCGATAACACCTCTCCTGAATCAGAATTAATCAATGATGAATTATTTAAAATTTATACCGATTGTATAAATGATATGCCGGAAAAAATGCGAGATGCATATATAAAGGTGAAAGAAGAAAACATGAGTTATAAAGCTGTTGCATCAGAAATGAATGTTAGCGAAAAAACTATTGATACTCAAATACAAAGAGCAGTAAAACGCCTGAGAGATAAAATAAACGAATATTTTAATTAATTTTTTTCACCCCTTTGTAGGGAATTTGCTTTTATTATTACTCTTTATAATAAAGTATATAAATTACTTATTATTTATGAAAACAGATAAGGTAATAGAGGCATTAAACAGATCTACCAAATCACCAGGTAAAGGTTATGGAGCAGAAGAGAATTTAGATGTTCTTATTCAACGTATTTCTCCACAAAAAAACAAACTCAGTTTAAAACGATATATTTCTGCGGCAGCAGCTTCTGTCGCCATAATGTTTGTGATAGCTGGCACTGCGATTACTCTCTATAAACAAGAAGCTTCCCATAATGATATTGCTATTGAGAAGAATCTCGAAACTTTGTGTCCAAATTTCAATACAGAAAATAAAACATGGTATTTTGAAAACTCTGACATAACAGAAATATTCTCGCAACTTTCTGCTTTCTATCAGATTAATATTAACATGAAAAACTATAAAACACCTCGATATATAAGAGCTGAATTTACCCAAGATGATGAAATATACGAAATTATATCTCTTGTAATGTTTGCCGCGGGTTGTGAATATAAAGTTGAAAATGAAAATAGTAATATAAATATACTGATAGAAAATTAAGGGGTAATGATGAATAAAGAATTTAAGGTGCGAAACAGTTTTGTATTGTTTTTCTTATTGACAATTTTTTCTCTAAGGATTTATGCAGAGGATAAAATTTCAATAAGTATAGAAAAAGGGGATTTAGAAGAGTTTATAAATCAGGTAGAGCAAAAGACAAGATATAAATTTGTATATAGTGATAAAGTAAATCTCAAAGTGGCAGTTACTCTTAAGGCAAGTGATATTACAATAGAGGAAGCGGTTGTTAGTGCTCTAAAAAACACAAATACAGATTATAAAATAAGTGGCAAACATATTGTGATAGCTCCGGCTAAAGTCAAAACAATAACCATAAGCGGATATGTAACTGATAAGGAATCAGCCGAATCACTTATCGGAGCTACAATATATGAAACATCCAAATCAATAGGAACGAACTCTAATAGTTATGGATTTTATAGTATTTCAATTCCATCCGGTAATATATCATTGAAATATAGTTATGTAGGCTTTAAGTCAATTATTATAGAGGAGAATTTGCAAAAAGATACAGTAATAAATATATCTCTTACAAATAATATGATTCTTAAAGATGTGGTCATTCTTTCCGAGAGAAAAGAAACAGATTTTCATTCTACACTTACAGGTGCAGTTGAGATCCCTGTAAAACAAATAACGAGCGGTCCTGCCCTACTTGGAGAAACAGATGTTATTAAAACAATTCAGATGATGCCCGGTGTTAACTCAGGAATCGAAGGTCTGAGCGGTATGTATGTAAGAGGTGGCGGTGCAGAACAAAATCTATATCGTCTTGATGGAGTTAGCATCTACAATATCGATCACATGTTAGGAATAAACTCTATTTTTTGTCCCGAAGCAATAAAAAGAGTAGATCTTTATAAAGGTAGTTTTCCCGCAAGATTCGGAGGAAGAATATCATCTGTTTTGGATGTACATACCAATGATGGCGACATGTATAAATACCATGGAGCTTTTACAGTTGGGCTTTTAAGTTCGAGATTAAATTTTGAAGGGCCTATTATTAAAGGGAAAACTTCCTTTCTGCTATCTGCAAGACGTTCATATTATGATCTGTTGATGCGCCCGTTCATGCCGGATGATGAGAAGGTTGGAGTTAAATTTTATGACATGAATCTTAAATTAAATCACAAATTCTCAGATAAAAGTCGTCTTTTTTTAAGTTCTTATAATGGTAGTGATATCTTACATTCTGAATATAAATACGATTGGTCTTCTGATTATTACTATGGAAATAACCTTGAAGAGGAAGACATTAAGTTAAAATGGGGCAATTTCGTAACTTCCTTACGATGGAATTATATTTTCAGTAATAAATTATTTTCAAATGTAAGGGCTTCATATAATCAATATAAGATGATTTATGCTGATGATTGCTGGAGTAAAAAT
>CAMTOJ010000027.1 GCA_947074145.1 uncultured Bacteroidales bacterium
TCTGTCTGTTTCATTTTGTTACTTTTTTAGTGTAACGCTATTTTAGGACTAGACAGGGCGAACAAAAAAAAGAGGCTATCTCCGAATAACCGGAAATAACCTCTTTTTATTGTCTATCACCCATTATGGGTAAATCTTTTAAAATTTCAATTACTTAACAGCAACCTTAACGCTTTTGCCATTAGCATTTACAATATAAATACCTGAAGCAAGTTCTGCATTTGGATCTACCTGTTGTCCGTTTACAGAGTGAACGTTGTAATCTTCAACACCATAAACCTTAATCTGTCTTCCTTCTACCACTACAAAGAATGTTTCCTGACCTGCATTAACATCTTCAATAGATAAAATAATATCAAAATATCTCAATTTGAAGTTATCAAATCTCAAATAGTTACAAGTTGCGTTTTTAGCTTCGATACCGAAAGTAATAAATCCTGTAGAAGATCGAACAACTGCTTTGTAAGTAAGCTCTGCAGGTTCTATGATAATAAGTTCAGGCTTATCAGGATACATTTCAGGATCATAATCAGGATTAGGAACTAATACAGGAGCCTTGATATATTGACGTGAAATTGCAACTCTATCATGATTAGCTTCTCCGCCTAAACCATCATATATTACTAATGAAACACCATCAACGTTATCAACACCATGTTGGGTAGCGGAAGCATCAACTGAAACCTCATAGATTCCATTAGGTACAGTTACTGTTTGGAAAATACTTACATCAGGAATATTATTTCCTCCGGATACCTTTTTCCCACAATAAATGTTACCTGTTTTTTCATCAAATAAAGCATTAGTTTGAGTCTCCATTCCATCATTAACCCAACCTGTCAATCCATCTTCAAAACTTGGATTTTCAATCCACTGAGTATAGTCTGAACCTACTTTTAGAGCAGAATTTCTAAGAGTGATTAATGCTTCATTAAGAGCACTAATTGCTCCATCAACCTTATAAACATCTCCATCAGCCATAATACCTATAACGTCTTTAAGCGAATAATCAAACTCAATTAATGCTTCCCGGGTATATAAATTTTCAACTTCCATTTCAGCTTTAGCATCAACAAAAGCAGTTGCGAAATTAAGAAGAGAAGTTAGTTTTTGGTTAAGATCTTCAAGAGTAGCTTTATTAGTTGAAGAATTAGAAAAAATTGACTCAACATTTCCACTTGCTGCAATCATTATCTGAACAATCTGATCTTCATCTGAAGAGTATTCGTTTACTGTTTTATAAACACCATTAACAAATTCATTCAATAGAGTTATAGCAGAATTAGCCTCTTCGATAGCCTCAACAAGAGTTGCAGTTGCAGCTTTTACCTCATCAGAAGTTGCTGCGGTTAGCGATTTCTCTGCTACAACAATAGCTGCAAGAAGAGCTTCTTTATCAGCAATAAGCATTTCACCTTCTGCAAGTCTGTTTGCTTCTTCGATACGACCTTTAAGTCCATCCAAGTAACCGGCTGCAGGATCAGGATTACCTGCATACCATATTTCAAAGTCATCTACAAGAGTCCACTGATTGCTTAACTCTCCAATATTTTTAACTCCGATTTTTAAAGTTCCACCCTCTGCAAGGAAGACACCTTCTACAACATAAGGCATAAGAGTCACGTCGTTCATTATATCATCTTCTGCAGAAGCATCAAGTCCATTGTCGGTAAGGAACTTATTATAAATAGATGTATATTTTTCACTTTGACCGACACCGTATACTACTGCATTTCCATTAGGTTTTCCCTGTATCGCGCGAGCTTTTGCTTTAACTATATATAAACCTTCCGGCAAACCTTCAATTTCCTGATAATAATTAAATGATATAGCAGAAGGTGTTTCGCCACATACTTCAAGAGCAACATTACCGGTATTAGGTGAATCGAAACATAGATAACCTCCGATACCTCCCGAATTTGCACATTGCCAAGCATCTACAGTATAAAAATCACCGGATAGAGTACCCTTTTCAATTGAAGAATTCTCAATTAGGAAACTGAAATTCATAACATTATCAGCTGTAGCTTCGTCAGCACCTGAAAGAATATATTTTTTTATTGTTTCTTCGTAAATTGCAATCAAATCTTTGACTTCCTGAAGAGTTGCAGTTGAGCCTGTAAGAGCATTTAATACATCCTCATAATAATCTTTCAGATCTGCAATACCGGCTTCAATATTCATGTTTAGATATTCAGATTTACCATAATAAAGATTATATAGAGTAACCATATCTGCCCTTGAAGTCTCAGCCAATGTGATAAAATCACGAATCTCGACAGATAATTTATAATAATCATCTTCTGTTGATGCACGATTGCTTTTCATATCATCAAACCTTGCTCTGAATTCGCCGGAAGAAGATAACGGAGTTCTATACTCACCTAAAATAAATTTAGCAAAATCACTATCAGGTGATGCATAAGGTTTAAGCATATTATCTATTTGAGAGATATATGTAGAGAGCATATTATCCGACTCTACAAGATAAATTCTGAAGTTATCAAAACAGATCCAGTTAGCGGATGCATTTACACCCTTTATGCCGAATGTAAGATCATCTCCTTCTTTAAGTGTTACATTAATAATAAATAATTCTGAATATGGCTCTTTGTCTGCCAAATAATTAGAATTGTTAAGAAGTATAGGAGTAGAAATCAATATCTGACTATCATTCGCGAACAAGAAAGTACCTTCAACATGTTGATTAATATATTCTTGCTGAATAGCCTTAGCTCCTACTGAAATTTGATACTTTCCTGAAGGAAGCCCCTCTACTGTCTGAGATACAACAAAAGAACCGATAGAACCTCCGTGACTAACCCATTTTCCCAAAGCCTCAGTACCGTCAAAATATCCGACACCGTTATTCTTTTCTTTTGTTACCTGAGTTCTACCTTCGGTAGCTGTACCGGAATTCTTAAAATTATCAAGATCCCAACCGCCCAAATAACCTACTTCTACATCATAGATTTCGAAACTTGGATTAATAAGATATGCATCAGTCATATCAACTCCCTGAATTGCATCTTCGGTAGCAGCAAAGGAAGCCTGCATTCCTATAGTCACTGCAAAAATGGCAACAAGTCTTTTACTATTGTTTAAGTAATTTTTGCGCATAATAATTGGATTTTAATATTGAATAATTTTATAATTTATAGCTTTTTATATTTTCAAATAATCATATATCTAATAGTATTCGACAAAACTCAAGAATTGTCGTATAGTATTAAAAGTTATCTAAAACAATATTGATTATTTTTTTTAGTATTCGACAAAAACTAAGAATTGCCGCATAATTTTAGATGTTATCTAAAGCAATACCATGCATTTTGAGAAGGGTTATTTATCAATATTTTTGAATTTTTCTTTTGCGTTAAATTAACAATGCTTGAATATTGTTGCTAATTATAAGCATAATCTATGTATTTTGTGATTATTTTTTAGTGTTATAAACATCACGTAAATTTCTAATTATGCTCTTCTCAACAATCAAGTGTTCAAAGATATAAATATTTTAATTATATTTATTTTTATTTTTTTTATTAAAAAGTGTAATGCATAATATGTTTTAATATTTTATTATACTTCATACAATGGAATATATATTAAATTATCCCGCTTACACTTAATATCTTAAAGGCTGTTAGGATACAACTTTGTTTAGAGAAAATAAAATTCTATGTAAAGTCAAAACATATATGCAATGGATAGAATAGAGGGTATAAAAAAAGCCATTTGACAACAACTATGTCAAATGGCTATATATTATTTATTTGAAAATATTTTTTTAAAAAAGTGTTCCTTGAGGCGAATCGTTATTAGGCGCCAGAGCTTCTGCATCCAAATCATTTTCATCATCGGCAGGACCTGATTCATCTTGAGAAACAGGTTTCTCCTTTTTCAAAGGTTCAAGTTCGGTGATCTTTTCTACATTATATGTAGCAATACGTTTTCCTTTTGCTTTAAATCCTTTAACCCCAATAAATTCATTGACATCTATTACTTGTGCTTCCCTAAACGAGTCATTTCCTCCGAATACAACTTTAAATATAGGAAAATCATTATCGCTTAATGTAATAAGATATGATTTAGGATTATCACTAACGAAATTCTGTTTCTTAGCTGTTGCTTCAAGTTTGAAACGTTTCAAATAACTAAACTTCTGATCTGCATCGTAAAGAGCGGCTGTCCATACTTTATGCGGATCATATTTCTCTATTCTCAGAATATTCTCCTCGTAATGATTGGTAACATCAAAAGAAGAGATATAGAAATCGCCGTTTTTAAGAATTACAAGTATAGAATCACCTGTGTTGAATTCGCCAAGCAAAGTACCGCGACCGTCAGTATTCAGTCGATTAACATCAAAGTCAAACCAAATCTGACGACCACCAAGTGTTGATTTTCCTTTTTCCTTCAATACTATGCGATGCACTTCATTCTTAGTCATAATATTTCCCATTGAAGCACGTCCTTTTATTGCAATATCGGCGAAATCAATATCAGCCTGAAGCTGCTTCATGCGAGGTTTAGGTTTGAATGTCACTCTTAATATATCTGTTTCACCGTTAGGGTTTGCAGAGAAATGAACTATTCGAGAGCCCGGTTTACCTTGTGTCAGATCATATTCCTTATCTCTTGTAATAGATGTTACATTGAAACGCTTCATATAATGCAATCCATCTTTACCGTCACGATATACTACATTGTATATAGTACGAGTATCATTTTTACGGAATACATTAAGATAAAGTACGTTTTTACCGACAAACATCTTATCGGCAACTTTCACAATCTTATATTTTCCATCCTTATAGAATATGATGACATCGTCAATGTCAGAGCAGTTGCAAACAAACTCATCTTTTTTAAGATCCATGCCTATAAAGCCATCTTCGCGATTGATGTATAATTTATGGTTGGCTTCGGCCACTTTTGCGATCTCGATAGTATCGAAACTTCTAATCTCAGTAAGACGAGGATAAATATGACCATATTTATCTTTAAGATGCTGATACCATTTAATGGTAAAATCGCCTATATGATTAAGATTGTAATCTATCTCTTTTATCTTCTCCTTAATCTTGAGCATTAGTTCATCTGCCTTATCTGCATTAAACTTAAGGATACGTCCCATCTTGATCTCCATAAGACGAAGAATATCGTCGTCATTTATATCGCGGTAAAAAGATGGTTTGTATGGAGTAAGACGTTTGTCGACATGCGCAATTGCTTGTTGCATATCTTTACTGTTTTCAAACTCTTTATCCTTATATATACGCTCTTGAATAAATATTTTTTCAAGGGAAGAAAACAACATTTGCTCCATCAATTCACCTTTCTGAATCTGCAATTCAAGTTTTAGCAGTTCGAGAGTAGAATCAACAGTTGAACGTAGCACCGTGCTAACATTAAGAAAGTGTGGTTTGTTATCCTCAATAATACAGCAGTTAGGCGAGATACTCACTTCGCAATCAGTGAAAGCGTATAAAGCATCAATTGTTTTATCGGAAGAAACACCCGGAGCGAGATGTACAAGAATTTCAACTTCGCTTGCAGTATTATCATCAACCTTTCTGATCTTAATCTTCCCCTTATCGTTAGCTCTAAGGATAGAATCGATAAGTGATGAAGTGGTTTTTCCAAAAGGGATGTCAACAATAGCAAGGGTTTTATTATCTCTTTTCTCAATCTTGGCTCTTATCTTCACACTTCCGCCACGTTCGCCGTCATTATAACGGGAAACATCAATATAACCTTTAGTCTGAAAATCGGGATATATGGTAAAGGGCTCATCTTTAAGATAAGATATTGAAGCATCGATAAGCTCATTGAAGTTATGAGGCAATATTTTTGAAGAAAGACCAACGGCAATACCCTCCACTCCCTGGGCAAGAAGAAGCGGAAATTTGACAGGCAATGTTATAGGCTCCTTATTTCTTCCGTCGTAAGATAATTTCCAGTTAGTGGTCTTAGGATTAAAAAGAACCTCCAGAGCGAACTTCGAAAGTCTGGCTTCTATATAACGGGGAGCAGCAGCTCCGTCGCCCGTAAGAATATTACCCCAGTTACCCTGACAATCGATAAGAAGATCTTTTTGTCCGAGCTGAACAAGAGCATCTCCGATTGATGCATCACCATGTGGGTGATATTGCATAGTATGACCGATAATGTTCGCTACTTTATTGTATCGACCATCATCAAGAGCTTTCATAGCATGAAGTATCCTTCGCTGCACAGGTTTAAGCCCGTCGTAAACATGGGGAACTGCACGTTCTAATATAACATATGAAGCATAATCGAGGAACCAGCTCTGATACATTCCGGAAAGGTGATATTTCACACCCGGATTTTCAATATCAACTACCTTATAAGAAGAGTGACTTTCATGATCTTCATCATTTTTTTTCGAGCCTCCTCTTTTAGAAGAGTTTTCTTCGTTTATTTCTTTATCGTCAATATTACTCATTTCAATATTTTTTAGCCTATATAAAAGGTGTCTGCCTTCAAAAATACAAATATAATCAAAAAAAGTATTTACTTTGCGCTCTGTAATAAACTGCCCTTAATGGGCTACGTTACACATTAATAGATAACAAAACAGAATAAATTAAAATATATGGCACAGCAGGAAGATGTTTTCAAAAAGTTGGTCTCTCACAGTAAGGAGTACGGTTTTGTATTTCAGTCAAGTGAGATATACGACGGACTATCGGCTGTTTATGACTACGGTCAGAACGGTGTGGAGTTAAAAAACAATATTAAGAAATACTGGTGGGATAGCATGGTGCTTCTTCATGAAAATGTTGTAGGTATCGACTCTGCTATTTTTATGCATCCTACAATTTGGAAAGCATCGGGTCACGTTGACGCATTCAACGATCCTTTGATAGATAATAAAGATTCAAAAAAACGTTATCGTGCGGATGTTCTTATTGAAGATCAGCTTGCAAAATATGACGATAAAATAACAAAAGAGGTAGAAAAGGCGGCTAAACGTTTTGGCGAGAGCTTCGACGAGGCTCAGTTCCGCGCAACTAATACACGTGTTCTTGAAAATCAAGCTAAACGTGAAGCTCTTCATGAGAGATTTGCAAAAGCTCTTAACGACAGTAATCTTGAAGAACTTCGTCAGATTATCGTAGATGAAGAGATTGTATGTCCTATTTCAGGAACAAAAAACTGGACAGAAGTTCGTCAGTTCAATCTTATGTTCTCAACAGAGATGGGATCGACTGCAGAGGGAGCTCTTAAGGTTTATCTTCGTCCTGAGACTGCACAAGGTATCTTCGTAAACTACCTTAATGTACAGAAAACAGGTCGTATGAAGATTCCTTTCGGTATTGCACAGATCGGTAAGGCTTTCCGTAATGAGATCGTTGCTCGTCAGTTCATCTTCCGTATGCGTGAATTCGAACAGATGGAAATGCAATTCTTTGTACGTCCGGGAGAGGAACTTAAATGGTTCGATCAATGGAAACAGACACGTCTAAAATGGCATAAAGCTCTTGGTCTTGGTGATCAGAAGTATCGTTTCCACGATCACGATAAACTTGCTCATTACGCTAATGCTGCAACAGATATCGAATTCCAGATGCCTTTCGGTTTCAAAGAAGTTGAAGGTATTCACTCAAGAACTGATTTCGACTTGTCGAGCCACGAACAATATTCAGGAAAAAAACTTCAGTATTTCGATCCTGAATTAAATAAATCGTATGTTCCTTACGTAATTGAAACATCTATCGGGGTTGACCGTATGTTCCTTTCTGTAATGGCTGCGGCTTATACAGAAGAGAAACTTGAAAACGGTGAATCTCGTGTAGTTCTTAAACTTCCTGTAGCTCTTGCTCCTGTTAAAGTTGCTGTTATGCCTTTGACTAAGAAAGATGGAATGCCTGAGAAAGCACAGGAGATTATCGATGATTTGAAATTCGATGTTAAATGTCAGTATGATGAAAAAGATTCTATCGGTAAACGTTACCGTCGTCAGGATGCTATCGGTACTCCTTTCTGCGTAACAGTCGATCATCAGACTCTTCAGGATAACACGGTTACTATCCGTCATCGCGATACAATGGAACAGGAAAGGGTTGCTATCGATCAACTTCGTTCTATCATCGTTGATTATGTATCTTTACGTAATCTTTTGAAAAAAATCAAAGAAGACTAAATAATTGATTATAAAGCCTCGATAATTACCGAGGCTTTATAAATCTTATGTTTTTTTAGTTTTATGATTTAATAATAGTGATTTATTTTGCAGGTTATAAATAAACTACGGTATAAATGAGAAATATAAAACAAATTCTATTGTGTCTGTTTGCTTCTGTGATGATGGTATCTTGTCTTAAAGATGATGATTCTGAAGATTATGCCGTATGGAAGGCTGAAAACGAAGCATTTTTTAAAAGAATGCAGGATTCTATCGATCCCGCTACGGGTGAACTCTATTACAGAAAGATAGAGTCGTTGGCTTATCCGCAATATTATGTTCTGGTTCATGAACTTGAGGCAGGACCTGCAGAAAACACTACAAAACCATTGTTCACAAGTACTGTCACTGTTGATTATGAAGGTCATCTATATAATACAACTGAGGAATTTGCTGAAGGAAATGTGACGTTTATTGTTGGTAGAGGAACTTCTACATATCCTGTTTCCACAGGATGGACATGGGCATTAATGGATATGACAGTTGGCGATAAATGGGAAGTTGTTATCCCTTGGGAACTTGCATACGGATCTTCGGGCAACGGAACAATTCCTCCATATTCAACATTGATATTCGACATGAAATTGGTTAGTATCCCAATGTATGAAACAGGATATAACTAATACATATAAGAAATTTACAATGTAATATACCAAGAAAGGTCGGTAATTCCGGCCTTTTTTGTTATATATTATTTTACTATTCAATAAGTTGAGTTAATAAATTATTTTAGATATATTTGAGTGTTTATAAAAAGCGCTATTAAATTGAATATTTATAAATTATAAGATTCAAGATATTATGCTTAATCACTGATAAAATAATTTAGCTAAAAACACACATCTTAGACGTTGATCATATTACAAATATGATCACATAAGACATATGTAATCTTTTTTTATAATGAATAAAATTATTTCTAAAGAGTACTTCTCGGAGAAAGTTGCAAAACTTGTTGTAGAAGCCCCCTTAATTGCAAAAGCAAGAAAAGCCGGACATTTCGTAATTGTCCGCACAAAAGAAAATGGAGAAAGAATTCCTCTTACAATTGCTTCTTCCGATATCAATGAAGGAACGATAACTTTGGTTGTTCAAGCAGTTGGAAAAACATCACAAGAACTTATTAATTTGAATGCCGGCGACTCGATTCTTGATGTTGTTGGTCCTTTGGGACAGGCTACTCATATCGAAAAATATGAGAACACAGTTGTATGTTGTGGTGGTGGTGTTGGTGTAGCTCCTCTTCTTCCTATCGTTGAAGCATTCCATAAAGCCGGCAACAGAGTAATCGTTGTGCTTGCAGCAAGAACTAAAGATCTTG
This sequence comes from uncultured Bacteroidales bacterium, assembly GCA_947074145.1. Classification (GTDB taxonomy): domain Bacteria; phylum Bacteroidota; class Bacteroidia; order Bacteroidales; family JAUNSR01; genus JAUNSR01. The sequence continues at coordinate 9,537 of CAMTOJ010000027.1, forward strand.
TAATCCTTGAAGATGAGATGCGTAAAATAAGTGATGAAGTGATCATTATGACTGACGACGGATCTTATGGAAATAAGGGTCTTGTTACTAATGGAGTTGAAGATGTGATAAACAGAGAGAAAGTTGATCTTTGTGTTACTATCGGACCTGCTATTATGATGAAATTCGTTTCAAAACTTACTGAAAAATATAATGTTCCTACCGTTGCCTCTTTAAATACCATAATGGTGGACGGAACGGGAATGTGCGGAGCTTGTCGTATCACCGTAGGAGGAAAAACAAAATTCGTTTGTGTTGACGGACCTGAGTTTGATGCTCATCAAGTTGACTTCGACGAAATGCTTATGCGACTTAATTCATATAAAGAACTTGAGAAACAATAATCACTTATGGCAACAATAGAAAAACTCAAAGAGGAAAGAGCCCAAGAATGGAGGGACGAACTTCGCAAGAGTATGAAAAATAAAGAACGCACGGATATTCCCCGTGTGAAAATGAATGAACTTGATCCTAAATACCGTATCACTTGTAATGAGGAAGTGAATAGCGGACTTACAATAGAACAGGCTCAGTTGGAGGCAAAACGTTGTCTTGACTGTGCCGATCCTTCATGCATGAAGGGATGTCCGGTAGGTATCAACATTCCTAAGTTTGTAAAGAATATTGAACGTGGAGATTTCATCGGAGCTGCAAAGGCTATAAAAGAAACAAGTTCTTTACCGGCTGTTTGTGGTCGCGTTTGCCCTCAGGAAAAACAGTGTGAAGCACAGTGTATTCATTTAAAAATGAAAAAGCCTGCTGTGGCTATCGGTTATCTTGAGAGATTTGCTGCCGATTACGAACGTGAAAACGGATTAATGCAGGTTCCGGAAATGGCACCTGCCAACAATATAAAGATTGCAGTTGTAGGTTCAGGTCCTGCCGGTCTTGCTTTTGCTAATGATATGGCCAAAATGGGATACGATGTTACTGTGTTTGAAGCATTACATGAAATCGGAGGAGTACTGAAATACGGTATTCCTGAATTCCGTTTACCAAACTCTATCGTTGATGCAGAGATTAACATCATGAAACAGATGGGTGTTAAGTTTGAAGCTAATGTTGTAGTTGGTAAGACTATCTCTTATCAGGATCTTCAGGATATGGGCTTCAAGGGAATCTTTGTTGGCTCAGGTGCAGGTCTTCCAAGATTTATGAACATAAAAGGTGAAAACTTTATCGGAATAATGTCGTCTAACGAATATCTGACACGTATAAACCTTATGGGTGCAGCAAAATCGGAATGTGCTACTCCTGTTCTTAACGGTAAGAATATCGCAGTTATCGGAGGAGGTAATACGGCAATGGATTCTGTTCGTACTGCAAAACGTATGGGTGCAGAAAGAGCAATGATCATTTATCGTCGCTCTCTTGAAGAGATGCCTGCTCGTCAGGAAGAGATACATCACGCAATGGAAGAGGGAATTGAATTTATGACACTTCATAATCCTATCGAATATTTCGGAGATGAAAAGGGACGCGTAAAACAGATGGTTCTTCAGAAAATGGAACTTGGAGAACCTGATGCTTCAGGTCGTCGTTCTCCTATAGAGATTCCTGGCGCAACTGAAACTATCGATGTTGATGTTGTTGTAGTTTCAGTAGGAGTATCTCCAAATCCTCTTATTCCAAGTTCAATAAAAGGACTTGAGGTAAGCCGTTGGGGAACAGTGATTGTAAACCAGGAAACAATGCAATCGGATGTAAAAGATATTTTTGCCGGTGGTGATATTGTTCGTGGTGGTGCAACAGTTATCCTTGCAATGGGTGACGGACGCAGGGCTGCGGAGAATATGGATAATTATATTAAATCACAGAATTAAAATATAATCATTTAAATATGATATGATGCCTTCGGAGAATATTAATATTCATCGAAGGCATTTTTTTTAAATAAATTGCAAGCGGTAATAAATTCACCATATTTTATACCAAATATTACACAAAACAGGATAATTTTACACCTTTCTTAATAAAAGGTGTAAACATCATAATATCAACAATAAAAAAGTATATTGTAAGTATATGCAGAACCACCATTATTAATATAAATGTCAAGATATCAATAAAAGAATAACTTATATAAAATGGAAAAGAAATTATCAAGAGACACAATCTGTCTTCAGGGTGGATGGAATCCTGAAAAAGGGGAAGCCAGAGTTCTGCCAATCTATCAAAGCACAACTTTCAAATATGAAACAAGTGAACAGATGGGAAAACTATTCGATTTGGAAGAGGCAGGTTTCTTTTATACCCGTTTACAAAACCCAACAACAGAAGCAGTTGCTTCTAAGATTAATGCTCTTGAGGGTGGTGTTGCAGGTATGCTTACTTCGTCCGGTCAGGCTGCAAACTTTTATGCTATTCTAAATATATGTAATGCTGGTGATCACGTTGTTTGTGCTTCAGAAATATATGGAGGGACTTTTAATCTTTTTGCCGTAACAATGAAAAAGATGGGTATCGACTTCACTTTCATCAATCAGGATGATTCCGAAGAGGAGATAGCAAAAGCTTTCAAACCTAATACAAAAGCTATGTTTGGTGAGACTATCAGTAATCCATCTATCTCCGTTCTTGATATTGAAAAATTCGCAAAATTAGCCCATAAGCATGGAGTGCCTTTAATCGTTGACAATACTTTCGCCACTCCTATTAATTGTCGTCCTTTTGAATGGGGTGCTGATATCGTGACTCATTCCACTACAAAATATATGGATGGTCATGCAACAAGCGTAGGCGGAGCAATAGTTGACAGCGGTAATTTCGATTGGGAAGCATACGGTGATAAATTCAGTGGGCTTACAACTCCCGATCCTTCTTATCACGGACTTATTTATACTCAGGCTTTCGGAAAAGGAGCATTTATAACAAAAGCAACGGTTCAACTTATGAGAGATCTTGGTTCGACACCTGCTCCAATGAATTCATTCCTTCTTAACATTGGTCTTGAGACGTTGCATCTTCGTATGGCTCGTCATTGTGAGAATGCTCAGAAAGTTGCAGAGTTTCTTGAAGCAAATCCTAAAATTGCATGGGTTAAATATCCAGGACTTAAGAGTAATAAATATTATGAACTTGCCAAGAAAGAGATGCCTAAAGGAAGTTGTGGCGTACTGTCATTCGGAATAAAAGGAGGAAGAGAAGAATCACTTAAGTTTATAGATTCTCTTAAACTTGCAGCAATAGTAACCCATGTAGCTGATGCAAGAACTTCAGTCTTACATCCGGCCTCGCATACTCATCGTCAACTTTCCGACGAACAGCTTATGGCTGCAGGTGTTGCACCTGATCTAATCCGTTTCTCGGTAGGTATTGAAGATGCAATAGATATCATCGATGATATCCAACAAGCTCTTGATCAAATCTAATAAGAGAAAATGCTTTTAATAATATCTGAGTAAAAAAAGAGTATTAAAGTTATTTTATAACATCCTTATCTATAGGGAGCTAAATCCCTTTAAATAAACATCCGTCGATTTTGATATGCTTTATCAAAATTGACGGATGTTCTTTTTTTTCTATGTTCAATGTCCAAAATCAACAAAATTTCTACAAAAATAAACATTTCTTCTATCTCGTAACCTTCTCAAAATCATACATTGCATCCAACACAAATCCGATTATTCGGACACAGAAAAACACTTTAAATCTATACTATTATGAGAAGAAAACTACTAAGTTCCGGAATGTTCATTTCCGGGCTATTGCTGACACCGGCAATATTTGCTCAGACAGATATTACTGAGCAATATATCATTAATCCCAGCTTTGAGGATGATGGAGTTGACATCTTTAATCCAACCAGACCAATAGGTTGGGAATACACTGATAACACTTATGGTTGGTGTGGAGCAAATACAGATGGAGATGCAGCAACCAAAGATGGTAACTATATTTTTGGTATTTGGGGTAATAAAATCAACGATTTTGAACTTTATCAGACAATAGAGAATCTGCCTAAAGGGATCTATTCCGTTTCTTGCGACATTATGGTTGCCAAAAATGATAATGGAACAAGAATGTCAACTCAACGCGTATTTGCAGGAAATGATGAGATAGGATATAAATCTCAATATTTCGGGTCAAAAGGAGATTATCTTCCTATCAATCTGTCTAAAGATGAAACTTATTCTTTTGCAGGAAATAAGGAAACAACGGGTGATGCAAGTGCTCTTCAAAAAACAACTGTTATACTTGATTTTCCCGGTGGAGATCTTAAGATCGGATTCAGAACAAACGGTACAGCAAGTGCCGGATATGAGTTTACTGAAAATAATTACGGCGGTGTGGGATGGTTTAAACTTGATAACTTCAGACTACAATCGTATAGTGAAGATGAAAAAATCATATTCTATAAGTCTCAAGTAAGAGATGCAGTGTTTATTCTTTACACATTAGATTATGATTCCATGCCTTACGGCTACGAAACAGAAGTAAATAATCTTATTATAAAAGCAAATAACATAGCTAATAATTCAACTGATACAGAAGAGGTTCTTGGAGTTATTGATGAGATAAATTCTCTTGTGATTGTACTTGAAGAGAGTGCAAAATCATGGAAAAAACTTAATGGGCTTATCAAAGAGTCAGAAGAAGCTCTTGCTATGAGTTACAACGGAGTAAATGAATTTAAAGAAAAACTTGATATTGCATTAAAAGTATTTGATGCTGACGAATCATTGACTGCAGACTTTGATCTTGCCTATGAAACACTTGAAGCAGAACTTTTCAACTATCGTTCAAATGCAATAGCAACAAGTGCTAATCCACTTGATTATACATGGCGTATATCCTCTCCTCACTTCACAAATGTTTATGAAAGCATAGCAAATGAAGATGAAAGATTCATGGGTACTTGGCAAACAGATATTACATCTTCAAATGGAGATTACAAACTTGCCACAAATACAGATAAGAATTGCTGGAACTCTTGGTCGTCAAGTTTTACATATATGTCTATTTTCCAGGAATTAGAAGGTTTACCGGAAGGATTATATTCAATTTCCTGTCTTACTTCAACCGACGGACCGATTTCCAATCAACATGCATTTGCAACATCATCAATAACTACTGCTGTTTCCAATCCTCCGTCAGCAGAGAGTCAGACAACTACAAGTCCTTTCAAACCTAATGCTATTTGGGAAATGATTGAAACTGAAAAAGTTCTTGTAGGAGAGGACGGAAAACTTAAAATAGGTATGTGCTCTGATGGAACAAACGGTAATGCGGGATGGTTCTGTGTCACTGATTTCAAACTTTACTATTATGGTAATGAAGATGCACTTGCAAACTATGATGATGCATTAAATAATATGATTGTAAAAGCTCAGGAGTTACTTTCAAGTGAAATGTTGAAAACAGATATAGCATCAATCGAACAATCAATTAATATTGCTCAGAGTACAGCAAGAACCGATATCTCTGTAATAAGAGAAGCGATAGTTGCATTATCAACTGAAATAGAAAAAATCAAGGTAAATATCAAAGCTCTTGAAGGTTTCAAAAATTTCATGAATTCAGATATCTATTCTTACGTTTCTGATGACTCTAATCTTAATAATCTTGTTGGAAACGTCATTGAAGATGTAGAATCACAATTAAATAACTCAACAATAGTATCAGACGATCTTGATCCTCTTAAAGGAAAATTATCAGAATTTATCAATTTCTGTTATCAATATGAAGCGGCACTTAGAGAATGTGATGATGCTTCTTATAATCCAAATGACCTGATATCTTTCATTGAAGATTTGGAACAAGTAATAGAAAAACTTCAGACTGCTGCTTTAGATAATATTCCTGAAGCAATGGTTGATATGACTAACTCTCTTATTAAACTGAGAAATACTAAATTATCAGAGATGTTAAACGTTAGTTCATGGATTATCAATCCCGGATTCGAAAGCGATCTTAACGGTTGGGTAAACAATGGTATGCAGAAACAAACAAACTCTGCATTCGAAGAAAAAACTGGTAGTATATATTGTGAAAAATGGATAGGCGGTGGTAGTAATCTTGCTGATTCTTACATTTATCAGACGGTTACCGTTCCTGTAGGAGAATATCAAATATCAGTTAATGCATCGGCAACACAAGACGGAGATCCAGAGATTGAAGGTGTATATCTTGCAGCTTGCGACGGCGAATGGGATATGGAAAAAGCATCTAAAGTAAATATCAGCAAACAGTATATCAAAGCTGCAGTTTATCAGACAGATGAAAACGGTGAATTTGTACTTGGTGAAGATGGTTTCAAAATCCTTGTTTCTCCTGCAGAATTAAGATATTTCGTTGAAACAGATGCTAAGTCAGGAAAACTATCATTCGGTATTTTCACAAAAGAAACAAATTGCAACTATTTAAGATTCGATGATTTCGAACTTACTTATAAAGGAATACCTTCTTCAATCGAATCAACAAGCGATTCTTCAGATTCTATAATCGTATATGTTGAAAACGGTATCATTAAAGTAATTGGTTCTGACAATTATAAATTGTATTCCGTTAGCGGACAATTGATCAACAACAATGCTACTCTATCAAAAGGAGTTTATATCGTAGTTGTCAATAACAATAGTTTCAAAGTAGCAGTTAAATAATTTTTTAATATAGTACTTGGATTAGATTTCATGACTGGTGAGAGTATGTAGCATTTTTACTCTCACCGTCATGTAAATTTTCAATCCATTTTTTTGTACTATTCTTTCCTCTTTTTTCAAAAAACAATTACACATATTTTTCTATAATTTTCGTCTAATACATCACACTTAATGAAAAAACATTTACACAAATCAATTTTATTTTCTGCATTTACATTTGTGGCAATTAATGTAAACTCACAGACAGAAATCACATCTTCCTATATCTTAAATCCGAGCTTTGAGGATGATGCAAGAGATATTTTCAATCCAACACGCCCTACGGGATGGAATCACACCAATAATAATTATGGCTGGTGTGGAGTTAATCAAGATGGTAACGCTGCGACTAAAACAGGATCTTACATATTCGGAATATGGGGCGCTCAAATATCTGATTTTGAACTTAATCAAACTATAATTAATCTGCCAAAAGGTTTTTACTCCATTTCATGCGATCTTATGGTAGCTGCTGACGGAACAAACTCAAGAATGACTACACAGCGTATATTTGCAGGAAATGAAGAGATTGGATATAAATCTCAATACTACGGACTTCGAACAAGTTATTCGTCAGATATTCTTGCAACTAATGAAGATTATTCTTTTGCCGGTTACACTGAAACGGTAGGCGATGCCAGTGAACTTCGCACAATCTCTGTCATATTAGATTTTCCGGGAGGAGATTTAAATATCGGATTGAGAACTAACGGTGTGGCAAGTACATTATTCCCTGTTTCAAATAGTCTTATAGCCGGTGCTGGCTGGTTTAAAATTGATAATTTCCGACTATTCTCTTATGAAGAGAGCGAACTTCTGCCTTTTTATAAAGAGCAACTTGGAAAACTTATTACGGAGATCCCTTTAATCTCTTTAGGTGATATTCCTTTAGGCTATGAAAGTTTACTTTCTACTGCACTTTCTAATTCACAAGACCTTTTGGAAAATAGTAATGATCAGAGTGAAGTGATTGAAATGATCAATTATCTAAACTCCCTCACTGACGAAATGAGTGAAAGCTCTAAAGATTTCAAAAAACTAAAAAATATTATAGAGCTAGCAACAGAACTTAAAAATGAGAAATATACAGGTTATGAGCAGCTCGAAGATGCAACAATTTTAGCAACAAATACATTCGACAATGCTAATTCTTTAAAAGACGATTTTGTTTCAGCTATAACCAATTTGGAATCTGCAATTTTCAATTATAGAATTAATATTGTCGCAACGAAAGATAATCCTATTGACTATACTTGGAAAATATCCGCGCCACATTTCACAAATGAATATGAAGCGGTCAACGACGAATCGCAAAGATTTATGGGTACTTGGCAAACTGAGATAACATCAGAGGGAGGCGATTTTAAACTGGCAACAAGCGGAGATAAAAATTGTTGGAACTCTTGGTCAAACAATTTTACTTATATGTCAGTATATCAAGATATTGAAGGCTTACCACAAGGAATTTATACACTTTCTTGTATCACTGCAACAGACGGAGAAGTAACAAACCAACATGCATTCGTAAAATCGAGTGATGAAATGGCAATATCAAATCCTCCTTCAGCAGAAAATAAAGTTACAGGCGATTTCAAATATACTGCCGTATGGGAAAAGATTGAAACAGAAAAAGTTAAAGTCGGAACTGACGGAAAACTTCGTATAGGAATGCAATCAAACGGTACAAACGGTACTGCAGGATGGTTTTGTGTTAGTGATTTCAAACTTCTTTATTTTGGAAATGAAAAAGAAATTCCACTTAATATTTTCGATATAGATAATAATAAAGTCAGTATATCTGAAAATAACGGAATTATAACTGTAACTGGAAGTGATAATTATCGTATTATTGCTATAAACGGACAAGAAGTAAGCAAAAACAGCAAATTGGCAAAAGGAATATATATCATTGATATTGAAGGTAAAAGTTATAAGATTGTTATTCGTTAATTTTTACAAGAAGAAAAGTCTTCATTTATATTTTTAGTAATAATTGCACACTTTCACGGTTTGAAGAGTCATATTTTTGACTTCGAAAATCGTGAAAGTTTTTTATGGATAATCCGTCCTATTTTTCTATTATAAAAATCTATATATTGTTATATTCATTAATATTGCAAAACCAATGATCTTCTTTTACAACCAATGAACAAACAATTATTTATCATCATTATATTTCTTATCGGGATTGTTCACAATATACACGCTGATAATCCTAATGACTTCTTATTTTCACCCATTAACTCAATTATGGGACTTAGTGATAATCAGGTAAGAAATATCACGCAATTGAATGATAACAGAATGGTTATTACGACAGATGGTAATATTAATATTTACGATGGTGAATCGTTCAAATATATCCACAGCCAAGATGACAATAAAATAAGACTATCTGCGTATACCGGTTTTTATAGAGTTTATACTGATGGCGACTCTCTTTTATGGATAAAAGATATGCATAAACTAACGTGCATTGATCTTGGTAAAGAGATTTATCTTCATTCAAAAGAAATTTATAATATCATAGGTCATGAAGATATTATCGATTTCTTTATTGATAATTCAGGCAACCGACTTATAGTAACACAGAATAAAGTTATATCGTCAGCCGGAAATGAAATAACTATACCTCAAAATTTGAATTATCCTTTACAAGACATCATTATAAACAACAATGAAATTTATTTTCTCTTCTCTTGCGGCAAGATGATAATAAAAAATATTATTAATGATGATATAATTAATTCGGTTGAGAGTTTTAGCAAAAATGAATCTAAATTCTACACCTCAACTTCTAACATTTATCAAACTGAAGATGGATTTTTTCAAATAAAAAACGGAGAAAAAGGGATATTAATATATTATGATTTTAAAACCGGCAATATACAACGTATCATTCAAACCGATTATTGGTTAAACACTTTGACTTTCGACAGCAATAATATATATATCAGTTGCAGAGACGGTCTATGGCATCTTAATCACCTTGGAACTAAAACTTTCATATCTTCATTAAAAAAAACAGACGGACAAAGAGTAAGCGGAGAGATAAGTTCCGTGCTTTTAGATCGTGATGGTGGCATCTGGCTTGGAACATTAAATAAGGGTATCCTCTATCATCATCCTGACCGATTTAGATTAAAATATTATAGTAAACATTATTTCGGAATCAATCAAGACCAAGATATATATATAACCGGATTCTTCAATCATAAAGATTCAGTCATTATAAACACATCAAAAGGATTATATATCTTTCATGGCAATAACACATTAACTAAAACATCAATAGAAGCAATGATGATAGGATGTGATGAAAAAGAGAGGTTTCATTTATCCGAAAATTTGAAAAAGAAGAGGTATACTATATCTGAAACCGACACCAACGGTGGTATATGGATCGGAACTAACGACGGGCTTATATTAAAGAGTGCGAGTTCCGGTAAAGAGAGGAAATTTTATACAGAAGAGGGATTAATCAACAACTATATCAAATCTATTATTAAAGATAATGACGGCAATATATTGATAAGCACAAGTAACGGAATCTCTTCTATAAAATATGATGAGACAAATGAAAATATAACCTCAACCAACTATAATTTCCTTGATGGGGCTTTACCTGAGGAATATCTTGAAGGATCAGTTTTCAAATCAGCAAACGGTGATATATTTTTCGGTGGGATAAACGGATTTTCAATAGTTCAGAAAAACTTATCCAAAACCTCCTCTACCACTCCTGTATTAAGATCTCTCGATATTAATGGTGAAAGAATAATCATGCTGAAGGAATATGACAAAAACATTATTCTTGACAAATCTCCCGCCTTTACAACTGATATCACCCTTAATTATAATCAGAATTTCATCTCTTTTGAGTTTGTCGCGCCAAATTATAAAAATCATGCACACACATCATATAAATATATGCTTGAAGGAGTAGATAAAGACTGGAGATACTCTTTAACAGGATCACATAATGAGAACAATTCATCATCTTTCAAAACAATTTACACATCTGTTCCTCCGGGAAAATATGTTTTCCGAATAAGTTCGTCTTATAGAAACGGGCCTTGGTGCGAAAAAGAAAAAATATTAAACATTTTAATAAAAAGACCTTGGTGGAAAACCATAACTGCCTATTGTATATATTCTCTCTTTTCAATAATTCTTATTATCACGTTTTTGTATATATATACACAAATTACAAAACGCAAACTCCAACGAGAGCATAAAGAGGAGATGCTTCTTTTAAGAATAAAAAACCTTGTAGAGGAGTGTAACAAGTATCAAATGATATCTGAGAGAAGCAATATTGATACAAATGAAACAGAAAATAAAAATAACGAGGAAAGCCTTACGCACGAACAACAACAATTCATCAGAAAGGCTATTGAGTATGTGGAACAAAATATTGATAACTCAGGATATAGTGTAGAACAATTGAGCAAGGATCTATGTATGGATCGAACCGGATTATATAAAAAACTCACCGCTGCCCTTGATCAATCACCATCTCTTTTTATCAGAAGTATACGATTGCGAAAAGCATCATCATTAATTAAAGAAAACAAGATGAATCTTTCTGAGATAGCTTATGCTGTCGGATTTAACAGCTTAAGTTATATGAGTAAATGTTTCCATGAGGAATACGGCTGCAAGCCATCGGAATATCTTTCAAAAATTAAGACTGAAAAGTGTCGACATATCGGCTAAAAACATGGTTTAGATTATACAACACCACTTATTTCAACATTTGTACAACTTCAATCAACATAGATTATAATGATATTGCAGTTCAAAACCGATATTTGTCATTATACAAAATCTATAAAAATGAAAATACCAAAAACAATTAAGACATCGCTTTTTACTTTAGCGATTACATTACCTTTCGGTTGTACATCTGTATCAGGATATACAAAGAACTCAAACGGAATAATACTTACAGCAGATGAGAAAGTAATTGAAATAAATTTCTTTTCCCCGGAGATAGTACGTGTAGTAAAAATTCCTGTTGGTAAAAAATATGAAAAAGAGTCCCTAATCGTAACAAAGAAACCATCAAAAACAAAACTTCGATTTTCAGATAACGATAGCACAATTATTGTCAAAAGTTCAAAGGTCAATGTTGTGGTAAATAAGATTACAGGAGATATTGAGTTTTGCGATAAAAATGGTGTGGCTCTTACTAAAGAGAAACCATCATCTACATTATTCACTCCGATAACAGATGCAAAAAACAACACTTTCAGGGTTAAAGAATCGTTTCTACTTGATAAAGATGAAGCTATTTACGGTGTAGGTCAGATCATGGATAATAAAATGAATCGACGTGAATCAAAGCATCATCTTCAGAATGAGAATATGTTCACCTCTTCGCCATATATTCATTCGGTAAAGGGATATGCTATTTATTTTGATAATTATTCTATCTCCGAATTCGAAGCAAAAGATAATACTGCATCTTATGAGTGTATAGGTGATGCTTCCGATTACTATTTTCTTTATGGTGATGGAAATGCAGATGGAGTTATAGCAAGAACCAGAGAACTTACCGGCGACTCACCTATGCTTCCGCTTTGGTCTTACGGATATTTTCAGAGTAAAGAAAGATATGTAACGCAAAATGAAGGGCTGGATATAGTTAAGAAATATCGTGAACTTGAAGTTCCTTTCGACGTCCTTATACAGGATTGGCGCTACTGGCCTGAATATCACAACGACAGCGTATGGAATGCACACTGTTTCGACCAAAACAGATTTCCCGATCCTCAGAAATGGGTAAATGATATACATGACCTTAACGCCAAACTTCTTATCGTGGCATGGCCCGGTTTTGCTCCGCTTAGTCCGCAATATGATAGCTTTAAAAGCAAAGGTATGCTTTACGATTTCAGCACATGGCCTCCAAATAGTGGAGCACGTCCATACGACGTATTCAATCCCGAGGCAAGACAAATGTATTGGGAATCACTTAACAAAGGGATATTCAGCTATATAGGTAACGACGGATGGTGGTTAGACTCAACCGAACCTGATCATATAGACAGAAAAGATACCGATTACGATCAATGCACCTATTTAGGCTCATACAGAAGTGTAAAAAATGCATATTCAATAATGCATAATCATGGAATATCAACAAACCAGAAGAAGACAAATAAAGATAAACGTGTTGTAATTCTTACTCGTTCAGGTTTTGTAGGTCAGCAAAGATACGGGTCAAATACATGGAGCGGTGATGTTGTCTCAACATGGGATATGCTTGAAAAACAGATCCCCGCAGCTCTAAACTTCACTCTTATGGGTATCTCTCACTGGAATTCAGATATCGGCGGATTCTTTGCCGGCAGATGGAGAAACGGCGGAGGAACAAAAAATCCGGAGTATCAGGAACTTTATCTTCGTTGGATGCAATTCGGAGCTTTCTGTCCAATGATGCGCTCCCACGGCACAGAACTACCTCGTGAAATATGGCAATTCGGCGATAAAGGCACATGGTGTTACGACGGTATCGAGAAATATATAAATCTAAGATATTCGCTACTACCATATATCTACAGTACTTCATGGGAGATTACCAATAATGCCGGTACTTTTATGCGTCCTATGATGATGGATTTCTCAAAAGACAAGAAAACTCATGACATAGGCCATCAATATATGTTTGGCAAAAGTCTCCTCGTTGCACCTGTGTTCAAATATAATGCAGATAAATGGAGTGTCTATCTTCCTGAAGACTCTGAATGGTATGACTTCTGGACAAATGAAAAAACAAAAGGCGGCAGTTATATAAATCGCGACGTTCCTAAAGATATAATTCCGGTTTACGTAAAAACCGGCTCTATCATTCCTTTCGGACCTAAAGTGCAATATTCGACAGAGAAAAAATGGGATAATCTGGATGTAAATGTTTATACGGGAGCTGATGGTAATTTTATTCTTTTCGAAGATGAGTTTGATAATTATAATTACGAGTCAGGAAAATATACTGAAATAACGTTTAGTTGGGACGACAAAAACTCAACTTTTACAATTGGAAAAAGAAAGGGTAATTATGCAGGAATGTTAGAGAATCGAAATTTCAATATCACACTTATTAAGCCCGGGAATGAAAAGATCAGTAAAACTATTGCTTATACCGGAAAAGCCACAAGTATGAAGTTCTAATTTTTATTTACGCCAAGCCAATTTTGCTGCTCCTAACTAGTTATCAACTGATAAGACGCAAGTTATCAACTGAATCCTAGCAAGTTATCAGTTGACAACTTGCTGGGAGCAGCAAAAACTGTTTTGAGAAAAAAAATATTGATTGGGTTATAAATTCAAAGATTCGTTTTAAGAATTTGAGTGATATAGTTTATAAAAAGAAAGGCGATAAGTGAATTATGTCACTTATCGCCTTTCTTTATTTTGGCTCAATACCACGGGAATAATCCCTATTATTTATTCGTAAGATATATTCATCAGATCTTTTATCTGCTTTTTGCTGGCAGAACCGGTCAACAGATATATAAAATCGTTTTGAGAAATTGAAAATTCAGGATTGAATTTATCAGAATCCATATAATTAAGTATCGATTTTAGCAATTGACGCCCTTCCGGTTTATCCTGATATTTTTTCAGATCAGACGTTACAAGCAAAAGACTACCCTCTCCGATTTTGAACTCCATTATCATCCCTAATTTATGATTTCTCTCAATATTATCGATCACCTGAACTATAGGCAGGTAATCTTTAGGCAGATTATCGAGAATTAGTGGACGACTGTTTTTTGTAGCGTCAAACCATTGCCAGGAAGTGTGCTCCTGAGTAGGGAAATCTTTGAATAAAGGGTGCGTAGGATCCATAAGAAGCCCCAATGTTCCGGGAGAAACCGGACGACTACAAATTTCACTTATATGTTTAAACATACGATAGTTCCAGTAATCTGTCTGAAACAAACCTCCGACACTATTGTTCTTTATCTTTCTCAAATCAGGAGTAAGAAGAACCTTTTTACCCTTTGACATCAAATCAAAAATAGGGAAATCAAGTTCGCTAACCCACGCTATACCTTCAGGAACAGTTGTTTTCTTATTATCTGACGGATAGACCCAAAAATCATATTGATTACAATACTCCGTTTCATCTAATTTTAAAGATAAAATAAGTTTGCGGGCAGTATCAACCTTTGAAAGATCAATATTAAGTTTTCCTATCTCAGAAAGCTCTCCTTGTGAAACGTTCATATTGATTGATCCCTCATCAAATATATCTCCGCAACAATTTGTCAATTTCCATGTTAGATTTTTATTCTCCAGATTATCGGCTGAAAAGTTTGAAACTATAAATTCCCCACTAAGAGTTTCGTCGGACGAATAACAAAGTTTATTGGTAGAGAAAAGCAAGACTATATCATTGCAAAACATACGCCATTCGTTATCGGAGATAATTCCTTTTGAATCCATAAATGCATCTAAAACGCCCACATAAGCAGACCCTTGACCCGGATAGTCTTGAATATCCAAAAGTTGGAAACCGGCAAGACCACGAGTTCTGAAATCCATCTCAAGCTCAGCCCTGTAGAGCTGCATAGCCCATTTTCCTGAAGCATTAGAAAATGCCATAGCCTGATTCTCCATTCCCGAATTGACAAGTCTTTGACGAAAAATCTCGAGATTATTCGGTATAAGTACACCTGTATATTTTTCCATTTGAGAATAATCGGGATAAACTTGAAACTGACCTGTCTCATGGCTTACAAGAGGGACATTACACTGCTTAACTGCACTTACGAGAGTCTGACAAGTGTTAGGATATGTTGAGTTAAGATAACCTCCGTCTACAGCATCGGCAAAAGAGAAAGATGCACGTGCATGATTCTCAATCGTGTTATTGCCAGGTACACGACAAGTCACAAAGAAATCGTCACCTTCTGCAGGACCGTAATATCCGAGAAAATTGTTTGAGCCGGTAGCATATAGATGTCTATTGTCAACTTTTCTAAAAGTATCTATCATTTTTATCATCGACTCACGGTCGCCAGAAAGCTCGTTACCTATAGCAAAAAGAACAAATGAAGGATGATTGCTGTAATCTGTCTGAACATTAACGCCCTCATTTACAAGAAAATTGATAAGACTGCTATCATTCGCATTAATTGTACCCCAGAAAGGGAGCTCGGGTTGAAGATATATACCGGCTTCATCTGCAGCCTCAAAGCAAGCTTTAGGAGGGCACCAGGAGTGGAAACGATAATGGTTAATACCATACGATTTTGCAATACTGAAATATCTTATCCATTCATCTTTATCCATTGCAACATGTCCGGTAAGAGGGAAAACACAAGCATCATGTTTACCGCGTAAGAATGTTTTTTTACCGTTTATGGTAAATTGGGTACCTTCTTTTGAGAAATCTCTTACACCAAAAGTAGTCTGTACTCTATCATATATATTATTTATAGTAACCTCTACATCAAGTTTATAGAGAGCAGGATCAAATTCGCTCCAACACGCCATATTCTCTCCAAGAGGAAGTTCGAATATTGCAACATTATTGTTTATCTCAACACTATTGCGAAATGAAGAAGAGTGTTTACGTGTTGTGTTATAGAGATTTGCTACAGCTTTAACCTCAGCATTTCCGGAAATTTCCGATTCCGAGTTAAAGGAAATCTTAATTTTAGAAGTTTTATTTTTAAGATCGGGATAAACATCAACACGATTGATATTTATTTTGGGTTTTGATTCAATATGAATATCACCAATTATACCGTTCCAATTGGTTTGTGTAGATTCTGTATAAGCATGAGAGTTATCAATAAGTTGTGGGGGAACTCCTTCTTTGTTATCTATCATCACGGTAATTGTATGTTCTCCCATTGTCATAAAATTTGAAATATCAAAAATATGAGGAGTTGAGATGTTTGAAGAAGAGCCTACTAATTTACCATCTATCCATACTTTCGAAGGCTTCGTACGCTCCATAAATAGTGTCATATTTTTTCCTGTCCAGTCAGATGGAATATTTACTTTTTTCTGATACCACGCTTTTCCTACATATTTAAATTTACGAGTAAGATGTGTGGTCTCTTTACTTTCAATATTAGATATGCCTTTTTCATTTGTATCGGTTGTACCCGGCAGCAACACAACCTCTTCACTTTCAAGGTTTGATTTATAAAACCAACCTTCTTCTTCACCTACACTTAGGGAATCGATTTTAAAACTCCATTCACCCTTTAGGGATATAAAGTTTCTTGATTTTTTTATATCACAAGATGTAGTTCCAAATAAGAGCAGGAAAAAGAATAATGCTTTAATGCTGTTTCTCATTATTATTTAAGGATTAATTGTAAATATTTACTGTATAGCACTTAGGTATTTAACACATTTAGGTAATTCGGTGTAATTTTAATAAAATTATTTCAATTTTATAGCAATTTTTCAGCATAACCCATTACTTATGTGCGAGATAAAGTTTATAAACTTCATTAAAACAAGGCAAATGTAGTAGCTGATTGATATAATTTATCTTATTTTGTTGTTTTACTATTAGTAGGTAATGTTTTATTATAAACTACGAAAATGAAATTTAAATTTCTTATCAGACAAAACATATTGAACTTGTTAAAGATTTATCTTAAAAGAACAATACTTCATAAAAAACAGATAATTATTCTTTCGTTAACTCTTTTTTCTGCCGGAATGGTGAAATCACAGGAAGTTTGTGACCAGAGAGGTCTTTTCTCTGCAACAACCATCTCTGCGGGTTTTTCTAATCTGCTTGATACATATATTAGTCCGCTTGATTATAAGGGAAGTGTATATGGTGTCACTAACGAAAGAATTTATTCTCCAAGATTCGGAAAAGATAAATGGATTGCTCAACAGTTTATATGGGGAGATTTCTCTTCTAATAATACAATTTACGGAAGTGGTCTTACTATAGGCGGATCTATAGGATATAGCTGGGGTACACTTTATAAGCTCCCGCCAATGATTACGGATATGAATATTTTCGTAGGACCATATGTATCGGCAGAGGCAGGATTCTTATATAATATGAGAAACGGAAATAATCCTGTATCTGCAAAAGCGGATATAAGTATCGGAGGTTCGGCAATGATCACTTATAAACTTAAGCTGATAAAAAAACTACCTTTTTTTATCAGATATGAAGTTTCGACACCTCTAATAGGAATGTTTTTCTCACCACATTATGAACAGTCTTATTATGAGATATTCTCTTTAGGCAATAATAATGGTATAATTCATCCCGGTGTATGGGGCAATAGATTTGATCTAAAAAATCTTATTACTATTGACTTACCCTTTAGCTGGATAGGTTTAAGAGTCGGTTTCGAGAATAATATTAGAAATACTCATGTTAATGATATAAAATACAGACGAATCTATAATACATTCCATGTTGGGTTTACAAAGGATTTCATTCCTTTCAATCGACGCAAAAACAACATAGAAAATCTGAATGTAATTAATCCGTTATTCTAAACTAAAATGAAAAGGTTATTTTTTTTGCTTATAATTCTATCATCTATTTTCTCCTCATGTGTTAAGGAAACTCAATATGATAATAATCCCAAGGGGGTTTTTGATGCATGTTGGAATATTCTGGATCAGCGTTATTGCTTTTTTAGCTATAAAAATATAGACTGGGATGAGGTATATGAGAAATATCAAAAACAGATTGGTAAAAACATCAATCAGGATTCTCTATTTACTGTTTTAAATAATATGATGGCAGAACTCAAAGACGGACATGTCAATCTATATTCTTCTTTTAATGTTGGTCGTTACTGGGATTGGTTTGAAGATTATCCGCAAAACTATTTTCAACATATAACAAAAAGATATTTAGGCAATGATTATAAGATTGCAGGAGGATTAAAATATACAATTTTACTACCTGATTCGATAGGCTATATATATTACGGAAGTTTTTCAAACAGTGTTTCAGAAGCTAATCTTAATTATGCTTTGGGGAATCTACAAAATTGTAAAGGAATAATTTTCGATGTCAGAAATAATGGAGGAGGTAGTCTTAGTTATTCCGATCGTATTGCTTCAAGGTTTACCTCTGAAAAAATACTAAGTGGATATATTCAGCATAAGACAGGAAAGGGACATGATGATTTTTCTGAACTTTATCCGATCTATTTATCTTCCGGAACTGGTGTTTCTTATTATAAACCTACTGTTGTACTTGCCAACAGATCAACTTATAGTGCTGCAAATAATTTTGTTAGCATAATGAAGAATATTCCGACAGTTAAGATTATCGGAGATAAGTCTGGTGGTGGTAGTGGTCTTCCTTTTTCATCAGAATTGCCAAACGGATGGACGTTAAGATTTTCGGCATCTCCTATTTATGATGCGAGTAAGAGTCACACCGAATTCGGTGTGGATCCTGATATAAAAGTTGATATAAGCGATGACGATTTTATCAAAGATGTAGACACTATTATTGAGACAGCAAAAAGATATATAAATAAAGAAACGCAAAATTGATCTTATTGCATAAATCATACAAATTTGTGATATAAACTCCGAGATGTTAAGCAAGAGATGGTTTTACTTATTTCTCTTAGAGATTAAGTTGTCAGAATATACTCTTTGAGATCTTTTATAGCCTCTTTACATGTTGTATATCCTTGCACTATGATAGGTTTTCCCCCGGCGGGGACAAACATTGTAGCAGGAAAAGCTGTAATACGATAGCTTTTAGGAATCTCAGGGTACTCATTAACCAAAACATCATAGACTGTGAGCATTTCATTGTCTATTGATAATTTGTAGTATATTTCTTTGAATCCGTCGGCAAAATTATCCTTACCTGTATGGAACACAATCAGTGCGGGTTTAGTATTCTTAAATTGCATTTTCTCTTCACCTTCAAAATCCGCAAAATCCTGAGAGAAAAGCTTCGTCGATAAATGATGCATAATACCCTTTTTTACTTACACAATCCGAATTATTCTTTGTATTATAACGTATTAACAAGTCATTTGTTTATATAGTTTTTTTAAGAATATTGTTCTTTCAATTTGATTATTTGGGATAGTCAAATCTTAACAAAACAAAAAAACCGAAGAAAACAAATATGTTTCTTCGGCTATATTTTTTATAATTATCAATTTTTTGTCCAATAATTAAAAATCAGATATAGTCATCTCCGAATTTTACTTTGGCATCTGTAACAAATTGACGAATACGTTGCTCTTCACTTTTCTTACATATTAAAAGGACATTGCCAGATTCGGCTACAATATAATCTTCCAAACCCTGAATCACTGCAATATGATCGGCAGGGAGAGATACAATATTATTGTGGCTCTCATAAGCAAGTACTGATGTTTGCAATGATACATTACTGTTTTCATCCTTATCGGTTATATTATAAAGTGAACCCCATGATCCCATATCGCTCCAACCGAAGTCTGATGGCAAAACATATATATTTGACGCTTTCTCGATAATACCGAAATCAATAGATAGATTAGGGCATGAAGGATACATATCGGAAATGAAGTCAGCCTCTTTTTCAGTTGCATAAAACTCTTTTCCCACTTCAAAACGGGAATGAATATCAGGAAGATTTTTTTCAAATGCTTTTATGATTGAATTGACATTCCATATAAAGATTCCGGAATTCCAAAGAAACTCTCCACTGTCGATAAATACCTTTGCTAGTTCAGAGTCTGGCTTCTCGGTGAATGTCTTTACTTTATAGAATTCATCAATTTTGTCTTCAGCTTTTTGGATATATCCGTAAGCTGTCTCCACTCTTGTCGGATTTATACCCAAGGTAAGAAGGACATCCTTTGATGCGGCAAGTTCAAACGACTTATCAATGCTCTCTTTGAAAAGAGTTTCATTTAATATCACATGATCGGCAGGAGTAATAACAATATTGGCATCTTTATTTTTTGCCTTGATATGATGTGCAGCCCAAGCAACACATGGAGCAGTGTTACGTCGCTGCGGTTCAACAAGTATTTGACTTTCGTCAATATCAGGAAGCTGCTTTTTGGTTATATCTTTATAGTTTTGGTGAGTTATAATATATATATTTTCTTTCGGAACTATCTGACTAAATCTATTGTATGTCATCTGAAGCATAGATTCTCCGGTACCGAAAAAATCTATAAATTGCTTAGGAAGTTTGTTTCTACTCACAGGCCAGAATCTGCTTCCTACTCCTCCGCTCATTATTACACAATAACGGTTATTCATCTCTTTCTATTTTGGTTAATTCAGTTTTTATATTAGTTATGTTTGTAGAACATTGTATTTTACAATTTCATTGCATTTACATGCTCGTAAATATAGATTTATATAGCAAATGAAAACATTAAATCATTATACTCAAATTTTAGAGTGAAAATTTTGTTATTATTAAATATTGAACTTACTAATCCGATAAAAATCACAATTCAATATTATTTTAATCATTAATTTAAAATCATTGCAACGTTCGGGATTATCTATCTCATAATTAACACTTCAAGCATTTATAAATCTATTAATGAATTTTTTTTCATTATAAGCTATAATCAATGTCTGATGTCAAAGATAATGTTCTACGCCTATTTTCACAAAAAAACAGATACAAACATTTTGATGTTATCATTTTTTTAATACCTTTGCAACGTCTTAATCGGAAATGCCCAGATGGCGGAATCGGTAGACGCGCTGGTCTCAAACACCAGTGGATTCACTTCCATGCCGGTTCGATCCCGGCTCTGGGTACTAAGAAAGGCTAACAACTGATTTATCAGACTGTTAGCCTTTTTGCTTTATGGGTTTGTTACTCAATTATTCCAAGAATATGTTTAATTACTTTTTCTTATAACTCTCTATCCTATCAATAAGATAATGGTCATTAACTTTGCATAGTGAGATTTTGATTTTCTTAGAACTGCCGTTACTATCAAAAGAGACAAGATAGTCATTATTGTCAAGGGATTTTATGTCAAGTGATGTAGACCATATATATTCAAAATCAAAATTATTGATTAACAGATCAAATTCTTCCCTAGAGTCTGATAATGCTTGTTTTTCTGCATTATTAAAATCCTTCTTTGCGTTATTAGTAAGATCTTCGTTGGATAATTTTTCTCCAAAAACCTGTCATTTCCTTATTTTCACAGCTCTTCAATAATAAATATGCGGTATTACGACAATTACTTTTATTGTATGCTATCTATATAAGATAGACATTGAGCAAATTGCCAAAAAGTAAATATATAATAGGATAACAGTATTGCTTAATTGCAAATTAGCAATAATTAACACTAGCAGAATATCAATTATTTTCTTTATAAATCAAATCAATTTAATCTGTAATATAAGAGACACCAATACCATATTTCTTATTAAAAAGAAGCTATATTCCTCATCTATATATATAAATATATATAAAAAATAGAGACAGGACAGCGGTTGGTAGAAAAATCATGGAGGTAGAATGAACTATTAAAAATCTATCAAAACATTTTTTTATGAAACCATATTAAAAAAATTATGTTTTAAATAGTAATAAATAAATATGCAAAGAATTATTTTTTATTTTTGCCCGACCTTGTTAATTGATAAAGAATAAATAGATGTCTAAAAACTTAGTAATTGTAGAATCACCGGCCAAAGCTAAAACTATAGAGAAGTTTCTTGGGAAAGACTTTGTAGTTAAATCAAGCTATGGACATATTCGTGATTTGAAGAAAAAAGATTTTAGTATAGATATAGAGCATGACTACTCTCCTATATATGAAATTCCGGCAGATAAGAAAGATTTAGTGGCCGATTTGAAGGCTCAAGCAAAGAAAGCAGACATCGTTTGGCTCGCTTCCGATGAAGACCGTGAGGGAGAGGCTATATCCTGGCATCTTTACGAGGTGCTTGGACTAACACCTGAAAATACGCGAAGAATTGTTTTTCATGAAATCACAAAAGAGGCTATACTTAAAGCGATTGAAAATCCGCGTAATATTGACCTAAATCTTGTTGATGCACAACAGGCACGAAGAATACTTGACAGAATAGTGGGATTTGAGCTTTCGCCTGTATTATGGAAGAAAGTAAAACCGGCTTTGTCTGCAGGTAGAGTACAATCGGTTGCCGTGAGGCTTATAGTTGAACGCGAGAAGGAGATTGACGCATTCGTTTCCGAAGCATCATATAGAGTGGTTGCTGTGTTTTCAGTTAAAGCAAAAAGCGGAAAAGATATTGATCTTAAAGCAGATCTTGATACCCGATTTAAAACAAAAGAAGAGGCTTTTGATTTTATTTTGAAATGTAAATCTTCTGAGTTTAAAATTGAGGATATTGTTACGAAACCTCTTAAAAAATCTCCGTCTGCGCCTTTTACAACTTCAACACTTCAGCAGGAAGCTGCAAGAAAGTTGGGTTATTCTGTTTCTCAAACCATGCGTGTTGCACAGAGTTTGTATGAATCGGGACATATTACATATATGAGAACTGACTCGGTAAATTTGTCGTCTCTGGCTATAGGTACGTCAAAACAAGAGATAGTTTCTACAATGGGAGAAGAGTATCTTCATACTCGTCAATTTAGTACAAAATCAAAAGGTGCTCAAGAGGCGCATGAGGCGATAAGACCTACTTATATAAGTAATAAAACTATTGAAGGTTCAGCTCAGGAGAAGAAACTTTACGAACTGATCTGGAAAAGAACAATTGCTTCTCAGATGTCGGATGCACAACTTGAAAAGACTACAGCGACGATATCAGTAAGCCAAAGTAATCATACCTTCCAGGCAACAGGTGAAGTGATTAAATTTGACGGTTTCCTTAAAGTATATATAGATTCTTCGGATGAAGATGATAATAAGGATGAAAGCGGTAAAATGCTTCCTCCTCTATCAGTTGGACAGGTTTTACCAATGAAAGAAACTACGGCGACTGAAAGGTTTACTCAAAAACCGGCCCGCTATTCTGAGGCAAGTCTTGTTAAGAAGATGGAGGAACTTGGCATTGGGCGTCCTTCTACTTATGCTCCGACTATTTCTACTATTCAAAATCGTGAATATGTAGAAAAGAGTGATCTTGACGGAAAAGAAAGAAATTATAATGTTATCACTCTTTCAAAAGGGGAAATAACAGACCAAATAAAAACTGAGATAACCGGGGCTGATAAAGGAAAACTAATCCCTACCGATATAGGTATTGTGGTAAATGATTTTCTTTCGATGAATTTCCCTGATATTATGAATTATAACTTTACGGCAAACGTTGAGCAGGATTTTGATAATATCGCTGAAGGAAAAGAGGAATGGTCAAAGATAATTGATGAATTCTATAAATTATTTCATCCTTCGGTTACTGAGGCTATTAGTGCTAAATCTGAACATAAGGTTGGTGAAAGAATACTCGGAACTGATCCTAAGACTGGAAGACAAGTTTCTGTAAAAATAAGCAGATTTGGTCCGGTGGTTCAAATAGGAAAAACAGAAGAGGAGGAAAAACCTCTTTTTGCATCTCTTTTGAAAGGTCAATCTATCACAAACATTTCTCTGGAAGAGGCTCTTAAATTGTTTGAATTACCTCGTCAGCTTGGTGAGTATGAAGGAAAAGTTGTTACTGTGGCAATTGGTCGTTTCGGACCTTATATTCGTCATGATAATAAGTTTGTTTCTCTTCCTAAAGAGTATCAACCTATGTCTGTAACTCTTGAAGAGGCTATCCCTCTTATTGAAGCAAAAAGGAAACAGGAGGCAGAAAAGCTTATAAAGAGTTTCCCTGAAGATGAGAATATGCAGATTCTTAATGGTCGATATGGTGCTTATATATGTTATGACAAAGTAAACTATAAGATTCCAAAAGGTAATGATCCTCATACTCTGACTTTTGAAGATTGTAAAAAAATTACAGAAGATCCGGCTAATGCTCCAAAAGGTAAAGGCAAGAAGGCTGTAGCAAAAAAAACTGAAACAGCTGAAAAGAAAAAGCCTGCGGCTAAAAAAGCTGATACAAAAAAGAAAGAGAGTACTACTAAAAAAGAATCAGCTAAAACAACAAAGCCAAAAGCTGAATCAAAATCAAAAAAGAAAGAATCATAACAACTCTTATTTGAGTTAATATGATAAAATATAAATCGGATTATAAGATCTAACTTCAAGATTTTATAATCCGATTTTTTATATCTATGTTAGATATTCTACATTATTATTATCTATGGATAAATACCTATACAAACTTAGAACTTTTTTCAGTGTGATTTTATAATCACAGTTAGGTTACTCATATGAACTTTTTTGCGATAATAAATTTATTATTATAATTTTTATTTTTTTTGTTTTGGCAAAATAGAAAATATAATTATTTGTTTATTATATGCTATAAGAAGGTTATAATCCAAGCAATAATGATTATCAAACATCATATTTTATAGTATATATCTATATTTTATATTATTTTTTCAATAAAAGATAAAAAAATACACATTTTTGAATAAAAAAATTGCTAAGAAGTATTGACAATTAAAAAATTAATTATATATTTGTCATATAAATAAAGAGACACTAATTATAAGTCTATACAAATAATAAACCTAAAGAACGTTAGTCTACGTGAGTAGCCTAACGTTTGCGTTTATATATACCTCTTCTTTATTATAAAATATTTATATACTTCATAATATTTAAGGGAAAGATATTTAGCTTAAATTTTCATTTAAACATAATAACAAAAAAAAAGTAACCGGATTTTATCCGGTTACTTTCTGAAATAAAAACATTTAAAGTCTAAGTTAGATGAATTGTATAAACTATATTAAAAATACTGCTTTTTTTATCAACTGCAAGGATTAAAACCGTAAATCTTTATATGAACTTAAAAATCGGTCCTTATAAATTTACTATATGTTGTTTCAATAAAATGTTAGAATAACATTGATTTATCTATTTTACACTCATCCTACAATAATCTTATCACTAAAAACTGAATCTCCTTCCGATATAACATTTACAATATATATTCCGGAAGTCAAATTAATAGGGATTATTGTATTTGTCATCTCAATTTTGGATTTAATCATAACCTGACCGGCAAGAGAAGAGATAACAATAATTGAATTCAGATAATGATCGTCTACAGATATCTTTAACTCATTCTTTACCATCTTTGACTCAAGAGTAATTTTATTATTCTTAATATTCGCCTGCAATTCAGAAGGAATATTAAATTCTAAGAGTTTTATCTCATCCTGTGTCAGGGCTATATTATACATTCTAAATTGATCGATAGTCCCACAATAATCAATATTATCGTTCGCATAAGAAGTATCCCACCACTGAGTACGACCTATGTAATTTCTTATATCTTTCGATATTTCATAAAGCTGATACGGTTCATAAGTAAATATGGTGCCTGATGCAACCTGGTTCCCGTTAAGATATATCTTTGATACTTTAGTCGCAGCATCAAATGTAAAAGCCACATATGAATCAACAGCAGAAGTTAGCTGAACATTAGCATTTACCATTTGAGTAGAAGTGCCGTTATATTTTATTCCGGTTGTCAAAGCATTTCCTCTTCCGAAAAGACTATTTGAAGAAGCCGATCCGAAATCGAATAGACGGGGTGCTTTATTTAAATGTGATGGTTTTACTTTCATAAATACAGTATAACTTCTAAGTCCATTTAAAATACCAGAAGGGGCTACAGCATAACCATTAGAAGAAAAACCGGAAGTAGTATTTGAAGTAAGATCTAAACATCCGTCAACTTTCGCATTTCCGTAAATAATCAAATCATTTCCTTTCCCACTTTTATCTTTTAGCTTAGTTAATCCTTCGAGAGGGAGGATATCCTCCTTCTCAAAATCATAAACTAATAATTTGTTATATTCAGTATCTCTTGGATTCACCAAAATTTCGAACTTTTTTTCTGTGCCGGAAATGACAGCAGTAAGAGTTACAACAGTTTCCTGTTTAGGATGTTTAATTAAACCTGCTTTTGTAAGTACCGATTCATTATCCGAACTCCAAGAAATTGATTCTCCTGTAGCAGTTTTAGATGGAATAACTATATCACTATAAATAGAGGTGGGTAATGAGAGTTCAAGACGTCCGAATTCATTCAATTTATCTTTATCAAGGATATATTTAAGCGACTCTATTGTCAAACTCTTTATCTCTTCCTGATTAAGAGATCTGTCGTATACTCTACAATCTTCCATCCATCCTTTAAATCCTCCTAACACAATATCCTTTACTGCAAGATCATCAATTTCAATATACTGATCAACAAGCCCATTTACATATGTTTTTAGAATACCATCAGAATATGTAATAGTAAGATTAAAGAATTCAAATTTTGTAGGTGAATACCAAACGCCATTAGTTCCTCTTCCCTGAGTTTTCCAAACATCTGAACTGCCCAACAGATTAGAGCTATTGAATCTTTTATCGGAAATTAAGATATATGGTTTTAATGTTTCCTGATCCAGATTCCAACTAATATTTCCGAAAGTAAATAATTTTCCTTCATATGAATTATTGAAAATATAAGGAGATATTGACAATGTAAATTCTTTAAGTTCCGGAGTTTCTATATCGATCGTATTAGTTCCGGTAAAAACAGCAATTCCATCTTTTACCAATTGTTCCGAATATTTAGATTCGTCAAAAGAGATATTGACAAGAAGCCCCTCTTCAATAGAAACATTCTCTGTAGGAAAATCATAATCGCAATGTATAGCTGTAGGATATCCTTTAGGACGTGAATTGCTGACAATCCAGTCATAGTATTCGCCATTCATCCAACTTAATCTAAGAGGAGAATTTTCAGAATTAGGTATTAAATATGGACGTGCATTATTCTTCTTTGAGTTCTTAGTGATATATTCAGGAGCAGAAACAACACCTTTATCATCAACCTCAAATTTTAAAATTTCATATACTGATCCATTATCTCCTTTTACAGGAGCTGAACAATAAACGATATTAGGATTCGAATCATCAAGTGCCATACCTCCGCTATAACAAAGCTCAAGACCGGCAGATTGATGAAAATGTCCACCACCGTTTATAAGAAAACTTTTTTTCCATTCCGAACCGGTCCATTTGACATGATAATAATCATGTGAAGTTTTAGCGCTGTTTATCTGCACCATTGCAATAACAGGATTACCTTCACTATCCTGTTCTGTTTGCCAAAGCCAGTTTCTCGATGTTGCAGTTTTATCAACTATCGTGTTCGGATATTTTGAAACATATGAATCTGTTTTGTTAATATTAAACACACCATTTTTAATAGTGGAAAGGTAATTTCCCTTTACATCTTTTAATTGAAGTGTATTTATATCTACATAATTGAAGTATAAATAGTTAGGATATTCATTGTCAGGATGTCCCGTTGTATATGCAAGGAATATTTTATCTTTTCCATTTGACATATATTTTGCATAAGGACGAGCTCCTGAGGATTGAACAATCTGATATGGTCCCCAATTAAAATCGGTATTCCCATCTGCATCAGGTATAGGCATTTTCGCAATTGTCGGATGCCAACTTATACCTCGCCAACATAAATAAATATTATTAGGATCATCACTTAAGATAAACGGAGAAGGATACGTAGTATTATTTGCCGTTGCAAGTCTTTTCTCCTCCCCAAGAGTTGTTATATCTCCAGGTTGTGTAGAAACGCGATAATAAAAACATGCCTCATCAGTATGACGTGAGTAAAAAATCATTACTCTCTCATCTGGAAGTACAATAAATGTGGGATTATCATGATCATCCGGCTGAAAATAAGATCTTATAAGAACTTCATTCTTTTTTTTCTTTAGAAAATCATATTGCATAGCCTTTATATTTCCATGCACATCAATATATCCGATATATGTCGAGTTAATTGTATTGTCGTCATTTTCATAATGGAGAGCTCTTGGGTCAGCAAACCAGCACCAAGCTCCCTCGGGAGTTACCTCATATCCATCAAAGGATATGTTTTCAGCCCCTATTGTCAGACTTGACAATAGAAGTGTACAGAAGATTAATAAAGTTTTTCTCATATTTGTTAATGTGATTAATAATTGTTTCAAATATTATAATTATGCAATAATATGGTATTATTGCAAATATATAACTTATAACATACATAAAACAGTGACAAATCTTTCAAATAAGGATAAAAAATTTTCATAACTTCCACGATATAGCATATTTACAAAAAAAGAAGGATCGACTTTATGCCGATCCTTCCATATTAAAAAATAATTATGATTTACATTATTTAATTTACTGAAAACTTAGAACTATGCAGTCTTTTTCCATTTTTTACAACTGACATAATATAAACACCTTTTCCTTGATTAAAAGAGATTTCAGTTAATGGATATTTTAATTGTTCTTTTCCGATTAACTTTCCATTTACATTATATAGAGATGCTTCAGCATCTTCTATATCTTCATTTTCAATTGTTACCTCAACAGTATTAGGCATACTCATAGCTCTACGAATCACTACATCTTCATTTGATCCCTCTCCATTTACCACTTTTAAAGGAGTTGTAATCTTAGTCATCTCATCCAAATCTTCAGATACAATATCTTCAGATTTTTCTTCAGTTTTTTCTGTTACAGTTTCTACACTTTCAACCTTTTTTGATTCATCTGCTGCAGCAGCATTTCCGACATAACATAAAGCAAACAACGTAACGGCAAGTAAATTTTTTTTCATGTCTTTTTTGTTTTAATTAATAATAGAAATAATCATATTGTTTAATAATGTTGAATTTAAATGTTTAAAGTTTACATTGTTATCACTCGGGCTCTGTTTTCTTATTTATTAATTCTATTTATCAAATTTAAAGTTAAATACATGTCAGCAAACACAAATTAATAAAAAAAGAGATATCCCTATTAATAAATAGAAATATCTCTTTTGATAAATATATATAAATTGAGAAATTACATTCTTTCCGGAACCTGAATTCCAAGAAGACCCATTCCTCGTTTTATAACATCTGCTACATTCTTAGAAAGAACTATGCGGAACTCTTTTAATTCTGCATTTTCCTCTTTCAGAATAGAGAAATCATGATAGAATTGATTGTATTCTTTCACAAGATCATAAATATAATTTGCGATAACCGCAGGACTAAAGCCTTCTGCAGCATCTTTTACTATATCAGGGAAAGAAGATAACATCTGAACAAGATTGATCTCTTTTTCTGCCAAATCAGAATTAAGAGTTATTGCTTCAGGAATATTAAGGCCTGATTCTGCAGCACGACGAAGAACCGAACGGATTCTTGCATAAGTATACTGAATAAAAGGACCTGTATTACCATTAAAATCAATTGACTCTTTTGGGTTAAAAGTCATATTTTTTCTTGGATCAACTTTTAAGATAAAATATTTTAAGGCTCCAAGACCAACTGTTTTTGCGATATTATCAGCCTCCTCTTTTGTACATCCGTCAAGTTTCCCCAGTTCTTGTGATGTTTCAAGAGCTGTTTCAATCATTTCCGACATCAAATCGTCAGCATCAACAACTGTACCTTCACGAGACTTCATCTTACCTTCAGGAAGTTCTACCATTCCGTAAGAGAAGTGAACAAGATCTTTACCCCATTTAAATCCTAATTTATCAAGAAGAATAGATAAAACCTGGAAGTGGTAATTCTGTTCATTACCCACTACATATACCATTTTATCGATAGGATAATCATCATAACGAAGTTTTGCTGTTCCTATATCCTGAGTCATATATACCGAAGTCCCATCGCCGCGAAGCAATAATTTATGATCAAGCCCCTCTGCTGTAAGATCAGCCCACACAGAGTTGTCATCTTTACGATACATAATCCCTTTGTCAAGCCCCTCAAGAACTTTATCTTTACCTTCAAGATATGTTTCAGACTCGTAATAAATCTTATCGAAATCAACACCCATCATTTTGTAGGTTTCATCAAATCCTTCATAAACCCAACCGTTCATCATCTCCCACATAGAACGAGTCTCAAGATCTCCTGCTTCCCAAAGTCGCAACATTTCACGAGCTTCAGCCATTAATTCAGATTTAGCGGCAGCTTCATCATCAGAAAGACCACTCTCTTTTAGAGTTTTCAGTTCCGCTTTATAATGTTTATCAAAAAGGACATAAAAATCACCAATTAAATGATCGCCCTTCTTTCCTGTACTTTGAGGCGTAGCATTTTCACCCCATTTTTTCCATGCAAGCATAGATTTACAAATATGGATACCACGGTCGTTTACAATATTTGTTTTTACAACTTTGTTCCCATTTGCCTTAAGAATTTCAGAGATACTGAAACCCAAAAGATTATTGCGCACATGACCAAGATGTAAAGGTTTATTGGTATTTGGCGACGAATATTCAATCATAACCAAAGGTGAATTTTCATCAGCTTCTTTGATTCCGAAATTTTTATCTTCACTGATATGATTGATCATATCTACCCAAACATTATTTGAGATAGAAAGATTCAAAAATCCTTTTATTACATTAAATGCGCCGATTGTAGGCTCATTTGCTTTTAAATATTCACCGATTTCATTAGCGGTCATCTCCGGACTCTTTTTTGAAATTTTCAAAAACGGGAAAACCACTAAAGTAAGATGTCCCTCAAACTCCTTTTTTGTTTTTGAAAGCTGAACCTGATTGTCGGTTATTTCTGCTCCATACAATTCGGACACCGCCTTTTTTACAGCCTGCGATAGCGTTGCTTCTATATTCATATATCGTTATGATTTTATTTTCCTGATTATTAAATTAATAAACACAATAATAGAGATATGTTCATCAATTCTTATCGAATGTGCAAATTTACAAGAAAAAAATTTATTCTTATCATTAGCTTATGCATAATAGTCTATTACAAAGAGCCCAATATTGATAGATTATCAATATATTTGTGGATGACACACACTTTTATTGTATATTTTTCTATTTCATACAATAAAATGCATAAATAATATTATTAACGCAATCTTTCGCAAACGATTAGAGCGAATTTCACTATATCGTGATACATTATGAAAAAACACAACATTCTTTCCTTTGCCATTTTGGGCATGGTTTATATCCTTTTTTTCTCTGCATGTACTGTTAATTTAAAGAAGTCAGAAGAGCCCCAATTTAATAAAGAACTGAATAAGATAAGGTTAAGCGATCCTTACATAATTGCCGATGCTGAAACCGGGTTTTATTATATGACCGGAACAGGAGGAGAATTATGGAAGAGCAAGGACCTTAAGATGTGGGACGGACCCTTTAATGTTGCAAAGACTGATCCGAACTCTTGGATGGGTAATTCTCCAATGATATGGGCTGCTGAAATTCATAAACATGATAATAAATTCTATTATTTCGCCACATTCACAAATCGCTCCGTTTTTATCGACACTGTAAACGGAATACCTATCGAACGACGCGCAAGTCATATACTTGTCAGTGATAATCCCGGTGGACCTTTCATCCCTATGAAAGACGAAATATATCTTCCGGCCAACAAACCTACTCTCGATGGTACATTTTGGGTAGATACCAACAATAAACCATATATGATATATTGTTATGAATGGCTCCAGAATTTGAATGGCACAATGGAGAAAATCGAATTAAAGAGTGATCTCAGCGGTTCGATTGGCAACTTTTCATTAATGTTTAAAGCAAGCGATTCACCATGGAGTCGGGATAAAGACAATAACGGAAAAGATGTTCCGAATAAAGTAACTGATGGTCCTTTTATTTTCAAAACAGAAACCGGCCGTCTTGGAATGATATGGACAAGTTGGGTATATAATGTTTACACTCAAGGCGTGGCATATTCCGAAAGTGGTACACTTGACGGACCATGGGTTCATGAATCTGATCCTATTACACCTCCAAATTTCGGACACGGGATGATTTTCAAAACATTTGAAGGACGAGATGTAATGGCTGTTCATAGTCATTATGTCGATGAAAACGGACATTATATAAGACACCCTCACCTTTTTGAAGTGAACCTTAAAGGTGATAGACTTATCGTAGGAGATGAATACAAAATCATAGAATAAATATTTATCAATCTTATCTACTAAAGTATTTTTATGAAAAAACAATTATTAGCATTACCTATCGCAGTGATTACAGCTTTTGGAAGTTGTAATCAGATACCACAGGAAAAAGACATGAAGGGCTACCTGATGGTTTATTTTAAAGATGACACTCATGGACTTTATATGGCGATGAGTGGAGACGGTTACTCGTTTACTGATATCAATAACGCAAAGCCGGTTATTGCAGGTGATACGATAGCTGAACAAAAAGGGATTCGCGACCCTCATATTTTCCGTGCTCCGAACGGATGGTTCTATCTTGCTATGACCGATTTGCATATATATGCTCAACAAGCCGGCCACAGAACTACCGAATGGGAACGAGATGGCGCCCTATATGGATGGGGAAACAATAGAGCTCTTGTTCTGATGAGATCAAAAGACCTTGTCAATTGGGATAGAACAATACTAAGAGTCGATCAGACATATCCCGAATTCAACGACATAGGATGTGCATGGGCTCCTGAGATCACTTACGATGAGACAAAAAAGAAAGTAATGGTATATTATACTATGCGTTTCGGAAATAATCATAGTAAACTTTATTACGCATATATGAATGACGAATTCACCGGTTTCGAAACTAAACCTGAACAGTTATTCCAATATCCGAAAGATGTCGCTTTTATTGACGGCGACATAACTAAAGTTGGCGACAAATATCATCTTTTCTATGTTCCTCATGATGGAGTTCCCGGAATAAAACAAGCTGTATCATCTTCTGTTAATGAGGGTTATGAATATGACGATAAATATTATGATTTTGAACCCGGATCATGCGAGGCACCTAATGTATGGAAACGTATCGGAGAAGACAAATGGGTACTTATGTATGATATCTATAGTGTTCAGCCTCACAATTTCGGTTTTACCGAAACTTCAGATTTCAACACATTCACAAATTTAGGTCACTTTAACAAAGGTGTAATGACTACAACAAATTTCTCTTCACCTAAACATGGTGCAGTGATTCATATTACTGAAAAAGAGATGAAAAATCTATCTAAAAATTGGAATTTTGATCTTTCAAACCTGACATATCCATCTAAGTAAATGATCAGGCTGTTTACCTTGGTTGTTATATTTTATTCTCCAATAACAATCATGACAACTTATTAAAAAGTGTCCCTTTAATTTATTATTAAGGGACACTTTCTTACAATTAGCAAAAATTAAATAATACAATAATATCTATCTATACTGAGTAATAAATAACTTAAAATAATTGGACATTTTTATCTTTCATATTAAAATTCATTTTATATTGCATTCATAATAAAGAACAACAGTTTATAAAACGATATTTAACTAAACATTTTATCACTATTTTGCAATAATCTTCGATAAGATAAGTTATATAATAAGAAACACAGCAACATCTTAAATTAACACATAACATTCCATAGAATTAACAATCTTGGAATGAAAAATTATCGAAATCAAATCTCACAAACCATGGAAGAAAACAAGTATGCACTTTACAAATTCTTCAAAGGAGAAAATGAATCCGTCGACCTACTAACCGATAGACATAGACTCCAAATCGAAAAGGACCGCTGGCTGGAAGAAAGCCTTGATATTGATATCAGATATCAAAAATCAAAAAAAGATCTCCCTTTTTCAGACTATGTATTTGAAATGTTATAACACTATCTTCTTGTAGCAATTTCATCGTTCTGCTTATATTTTCAATATAAGTGACAATTAAAAAATTAACAAAGGGTATATCGAAGTAATATTCGATATACCCTTTATTGTTATGTAATTTTTGTTTATAAAATACACCTAAAGATATTTACCCTATTTTGACATTTAAATTATTCGTCACTATATGCATAAATAGTTTTGTATATATTTGCAAATATTACACAAATTAAACTTATTAATAATGATAAAGGATCTATTAAACCATATCGTAGGAAATGCCACAGAGCTATCGAAAGAAGAGATAGAAGAAAGTTTCCATCACGTATTATTTGAAGGTGAGGAGCCACATATAGCATTTAAGTTATACCGTGATAAATGGCTTTTTACAAACAAACGCCTTATTATGTTAGACATACAAGGAGTTACCGGAACCAAAAAAGAGTATCATACAATTCCATATAAATCAATCTATCATTTTGCTGTAGAGACAGCCGGTTCAATTGATTTTGATAGTGAAATAAAGATATGGGTTGCCGGAACAACTTCTCCTATTGTGAAAGAATTAAAGAAAGGTATAGATGTGATCGGCTTACAAAAAACGCTTGCTTATCATATCTGCAATAAATAAAAACGACATATAAGATCTTTTTAGATTCTAAGCCCTATTTGCTTTTACGCAGATGGGGTTTGCTTATTATAAAGTATAAATTTTTATTATAAACTATTATTTATATATCACAATGAAGAAATCATCAAATAAAGAGGATTGTATAACAGA
>CAMTOJ010000028.1 GCA_947074145.1 uncultured Bacteroidales bacterium
CTATCGCTTGAAGATTCATGTATAAAGGGAACAAATGAGGTTATAACGCCGATGCTGAGTTCCTCATTTACAACAATAGCCGTATTCGTACCCCTTATATTTATGAGCGGGATAGCAGGCGCACTGTTTTTCGATCAGGCATTTGCGATAACCGTCGGATTGCTTGTGTCGTATGTCTGCGGTATAATGTTGTTGCCCGTACTTTATAAGTTGTCGTATTCTTCAAAAATCAGAACGGGAAAGATTTCCCAATTTCTGATATCCATTTCCGGAAAATTAGAGAGCAGACTTATGGGGTATTATGATAAGGGAATAGATCTTGTAATGGGAAATAGAAAGATTTCATATCTGTTTGTCGTAACAATGCTCCCTTTCTGCGCACTTCTTTTTTTGATTATTCCTAAATCAAAAATGCCTGAACTTGACAGAACGGAAATGATTGTCAGTGTAGATTGGAATGAGAATATTCATCTTGATGAAAATAATAAACGAATAAATTCTTTAATGCAATATCTGTATGAAGATATAGAGGATTACAGCTCTTTAATCGGAAAACAGCAGTTGGTGTTAAACAGAAAAAGGGAGCTGGAATCTTCGGAGGCAGAAATATATATAAAATGCGCTGACACAAAAACAATAGATAATGTTGCCAAAAAACTGAAAGGATATGTTGCCAGGCATTATCCCGAAGGTGTTGTTGAGATGGCTCCGCCACCAAATCTATTTGAGCGAATATTCACAACGGGAGAGGCTGAACTTGATATCGAACTATATAAAAAGTCGAATAAGAATATAGATGTCAAAGAGATAAAAAGACTGAAAACCGATATTGAAAATAAAAGCGGATATACATTCTCAGAGATTCCCTTCAGTAGTCAGTATAACGTATGTATGAATATTCCAAAGATGTTGACATATAATGTGTCAAAAGATCAGATCATTAATACAATGAAATCATCTTTTCGTCAATATAATGTCTCAACACTCCGGTCTCACACCCAATATCTGCCTGTATATCTGGGATTTGAGAAGAGTGATTTTGAACAGGTGCTTTACAATACGCTGATTACAACAAATACGGGCGAGAAGGTTCCTATGGCTGATTTTATTATGCTTGAAGCCAAGCAGGATATAAAATCTGTCAATGGAGGTAAGCAGGGTGAATATATCCCGCTTTCTCTTTCAAAGGTAAAGGATGAAACAAAAGTGATGGATGATGTCAGAGGTGTGGTTAATAAGGATAAAGAGTGGGATGCAGGATTTTCGGGAGCGATATTCTCAAACCGCAAGATGATAAATGAACTTGTTGTGGTCCTTATGGTGTCGATATTGATGATGTATTTCATTCTTTGCGCTCAATTTGAATCTTTTGTACAGCCATTTATTGTATTGATAGAGATTCCTATCGATGTTGCCGCCGCTCTATTATTGTTGTATCTGACGGGTAATTCTTTAAATCTTATGTCAGCGATAGGGATTATCGTGAGTTGCGGTATAATAATAAACGACTCCATATTGAAAATAGACATAATAAATACTCTTGTAAAAGCAGGCAGACCTGTTGATGAGGCAATACATACGGCTGGACATCGACGATTGAGATCAATTCTTATGACCTCGCTCACAACTATACTTGCCATGGTCCCAATGCTCTTCACTTCCGATCTTGGATCTGAACTCCAAAGACCTTTGGCAATAGCCTCAATAGGAGCGATGGTTGTAGGGACATTGGTTAGTTTGTTTATAATACCTGTTATTTATCGTTTTATAGAAAGAAAAAGGTGTATATGAAAATATTGATATTGATAGTCGCGTTATGCTGCTCTTGTTTGATAAATGCCCAAGAGACAAAAGTTTTTACTCTTACCAAAACAATAGAGCTTGCATCTGAAAACTCACTCGAATCTTTTCGTGTAAAAAATATGTACAGGTCCGATTATTGGTCATTCAGAACATATAAAGCGGAAAGACTCCCCGGGTTATCATTAAATATGACTCCCGTAAGCTACAATCGTCAGTTTGTTCAGAGATATGATTATGAGCAAAATATAGATGTTTTTAAAGATCAGAGTACGATAAATTCCTACGGAAGTCTCTCCCTTAAGCAGAATGTGGATTTTACGGGTGGAACAATATATATCGACTCGGAACTTGGTTATTTAAGAAACTTCGGAGCCACAAAACTCAGCCAGTTTTCAACCGTGCCTGTCAGAATAGGATATTACCAATCACTATTCGGATTTAATAGTTTTAAATGGGACAGACGTATCGAACCGCTAAAGTTTGAGATTGCCAAAAGAGAATTGCTTGTAAATATGGAATCAATCTCTAAAATGGCAACTCAGTATTTCTTTTCTCTTGTTCTTGCTCAAAGAATTTATGATATGGAATTTACCACTCTTCGAACAAGCGAACAGATGTATAATATTGGTCTTGAAAGACAAAAGATTGCCGCAATTACAAAAGCCGATCTTCTTACTCTGAAACTTGATGTGGTAAATGCGGGAAACTCTTTAAAGGAGGCAGAAGCAGAACTTAAAAGATGTAGATTTGAATTTGCCACATATCTCGGAATAGATACAGATACCGAAATTACTGTTATATTACCCGGTGCTCCACAAATTTTAAATGTCTCTTATGATATCGCAAAGGAGCAGGCTTCTCAAAATAATCCCACACTTGGAGATCTTCAAAAACAACTTCTTACCTCGGAAATGAATCTTGAAAAAGTTAAAAGGGAAGCGTTGTTTTCCGCCAGGTTATCTGCCAGTGTCGGATTTAATCAGGTTGGACCGAACTTTGGCGATGCTTATCGCTCGCCATTACGTCAGGATCTTGTTTCCGTTTCACTTTCAGTCCCGCTTATTGACTGGGGAATAAGAAAAGGAAAATGTAATATGGCAAGCAATCAGCTTAAAGCGACGGAAATATCGATAGAACAAAGCAAACAAAAGTTTTATCAAAATGTGATGATGGCTTGTGATGATCTGGAAATGAATATGCAACAGATTTCAAGCGCTTCTGAGGCTA
Source organism: uncultured Bacteroidales bacterium (assembly GCA_947074145.1). Taxonomy (GTDB): domain Bacteria; phylum Bacteroidota; class Bacteroidia; order Bacteroidales; family JAUNSR01; genus JAUNSR01. Next base: position 3,031 of record CAMTOJ010000028.1, read on the forward strand.
TGGATCTTTCGGAATTGGCGTATGAAGATACCAAACAAAGATTTGTGATTGGTAAAGTTGATGTCAATGCACTTTCAATAGCTCAGAGTCGAATGACAACTGCACAGAGAAACTATATTTCAATTCTTAGAAGTTATTGGTTAAGCTATTTCGAATTGCGAAAACTTACATTATTTGATTTTGAGAACAATATGCCTTTAAGTGTCAATTTTGATCTTATTCACGGTATCTAACAGATAACTTTCATCACTTATCTTTACTTATGAAAGGAAAAATATCCTCTTTTTCAATAATTATCCTCTTTATAGCTCTATCGTTGCTCGGTATATATTTTCTGCCACGATTATCGGTAAAACTACATCCTTCATATACCTTACCATCATTATCGGTAAGTTTTAATATGTGGGGCAGTTCTCCGCTTGTGGTTGAACAGAGTGTTACATCTAAGCTTGAAGGGGTGATGAACAGGATTGAGGGAGTTAGTTCCGTTAGTTCATATTCGGGAAAAGGGTACGGCAGTGTAACCATACAATTCGATAAATCGATAGATGCCGATATGGTAAGGTTTGAGGCTTCTTCCGCTATCAAACAGTTGTGGCCCGAACTACCCGAAAATGTCACATATCCCTCAATAAGAATGAATAGGCCGGATGATAATGAGGATGCCGAGAAACCGCTTCTTTCATACACTATGATGGCGCCGATGAATCCCGATGATATCGTTAAAGTGGGGGAAGATAAGATTAAGACACCCGTTTCATTAATAAAGGGTGTTAGTTCTGTAAGAATGAATGGAGGAGATGATAAAGAGTGGGTTATTGAATATAAAAGATCGGTATGGGAGAAATATGGTATTACTCCTTCAGATATCGGTAACGCCATCCGTTTAAGTTTTAGTGAATCGGAGCCGCAACTTGCCTCAATGTATGATGAAGAGGGTAATGAGAAGATTATACGTCTGGGATTTATGCAAAATCCGGAGAAGATATTTGAGCCTGAAAATATAATCGTTAAGGATGTTGCCGGTCATAAGATATATCTTAATCAGGTTGCCGATATAAAACATCAAAAAGTAGAACGCACAAGTTATTATAGGATAAACGGTATGAATCTTGTCAATATGACAATCTCTGCCGAAGCAAATGCAAATCAGATTGAACTTGGCGATAAAATAAAAAAAGAGATTGAAGAGATTACAAAAACTCTTCCTCCCGGCTATGAATTGAGAAAAGATTATGATGCAACGACATATCTTAAAAAAGAACTTGACACAATATATTTCAGAACAACTCTTACACTGCTTATACTTCTTGTCTTCACTCTTTTGATTTCACGAAGTCTGAAATATCTGATACTCATAGCATCGTCGCTAACTGTCAATATGCTTCTTGCATTTATCATTTATTATTTCTTAAAACTGGAGATTCAACTCTATTCTCTTGCCGGAATAACAATATCGCTCAGTCTTGTGATAGACAATATCATTGTTATGACGGAGCACGTGATTCATAAAGGCAATCGTAAGGTGATCCTATCAATAATTGCAGCTACCCTTACAAGTATTGCTGCATTGGGTTCAATCTTCTTTATGGATGAAAACATGAGACTAAATCTTCAGGATTTTGCATTGGTAATAGTTGTCAATCTTGCAATGTCGGTTATTATCTCTCTGTTTCTTGTTCCCGCACTAATTGAAAGAATCTCCCTAAAAAGCAAATCGGGGCGTTTTGATATAAAGATGAAACGACTGAATATCCATTTCAATCGGGGATATATAGCGAGTGTACTTTTTGTGCGCCGTTTCAGATGGGTTATTTTTACAATAATAATCCTTGGATTTGGTACTCCTGTGTTTTTCCTTCCTATAAAACTTGATGAAACGACTTTTGGAAATAAAATATATAATTCAACTATAGGATCAAGATTCTATCAGGAAAATCTGAAAAAACATCTTAATGTAGCTCTTGGCGGTACATGGAGACTTTTCTCTGAAAAAGTTGGGCAGGGACGTTATTGGTCGGATAGAGGTGAAACAATTCTGACAGCAAATATATCGATGCCGTCAGGCTCCTCAATAACACAAATGAACAAAGTGATTGAGGAGACGGAACGTTTCATCAGTACATATTCAGGAGTGAGACAGTTTCAAACATCGGTTTCAAATTCTCAGCGTGCACGAATATCAATCTATTTTAATAAGAAAGGTGAAGGAGAAGGTTTGCCATGGCGACTAAAAGATAATCTTACCAGAAAAGCGATAGAATTTGACGGTGTCAGTTTCGCAATCTATGGTGTAGGGCATGGTTTTGATAATAATCTTCGAGAATCAGCAGGTAGCTATCGTGTAGAGTGTAAAGGGTATAATTATGATGAGCTGATACGTTACACAAATCTTTTCAAAGAGAGACTTCTTGCCAACCGACGTATTAATGAGGTGATGGTTGATTCCCGTTTCTCTTATTATAAAACCGATTATAAAGAGTTTTGCTTCGATATAAACGATTTTGAACTTGCCCGAAGAGGAATGAGTAATTATCGTATGTATGGAATGATGAATGATCGTTATGTCAATAAACGAAATGTGGCATATATTCCGTCGGGAAATAAATGGGAAAGTGTATCACTTTTATCCGATGCGGCAGATAAAGATGATTTCTGGGGACTTAAAAATAATCTTTATTTGTCTGACGGTGCCATGATTAGTAATCTTGCAAATATAGAGTTAAGTTCTTCAGCGAAAGAGATAGCAAAAAAGGATCAGCAATATCTTCTTTGTCTGCAATATGAATATGTCGGAACATCTCAGCAAGGGGGAAGAGTTTTGAAAAGAGAGTTGGAGGCTTTTAATAAAGAGTTACCATTAGGCTATATCCTTAATTCAGTAGATAGGGGTTGGTGGGAAAAAGAGGACGAAATGTCTAAATACCTGCTTCTTCTTGTTATAATGGTTGTCATATTTGTGATATGTTCCATCCTTTTCAACTCACTTAAACAACCGCTTATAATAATCTCAATAATACCTATATCATTTATAGGGCTGTTTCTTACTTTCTATCTTTTCGATTTGGGATTCGATCAGGGAGGATTTGCCTCTTTTATTTTGCTATGCGGAATAACAGTAAACTCTGCAATATATCTTCTTGATGAATACAATAATATCGCAAAAGAGAAAAGATTTGAAAATATCCCTTCCGAAAAAAGGAACGCGTATATTTTTATGAAAGCTTTTAATCTGAAAATAGTATCTATATTCCTGACCATTATCTCTACCGTTATCGGGTTTATACCTTTTATGATTGGTAACAGAGAGCCGTTTTGGTTCTCTCTATCGGTCGGAACAATGGGTGGACTTCTATTCTCATTAATAGGACTGTTTATCTATTTCCCTCTTCTGATGGTGAAAAGAAAAAGAAAATGAACAGGATTTATCATTTGACGTTGTAGTGAAAAACAACAATCTTATGGAAAAAAGAAAGGTACTTTTCTCAATCAACAATGAGACTCAATGGAATAAAGTGACAGGTAATGCAGATGATCTGCTTAATTATTCCGGTGAGATAGAAAAGGTTGCAATTGTTGCAATGGGAACAGCAATATTATCACTTCTGAAAAATAGTATTATAGAAGACCTTAAGGCAAAAATAAGAGAGATAACATCAAAAGGTGTCGATATTTATCTTTGTGTAAACACAATGACCAAATACGGAATAACGGCCTCAATGCTTCTTCCTGAGATTAGAATCGCTGAAAAAGGTGCGAATCTGAAAATACTCGAACTTACAGGAGAAGACTTTTTTCTTTTTACAACTGATGATATCTGATTCGGATATTTCTAAAATCTTTTATATATGAGTATAATTCCTTCTCAATTAATATTGAGAAGGAACTATACTTATATGATTATTATCTTTTAAATATCGATTTTACCGTTACAAAATCAGTACCGGCAACTTTCAGAATATATGTTCCTTTTTGTAGCTCTGATAAATTGATTCCTGATCTCAAATTATCAATATTCAGGTCAATCTGTTTTAATAATGCCCCTGATGTAGATAAAATCTCAATTCTTATAGACTCTGTTTCTGCTGTATCGGATGCGGATAAATCAATATATAATATATCATTGAACGGATTCGGATAGATTAAACATATCTCTGATTCCTCTTTAGTCTCTATATCTGCGGTTGTGGAAACATATTGAGCAAGAACAGGAGCTCTTTCACATCCGCATCCCACTTCAATTTGCCAATCAAATATTGCAGGGAAGGGATACTTGGAAGCATCACCGTTGGTTGCTCCCGTAAATTCCAAAACATCTGAATATGATGACGCGTATGTTTTATAAGAAGGTCCCGAAAGATAGAATGATAAGTTTATCCCTGATGATGGTATCAATGTGTAATTACCAGCTTCCGGTATCTCTATCGGAGTTGGGAAAGTAAAACTATAATTAACAGAAGCACCTTTATTCTCAACAATTTCGGAAGTGTATTTGCCAACTATATTACCATCTTTCTTCAAATCCATACTGATTGAAATAGGATTCGAGTCATAAATAGCAAAAGGTTTAACCGTGAAACCTGTTATACTGAAAGGTTTCTTAGCCGTAAAATTAGCTCCGATTCTTCCCCAGTCAACCCCCGAAACACTAAATGATGAAGGTTTAGGACCGGCAATGAAGTTTTCCGAACCTGTTTCCTGAACATAGAATACAGTATTTTCAGTGATTTTTGTAGTAAACGTATTACCTGTTGCCAAAGGTGTTCCACCTTCTGACTGAGCATACCATTCAAACTTATCATCACTATTAATCATAAAACTAATATTTCCATTTTCTCCCGGTTTTGATTCAACGATAGGAAGTTTGGAATCAACAACAAAATCACCTATAACTTTAGATTCACACCCCTTAACCGATACCATACAAGAATATTTCCCCGCATGATAAACCTTTAATGATGACTTATCGGAATCTAATAACGGTTCACCGTCTTTATACCATGCATAAGATAAACCGTAATTAAGGTTATCCAACTCACTTAAATCAAAAGTATGAGTAGCCGGATTGCATAACGTAACAACCGATTTATCTATTTCAGGCACAATGATCTCTGCAAAAATCTCAACAGATCCTCTTGTTTGCCAATCGCCTGCTGAATCTATCTCACAAACATATTCACCCCCTTTTGTAGCATTATAAGTATTAGCAGAAGCTGAAGAAACCAATTTATTTCCGTTAAGATACCATGTGAACAATTTCTTCCCGTCAGCCGAAACTTTTGAATCCAGTTTAATTGAACTCAATCCGCAAATAGAAACATCTTCTCCAAGATCAGGAGTCGGATGACCGAATTTATCTATATCAACAGGATTAATTTTTGAATTAAGATATGCCAATGCACCAACTAACCCTGCATTATAATCTATACCACCTTCAGAGTTAACATATTGACTAATCTGATCACTATAAGCTCCGTCATTTAAAGAGCCCCCTGTCATATATCCTAACTGCATAAATTTAGTTTTGGGCTGAACACTATTTTCAGAATCACTATCTTCTCTGAAGAAATTTCTATGATGAGGATATTTCGGATGATTATTGCCAAAACCAACTATATAAGAGAAATTCTTTCCGTTTTTCCCCATAATATATTCCACTGTCGCTAATGCATATGGATTAATACCGGTTGCATTTGTCAGTTTATCATAAAGAGCATAAACAAAAGCCTGATTTGCAGGGAAACGCAAAACACCCCAAGATCCATTTTTTACATTTAAAAGATATCCTGATGATGGCTTATAAAGAGTGTTCACATAATAACCCAGTCTCTCTTTTGCCAAAGTGTTGCCACAAGCAGCTAAAACGTAATAGCATAAATCCTCAGTATTATTGTAGCATAAGCTGTAATTATGATTCCAACCGCTGTCATTTCTCATGAAATTTGCAATATTAACAGCCTCTGTCAAATATTTACTCTCACCGGTTGTTCTGTATAATTCGGCAAAAAGTACAGACATATCAGGTTCATATTTCCCTTTTGCATCATAATAACCGCCACCGCCGGTATTTCCTTTTGTTGTTGAATTAACAAATTCATACGCAACTAATGCTTTATCCAAACATTGTTGAGCATATGCAGGATCATATTTCTTATAAAGACGAGACATTGCGGCAAGAGTAGCACCACAAAGAGAAGCCATTGTTGTTACATTGCCCGATGCTTTAAATACATCTCTTGATCTTTCAGCTTCGCCACCTTCACTAACCGATAAAGTTGACATTACAGGAGAGGTTACCCAATGTCTGTGGTCATTATCTCCATTACCGACCTGATAATAAAATGTAGATTTATCTCTTATACATTTCATGAAATAATCGGTCGCATATTTCACCTCGTCTAATATATCAGGTATTCCGTTCGGTTTCCCTTTTTTACCCTCCCATGAATAATCGTCAGCACCGATATATCCGTTATAATCAAAAGAATAATAGTCATCATAACCTTCAGGAAATTCGGAATAACCCAAAATAAGCATATATGCCGAATAGAAAAGTGTCTGTCCGAACTTAACATGATCACCGCAATCAAACCAACCGCCCGTCAAATCATAATCTCCGTCAGCATCCTTTATAAAAGATTTTCCTTTTACAAATGCGCCAAGATTACCCTGTAATCCACCGGAAACATTTGTCGGTTCATGAGTAGCAATAAGCCAGTTCGGACCATGTCCCGAACGTTGTGCTCCATAAAATCGGGTTGTCATCCATAATGCTTTTTGATAATCTTCTTTTTCAAAATATTGAGAAGATTGAGCATTGACTCCGAAAGAAACAGATGTAATTATCGACAATAATAAAAATAAACGACTTAAATATTTCATAATAATTGCTGGCTTTATTTGTGTTAATAAAATAACATACTTATTGTAAATTTAACACAACAAATATATAGCATAATTATTTATGAAATGTTAATATGAGCTAATTTTATTTGTTATTGTTTGAGCATCAGTGACATTGGGGTTTATAAAGTATATCCTCATCATTCCTCCCTCTTCCTCTCCCTTGGAGCATAAGAGAAAAGATGCTTTTCGATTATTGATATATTTTTTACCCCTACAAGTTTCTTTATAGGTTTGAGAAATCTCAGTTCCGCATTATTACAAAGCGATATCGCAGTACCTTTCTTTCCTGCTCTTCCCGTTCTGCCTATTCTGTGTATATAGGTTTGCGGTTCATTTGGAATGTCGTAATTGAAAATGAATTTTAGATCGGGCACATCAATACCTCTTGCTGCAAGGTCGGTGGAAACCAGAATATCAGTTTTTCCCGAAATGAAACCTTTAAAAGCATCCGATCTGTCGGCTTGTATTTTATCGCCATGCAGTGCATCAGATTTGAATCCTGCATCATTCAACTGTCTGCTTAGTTTTTCGGCATCCTGTCTTGTCCTAACGAAAATCAGGGCTTTCTCAACCATATTCTCTTTTAGAAGATGAATAAGAAGATTCAGTTTATTGGGATTATCAACATAATAAACGAATTGCGAGATAAGGCTTAAATCCTGTTTTTCCTCTATAAGTGACACCGTTGCCGGTCTGTAAAGAATCTCTTTGGCAAGTTTTTTAGTGTCATCTTTTACAGTCGCTGAAAAGAGTGCCGAACGGCGTTTACGAGGTAAATCTCTGACTATCTTCCTTATCGTTCCGATAAATCCCATATCAAGCATTCTGTCGCCTTCATCAATAATCAGCCATTCAATAGATCTCAGATCAATCAAACGCTGTGATTGCAGATGTTGCACACGTCCGGGAGTCCCAACTATTATATCAACACCTTCATCGGTCTGAATAAGTTGATCTTCCACCGAATCGCCACCGATAAGGATAGCATATCTTAGGCTTGAAAAGGAGGAGAGTTGTCTTATCTCATCACCAATCTGTAGTGCAAGTTCACGCGTAGGGGAAAGAATAAGAGCTTTTGTCTTATGATTGCCTCTTTGATTGATTAGAGAGTTAAGTACAGGTATAAGAAATGCCAATGTCTTTCCCGTACCTGTGGGAGCGTAAGCCATAACATCTTTACCCATTAAAAGTAACGGCATAACCTGTTGCTGTACCGGGGTAAGATCAATAAATCCTCTTTCGTTTATCGCCTTTCTGATCGGTGTCGATAACTCTGCTTCTTCAAATTTCATATCTCAAAGGTAACACTTATTTTCCTAAAATAGTTTTTGCTGCACCTTGCAAGGTTTTAATTGACACCTTGCTTGTTTTTAACCTACACCTTGCAAGGTGTTAAGTGAAACTTTGCAAAGTGTCGCCTGATTACTTTGGAATTTTTGAAAAAGAAATGAAGGTTAACGATTTTGCGTTGTTTTAATGTTTTTTATTTAAATAATGAAGATGTTATTTAGTGAGAATCTTCTTTTAATTGAATGATTAATGGCGTGGGTTGATATTGTTTAAAAAAATATACTAACATAAGGTGTTATAATTAATTAAATTTATATATTTGCTCTATTTGTGTATTGTTATTTATAATTGAGTAATTACATAATCACTATGTATTTTAATATATTACAGTTAGTTTAGATGTATTGATTTGATTAATTAGGAGTTATGACATATTTGCGTTGTATTGATATAATTAGTTAAAATAAAACCCAATTAAAGCGATGAATAGATTTATATTTTACTTGATAAGTAATAAGAATATTATATTTATAATCTATAAAAAATTAGCACATATGAAAAAAGTTACGCTATTTCTATTAATGATTTGTCTTTCATACTCATGTAAAGAAGCTGTAGACGGAGAATCAGAACCACCAAAGTTTCAAAATCTTGTCATATTTGATAAAGAAGGTGGGACGCAAACTATTACTGCTAAAAATAATGTAAAATGGTGGTTTGATTATTTTTATATTGATAATCAGTATGTGCCTTATTATACTCAGGATGTGCCGTCAGAAGAGCTAAATCTTACATATTTAGATGATTCTGATAAGATCCAGGACGTTTACAAAGTTCAAAACGATTGGTTTTCAGTCGAAAGAATTGACTATAGAACTATCCGCATTACTGTAAGTAAAACAGATAAATTCAGGGAGTTTAATTTCTTATGCGACAGAGGAAACTCAAGTACAAAAATCAATGTAGTTCAACAATCAGAGTAATATTATTACATAGATTACACAATAGCCTCAATATGGAGGCTATTGTTATTTAATTGTAAAATTGAAGTCCAATTGAAAACCTAATTGATTCTTACTTGGAGTTAATATAGTTTCAATATGCTGGTCGTTAAAATAGCGACAATATTATGTTTCAAAAATGAGACAGATTGGAGTTGCTGTTGGAATGTCATATTCTGCGAAGGCTAGTGGTGCTAAATCGTCAGATGCCATAGATATATTTACCAATTGGGGATTGATGAATATGACTAAAAATAAAGCACAAATAAAAAACACACTGAAAAACTATAGTGGTGGTATTGTCTTTATTTCATCCCGAATAAAAAAAGATAATTGGAATTCTCTCACGAATGGGTTTTCTACTGTTTAACTAATAAATAATTCAATATGAAAAAAGTTACGTTATTTCTATTAATGATTTGTCTTTCATACTCATGTAAAGAAGCTGTAGACGGAGAATCAGAACCACCAAAGTTTCAAAATCTTATCATATTTGATAAAGAAGGTGGGACGCAAACTATTACTGCTAAAAATAATGTAGATTGGTGTTTTAATTATTTTTATATTGATAATCAGTATGTGTGGTTATATCCTGATAATCAGAATGTGTTGTTAGAAGAGCTAAATCTTACATATTTAGATGATTCAGATAAGATCTGGGACGTTTACAAAGTTCAAAACGATTGGTTTTCAGTAGAAAGAATTGACTATAGAACTATCCGTATTACTGTAAGTAAAACAGATAAATTCAGGGAGTTTAGTTTCGACTGTTACAGAGGAAACTCAAGTACAAAAATCAATGTAGTTCAACAATCAGAGTAATATTATTACATAGATTACACAATAGCCTCAATATGGAGGCTATTGTTATTTTAAATTGCTAATTTTCTACTCTACCATAATTATAGTTTTGCTAAATAATATGATAATTAATCCATATGTGATTTTATTATATAGTGGAAACATTATCTTGGTACTACATAATTATTTGTGAAATAATACATTGTATATACTACCTTTAAAAAATCGAATATTATTACCACATGAAAAAACTTTTACTCACAATAATATCACTCACTCTTTGTCTTTGCGGATTTTGTCAGACTCCAACACCATTTGAGAGTTTGTCTTCATTTGTTACAAATATCAACTCTTTCAATAACATTAATCCGCAGGAGAAGGTGTTCCTTCATTTTGATAATAACGCTTATTTCATTGGTGATACGATATGGTTTAAATCTTATGTGGTAACATCAGAAGGAAACCGTAAGACGGAACTCAGCGCGCTGCTCCATGTAGAGCTGCTTAGTGAAAACGGCGAGATTTTGGAGGCGAAGAAACTTAAGATCATTGACGGAAAATGCAATGGTGAATTTGTTTTACGAAAAAACTATTATTCCGGATTTTATGAAGTAAGGGCTTTTACCAGATGTATGTTCAACTGGGGCGAAGAAGCTATGTTTTCCAGAGTTTTTCCCGTATTCATGACTCCGGATAGCGAAGAGGATTATGAAACACCGGAGATGTATAACGACAATCCTCCCAAAAGAGAAGAATTAAGACAAAAGGCTCAAAAAATAAAAAGAATAGATCTTGAATTTTATCCCGAAAGTGGCAATATCATTGAAGCAACCACATCGAGAGTAGCGATAAAGGTTGTTGACAAAGATGGCAGATCGGTTGAAACAGAAGTGAGTGTCGTTGTCGATAATGAAGTTATCACGAAATGTACTACCAATCATGAAGGGCTTGGCAGTTTTGTGTTTTGGCCTGAATTGAAGAAATACTCGGCACGCGTAAAGTATGAAAATAAAGAGTACAATTTTCCTTTACCTGAGGTAAAGAGTATCGGCTATAATCTGAATGTAAATAATTTTAAGGATGATAATCTTTTAATTAATGTTTCATCGTCGGGAAATTTGAGTGACGAAACACTCGGAATCAGTGTTGCCGGTTATGGTAAGGTTTATTATTTCGATACTCTTTGCGTGAGAGACAATGCGATTAAATATCCCTCATTATCGATAAATAAGAATTTTTTGCCTCAGGGTGTTAATACCATAACACTTTTCAATTCGAACGGCGATATTTATTGCGACAGAATGGTATTCATTCACCATGACGATAAAATAACGACAAAATTTGTTCAGGGTAAGGAGATGTATAATCCTTTCGAGAAAATCGAACTTCTTTTTTATGTTACCGACAATAACGGCAATCCTATGGAGACAGAATTCTCGTTATCGGTGAACGATGCATATCATAGTCTTTATGATACCCAAAAAGATAATATCAAAACGAATCTTCTTTTAGGTTCAGAACTGAAAGGTTACATCAATAATCCGGGATATTATTTCCGTGATATCAATATGAAAAAACGAGAGGATCTTGATAACCTCTTGCTTGTTCAGGGATGGAGAAGATATGATTTTAAGACAATGGCGGGTATAGTACCCTTTGATGTAAAGCAACATGTCGAAGAGGGGCATCTGGTAAAAGGAATAGTCGCTCCCCATTATCTGCGGTTAAGTCAGAAAAATATAAGTTTGTTTTTTACCCTCAGAAGGGGAAATGATGTTTTAACCGGAAGAAGTATCAGTAATGATGACGGTAGTTTCGTTCTTGATTTAACGGAGTTTGATCTTTATGATGACTGGGAGATAGGACTTTATATGCGTCAAAACGGTCGTAAGAAATATGCCAGAATAGAGCTTGATCGCTTTTTCGCTCCTAAACCGAAATGTATCGATGTTAAAGAGATGACCCCGGTCGCTTCGTTGTTGGGAGAAACAACAAAGCTTGTGGAAGAGGAAGAGAAAAACTCAATTGATAAAATGCAGATGATAAAGGAGGTGGTGATTAAAACTAAAAAGAAAAAAGATAATTATGCTCCCGATGTTATACATGATGTAGAAAAGATAATTAATGAGCATATTGACAAAGGAGAACGGTATCCCGATACCGTCATGGATTATTTATTAAGGTATGACAATAATATAGGATTAAGAGATGGCGTGGGAATGACTTATAAAGGGATGAGAGTGCATTTTTGTAGTTATTTTAACGACGATAAAGCATGGTTAAGAGTACGACACAGATCCTCCATAGTAAATACGGATATTCTTGAAGTTTATAAAATCGAGATATATGAATATCATCCGAGACCTGATGTGGAATGTGGTAATGGCGTGAGCGTAAAGAATCTTATATTGGTTTATATTTATGATAACGACAGACTTGAAAAGGGATCAAGAGTTACAAAACTTAATGGTTATACAGTCCCACGTGAGTATTATAGCCCCGATTATGAAAAGAAGCCGCCGGTACCGGGTGATGTGGATTACAGAAGGACATTGTACTGGAATCCGAATGTGAAAACCGATAAGACAGGAAGTGCTTCCGTTGAGTTTTATAATAATAGTATGGGTAGGAAGATCGTTGTGGATGGCCAGGGGATTATGGGGTCGGGGGAGTTTGTGGTTTTTTAAATAAAGTTCGCAACTCCGGATATCTTAATGAGGAAGAATGAAAATGTTGAAATTAACAATTTGTAAATTAACAATATGTTATATATTTAAATAAATTTATTAGCAATTTGTATGGTGTAGTTTAATTTTTATCTATCATAAAATTAAATATATACTATTTTATGGCTCATTTTATTATGTAAATTATAACAAAATATGGAACAAAAAAGTAAGACTAAGATTTTACCCGAAATACCAACATGGGTATGGTTTGTATATCTTATCCCTGTAGGTTTGGTAGTGTGGTACATGGTAAAAATTGTTGATACAAGACCCTATGTAGAACAGATTCAAAAAGAGATATTATTGTCCGATGCAAAAAATGCAAAAGAACAGCTGCGTGTAATAGGGCGTATGGGTGCGAGTCGGATGCTTATAGTTGATGATAAGTATGGTAATAGAAAGACTTACAGATATGATGGAGGAAATGATCTGGATTTCACAGGGTTAATATCTATAGATCAACATAATGCGGGGTATTACATAGCACCGGGTACAGAAGAAAAATTAATGACCTATTTCAATGGTTATACCTTAGATGAAGTGAGAAATAAATTTGGAGATTATACCACTTGTATAATTGACTCTTCCTTTTATAGTTTTACACAGATTGTTCCGGTAATGAATAGTAAGCGTTATGAAAGTGGAGTGCGTTTAGCTGTTGATGAAAAGGGCAATGTGATAAAAGCTACTTTGGTAGATAATGATAATACATCAAGCAATCTTTTTCTTTATTTACCCTTTTCAGAAAAAATATTGGCTTTCAATATGGGACGGTCACATTTAAATGATTATGCTCATGTGATTGAAAATATAAAATCTGAAGATAAGAGTACAGGTTTTTTGACTACTGTATTTAATTTTCTATGGGGTTTAATAAAAGGGATATTAGGCATTATAATAGGCATCATATTTATTGTAATAGTAACAGCGGGATGCGGATTTTGTTTGGGGTCAATATTTCTTCCGGCATCCATTGCTTTATCTTATAAAACTAATTTAAGTAATAATACTATAAATGGAATAATTATAATTTTTTCTTTGCCATTAGTCTATATTGCGACTATTACCGCAAGTGATGCTTTTCATAGTTTCTGGCTTATAATTTTACCTGTTACTCTTTCTGCAGGATTGGGTGCTACAATTTTTCTAATGAACTATGCTACTGAAGATAGATGCTCTAAATGTCACTCCATAGGTACGATATTTCAAAATAGGTATAGTTATGATTTTTTGCGAGAAGAAACGTTTTGGAGAAAAAGTAATCGTAGGTTTAAAAGAAGTTATAATTCTAAAGATTTTCATATTGAAGAGTATGAAGTAACGAATGAATTAATTAAACGACGTGTTTATGAAGATATCGGTGTTTATGAGTGTAAACATTGTGAGAACAAGATACCCTATAAAGGTATTAGAAATGAAGATGAGGTGTTACAATCAAGTGTATCAATAGAAACAGAGGAAACAAAACGTAAAAAAGAAGAGTACGTTTACATGGAAGATCAAAATGGACACAAAATCCGATGTAAACAATCTAATTTTGATAGTTCTCATCTTATTTCCGATGAAGAATCCGGAGTACATTTTAGACGTGATGTTTGTGGAAATTGGGAAAAAACTGATTCTTAAACCTTTTTTTATATTCCCAATCATATAATACTATAGATTTACGAAACAAGGGATAATATTGACTCTTTTCAGAGTTAAATATTATCCCTTGTCTTTTTATATCTTAGGTTATCAACAATTCTGTCGGTTTATCAACAGTTACGAATAGTTATCAACAATTCGTGTTGGTTATTAACATCAGATTCCGGTTAGAATTGAACTTTATCTTATTGTTTTATCAACAAATAAACTATGGTTTAAATATCTTATTTATAGTTATCAACAACTAAAGAATAGTTATCAACATAGGTGTATTTGTGGGTTTAGCAAGCTTTAAAGCTCATATCCAATCCTTTAACAGAGTGGGTGAGGGCTCCTACTGATATGTAATCAACACCACACTCCGCATATTCGCGAAGAGTTTCAAAAGTTATTCCGCCTGATGATTCTGTTTCAACTCGACCGTTGATAAGTTCAACCGCCTTTTTAGTATCGGCAGGAGAGAAGTTATCAAGCATAACACGGTCAACACCGATTTTAAGAGCTCGTTCAAGTTCGTCGAAGTTACGCACTTCAAGTTCGATCTTAAGATCTTTACCTTTATCCTTGCAATATTGTTTTGCCTGAGAAACTGCGTTTTCAAGACTTCCTGCGAAATCAACATGATTGTCTTTGATAAGAATCATATCGAAAAGTCCGATTCTGTGATTAACTCCACCACCGATTTTAACGGCAGCTTTTTCAATCATACGAAGTCCCGGAGTTGTCTTACGAGTATCAAGAACGCGAGTGTTTGTACCTTCAAGAAGTTTTACATATTTATTTGTCACCGTAGCGATACCGCTCATACGCTGCATGATGTTAAGCATAAGACGCTCGGTCTGAAGAAGAGACTGAATCTTTCCTGAAACGATGAAAGCCACATCACCCGGTTTTACGTGAGCACCGTCGTTGATGAAAATTTCCATTTCAAGAGAAGGATCGAAAGCATCGAAAACTTTCTTTGCCATTTCAACACCTGCAAGAATACCCTCTTGTTTGATAAGCAGTTTAGATTTTCCCATTGCATCGGCAGGGATTGTAGAAAGAGTGGTATGGTCGCCATCACCGATATCTTCGGCAAATGCCAGTTTAATTAAGTCGTCAATAAGATTATTCATTATTGTTTTCTATTCTTATTTGGTTTATAATATCCTTATTATTCTGTTGTTTTGAAAGGAAATGTATTCTGTATTTTTTCCCTTCAAAAGAGAAGGAAGCAATTAGGAAACTTGTATCCCCTTTAACGCCCTTGTGTAATACATTGAACTCATTTTTAGGATTTTCGGCAAAAAAAGGTGATATGCAATCAATAGCTTTTTTCTTAACTTCTTTTGAGTTCTTACCTAAAATTATCATATTTACATTGTCGGACAGAATTGATGATATATCCGATACTTTTCCCTTTATCATAGCCTCTTTAATCAACTTCTCTGATTCCGGGTTGAAAGCCGATATTGGAATAGAAAAAAACATAGCGATTGATAAAAAAGCACTTCTAATCATAATGTTGAATTTTAGAATTGTCAATAAAGCAACATCACATTTATCATCATTAATAATCCTTATAATTATTACATTTGCAAATGTAATATATTTTAAATAGTTAAACAGCATACCTTACAATATGAAGATTCTTTTTTTAGTTGTCGGAAAGACAAACGGAGCATATTTGAATGAAGCGATAAGTGATTATTGCAATAGGATAAAGTTTTATCTTCCGTTTGAGATGGAGGTTATTCCGGAACTTAAGAATGCAAAGAATCTTAGTTTCGATCAACAGAAAGAGAAGGAGGGGGAGCTGATACTTAAATCTTTGCAGGGTGGCGATTATGTTGTTCTTCTTGACGAAAAGGGAAAGGAGTTCACATCTGAACAGTTTGCAGGATATATAGAGAAGAAAATGCATACGGTCAATAAACGTCTTGTGTTTATCATTGGCGGACCTTACGGGTTTTCTTCAAAAGTTTATGATACGGCATCTGAGAAGATTGCTCTTTCGAAGATGACTTTTTCACATCAGATGGTACGCCTTTTCTTTGTAGAACAGATTTATAGGGCGTTTACCATTATAAATGGAGAACCTTATCATCATTCTTAGCGATAATTAGAATATAACCTTAAATAATAAAAGATGAAACAGATTATTTTACCGTTTCTAATGTTATGCAGTTTCTCGGTCAAAGGAGAAGAACAATTGAAACTATGGTACGAACGACCGGCTTCGATATGGGAAGAAGCATTGCCTGTTGGAAACGGATTCATCGGCGCAATGATATACGGCGGTGTAGAGGAGGAACTCATACAATTGAATGAGGGAACTCTTTGGTCAGGAGGACCTCAGAAATCAACTATAAATGCCAATGCATGGACACATCTTCAACCATTGAGGGAGGCTCTTGATAATAATGATTATGAATCGGCACATTCTTTGTCAAGAAAGATGCAAGGTTATTATACTGAGAGTTTTTTGCCATTAGGAGATCTTCATATAAAACATAATTTTGAGAATCCCGTTAATCCCGTTAATCCCGTTGATTATAATAGGGAACTTGATATTGCAAATGCAATAGCAAAGACTGAATTTACAGTTGATGGTGTCAAATATACAAGGGAGATATTTACTTCTGCCCCCGACAGCGTGATGGTGATAAGGATTCATTCATCAGAACCGGAGAAGATTAATCTTGACATAACTCTTCAAAGCGAGTTGAATAACAATATCGAACCTTATAAAAATGATCATTTAATAATGAAGGGAAAGGCTCCGGCAAGAGTTGATCCGAGTTATTATAATAAAGATGGTCGTGAACCGATTGTACAATATGATCCGACAGGTTGTAACGGTATGAGATTTCAATCAATCGTAAAGGCAATATCTCCGGATGCAATTATTGAAGCTGATGAAAAAGGGTTGCATATAAAAAAAGGGTCTGAGGTTATACTTTACTTCTCTGCTGCAACAAGCTTTAACGGTTTTGATAAATGTCCCGATAGTCAGGGAAAAGATGAACGTGAGATATCACACAGATATATAAATGAGGCATCTGGTTATTCTTATGAAAACTTAAAGAGTAGACATACCGCTGATTATAAGAGTTACTTCGATAGGTTGGAGTTAACGCTTTACGGAGTTCCTGCCAATGAGGTGAATAAAAAACTGCCTTCTGATACCAGATTAAGACTTTACTCTTTGGGAAATAGTGATTTGAATCTTGAAACTTTATATTTCCAATATGGTAGATATCTCTTAATTTCTTCATCTCGAGTAAACGGTTCGGCTGCTAATCTTCAAGGATTATGGAATAAAGAGATGCGTCCGCCATGGAGTAGTAATTATACTATAAACATTAATACTCAGATGAACTATTGGCCTGCAGAGAGTTCTAACCTCTCAGAAATGCATTCACCTTTACTTGAGTTTATCAACAATTTATCACAAGCCGGAAAACTAAGTGCAAAAGAGTTTTATAATGCACAAGGATGGGTAGCTCATCATAATTCAGATATATGGTGTTTGAATAATCCTGTTGGTAATATGGGAGATGGCAGTCCGGAATGGGCTAATTGGACAATGGGCGGAAATTGGCTTTGTCAGCATTTATGGGAAAGATATAGTTTTACCCGTGATAAATCTTTTTTGAAGAAACAGGCTTATCCGGTAATGAAGGAAGCTGCTCTTTTTTGTCTTGACTTTCTTATTGAAAAAGATGGTCATCTTATGACTTCTCCTTCAGTATCGCCTGAAAATCTGTTTTGGTATAATGATAAAAGATACTCTATAGCACCTGCTGCAACAATGGATATGGCTATTATAAGAGATCTGTTTACAAATGTTATTGAAGCATCGGAAATTCTGGGAACAGATCGAAAATTAAGGAAAGAACTGAAAGAGAAAAAAGAAAAATTATTCCCATATAAGATAGGTTCTAAAGGTCAGCTCCAAGAATGGTGTTATGATTTTAATGAGGTAGAGCCTCATCATCGTCATCTTTCTCATCTTTATGGGTTGCATCCCGGAAGAGAGATATCTCCAATATTCACACCGGAATTGGCAAAGGCAACAGAAAAGACTTTTGAACTACGCGGTGATGAGGGAACCGGTTGGAGTAAAGGTTGGAAAATCAATTTTGCCGCACGACAACATAATGGTGATCATGCATATAAGATGATACGTGAGATTATGAAATATTATGATCCCAAAGAGGGAGGTCATGCCGGAGGAACATATGCAAATTTCTTTGATGCACATCCTCCTTTTCAGATTGATGGTAATTTTGGTGCGACTGCAGGTATTATAGAGATGTTGATGCAAAGTCATATGGATGAGATACATCTTTTACCGGCTTTACCTATTGCCTGGCCATCGGGAAAAATAAGAGGAATGAAAGCGCGCGGAAACTTTGAGGTGGATATTGAATGGGATCAAAACCAACTGAAAGAGGGAAGAATAAAATCGGTATTGGGTAATCGCTGTATTTTAAGAACTGAACATCCGGTAGAGATAGTAGGTGTAAAGAGTACGGTTGAAGTAAGCGGAAAATATTTTATCTATAATTTCGATACATCAAAAGGGAAAACTTATATAATCAAAGCTATATAATTTAAAAAAACGCATTCAAATGAGTTGCTAAAGTAATCTCATCGGAATGCGTTTTTTTATCTCTTGTTCCCGTTTTAAGAGGGTGTATATTTCAAGAGCCAGGAGCTCGCTTTCTCGCTATATGTTTTTGATATCGGAATCTCAGGTACATTATCTATATCCATTTGCAAAAAGATTCCGCTTTTTTCTCTTTTTATTATCCTTACCTGATCAAAGTTTACCATAAATGAACGGTGACATCTGAATATATTAGTATCGGCAAATACCGATTCCATATTTTTCATTGTATTGCGAAGCATATATTTCGATAGTTTTCCTTTATTCATATACCATATGATTACATAGTTGTCTGCCGATTCGATATATAATAGATTCTCCTTTTTTAAGGATACCCTAAACTCACCTTTGTCATCATAGAAAGAAATTATCTCATTCTTGTTTTGTATCTCATTCTCGACAAGTAGTTCGAGTTTATGTACTTTATCTTTCCATGAAAAATAGAGCCATAAGGCAGAATATGGCAAAAGTAGGACAAGAGAAGTGTTGATAGTTGAGCTTTTGAAAACCTGAACCAGATCTTTATTGGGGTCAAGATATAATGTATAGAAAGTATAAAAACCCGACATGGCAGCTATCTCTATTAGTATCCATACACTATAAAGCCCATAAGAAATAGTATTTTTTTTTGTGTAATGAAACATTATAATTCTGCTTATCACAACAACCAATACTCCTGTCAGAATAATAAGACTTGAAAATAAAAAGAATCTCGCTTGTGAAACATTATACCAACTTTCAGAACTGAAAGGTTTATATATGTTTATAAAGATTAAAGCGAAAGCTGCCGTAAGAATAACCAGGCTTATTAGGTTCTTCTTTTCATAAAGATAGTCCGGAATTTTTGCTTTTAGGAAATTCATAATTAAGATTTTCTTTATCACAAATTTATAATTCTTTTCACATTAATCTGCCCCTGAATAGATATTTTCACCCCCAAATATAGGTATTCATCCCAATTAACCTATGTGAATCCCTTTGAATTGGAGAAAGCAGACCATAGTTGTTTCTTTGCTATAGAACCACGAAATAATTATGGAATTATGGACTTTGTCAATCGTAGAAATTATCTAAAGAAGCTTTTCGAATATGATAAATCGATAGAACTTGAAGATAAAAAAGTTTGTATACGACCATTCGTTTTCACTGAAAACAATATGGCTTCCGAAGAGACAAGGTATGCTTCACTTGTCCCGCAGGGTACTGAGTTTTGTCCGGAACCGGATTTAAATATCCGGGAAAATAAAACCTTTAGTTATTCCGCATTTGCCCCCGTAGGGGGAACAAAATATAATGACTGTATCATTCTTCTTCATGGGCTTAATGAGCGTAATTGGGAAAAATATCTAACATGGGCAGAGTATTTATGTGAAAAAACAGGTAAACCTGTAATAATGTTCCCTATTGCTTTTCATATGAACCGAACACCTGCAAGCTGGTATACTCCAAGAAGTAGTATGCCATGGGTAAGTTATAGAAAGAGTAATACTCCCGAGGTTTCCAATTCTACATTCGCCAATGTTGCACTTTCATTAAGACTTTCGTCATCCCCTTTGCGACTTTATACATCTGGAAGAGAGACAATATTGAATCTTTGGCAGTTGCTTAAAGAGATAAAAAGAGGGGATCATCCTTTGTTTAAAAGTGATACAAACGTAGATTTTTTTGCATATTCGATAGGAGCGATGATTGCACAGGTATTTCTAATAGGGAATCCTGAAGAGCTGTTGTCGGATAGTAAATTTTTCCTTTTCTGTGGTGGTTCCATCTTTGAAGAGATGAACGGTAGCGCCAGAGAGATAATGGATAATGCGGCCTGGGATAAAGTTTATTCTTTTTATGCCCAAAATTATGGACAAACAAACGGACTTAATGACTCCGTTATGCCTGATCTGACAGAAGATTTTCTTAATCGCTCGTTTATTACGATGCTAAAAAAGGATTTGATGGAGGATTTCAGAAATAGCTTTTTCAGAGAAAATCAACATCGAATAAAAATAGTAACATTAAAGAAAGATACGGTTATTCCTACTCACGGAGTGAAAATTGCACTTGGAGAAACAGATAAAATTATTCTTAACGAACTTGATTTCCCATTTGAGTATACTCATCAGAATCCTTTCCCCTCAGAAAATGATAATATAGAGAAGGAGCTTCTTAATGTGGCTTTTGATTCGGTATTCTCACCGGCATCCTCTTTTTTATCTGTATAAATAAGAAGAGGTAATATATTATCTTAATATATAATAATCGAACAAGAGGGTTTTTAATATTGTTATTTCGATAATATTAATTATACTCAAAATCTATGTTATTTGATTTAAGAGGGTTTATATTATCACTATTTATTATTCTGTTTTGTTTTGCCAAAGCACAACAAAACGATGTCCCTATGAGCTATGAAGCCTCACTTGATGTGCTTATAGCCAATAATACAGAGATAAAGATTGCTAAAAAGAGTTTTGAAATAGCCAAACAGGAAAAAGGTGTTGTAAACTCTTTTTGGTTTCCCAATATCAGTACTTCAGGGACTTATGCACACCTATCAAATAAAGTGGAGGTGCGTCAATCTCTATCCTCATTAACGGACCCACTTAAAGGATTAGCCGAGGAGTTTTTTTCCGGTAATGCAGAAATAGGATCAATTCTTAACGGGATTGGTAGTAATGTATTTGCCGTCCCCTTATTCCCCAAGAACATAACTACAGTTGATGCAAATGTTGTATGGCCGATTTTTACCGGAGGAAAAAGAATTTTTGCCGGTGATATTGCACGTCATATTGTTTCATCATCATTAGCCAAAGAGAGGCAAATAAAGTCTATTGCACGTGTAAAACTTGTTGAGGCATATTTTGCAATTCGTCTTGGAAGTGATGCTGTTAAAGTAAAAAAAGAGAATTTTGAAGCATTCACTAAACAATATTCAGATGCGCTTAAACTTGAGTCGGAAGGGATGATAAATAAGGCCGACAGGCTTGTAGTTCAGGTTTTTATGGAGGAGTCTAAAAGAGAATATGAACAAACACAAAAGGATTATTCGGTGCTTCAGTCTGCTTTTCGAAGTTTGCTAAATATGACAGACACCACTTCTATCGTAGCCACAACCCCTTTGTTTATTAATGAATCATTTCAGAATAAAGAATATTTCACTTCGATAATGAAAGAGAATAGTAATCTTTTGGAGGTTATAGAGCTTCAAAAGCAGATTACAGAGATAGAAAGGAAGATGGCAATTTCGGAATATTCTCCAAATATTGCGTTTTGGGGGCGCCAGAATATTGCTTCTCACGGTATAAGCAAATATCTTTTGCCTCGCAATATGATAGGTGTTGGTTTTACGTGGAATATTTTTGACGGACTTTCCAGAGAGAAAAAGATCCGACAGAGTAAACTTGCACAAATGACAATGGAACTTGAAAAGGAGAAAATAACAAATGAGCTTGAAGTGGGAATAGATAAGGCTTTTACCTCTATGGAAGTGGCTCTTGATAATATAAATGCTCTAAAGAGTACTATCGATCTTGCTCGTGAATTGATGAGAATGAGAGATAAGGAGTTTCGTGAAGGAATGGCTACAACGACTGAACTTGTAAATGCCCGAACTGCGCTTAATGATGTAAGGCTTGCATATCTTGCCGCATTTTATGAATATGATGTTGCACTGATCACTTTATTGTCGTTAACCGGTATACCTGAAGAATTTGAAGTATATAAGGCAAACGGAAAAACCGAAAATTTTGTTTTTGAATAAAAGAGTTACTATGGAAAAATCGAAAAAGATATTAATGTTTTCATTTTTGGGAATTCTGTTGATACTTCTTATAATAACAGCTGCAGGTGTTATTATGACAAGGGACATACCTATGGTTTTGCAAGGTGAGATTGAGGCAACTGAAATTCGTATATCAGGAAAGTTACCCGGCAGAATAGATAGTTTTCTTGTTGTTGAGGGAGCAAGTGTAAAAAAAGGTGATCCGTTGGTTCTTATCAATTCGCCGGAAGCAATAGCAAAATATGATCAAGTTCTCGCAATGGAGGATGTGGCGCGTTCTCAAAACAAAAAGATAGATCAGGGAACAAGAAAACAGATTATAGAAACAGCTTATCAGGTTTGGAATAAATCGAAGGCTGATCTTGAATTGGCGCAGATTACATATAGAAGAATAGAGAGTCTTTATCAAGACAGTGTAGTGACTTCACAACGACGAGATGAAGTTGAAACATTGTATCGAAGTGCAATAGCAGCCGAAAAAGCGGCATATTCGCAATATAATTTAGCCCTTACAGGAGCTCAGAAAGAGGATAAGGAGAGTGCCGCTTATCTTGTAGATGCGGCAAAAGGTGGAGTTGGAGAAGTTTCAGCCCTTTTAAAAGATTCATTGTTGAGAGCACCTGAATCGGGACAAATTTGTAATATATATCCTAAAAGGGGAGAACTTGTGGGAGCGGGAATGCCTATTATGAATCTTATTGTATTAAAGGATTCTCATGTAGTCTTAAATGTAAGGGAAGATCTTATGCCACATTTTAAGATGGGAGGCAGATTTCATGCAGCTGTTCCCGCTATTGATAAGCAAGATGTTGAGTTTGAAATATATTATATAAGTCCTCTTGGTAGTTTTGCTACATGGAGATCAACAAAACAAACGGGAAGTTATGATCTTCGCACTTTTGAGATACATGCGCATCCTCTTGAGGAGGTGGAAAATCTTCGCCCGGGTATGTCTGTTTTACTTGATCTGAAAAAGTAATGATTAATGATGGATCTGAAAACAGGAAATAATGCTTTGATTGCCGTAATAAGAAGGGAGATAGAGAGAATGATCTCTCGTCCTTTCTATTATGCAATAACGTTATTGTTACCATTATTCAGTCTCTTTTTTATGTCAACGATTTTCAATAACGGTCAAATGGACAATTTGCCTATCGGAGTTGTCGATATGAATAATACATCGATGTCCAGAGAATTGATAAGAGATGTAGATGCGGTTCCTACATTAAAAGTGACAGAGAAATATAATGATCAGGCTTCGGCAAGAAGAGCAACACAGAAAAAAGATATTTATGGCTATATCGTGATTCCTGAGAATTATGATGACAGAGTTAATGATGATAAAAAGGTATCGGTATGTTTTTATTATCACTACGCCTTGCTTAGTGTTGGAGGAGAGGTATTATCTGCTTTTCAAACTGTTCTGGAACCATATGTTGTAGGTCAGGTAGTGGAGGAAGCAATGGAATTAGGACTTTATGAAAAGCAGGCAGAGAGTTTTGTAATGCCGACTAATCAAAAGTTCTTTCTTTTATATAATCCGGATCTTAATTATGCAATATATCTGAGTTATCCCTTTTTTGTAGTTTTTTTTCAAATTCTCATTTTAATAACTTCATTATATATTGCAGGTATCGAGGTAAAGCAACGAACAGCCAAACAATGGCTTGATAGTGCCAAGGGAAATATATATATAGCAATAGCGGGTAAATTTCTGCCTTATACCATAATTTATTGGATAGTAGCTATATTTTCAAGTTATGTAATGTTTTATCTTTTCAATATACCCCATTCAAGCGGCATATTTCAAATAATAATTGCTTTTCTATTTTTGATTCTTGCAACACAGGCGCTTGGCATATTCGTATATTCTATATTTCCAGTAATGGGTATAACAATAAGTATAGCTTCTATGCTCGGATCTTTGGGTGCGACACTATCGGGACTCACTTTTCCTGTTCCACAAATGTACACTGCGGTTCGGATTTTAAGTTGGATGCTACCTGTCAGACACTTTGTATTAATATATATGAATCTTGTATACGGAGATCCGGGATTTAAATATATGTGGAGTAATTATGTTTATCTATGGATATTCATGTTTCTGCCGCTTCTGACGGCTCAAAGATTGAAGAAATCTATAATGGATTATAAATTAGAGAAATATGAGTAACAAGGATAATCGTTTTATAAGCTTTAACACTTTGGTCAAGAAAGAGTTTCTTACCATCTCAACAAGTTATGCAATTCTTGTGGTATTGATAGGAGGGATAATAGGTTATGGATTCCTTTATAATTTTATGTATGCTCCTAATGATGTATCAAATGCACCGCTTGTTGTTGTTGATAACTCAAGAACAGAACTAAGTCGTAAGTTTATAAATCAATTAGATGCAACACCTGAGATAAGAGTTATTGGAACCGGGGAAGATTATATACAGGCTAAAGAATTAATGTACCGAAACGATGCCGTTGCAATAATGATGATACCTTATGATTTCGATGATAAGATAAGAACAGGTCGTCAGGCGGTGACAGTTGCGTATGAAACTACGGAGGTTTTTCTTTATTCATTATATATACAAAAAGGAATAACTTTTACGCTTCTTAATCTCAATAATGAAATACGTCCTGATCAGCTTGTTTTTTTACCACAAAAGGATGTTCAGATAATGGCATCTTCATCTTCGCCGGTAAAGATAGTGGGTACAGCTCTTTATAATTATACTGAAGGCTATGGCACATATCTGATACCTGCCGTTCTAATGGCGATTTTCTTTCAGACGTTGATGATGATAACTGCAATGATAACGGGAGGAGAGATTGAAAGTGGTAAAATATCATATTATGAACCACTGAGTCACAGTTTTAAAGGTCTTTCAAAAATAGTTCTTTCCAAATCTGTAACCTATGTATTAATATATCTTGTATTCTCTTTTTTTTATATCGGATTGCTTGCAAAATTATTTGATTTGCCGGCGGAAGGTGATCCGAAGGTTATCGCAATTATGATTGTTCCATATCTTTTTGCAACAAGTTTCTTTGGTCTTACTCTTACTTTATTTTGGAGTGATTCAGATGCACCTATCCCCGTTATTGCTTTTTTTTCGGTAGGACTTATATTCTTATCCGGTGTTTCTTATCCTTTGGAATTGATGCCATGGTATTGGAAAATGTGCCATTATATATTTCCTGCAGCGCCAGGAATACTTGCGTATGTGAAAATTAATTCAATGGGAGCCGGATTTTATGAAATAAGACAGGAGTATATCACTTTATGTTGTCAGATGGTGATATATTTTATTTTGGCTATGCTTGTGTATAAGAGAAATATCAATAAATATAAGATTATTAAACCTGTTACTAATGAGGAAACGGATATCTTGTCATCAAATAGTATTGCTGATGTTAACAGTATGCCCTGATAATATAATTATAAATTAAATAATTATCTATAACCGGCATAATATCAGAGTTATGATAAATGACAATATATACATATATGTATTGAAACGATAATCCGATTGTCTCAAAATTATTATCTTTGCAGGTCGAAAGACAAAATTCCAAACAGAAAAAATAGAAATAAAACATATATGGATAAAAAATTCAAAAGAACGCTGGTTACGACAGCTCTTCCTTACGCCAACGGACCTGTACATATTGGTCATCTTGCAGGTGTTTATGTCCCTGCTGATATTTATACAAGATATCTGAGACTTAAAGGTGAAGAAGTGATCATGATCGGAGGTTCTGACGAACACGGAGTGCCTATTACAATCAAAGCAAAAGCAGAAGGGATCACTCCTCAGGATGTAGTGGACAGATATCATACGATAATAAAGGATTCTTTCGAAGAGTTCGGTATCTCTTTTGATGTTTATTCTCGTACTACATCTCAGATTCATAAAGAGACAGCATCTGAATTTTTCAAAATACTTCATGAAAAAGGTGAGTTTATTGAAAAAGAGAGCGAACAATATTATGATGAGCAGGCAAATCAGTTCCTTGCAGACAGATATATTACAGGTACATGTCCACACTGTAAAAATGAGAAGGCTTATGGTGATCAATGTGAGGCATGTGGAACATCATTGAATGCAACCGATCTTATAAATCCAAAATCAGCGATTACAGGTAATGTTCCTGTTCTTCGTAAGACAACTCACTGGTATTTGCCGTTGGATAAGCATGAACAATTTCTTCGCGAATGGATTCTCGATGGTCACAAAGAGTGGAAATCGAATGTTTACGGACAATGCAAATCATGGTTGGATATGGGACTTCAACCACGTGCGGTGAGTCGTGACCTTGATTGGGGAGTGCCTGTTCCGGTTGAAGGAGGAGAAGGAAAGGTACTTTATGTATGGTTTGATGCTCCAATCGGATATATCTCAAATACAAAAGAGCTTCTTCCCGATTCATGGGAAAAATGGTGGAAAGATGAAGATACACGTCTTCTTCATTTTATCGGAAAAGATAACATAGTGTTCCACTGCATCGTTTTCCCTGCAATGCTTAAAGCTGACGGATCTTATATCCTTCCTGAAAATGTGCCTGCTAATGAGTTTTTGAATCTTGAAGGTGATAAGATTTCAACATCAAGAAACTGGGCTGTATGGTTGCATGAATATCTTAAGGAGTTTCCTGACAAACAGGATGTGTTACGTTATGTACTTACAGCAAATGCACCTGAAACAAAGGATAACGATTTTACATGGAAAGATTTCCAGGCAAGAAACAATAATGAGCTTGTAGCAATACTTGGTAATTTTGTTAATCGTGCCATGGTTCTTACTCAGAAATATTTTGACGGAAAGGTTCCTGCTTGCAATGAACTTACTCAATATGATAAAGATACAATTGCCGATTTTGAGAATGTAAAAGCTCAGGTTGAACATTATCTTGATCAATTCCGTTTCCGCGATGCTCTTAAAGAGGCGATGAATCTTGCAAGAATCGGAAATAAATATCTTGCCGATACAGAACCCTGGAAGGTCGCAAAAACAGACATGAACCGTGTTTCAACCATACTTAATCTATCACTTCAGATAGTGGCGAATCTTGGAATAGCTTTTGAACCGTTCCTTCCTTTTGCTGCTGCGAAAATCAGAGGATTTGTAAATCTTGACCATTCAAACTGGGATGAACTTGGTAATATTAATCTTCTTGAGGCTGGAAAAGAGTTGTCAAAACCTGAACTTCTTTTTGAAAAAATTGAAGATAGCGAAATAGAGGCTCAAATCAAAAAACTTGAAGATACTAAGAAAGCAAACGAACTTAAAGAGTATCAACCTGCAGCTGTGAAAGAGGATACCTCTTTTGATGATTTCATGAAGATGGATATTCGCGTAGGTACAGTTCTTGAGTGTTCTAAAGTGCCTAAGGCAGATAAACTTCTTCAATTCAAAATTGATGACGGAATGGGAGGCAGAACAATTGTTTCGGGTATCGCTAAATATTACAAACCGGAAGATCTTGTAGGAAAACAGGTTTGCTTTATTGCTAATTTCCCTCCGAGAAAACTTAAAGGAATAGAATCACAGGGTATGATTCTTTCGGCTGAGGATGCAGACGGACGATTAGTCGTTATTTCGCCTTCAGACTTGGTAAAAGCCGGATGTTCAGTAGGATAAAAAAACTATAAATATAATCGGGCGGTTGAATACCGCCCTTTTTTGTAATTTTATATCATTTATATAGTGTAGCTGTAGATCTAAATCATAAAAATAACAGAGTCTTACCTTTAATAAATAAAATGGATAGTATATTATTCAACATAATCAAATTACCTTTTTTTCTTTTGGCTTTATTGCCATTGAGAATATTATATTTTTTCAGTGATCTGCTATTTTACATTATGTATTATGTTGTGGGCTACAGAAAAAAAGTGGTAAAAAATAATCTAAATGAGTCTTTCCCCGATAAGAGCGATAAAGAAAGATTGATGATAGAAAAGGAATTTTATCGTCATTTTTGCGACTGTATCGTTGAGTCTATAAAATTGCTTCATGTCACAGATGAACAGATGACAAAAAGGATGAAATTTTTGAATCTTGATCTGGTAAGAGAGATAAGCAAAGATGGGAAACCCATATTTATGACAATGGGACATTATGGCAATTGGGAATGGGTGCCATCATTGAACATTCATGAGCTAAACAATCTTTTGCTTGCTCAGATATACAGACCATTAAGAAATAAGGCCGCGGATAAGTTTTTCCTAAAGCTCAGATCAAGATTCGGTTCTGAGTCAATTCCGAAAAATGATACATTAAGAGAGATAATACGTTATAGAAAAGAAAATAAACAACCCATGATCGGATTTATTGCCGATCAGACACCCTCTCCTAATAATATACATTATTGGACAATGTTTCTAAATCAGGAAACTCCATGTCTGACGGGTCCCGAAAAGATAGGAAAGAAAATCGGTGCAAATATTCTATTTCTTGATGTCGTAAAGGTTAAACGCGGATATTATGAAGCTACCGTAAGAGTGATATCAACAGATGCCAAAAACACAGCAGAATTTGAAATTACAGAATTATATATGCAGTCGATGCAGAAAATGATTCTTCGTAATCCGTCATACTGGCTTTGGACACATAAAAGATGGAAACATAAACACCTTTATAAAAAAGAGAAACAAAGTTTATAATTAAGAATTTAATTTTTATTTAATCAATAGGGCGTAATAATTGTTTTATTATAAACAGATTAATTAAATCGCGGTATTTATGGACAGATTACGAATAATAGCCGATGACAAGATCCCTTATCTTAAAGGGGTAATCGAACCTTATGCGGATATTGATTATCTGCCACCTTTTCAATTCACACCTGTTGAAGTGAAAAGTGCAGATGCACTTATTATTCGCACACGTACTTTATGTAATGAATCTCTTCTTGAGGGAAGTGATGTGAAAATGATAGCAACTGCAACAATCGGATATGATCATATTGACAGAAATTATTGCGCTAAGGCCGGAATAACTTGGAGTAATGCTCCCGGATGCAATGCCGATTCTGTCGCACAATATATAATGTCGGTAGTGTTTATTTGGTCAAGAAAAAGCGGAATACCTGTTAAAGGATTAAAAATAGGAATTGTTGGTGTTGGAAATGTTGGAAAAAAAGTTGAGGCTTTCGCACGTCGTTGCGGTATGAAACCCCTTCTTTGTGACCCTCCCAGAGCTTTGGCAGAGCAAGATGATACATTTGTAAATATTGAAACTATAGCCCAAAAGGCTGATGTTATCACCTTTCATACACCTCTTATTTTCGATACTGATTTTGCAACATATAAACTGGCTAATTCTCAGCTTTTCGAACATATGAAGGAAAGACCGGTATTGTTAATAAATAGTGCAAGGGGTGGTGTTGTGGATGAAAAAGAGATGCTTG
Organism: uncultured Bacteroidales bacterium; assembly: GCA_947074145.1. Lineage (GTDB taxonomy): Bacteria > Bacteroidota > Bacteroidia > Bacteroidales > JAUNSR01 > JAUNSR01. The sequence goes on from CAMTOJ010000028.1 coordinate 33,241, forward strand.
AATTTATGTCATATTCAAAACAGTTTGATGTTGTGACAGATTGCTGGGAAGATGAACCACATATAAATATTGATCTTCTTAATATGTCTATGCTTTCGACACCTCATATAGCCGGTTATTCTTATGATGGTAAAGCTAATGCTACACGAATGGCGGTAGATAGTATTTCATCCTACTTTTCTCTATCGGTTGATACCTCTTCAATAGTGCCTCCGCCGGTAGTTGATCCTGTAATAAGTGTAGGCTTAATTATCAATAATTTAATCGATAAAAATATTATAAAGCCGGAACAAAAAGAAGTTCTTAATGAAGCCTTCGAGAATGTGACATCTATAGATGATATTCTTAAGAATGAAAATATAGATCTTAATATAAGGGAATATATTGTGGGAGAGATCCTTTTGAAAACTTACGATCCAAGAAATGATGATCAAAGATTAAGGAATGATCCCGGAAGTTTTGAAGAACAAAGAGGCGATTATCCTTTCAGAAGAGAATTAAAGGCATATTCCGTAAAGATCTAAAAGATTTTATACATACATTATATATGTATAACCATAGTAAAAATGTTACTCTTTATATTGTATATAAACAGAAGACGGACAATATATTTTAATATATGCCCGTCTTCTGTTTTTTTATCTCTTTATTTTGATAAAACCTCTGCAATAACTTTTGGGAAATATTCATATTCAAGTTTGTGAACTTTAGATGCTACATCTTCGTAAGTATCACCCGGTAAGACTTCACATTTAGCCTGGAAAATTATTTTTCCCTCGTCATAATTCTCATTTACATAATGAATCGTTATTCCCGACTCTTTTTCGCCTGCTTCAACTACTGCTTTATGTACGTTATCACCATACATACCTTTTCCTCCGTAAGATGGTAAAAGAGCCGGATGTATGTTCACAATCTTATTATTGTACATTCTGATCAAAAAATCCGGTATTTTCAACAGATAACCGGCAAGTACGATAAAGTCGATTTCATACTTTTTTAGCAGTTCGGTTACAAGAGACTCATCTTTCATATCCTTCCCAGAGATCACTACGGCAGGGATATTAAGTTTTTCAGCCCGTTTTAGAACAAAAGCATCACTCTTGTTTGTTATAATAAGGGAAATTTCAATACTGCTTTTAATTTCAGAAAAATAATTGAATATATTTTCTGCATTTGAGCCGGAACCGGAAGCTAAAATTGCGATTTTATGTTTCATTTGAGATATTTTTGTGCACATTGGATGTGCAAATGTGCAGTTTTATGTATTTTATACTGTAATTATTTGTTTTGTTTGGAGAAAATTGTATTTCTTTGCAGTGCAAATTTAGAAAGTAAATTTATTAATTAACTAAAAACTTAAAAGTTATGTCTGAAATAGCATCAAGAGTTAAAGAAATTATCGTCGATAAATTGGGAGTAGAAGAGTCAGAAGTTACAGAAACAGCTCGTTTCACTAATGATCTTGGAGCAGACTCTCTAGATACAGTTGAGCTTATCATGGAATTTGAAAAAGAATTCAATCTAACAATTCCAGATGATCAAGCTGAGAAAATTCAAACTGTAGGAGACGCAATTTCTTACATCGAGGCAAACTCTAAATAATTTTATTTACTCTAAGATTCAAATATGGAATTAAAAAGAGTAGTAGTAACGGGTCTGGGAGCAATTACCCCACTGGGCAACAATGTGAATGATACATGGGAAGCCCTAATCAATGGAGTAAGTGGTGCCGGACCTATTACTCAATTTGACGCTTCATTGTTTAAGACTCAGTTCGCATGTGAAGTTAAAGGATTTGAGCCGCTAGACTATTTTGAGAAAAAAGAGGTGCGTAAATACGATCGTTATGCTCAGCTTGCCATAGCAGCAGCAAAAGAGGCCATAACAGATTCGAAACTTGATCTTGAAAATGTTGATAAAAACCGTATCGGCGTAATATTCTCAGCCGGAATAGGTGGTATCAAAACGTTTGAACAGGAATTGTGTGGCTACGACCAAGAGAAGGGCCCTAAATTCAATCCATTCTTCATACCAAAAATGATTGGCGATATAGCAGCCGGACATATTTCAATTATGTACGGGTTCCACGGACCAAACTACGGAGCTATATCTGCTTGTGCTTCATCAACCAACGGAATCATCGATGCATTCAACCTTATCCGTTTAGGAAAGGCAAATGTTATTGTTGCCGGAGGCGCAGAAGCTGCAATCTCGGTTGGCGGAGTAGGCGGATTTACAGCAATGCACGCTTTATCTAATCGTAATGATTCTCCAACAACAGCATCACGACCGTTTAGCGCATCACGCGACGGTTTCGTAATGGGTGAAGGCTCTTGTGGTCTTGTTTTGGAAGAGATGGAGCATGCTTTGGCTCGCGGAGCAAAAATCTATGCTGAAGTAGTCGGCGGGGGTATGTCGGCAGATGCTTATCATCTGACAGCAACTCATCCTGAAGGATTGGGAGCTATCCTGGTTATGAAGAACGCTTTGGAAGATGCTGAATTGAATCCTGAAGATATCGATTATATCAATGTTCACGGAACATCTACACCGGTCGGTGATATTTCAGAAGCGAAAGCTATCAAACAGGTATTTGGTGATCATGCATATGATCTTAATATCAGTTCTACGAAATCAATGACAGGTCACTTGCTTGGAGCAGCCGGAGCTTTAGAAGCTATGGTTTGCATAAAAGCTGTTGAAACGGATACAGTTCCTCCTACTATCAATCATGAAGAGGGAGATAATGATCCGGAAATTGATTATAATCTGAACTTTACATTTAATAAAGCTCAAAAACGTGTTGTTAATGTTGCCCTTTCAAATACATTCGGATTTGGAGGACATAATGCAAGTGTTATCGTAAAGAAATTTGTGAAATAACGTGTTAAAAGCAATAACAAATAAGATAAGGCTCTTACGGCTAAGGTCGAAAGAGCCTTATTCTATATATTATCAGATTCTTGGATTCTTACCAAATGATTTAAGCATATACGAACAGGCCTTTCTTCATCGTTCAGCATCAGCAAAAACGGAAAAAGGGAGATGGGTCAATAATGAACGACTTGAATTTCTTGGTGATGCAATTCTTGATTCTATTATTGCCGATATTCTATTCAGAAAATTTGAAAATAAAAAAGAGGGTTTTCTTACAAATACACGTTCTAAAATCGTACAACGGGATACACTGAACAAGCTCGCCGTAAAACTGGGATTGGATAAACTCGTTGTCTCATCGACAAAGGGTGTATCACATAACAACTATATGTATGGTAATGCTTTCGAAGCATTTGTTGGAGCGATCTATATTGATCAGGGATATGATGTTTGTAAACGATTTATTGAGGAAAGAGTAATAGCTCCTTATCTTGATCTTACACAGATAGCAAGAAAAGAGGTGAACTTTAAATCAAAACTCATAGAATGGAGTCAAAAGAATAAAGCACAAATAGAATTTTTGCTTATCGAGTCATTTACCGATTCAAACAATAATCCGGTATTTCAGACACAAGTTGTGATCTGTGGCTTAAAAGGTGGAATCGGAACAGGTTATTCAAAAAAAGAATCTCAGCAAAATGCTGCCAAATCTACTCTAAAGAAACTAAAGAGTGATCAGGAGTTTAAAGAGTCGGTCAATGGTATCCTTACGGGATTAACCGATCAATCGGACAACCGGGATATTAATGAAGAGTGCCATACAGAGGTGGAAAACCTTATAAGCGCTATGACGACAGAGTGGGTCGGCGATTCTATTGTGATTAATCAGCCAAATGATATTGACAGGAATAACGATAATATAGAGAATAGGAAAGAGAATGACGACGACGCTCCTGTTGTTAAGACAAATGAAACAGATATTGTTTTGACACAAGATGTTGTTAAGCCTACTGATCCGGGTGCTATAATAGAAGAACCGGAAAATAAACCTACTCTATCCTTCGATAGTGAACTACAGGAAAAGGATATAAAAAAGAGTCTTGTCGACGATAATAATGTCGTTGAAGATCTTCCCGATCTTTCGGACGATCTTGAAGATATCACTGAAACAGATGAATTAGATCAAGATGATAATCTTATAACTGAGATTGCAGAAGATGAAAAGATTGATATCTTAGATGAATCCGATGATCAGGATAGTATATCGGAACAGAACCGTGAAACCGAAGAGGAGATAGATAAAATCGTCAACTCTATGGTAAGAGGTTTTAAACCGGGAGAATAATACAATATGAGCGGTCACCGGCTTTAACGAGGTGAATACAATAAAACAGAAAAAAGGTAGATAGTTTAGCCCCCCTTTGTAATCGGATAAAACCGATTACAAAAGGGGGCTAATTGTTTTAAATAAATATCAAAATGATACCAAAAAACATAATTAAGCATCAGTATTATAATATGATAGAAAGATGCCATATCTATTCACTATCACCCTATTGCAACTTTTTGTATTTGTTTAAAATAATATACCTTTGTGTGATGATTTTAATAAAATTATACTTGAATTAGTAGTTTAAACGTGTCAGTTAGTTATCTATTCCTAAAGGTGTTTTTTATATACCCATAATATTTAGCTTTGCAACACCATATAGTTGCTAATTCATTTATAAAATCATATCAGAGTAGTAATATTGATAACAAATTTCAATTAATGAAATGTTGATAACAAAATGAAATCTTAAAGTGAACTAAAAAGAGGGCGTAAATTCGCAATAGAATAATAATATTGCGAAAAAATTATTAATGATGAATTGTTGACAATGAATAGGGCTGGATTACAGAGAGATGTATGGTGCAATAGAATAATCCGGACAAATTTAGGATAGTGTTTTTTCTCCAATTGGAAGAAATGTAGCACAAAAAAAAGAGGATAAGTAATAAAAGTCTAAAATAACCTGAGAATATATTATCAGGCATTTAAGGCAACTATGTAAAAAGGTGTATGAAAAATTTCAGATCAATTTATTTAAAATGTTGTATGCCGCTTATGGCGCTATTTTCCTCATTTACAAATGTAAATGCAAGAAACATATTTCATGCTGACCCTGAAATTGCACTACGTAAACTTGATACTCTTGTACAAAATAATGATGTTCACGTAAAGAACAAACTCTCTTATATCGCGGATTTGAAATCAAAATCAATTTCCGGTTCACCTGAAGAGATCTATTGGAAAAACAAGACGATCTATAACGAATATAAATCCTTCGATAGCGATTCCTCTCTGGTTTGGCTTGATAAACTTGATAATCTTGCCGCCAAACTAAACAACAAAAATGAGCTTATAAGCAATAAGATTGAGCGATCTCACATTCTTGCCGCAACCGGACTTTTGGTAGAATCGCTTAATGAGATAGAGGATATTAATCCTGTTATTTTGCCTGACAATCTAAAGAAAACATATTACGGTCAGATGTCATACCTATATAGCCATCTTCACCAATATGAATCCTCTGCTAAGTTTACCGAAGCTCCAACTATTAGTCAGAACTTCTATCAGATAAAGCAACTTTCTTATATTGACTCTCTTCAGGCCTGTATTAAACCCTCAGATGAGGAGTTTTTATGGAATATGGCCTGGAAGTTTAATAATGTTGATAGTGTAAGATATTACAGACAAAAACTCGAATCTGAACTTATTGATAAATCATTTAGCGAACGCAGCCATGCATTACAGTTATACGCATTAAGTATGCTTTATGCCAAAGAAAATGACCGTGTAGGAATGATTAATGCACTTGCTTATTCGGCTATGGCCGATATCAAATGTTCCAACAGAGAGATTGCCTCGCTTCAGGAACTGGCCTGGCATCTCAACGACTATGAAGAGATCGACAGAGCATATTCTTATATTACCCTTTGTCTGAAAAACGCTCAGATATATAAAGCCAGAATCAGAGCGATTGATATAGCCGGAATAATGGATCTTCTTTATAGCAGAAACCTTGAAAGGAATGAAATAAGAGAGAATAAGCTCGAAAGAAGCGTAAAGGGACTTCTTGTCATCACTTTTATCGCTATAATTGCAATAATAATAATTGCAATTCAGTTTATCCGTTTGGGCAAATCCAACAGAGCTCTATTTAACAGTAATGAACTCCTGACAAGCAATGTAAACAAACTTACCGACAGCAAAAACGAATTTGAAATTCTGAATAATCGTTTGAAACTGCTAAACGATGAGATGAATGAAGCAAATCTTGTAAAAGAGGAATACATAGGATACGTATTTAATATCTGTTCAAGCTATCTGAGCAAAATGGCAGAATCACATAAACTTATAAACCGAAAACTAAAAGCAGGACAAATTAAAGAACTAATTAAAATTACAGATTCATCAAACATTATTAATCAGGAAATGAAAGAATTCTATCAAAATTTTGATGCCGTATTTCTTCATCTTTACCCTGATTTTGTAGAAGAGTTTAATAAATTGCTTCGTCCGGAGGATAAGATTACCCTCAAAACAAATGAACTCCTAAACACCGAGCTCAGGATATATGCACTTGTGCGCCTCGGTATCGGAGATAGTGCTAAGATTGCGGAGTTTCTGCATATCTCACCTCAGACTGTTTACAATAACAGGGTGAAAGTAAGAAACAAAGCTGTCATTCCTAAAGATGAGTTTGCCGGAGTTGTCCGCAAACTTGGAAATATCAACATTTCCCACTCTTAGATATTACAACATTATTACACAATGTTGATATTTTCACTACTTTACACTTATTTTTTATCTACTTTAAACCAGTAAACCTAAAACTTAAAAGGCTTATTATTAGTGAATTAGAATTGTAGGATACTACTTTTTACCTATACCTTGTTATTGAATGGCAACTATACCTCTATATATTTGCCTCTATACTTAAAATCAAATTTTTCTACCTTAAACCAATCTTATTTCTATATGAGTGTTAATTTAAAACAAAGCAATCCGTTCAGACGGATACTTGCTGTTGTCTGTGTTCTTATGGTCTCAACATCGGCCATTTTTGCAAACACGATATCAGTAAAAGGAAATGTGAAGGATAAAATGGGAGAGACGATCATCGGCGCGAGCGTCATCATCTCAGGAACTACTACAGGTACCGTAACAGACTTCGACGGTAACTTTGAACTTGAAGCTAATCAGGGAGAAGATATTCAAATCTCTTATGTAGGCTACAAAACTAAAACTGTAAAAGCACAACCTAATATTATTGTAGAGCTTGACGAAGATGCTGAAGCTCTTGAAGAAGTGATCGTAATCGGTTACGGCGTGCAAAAGAAAAGTGTCGTAACGGCAGCCATTGCCCGCGTATCGGAAGCTGATCTTGAAAGAACTTCACCTACACGTGTTGATAACGCTCTAAAAGGTCTTGCAGCAGGTGTTACAGTTACTTCTGCTTCGGGACAGCCAGGCGAGGGTTCACGTATCCGTATCCGCGGTGTCGGAACCATCAATAACTCTGATCCTCTTTACATTGTAGACGGTATGCCTATAGAAGGTGGAATCGACTACCTTAATCCTAATGACATCGCAAGCATCGAGGTACTTAAAGATGCAGCTTCGGGTGCTATCTACGGAGCACGTGCGGCAAACGGTGTTATCCTTGTAACAACGAAAAAAGGATCGGAAGGAAATGTAAAAGTTACTTACGATTACTCTTACAGTCTTCAGAACGCTTGGAAACAGCGCGATATGCTTAACGCTACAGAATATGCACTTCTTATGAACGAAGGTTCGTTAAATGCAGGAAAAGCGGCAATCTACTCTGATCCATATTCTTTCGGAACAGGAACTAACTGGCAGGATGAAGTATTTAACTCAAATGCTCCTATGCAAAACCATCAGGTTAGCGTAAGTAGCGCAACAGACAAAACAAACTACTTCCTTTCATTCGGTTATTTTACACAAGATGGTATCGTAGGTGGTAATTACGACCGTTCTAACTACAACCGTATGACCTTAAGATCAAACATCACAAACTATCTTTTGAATGATAAGTCAAGAAACTGGCTTAATAAGATTCAGATAGGGATGAATGCATCTTATGCTCATATCACATCAAAAAGTCTTGAGACAAACTCTGAGTTCGGATCTGTACTTGGTTCTGCACTTACTCTTTCTCCAACGTTAGGAGTATATGCGGCGGACGAAAAAGCTACTCTCGACCTATACGCTAATGAGCCTAAATTCACTCCCGTATACTCATCCGACGGTCGTCTTTACTCTATACCGGGAAGTAATTATAATGAGATGGTAAATCCTGTGGCTGCACTTTCCCTACCGGGAGCAAAAGGATGGGGTCATAAGTTTGTCGGAAATTTCTTTGCTGATATCCAGCTTTACGACAATTTGAAATTCCGTTCTCAACTTGGAACCGACCTTTCGTTCTACGGATCTGACGGTTGGACACCAAAATATTATTTGACATCAAACAATTATGCTCTTCGTTCTTCAGCGCAGAGTGAATCAAGCAATAGCCTGACATGGCAGTGGGAAAATATCCTTTCTTACGATAAGACAATCGACAAACACTCTTTCGCTATTATGGCGGGAACATCGGCAAAGAAAACTACAGGACGTACTGTGGGTGCTTTCAACTACGATCTTCTTGAAGAGAGCGACGACAAAGGTAACCTTGGCGGAACAACCGGACTTTATGAAGACCGCAACGGTTGGGGATATGTTCATTACACTCATACAATGGCTTCATACTTTGGTCGTGTAAGCTACAACTATGATGAAAAATATATGATTCAGGCTACTCTACGTCGTGACGGATCTTCAAACTTCGGTCCTGATAATAAATGGGGTGTTTTCCCTTCAGTGTCTGCCGGATGGAATGTAACAAACGAAAACTTTATGGAGTCACGTCCCGAATGGTTTACATTTATGAAACTTCGCGGATCATGGGGTAAAAACGGTAACGAGGCAATCGGAGCTTTCAGATACACTGCGCTTACAGCAACAGGCAATAACGCTCAGTTCGGATCTGCTTCAGACATTATACTTGGAACAAAACCGGATATCCTAGCCAACAGATCAATCGGTTGGGAAGAGAGTGAACAGACAGATATCGCTCTTGACTTCGGGTTCCTTAACAATGCCCTTACTTTCACTGCCGATTATTATGTAAAAAATACCAACGGGATGCTTCTTGAGATGCCAATCCCTGACTATGTTGGTGAAAACAAACCTTGGGGTAACGTTGGTAAGATGAAAAACGAAGGTGTTGAACTTGAGCTTTCATACAGATTCAATGTTTCAAAGGTTAACTTCCGTATAGCAGGAAACGCTGCATATCTTAAAAACACTCTTATCGACTACGGTAATGAGACAGGATATGCAAATCTTGATAATATCCAAGGACTTGGTACAATTACACGTGCAGAAAACGGTCTTCCTTTCCCATATTTCTACGGATATAAGACAAACGGTCTTTTCCAAAATATGGATGATGTAAGAAACTATACCTATATCGATGCTGCCGGCAATACTCAAATGATTCAACCTGATGCAAAACCGGGTGACGTTCGTTTTGTAGATCTAAACGGCGATGGTATTATCGATGATAATGATAAGACAATGCTTGGAAAAGGGATGCCCGACTGGACATTCGGTCTTAACTTCAATGTTGACTGGAAAGGGTTTGACTTCAGCATGATGTGGCAGGGCACTTACGGCAATCAGATCTTTGATGCAACAAGACGTACCGATATCACTTCAGCCAACCTTCCTGCTTATATGCTTAACCGTTGGACAGGAGAGGGTACATCAAACTATATTCCTCGTTATGTAGAGGGTGATGCTACTAACTGGCAGGTTTCTGATCTTTATGTAAAAGACGGATCTTATCTACGTCTTAAAAACATCCAGTTAGGATACACACTTCCTAAAAACTTGACAAAGAAGATGTTGGTTGACAACCTTCGCTTCTATGTAGCAGCTGAAAACCTTTTGACATTTACAAAATATGACGGTTTCGATCCTGAAATCTCATCGGGAGGAACATCACTTGGTGTTGACCGCGGCTGCTATCCGCAAGCTAAAGTTTATACAGTGGGTGTAAATCTTAATTTCTAATTTTAATATCGGACACTAATGAAAAAATATAGTTTATTATTCTTACTGGCGGCAGGATTAGGATTTTCTTCATGTTCTGACGAATTCCTTACCGCTACTTCACCTGATAAAATTGTAATTGAAGAGTACTATAAGACAGAAGCAAGAATTTTCGAAGCACTTGTTGCAGCATACGATCCTTTACAATGGCCTGACTGGAATGGTTCGGAATATAATCCGGCTCTTCTTATTACCGATATGATGGCCGATGATATCCTTGTAGGTGGATCCAATGCTACTGATAACCAGGGATGGCATATGATGTTCAACTATAATGTAAACTCCGAAAGAGTTGTTGCCGGAGTATGGAAATGTTATTATAACGGTATTAACCGTTCAAATAATGTGATCGATTATATGCAATATGTTGAAAATATCTCTCCTGAAAAAGAGGCTCTTTTCATTGCAGAAGCAAAAGTCCTTCGTGCTTACTATTATACTTATTTATGGAAAATGTGGGGTAATATCCCATATTATACCAAAAATCTTGAGTTCCCTTACACCGGTCAGCAGTTTAAAGCTAATGATGTTTACTCATCAATCATTGCCGATCTTGACGATGCAATCGCAAACGGCGGACTTCCTATGAAAGCTGATGCTTTAACTTACGGACGAGTAACAAAAGCAATGGCATATATGCTTTACGCTGAAGCTGTAATGTATCAGAAAGATGAATCAAGATACTCTTCCGCTCTTAATTATATGACTCAGATTATCGATTCTAAGCAATATGATCTTCATCCTGACTTTGCTGAGATATTTGAAGATAAAGGAGAGTGGTGTAAAGAATCTATTTGGGAAATCAATTTTAGAAGTGAAGGATCCGTACGTTCCTGGAACGGACCTCTTGTATCGGGAGGTACATGTTTGCCTCGTCTTATCAGCCCTCATTCATGGGTAGTGGGTGTTGACGGTCTTGACAGCGGTTGGGGATTCGGTCCTGTTCGTACTGAGGCTTATGAGATGTATGAAGATGGTGATACTCGTCGCGAAGGAACTATTTTCGATGCACGTAAAGGAAGTTATAACGAAAGATATCAAAACACCGGTTTCTGGT
>CAMTOJ010000029.1 GCA_947074145.1 uncultured Bacteroidales bacterium
GTTCAAAAATCTTCTGAAAAACCTCATTCTCCGGATTTTTAGAATAATTATTTATAAACTCTTTAGGTGTCATGGCAAAATAACTTTTAAAGTTATTTGTAAAATATGAGTTACTGGAAAAACCCACTTTATACGCTACTTCCGAAATGGAGATTTTATTATTTACCAATAAATAAGCAGATTGTTTTAATCGAACAATCTTTATAAGTGAACTTGGCGACATTCCTATTATCTCTTTAAGTCGCCTATTTAAATGAACACGACTAATTCCAATTTCTCGACTAAGCTCTTCAACGCTAAATCCGGGATTTTCTATATTATCATGAATTACAGCAGTAACTTTCTTAATTAATTTCTGATCTATAGAATCAACTTTTATGTGATCTAAATCATAGGTAATATCATTACGATTAATCTTATTAATAATATTTTCCCTGATTCGTACAGCTTGTGCTATTGCGCCTCTTAACAGGGTTATATTTATTGGCTTTTGAAGAAATCTATCTGCCTGACAGTTCATAGCAAGTTCCTCTGAAGACTCATTAGTTTCAGCCGTTAAAACTATAACGGGAATATGATCATTATCAGGATTGCTTTTTATTTTTCTACACAATTCATATCCATCACCGTCAGACATTATTAGGTCTGTTACTACTATATCAAATTTATTGCTTAAAAGTTTCCTCCATGCGCTGTTTCCACTATTACATATCGTTATATTGTACTCATCAAGTTCTGACTTTATATATGTACACAATTCATCATCATCATCGACAAACAAAATAGAATATTTATTTTTTTTATCAGAATCGATTGAATCATTTCTATCGAAAATATTTAATGAAGAGTCATACCGGGATTTAACATCTTCTAAAATCTCAATCTCTCCTGATTTATTTTCAGACATCTCACTTTCTAACTCTTTTTTAGGCTCTGATACCAACTTTTCCGGCGAAATATAACCTTTACCTAACGGAATATATACGGTAAACTCAACTCCTCTATTCTCAATGTTTCTTGCCTTTATTTTCCCGTAATGCATCAAAGTCAGTTGCTTTGCAAGATCAAGACCTATACCCGATCCTGATTCATCATTATTATTACCTTGAAAAAAACGTTCAAAAACAGATTCCAGATTTTCTTTAGGAATTGAAGATCCTTCATTGAAAATACTTACCTCAACATACTCTTTAATCGATTTATTTTCAAAGAAAAAGTCTATATTACTATTTCTTTTTACCCTTATTTTTATAATACCGGATGTAGGTGTAAACTTAAATGCATTGGAAAGCAGATTAAAAAATATTTTATCAAAATGAACGGGATCAGCCCATAGATAAATAGAGGTGAAATTTTCTTTTTCAAGTTTAAAGTCAATATTTTTAATTTCTGCAACGCTATTAAAATGCAACATAACATTATTCAGAATTTCAATCAAATTGATCTCTTTAAACTGAAGTTTCATCTGTCCATTATCAATTTTCCTTATATCCATTAATTGATTAATCAATAATAATATTCTCATTGAATTACGATGCATCAGATCATACATTTTTTTTGTTTCCTCATCATTTTCTTTAATCAAAAGTTTTTTCAATGGCGAAATAATTAAAGTAAGTGGTGTCTTTATTTCATGAGAAATACTTGTAAAAAGCTTAAGTTTTGCCTCTTTAATTTGCTCTTTCTGCCGAATTTCTCTCAAATTATTATCTCTTCTTCGCTTTATTAAGATATAAAGATGAATAAAGTATGCAAATACTAAGAAGATCAATCCATAAACTACTTTGGCAATTACTGTTAGATACCAAGGATTTGAGATATTTATCATTATACTTTTAAAAGAATCATCTTCAGGAATTTCATTGAAAAAAGCACGAACGGTAAACTTATATTTTCCTGGAGGGACATTTGAATAATTGGCCATTGGTGCCGATGCATTCATATAATGCCACTCTTTATCAAATCCCTCAAGTTTATATGCATATTTTACTTTCATTGGATTTGTATATTCTTGGGCAGAAAATTCCAGAATAAATGAGTTTTTATCAAAAGGCAAATTGATATTTTTGGCACACCATAATGAAACTTCGGAAAAATTTTCTTTTTTCATTAATGGATTATAATCCATTCTCTGATTCTGTATTATCAAGCCTGTCAAATATATAGGCCTTTTAAGACAAGTCCTAATATTAAAATTATCACAGTTAACCTTTAATACCCCGTTATCTCCTCCAAAAAAAATAGAACTTTCATTTATTAGGTTTGATGAATTTGGTCTGAAACATCCTATTTTTTCAACCTCATAAGTGTTATATGTGTAAATTTTATCTGCTTTAATATCCAATTTTGATATTGATCCGGAAGTTGCCATCCACAAACTATTATTATAAAAGCATAAAGATTGTACGTTTAAAGAAATATTCGATTCATCTTTTTTACGCTCAATCATTTGATTTTCGCTCTTATTATATACAAAAAGACCTTCAGAGGTACCAAACCAAATATGATTATCATCTTCAGCATAAGAATTTGTCATTTTATGCCTTATATCAGAAATATTATAATTAATCAGATTCTGAGAATCAACATCCATACAACAAGTTGAAACAGATGTACTTATCCACAGATTTTGATTATAATCAAGAAACAACGATTTTATCCATGAATTATCGATATTATTAATCATATAAATACTTTTTGTATTCAGATTATATACCCAAACGCCCGAACCATTGGTACCTGCATATAAACAGTTGCGTTTTTTGTCATATTCGATAACCATCACCCGTTTATTCAGAATCTTTAATTCCTCTTTTTCTATTATTCTATTATTTTCATAGCAATAAATACCGGCCCCATAGGTTGCTATCCACATATTACCTGAATTATCAATTTTTATAGACATAATAGCATCACTCTTTAATATAGAGTTGCTACTATTAATCTTCATAAGCAATTCCTTGGTATCTTTTTTATATACAAATATTCCTGCCCCATCTGTGCCTATCCACAAATTACCGTTTAGATCCTCTTCAAAGGATGTATTACATGATAAGTTTTTCTCCGATCCTTCTTCAGCAACTGCCAAATATTCAAATTCATTGCTCTCAAGTGGAATCGTTAACAGTCCTTTCTGGAATATACCTAACCACAAATTATTTTGATCATCAGACATAATAGATCTTATTTTACTATATTTAAGATCAATAGGACAGATTGAAGGATTAATGATATCTGCAGTTTCATCATATAGATTAACTCTCCACAATCCCATATTTTCAGTTCCCACCAAAACAATAGAATCAGATTGTTGATAAAGCGATGTACAGATTAATGAATTGAGTCTTTTATTATTAAATCTTCTTATAATATTCTTTTCAGACTCATAAAAGTATAATCCATTCAATCCGCCAAAGAGTAGATTATTATTATTAAGAACCAATACCTCAAAATTGTTTAAGTTTAAGAGATCATTAGATATTAATCCTTCTAAAGTTATCTTTCTTTGTTCATTGTTTTTTAAATCCACACTTATAATTCCAGCTTTATTATTACAAATCCAAAGATTACCGGTTTTATCAGTTATCATATGATCAATATATCCTCCGGCTAAAGCAGTAATTTTAGATGCCCAATTTTCATCCTTAGTATAATCTGATTTATTTAATCTAAAAGCTCCATATCCGGAGGTTCCTATCAACAAATAATTATGATTATTCGGATCATCCATAATATTCGTAACAGATAATAATTCATTTTTTTCTTCACCACTATATAAATTGATATACGAAAATTTATTTTCGTTCCTATTAAAATTATGAAGTCCGTCTTTTGTTCCTATCCAGCAATTATTTTGAGAATCTTCGAAGAATGATAAAACATTATTATTTCTTAATGTAAACCCGGAATCATGATTCCGGTTAAATGTTACAAAATTTTTCCCATCAAATCTGGTAATTCCATCGACACTTGTGATCCATATAAAACCTTGTTCATCTTGAGTTACCGAGTTTATATTTGTACTCGCCAATCCATCCTGCATCGTATAAAGACGTGAAGACTGAGCTTTTATAATTGAATTTGAAAAAAATAATCCTATTAAAATAAGCAAAGCGAACTGAATATTTTTGGGTATTAGCATAATAGATTGATTAATTATCTTGTAATATAACTCTATATTTTATATTGATATAGAATCATAATGTGTCATAGTTTCAAATTACACAAATATATATGTATCAAAATTAATAATTGTAAAATTTGATACATACAACTTAAATTTTGAAACATCATGATATAATATCCTTATCCTAATAGTGTTTTTTATAAAAAATAAAAAAAGCGTGTCTTCAATAAATTTGAAGAACACGCTTTTGAAATTATTCAAAATTAAACCAATTATTATCTAAGTTTTATAATTTTCTCATTTCCTATAATGTAAATACCCTTTGGTAATTGTTTAATTGCCTCTTCTTTTAAAACATTTTTCAAGATACAAACTCCATAAATATTATAAACATCTACTTCTTTATTTAATATAAAATCAAGTTCCTCTATTTCAGTTGGTTTTTCGTATTCATCAGAGTTTGTAAGATATAGATCCGAAATTTTAATATTATAACCGCCATGCGACCAAAAGCCAACAATATATATATGTGATGGATCTAATTTTATATTTTCAGATTTAAATGAATTATGTAAATCAATAATTATCTGATCTTTATTATTCATATCAAATGATATGGGATTAGACCAATAATTATTCTCATCAAAAATTCTAAAAGACAATATTGACTTATTTAATTCCGAAAGTTTTACTACTAAATATTTATAATTTGAAATATCTATTCCATTATTATATTTCCATCCACCAAATCCGTATTTACCGGTAATTAATGTTTGAGAATCTTCATCAAAAGAACCGGTTTCCCATATTGATGGATTAAATAACTGAGCCGTTAAAGGGAATGTAGTACATATAATATTGAATTGTTTTGTTATTTTCTCGCCCATTGCTCCTTTATAACTTATTGACAATAAAGACTCTCCATCCTTCAAAGCTATCATCCGACCATTTATAATTGATATAATATCTTTATTTTCAATTTTATAATCTGCTGAAAGAGTTACATCTTCTGAATGTTTATCAGCAAAAATGGCTTTCACATTTATAGCCGAAGAACTACCGGTAAGAATAGTAATTTTTTCTGAATCGTAGATTTCAAGATCTGTCAAAGTTAAAGACTCTTCACTATATCCATTAAATGAATTATCGTAATATACGGACTCTTCAAAATTAGGCTCAGTCGAAAACCAGTCAATATCGACGTACCCACCTAAAGATTTTGTTGCATAGTTAAAAATCCCAAACTTATTACCCGTAAATATCGATAAATCATATTGCATTGCAAATTCATCACCAAATCTTACAAAGTTCTTATTATCTATGCTATAATAGAAATTGGATTTACCAGTCTTATAATTTGCAACAGCTCTCAAATAAACATAGGTTTGTGATATAGATGTACCTAAGACCTCTTTTGAATCAATTTTATTTGTTAATGAATTAATCCCAAATAGGATTTTTTTTTCTGTTCCTATCATTTTTACACCAATAAAAGCAGAAGGATCTTGAAATATAGATAATCCTGTTAGATCACCATCCTTCATATTTGCTATATCAATTTTTATTGTTGCATAAGAATTATCCTTATCTGAATGAAATCCGAGGATTCTTTGTGTCAATGTATTTTTTGCCGAATATAATGACTCTGTCACGGAAGCAGTGTATAAGCGTAAATATCCGGGATTTTCTATAAGCGACCATTTTGACTCATTAGGATTATGATTCCAACCCCATTGCAATCCGAGCTTATAATGACAGAAATTGTCATTAGTTCTTAAGGTAGCAATAGTGTGTTCCTTACCTACATTAGGTTTTGTGAAAGTTGTTACACCTTTATTATCAATTCCGATCTCAGGCCATTGGTTTACCCATGTTACAGGTTGAAGATTCGGAAATCGACCAAAAGGTCCCTTGTCATAAAACATCAAACTCCACCACTCTCCAGTTTGAGTTTGGATCAATGCTCCCTGATGAATATTATCATCATCTATAAGTTTTTTCTCTTCATATGGTCCGTATATATTTTTGGAACGAAACACAGTTTGAAATGCGGGCCAACCTCCATAAGTGGAATAGATATAATAATAATCATCTATCTTATATAAATGACTACCCTCTAATCCTTCACGAAAAGAGTATTCAACTACATTTTTATCACTTCCGGGGATTTTTGAGAAATTATCATCAACTTCAGTGATATAGATCTTATTTATTCCATATACGATATATGTTTTTCCATTTGGATCGAATAATAAACCCGGATCATAAAAAGAATCCTGTAGTTTCTTTTTACTCCATTCTCCTGTTATATCATTAGTTGTAAGCAAAAAACTGCCTTCATCCAATGTTGTAAATAAAAGATAGAATTTTCCGTTTTTATATTGCAATGCACTGGCCCATTGACCTTTACCATATCTGTTTTTATTATTATCAAGATTGTAGGAATCTGAAAACTCAATATTTTCTAAAGGATTACAACAATATTCCCAATTTACAAGATCATAAGATTTAAGAATAGTTGCGCCAGGGAAAATATGCATTGTTGTACTAACCATATAATATATATCATCTACTCTGATTAGGTCAGGATCAGGGAAATCTCCGAATATTACAGGATTTGTAAAAGTTCCATCTACATTATCGCTATGGGATAGATAAGTAAAGTCTGGACGTGGATAATTATCTTTAGCATACTCTTTATACCAATGATATATAGGCCAGGGGCAAGCTTCGGGATCGGTGAGAAATGTATATGCTGCACCATTAGATGGAGCTTCATCTTTAAATTGCGCTAGATATTCAGGACTTGTAAACAAAAGCCAACTAACATTACCTGCAGAATCTGTAATCTTTTTAAAATTTGCACCGAAACCTTCTCCTCCTGCAATACCTGTGAAAGATTTTCCCCATGAAGCATTATATTTTTCATCAGCCCAATCCATCTCGGTAATCATAATTGGAGCAATGTCTGCAATTGGCTGTACATCTTCATCCCAACCTTTTTGAAAATTCTCATATCCTTCACCACTTCCAAACCATCCGGGATAAATATGAACTGCGTAACCAATATTATCACCCTGAATCGGATTAATTGCAAATCCCGAATATAGAGATTGATAAGCTAATCCGGGAATCCATAATATATTATTACATCCTTTCTCTCTCATCGCATCAACAATTGACTGAAAATATATTTTCAGATTATCAAAATGACCTTGAGAACGATTGCCGTAAGTACCGTCTGACCCTAAGATTCTTATAGGCTCATTTGCCAATTCAAACATTATATTCGGATGATTTCTCAACTTTGGATGCTCTGCGACGTAAGACCATATTTTAATTAGATATTTATTATATTCATCACCAACAGCAATGTTTTCAGGACAAACACCGGGAGGACGCATCACAACATACATACCTTTCTGAATTGCATATTCTGCCATCGGAATAAAAACTTTATCTAAAGCAGTTTTAAAACGATTAAAATCAAAAGCAGAGATATCATTTTCCCCTATTACACCAACATTTGGCGTATTCGACCAATATGGATCCATATGCAATCGAACAAAATTCATTTCCCATCCGGCATCAATAATATTATCGATAAGTCCCTGATTATATTTTAAGCAACCACTGACATTATAATTTGTCCAATACTTGCCTCGTTCATTAAACCAGGGACTGTATGTTTGTGCAAAGCCATGTAGTTTAACTACATTTTCATGGGAATCAACAAGCTGATTACCTTTCACTTTTAACTGAGGTAGCCCTTTTAATTCCAATGCATTAAAAATCAACAAGCAAAAGCAAGCTGAAGAAATAAGTAGAAGTTTTCTTATCATATTATGAGATTTATTTATAAAATTGCCAATAGTCAAAATTGAAAAGTTTACATCCTTTTCTGCCTTTAAATACAAAATAAAGATCATGCACCCCCCTTGCGGAGTTATTTACAGAATTAGATAAAGTCAGCCAATTTTCCCAACCGCCTGTTCCGGGAACTTTAATCTCACTTAATAAAAGGCCTTTAATGCTATCTATTCGCACCTCAATAACTCCACCTCTTAATGCACTCGCTACTGTAACATCTATTTTTTTGGGTGATTTATTTGTAAAATCAACCTCTCTAACCAATATATAATCATCATTATGAATGTCAGAAACATAGATTCCCGTTTTCTGATTTGGTTCAGATTTTACACCCTTCGAAAAAGCAATAGTTTCTGCCTCTACCCTTTTATAAGGATCAAGTTTTCCTACAGGGGTAATACCTTTTTCTGTTGCATTAATAATTGGAAATGTATTGTCCTTATTATATGAAAATTGTTCTATTGCTACACTTCTTGCGAATCCACCACCTTCAGGCAGTTTACCTGTGTGATAGAAGAAATAGGAATTACCTTTATAATCAATTAAACCGCAATGATTTGTAAAAGACCCGGTATTTTGAAGAGGCATAATATTACCCTCATATTTCCATGGGCCAATCGGTGAATCACTTGTTGAATAGGCAATATGTTCAGGCACTCCACCTGCAGCATATAACAAAAAATATTTATTATCCCTTTTATGCAACCAAGGACCCTCTGTATAACAATCTTTATATGTTACTCCCTCTTTACGTAATTTAATGTTTGGACCTCCAAAACTATCCTCACATTGAGGAATAGTAGCTATTTCACTCTTTAAAGAGATCATATCATCATTTAATAACGCATAATAAACCTCTGGATTTCCCCAATAAATATAAGCCTGACCATCATCATCTATCATTACTGTGGGGTCAATATAATCCCAACTACCGTCTGCAAGAGGTTTACCGATGGCATCAACAAATGGTCCTGTAGGATTATCACTTATAGCAACACCTATTGCCATTGCATCAGTTATTTTGGAATGAGCACAGATATACCAATAGAATTTACCATCTCGTTCAACACATTGCCCTGCCCAAGCTCTATCATCTGCCCACTCAAAACTCTCTAAAGACAATGGAGAACCATGATCGGTCCAATTAACCATATCATTTGAGGAATATACACGCCACTCCTGCATCCAGAAAAAATCAGCTTTATCCTCATCATGACCAGTATACAAATATACCGTTCCATCATAAACAAGTGGAGCAGGATCTGTAGTGAAACATGTTTGGATTACAGGATTCTGGGCAAAAAGATTAATAAAGAAAAAGCTTAAAAAAAAGAGTAATAAAATAAGTTTATGAGTAAATTTCATGGCATAGTATTTGAATATTAATATTTATTTTAGGCATAGAATGTCCTGACAATAGATAATTTCCATTGTTATAAAGATTCTTAAAAAAATGTATTATTGAATATCTATATTAAACTATTGGGAAATTCTTCTGTTCGGAGATTCATCCATATATAAATATGAATCTTTATATCCTCCTAAATCCACCACTATTTTTTGAAACACTATTCCCGAATCAAGAGGCTTAAGATTTAAAATATAATCCTCACTATTTTGTTTTGGTAACCTTAGTCGCACCTTTTTTTCCACAATTCTTCTGGCTACTGTGGGATAGAAAACTGTATATATATTCTCAGGATCTTCATTCAGGTTATGATTAAAATTCACTACCTTATTTTCTGCTCCCTCAAATCCGACACTATATTCATGCCCTTTTTTATTATGAAAATCAAGAGTAGATTTAACTATCACATATACATCAACTTCATTGATATCGTTAGGAATGGTCATACGATAACTCAAAGACGCATTTTCAATATCTGTAGAATAAGGCATTAAAGCTATGCCACTTAATGTTCTTCCCAAATAGGGTATGACAGTCCATTTCGCAGCACTTGCAGAATCTGCCATATAGAAATGCTCCGCCTCTATTGAAACAACATTATTCTTGGGTACAAAACAATAACCTCCATATAAATTATCAGTTTCATCAATTCTAAAAGTTTTAGGAAGTATATTATCTTCAAAATTATCATTCCATGAAGTATAACCGATATGTTTCTGAATCATCATATTTTTCCATTTCCCATCGGACATCACGTTATTATAATCAAAACATAAATCCTTATCCCTTTTAAAAGCCTTTTCTACCAAATCAGCCCACTCATTAGCCTGAGGATTATTCTCATTATAAAGCTTATGATTCATAGCTTGAGAATAATACATCTCATATAGATTAGCCATCGCCTGTATCGGAAATAATATCAATTGCTTGTAAGCATCTTTATATTGTGGATTTAAAGCTATAAATTGTCTGAGAGCTTCAGCCTCTAACTTTATAAATTCATCGGTAACCTGTTTCCACTCACCTGTATTAATATTATAAGTATTCTTGTCAAGCATCTCGGCAGTAACTCGTCCGGCATACTTACAATATAGATTTAAGATTCGCTTTGCTTCTTCGGCATTATCCTGTCCGAATTGCTGAGCACAAAATAAACTTGCATGATTCAGTAACGTTGATGCTGTATATTTTGTAGGATTCCAAGCCATATCCAAAAACAAAGAGATTGGATATTCCATCGGTTTCAGGTCTCCCACATTAAGAACCCAAAGTTTATCCACACCATAATCATAAGTCAACTGCAATTGCTCCCACATATTCTGGATAGGAGTTACATTTAGCCATTTTGAATTTCTTGGAGCACCCACATAATCCACATGATAATACATTCCCCAACCACCAGGGTGCTTTCGCTCTTTTTCATTAGGAAGACGTCTTACATTCCCCCAATTATCATCACAAAGTAACATTATAACATCATCTGGCACACGTAAACCCTTATCATAATAATCAAGAACCTCTTTATAAAGAGCCCATACCTGAGGCGTTTTATTAGCAGCTTTACCTGTATATTTTTCTATTATCTTACGTTGATTCTTAATCACTTTCTCCAACAACTTGACATCAGCTTCCTCACTCATTGCCTCGTCACCATCACCCCTCATTCCTATCGTTATTACATCCTCGGTATCTTTCACCCTTTTTATACCATCAATAAAGAAGCTGTCAATTGTTTTTTGATTAGAAGCATAATTCCATTTACCGTATTCATTTCTATTTCTTGCCCATTCCTGATGATTGCGTGCCATAGGTTCATGATGAGAGGTACTAATCACAATACCCATATCGTTTGCAAGTTTACTATTCAAGGGATCATCTCCATAAAAGGCCCAACTCCACATTGCAGGCCATAAAAAATTCCCACGCAATCTTAATATAAGTTCGAAAACCCTGCCATAAAATCTATGATCACCATAATCGGTACCGTAAGTATGCTTAACCCACCCTGTAAGACAAGGAGCCTCATCGTTAAGAAAAATGCCTCTATATTTTACGGCCGGTTCGCC
This sequence comes from uncultured Bacteroidales bacterium, assembly GCA_947074145.1. Classification (GTDB taxonomy): domain Bacteria; phylum Bacteroidota; class Bacteroidia; order Bacteroidales; family JAUNSR01; genus JAUNSR01. Next base: position 11,471 of record CAMTOJ010000029.1, read on the forward strand.
AGCTGTATAAATACCCTTTTTTATAGCCAGATTATCTCTTTTTTCAATAGGAACATCAGCCCAGTCATACCATGGTGAAACACCTATCTGTTCCGATAATTCGTAAACTCCATAAATAGTTCCTCTTTTGTCACTTCCTGCTATAATCAAAGCCTCATCAACCCCATCAAAAGGATTCTTGACAATAGAAAGAATATATTTCTCATTTTTATTTTTAAGCAGATTAGGGTCTATTTTCTTAGATTTTATAAGATCCTTAATATATTTACTATTTACAGAACCTATAATAATTAATTTTTCGGAGTTTGGATTATCCAATAAATCAGGTGAAATTCCACATACTGAATTGAAATCTTTACATAGATTATTTACGGCCAATAATATGCCAATATCATCATTCTTATCAATAAGAATATTATTGGGTGAGCCATTGTCTATTAAACTAAAATAATCATCGGAGATAAAGTCTGATGTTATTCCATAATTATCCTTTGCGAGAATCGTATTACTTAAAACTTCAAGTAAACAAAAAAACAGTATACACCTTAGTTTCATATTAGGAATTTCAAAAGTTGTGTTTTTCGATAAAAAGCAATAATGTTGTTTTAAAGGAATGAGCCATTATTACAAACTTAATTAACTCAAAATTAGCTACAATCTTTATAATATCTCATAGATTTTGTTACGAACAACAACATCTTATGAACCAAAAATATTAGATATGAAACAAAAAAGTATAATCATGATACATAATTATAACAATGATTGAATCATTGTTATAATAAAAGGGTTTAGAATAAAAAAAATCTACATCTTCATAGTAAGAGGATGTAGATTTTTATCTTTTATATAACTGTTATTAAAGAAAGATGAATTTAAAATCTTAAGCGGCTAATACATCATTAATCTTATGAGATTGTTCGAGGCTGTATATTTTAGTTTTTTTTCTGAATCTCAACATAAACAAAACAGAAGCGGCAGTAAGTCCGGCTATAAAACCTACCCATACTCCCATTACACCATAACCAAGAACAAAACCAAAGAAATAACCTATAGGAATATTAAGAAGTAAATAAGAGATTACAGCGTATATCATAGGTGCTTTGACATCTGCTATACCTCTCAATGCCCCTAATGCAACATTCTGTAATCCGTCAGGAAGAAGATAAATCGATAATATAATCATCAAGTCAGCTGCCATTTTAATTACTTCCTGATCATTTGTAAATAACAAAGGGATCTGAGTACGAAAAAGAAGTATTAAAATATCACATATTATTACTGAGAAAATTGTAAGATGATATGAAGCAATAGCAGCCTTTCGCATATCATCTATTTTACCTAAACCAAACTGATGGCTCACTCTGATTGTTGTTCCGGCACTCAATCCACAAAGTATCATAAATACCATAGTAGAGATATTCATTGCAATTTGATGACTTGCCAAAGTAACGGCACCAAGCCATCCGGCCATAATAGTTGTAAATCCGAAAGCAATCTGCTCTACTAAAATCTGAGCTCCTATGGGCATTCCGACATTGAAAAGATTTTTTACGTAAGAAAATGAGAATTCTGATTTATTGAAAAAAGAGAAATATCTTCTTAAACTACTTTTATTTATAAAGACAACCATAAAAGCAATTGGCATCAGTATCCTGGCAATCATAGTTGCATATGCAGCACCCAAAACACCCAATTCCGGGAACCCCAATTTACCATATATCAATACATAATTAAGTGCTATGTTTATCACATTGGTAACAATTGTTATAATCATTGCTACGCGTGTATTACCTATTCCCTCCATAAATTGTTTGAAAGAGAAGAATATTAACATCGGAATAAGTGAAATAAGCATTATACGGAAGTAAGGAACTCCAAAGGCTACTACTTCAGGATCTTGTCCCATTAAATGCATAAAAAAGGAACCCCCTAACATTATAAGGATTATCAATCCTCCTAATAAAAGATTCAACACAAAAGAGTTTTGAAAAAGTTTTGCACATTTACGATCTTCTCCACGAGCTGCACTTTGTCCCACAAGAGGTGTCAACCCCATTGAAGTACCCATTATAAACATCATACCTACCATAAAAACAGCCCCGGCAAACGATACCGAAGCAAGTTGAGTAGCACCAAGTCGTCCCACCATCATGGAATCGGCAAATTGTACAACTACCTGACCTAATTGTGAAAGAATCACAGGCACAGCAACAGCTAAATTCCTTTTATAAAAAGGAAAATACATCTTAAAATTCATATTAAAATTGCTTGTTCAGTAAGACGTAACGTATGAGGCTACGACTTAGGCTTAAGGCAATAAAAAAGTGATGGCGTACGCCCTTTGCGTAACACAGCTCTCCTGCCTTTGGATAAGGACTATCCGGGAAAATGGATGCTTTGATCACAAAATTACCCGCTGAAGGTTTATTTTTTCTAAGCATCAGCAAAGGTATTATCAAAAAATATGAGTTCAAAACATGAAAAGGAAACTTTTTTATTATTAGCTTTTTTTTCGGAACTTATATATTTTACACAACGAATCCCATTAATTGTCGAATTTTGTCTGCATTATTTTTGGTGGTCAAATTTTCAAGTAACAATAAAGCTACATCTATCGCCGTTGAAGGATTCCATGAAGTGATTATCTTGTCATCCATTACAATAGGTTGATGCATTATATTTACGCCAAATTCCTTTAATGCTTCTCTCCGTATAGGATTATTATATACAGTACCATTCTTTCCTTTCAAAATACCACTTTTACCAATTGGTAAAGCTCCAACGCAAATTGATGCTATAATCTTATCTTTTTCTTTAAATCCACGTATTAAATCTAAGAATTTATCATCATAGGCATCATTATAAAAACCATATACCTCAAATCCGCCGGGTATTGCTAATGCATCAAATGTAGAAATATCAATATCATCTATTAAATAATCTACAATAAAACGCTGATTAAAAGAACTTTTAATTTCTTTTCTCAAACCACAAGTGAATAATTCCGTCGATTTATCTCCCTCTTCAAGATTCCAACCAATAACATCGATAAATACGCATGCTTCAAATGTTTCAAAACCATCTGCCAATAATAATAATACCTTTTTCATTTAAATTATTTCTTTTATAATACTTAAATAAATCATTACTAAAAAGAAGATTAAGTGACTATATATAAACTTTCCCTAACTGCAAAATCATCAATTAATAGAGCTATGTTTTTGCTTTATAAATTTATTTTAATAAAAAATATATACTACAAAGATATAAAATCAAGATTGAAAAATTATAGTTTTTATTTCTTATACGAATTCATATCATTACAGCACACAATATCGAATTAATATAAATAAAATAACCCGAAAAATAACGATTAATTATTTTTCGGGTTATTCATTCTATTTAGGTATCTATTAAAACTTTAAACACCACTAAAAGAACTAAAACCTCCATCCACAGGAATTATTGCACCCGTTATAAAGCTTGCCGCATCGCTGCAAAGAAACTGAACTGCACCATTTAGCTCAGAGATATCACCAAAACGACGCATTGGAGTTTTTGCAATAACCTTTTTACTACGATCTGTCAAACTTCCATCCGGATTTATTAGAATATTTCGATTTTGATTACCTATGAAAAAGCCCGGAGCTATCGCATTAACGCGTATCTTCTCACTAAACTTTATAGCCATTTCTGCAGCTAACCAACGTGTAAAATTCTCAATAGCACTTTTAGCCATTGAATAACCGGGGACACGAGTAATAGCATCATAAGCAGCCATAGATGAAACATTGATTATGCTTCCCTTCTTTGATTCACTCATCACTTTACCAAATACAAGACAAGGATATACAGATCCATTAAGATTAAGATCTACAACCTTATTAAGATCCTCTATTTTCATATCAAAAATATCCTGATCCTCGGTTAAAGTTCCTCCCGGAATATTTCCACCTGCTGCATTTACCAGAATGTCAATAGTCCCATAATTCTCTATAATTATATCTTTAACTTGATTTAGGGCCTCTATATCAAGCACATTACATGTATATCCTTTTACCTCTCCAAATTCTGATAGTTTCTTAACTGCAGAGGCCACTCTATCTTCATGAGCACCAAGAATTATAACTTTCACTCCGGATTTTAATAAGCCTTCGGCAATATTACTTCCTAATACCCCAGACCCACCGGTTATTACTGCTACCTGTCCTTTAATATCAAATTGATTCATTGTGTTTTTCGTTGTTTTTAATATATTAATTATTGTTCTTTATTATAAAGTATATGTACCATGCACTTTTGATTCATCAACCTTCATATTTTTTATTTCATCTTTAACTACAGCAATCATCCCTTCAACCTGAGCTAAAGCAAACATCCTACCAATTAAAGCATATCCGGGATTATAGTTATTCTTATCATCATCTAACATATTACGTCCATGATCAATTCTCATAGGTAATTTAGGTGATTGTTTTTCGAAAATTCTGATAAGATCAATAAGGTGTCCACGACCTTCAAGGTGAGAACTTTCAGTGAATGAACCATCACTTGTAGCTTCTGTACTTCTTAGATGAACAAAATGTGTTCTTTCGGCAAATTTCTTTGCTAAAACTCTAGTGTCATTATGAACACCTGCACTTAATGACCCGGCACAAAAAGTAAGTCCGTTATGTGGATTATTCACAGCATTAAGAAACCAACTTATGTCTTCCTCATTAGTTACAATCCTTGGTAGTCCCAAAACCTGGAACGGAGGATCATCCGGATGAACACACATATTTATACCATATTCATCACAGATTGGCATAATTGCGTTTAGAAAATAACACATATTCTCTCTCAATTTGTTTCGATCTATCCCTTCATATTTCTTTAATAATTCTTTGAAAATTGAAACAGGATCAATGTCATTTTCATTTATATTCCCATTTACAAAACCTTGAGTTTTTACTATTATAGAATCAATCAATGATTTTTTTTCCTCCTCAGTGATTCTCTTTTCCAACTCCTCAACACGTTTTATCTCATTGTCTGTATAATCCTTTTCTGCTCCTACACGTTGCAATATTCGAATATCAAAATATGCAAACCTTATTCTGTCAAAATATAGAGATGTTGTTCCATCCTCTCTTAAAAAATTAAGATCAGTTCTTATCCAATCTATAACCGGCATAAAATTATAACATATCGTCTTTATGCCACATTTCCCAAGATTTGCTAAACTAATCTTATAATTTTCTATAAGTTGATCTCTATCCTCTCCTCCATATTTTATAGATTCACTAACGGGCAAGCTTTCAACAACCGACCACCTTAATTTATGTGATTCTATATATTGCTTTAATTCACTTATATCCTTCAGACTCCATACCTCTCCATTGGGTATGGAATGTAGGGCAGTTACAATGCCTTCTACTCCGAATTGACGTAACATCGGAAGAGTAATCTTGTCTCCTTTTCCGAACCATCTCCATGTATTTTCCATGATTATTTATTAATATTTTATATGATTAGATATGATTGTTAATATAGAAAATTAAATAAATTAATAATATAAAATATTATACAAATTGCACCGCATTTTGAAACATAAGCATAAATATTTTTAGATTATTTGTTCATTTTGTTTAAAATGTTCTAATTTAACGCTTTGCAATATTAAAACAATCAAATACAATGAAAAATTTTATGGATGAAGATTTTCTGTTAAGTACAGAAACAGCTAGGATATTGTATCATAATCATGCTGCAAAAATGCCAATTATCGACTACCATTGTCATCTTAACCCTGCTCTTATAGCTAATGATCATAAGTTCAGATCGATGACTGAAATATGGCTTGAGGGCGATCATTATAAATGGAGAGCTATGCGAACCAATGGAATTAATGAACGATTTTGCACTGGTGAGGCTACCGATTGGGAGAAGTTTGAAAAATGGGCAGATACTGTACCAAATACATTTCGTAATCCACTTTATCCATGGACACATCTTGAACTTAAAACTGCATTTGGAATAGATAAGATCTTAAAACCCTCCACAGCACGTGAGATTTATGATGAATGTAATAATAAATTATCTCTACCAGAATTCTCCGCAAAGGGTTTAATGAGAAAATATAATGTAGAAGTTGTCTGTACAACAGATGATCCGATCGATTCGCTTGAGCATCATATCAAAATCAGAAATAGTGGATTTGAAACAAAAGTTCTTCCAACCTGGCGACCGGACAAAGCAATGGCAATCGATACGCCTGATATATTTCTTAATTATATAAATACACTTGGAGAAGTAAGTAATACGGATATTTCTAAATTTTCAGCATTAGTAGATGCACTTAAAAAAAGGCATGATTTTTTTTCTTTACAGGGTTGTCGTCTTTCCGATCATGGATTAGAAGAGTTTTATGCAACTGATTATACAGATCGTGAAATAGAATTGATTTTTGACAAAGCTCTTTCATCAAAACAGTTAAGCACAGAAGATATATTAAAATTCAAATCGGCTATGCTTGTCATATTTGGAGAGATGGATCATGAGAAAGGCTGGACTCAACAATTTCATTATGGCACAATAAGAAATAATAACTCTAAGATGATGAAACTTGTTGGACCGGATACAGGATTTGATTCTATAGGAGAGTTTGCAACCGCCAAATCACTTTCACGCTTTCTTGACAGTTTAAATAGTAGAGATAAATTAACCAAAACTATTCTATACAATCTAAATCCGTCTGCCAATGAGATGATAGCCACAATGATTGGGAATTTTCAAGATGGGGTTACTCCGGGAAAGATTCAGTTTGGTTCCGGATGGTGGTTCTTAGACCAAAAAGATGGAATGACAAAACAAATTAACTCTCTATCAGTTTTAGGTCTTTTAAGTCGTTTTGTTGGTATGTTAACCGATTCAAGAAGTTTCCTTTCCTATCCTCGCCATGAATATTTCCGACGTACTTTATGCAATCTTATTGGTCAGGATGTTGAGAACGGAGAATTACCATACTCCGAGATTGATCAGATCGGAAAAATGATTGAGAATATTTCCTATTATAACGCAAAAAACTATTTCAATTTCTAATAACCTCTTACAAACTAATATAATACATAACTAATAAATCTATATATCTAAAATGAACACTCCTGAAACAAGAATTCTTGAAAGCACATTAAAACGCACTAATTACCGTTGGGTTATCTGTTCTACTCTTTTTGCTGCTACAACAATTAATTATCTGGATAGACAGGTTCTATCTTTAACGTGGAAAGATTTTATAGCCCCAGAATTCCATTGGACCAATTCTGATTATGGAAATATTACCTCCGCTTTTTCAATTATATATGCGATATCTATGTTATTCGCGGGGAAATTTATAGATAAAATGGGGACTAAAAAAGGTTTCATCTGGGCAATATCAATATGGTCTATTGGAGCGTGTTTACATGCTATTTGTGGTTTGGCAACCGAATGGTGGGTCGACTTACCAAATGCAGAAGCTTTACGTAATGTTGTAGAAAAAACTGACCTTGCTGCTAAGATTGCATCTATTAGCGTAATGTTTTTTATATTCGCGCGTTTTATTTTAGCATTAGGCGAATCAGGCAATTTCCCCGCTGCAATAAAAACAACAGCAGAGTATTTTCCAAAGAAAGATCGAGCTTATGCAACAAGTATTTTTAATACGGGAGCTACGGTAGGTGCACTTGTCGCACCTTTAACAATTCCATTTATTGCAGCACGTTTTGGATGGGAAATGGCATTCATTATTATAGGTGCTCTTGGTTTTATATGGATTGGATTCTGGCATTATCTTTATGAAAAACCTGAACATAGTAAATATGTAAATAATAATGAATTAGAGTATATAAATCAAGATCAGGATTTAGAGAAACATATAACAATAAACAAAGAGGGAAATGAGAAAAAAATATCTATAAAGAAAGCTTTAAAATTCAAACAGACATGGGCTTTTGCAGTAGGTAAATTTCTTACTGATGGAGTATGGTGGTTCTTCCTTTTCTGGACTCCCGCATATTTTAGTGAGGTTTATGGGCTTGACACGACACAGAGTGCTCCTTATATATTTATTCTCTATCTAATAACTATGCTTTCAATTATAGGTGGATATTTACCAACTTTTTTCATTGACAAATGTGGGATGGATCCATACGCCGGACGAATGAGAGCTATGCTAATTTTTGCATTCTTCCCTCTTTTAGCACTTTTGGCACAACCTCTGGGATCATATTCTATCTGGATTCCCACAATAATTATAGGAATTGCCGGGGCAGCTCACCAAGCATGGTCTGCAAATATTTTCTCAACAATCGGAGATATGTTTCCTAAAAGTGCAATTGCCACTATCACAGGGATTGGAGGAATGGCAGGAGGTATAGGTGCTTTTATCATTAATAAAGGTTCAGGAGTATTATTTGACTATACTATTGTCTCTGAAACCAAACTATTTGGTTTCAAAGGAATAGAGTCAGGTTATTTTATAATTTTCTGTGTATGCGGTGTTGCATATCTGGGCAGCTGGATTATAATGAAAATTCTTGTTCCTAAAATTAAACCGGTAATTATTGATTAAAGTATAATGAAATATATAAATAAGAAAGTTGGCTTTAAAGGCCAACTTTCTTATTTATGAAAGAGAGAAAAACTAATATTGTTTTTAAACAACAATATTTATATTGATTGATTTATTAATAATCCAATTAGAAAGAGGATACATCACAATTATATTATAAATAGTACCCCCTTTCATTTTTAAGAAACACATCTATCTAATACCAAAAAAGAATCAATTGAAATCTTTTATACGATATTATACATCTATTTATATAAAGGTACAAACTGCCAACACCAACCAGTGCCACCTCCATTTGTAGGAACATATAGAATTAATCTATCAGAAGAAAGAGAAATTATTTCATATACTCCTTTATCATTTCCTCGAGGTTCTTCGTTTCCAAGAATCTTATATTCTCCTGTTATTATCAACTTTGAAAAATCTCCGTTAAAACTATAACTCCCCCCCTTTTTGGGTTCTGACTCTGAGGATTCATAATATATATAATTAGCGCCACCATCTAAATCAAAAGTCATTTTTCCATCTACATCTATTGGCGGACAACATTCTCCGGCATCCCACCATATTTCCTCATATTTTTCAGGATTATCACCCGGACACATATACCAATATTTCGATCCGCCAAGTCCTCCTGCAAAAACCCAGGTTTTACCTTCAAGATTTTCACCAACTAAATCATAATATTGACCAGGTAATTGTTGATCTAATTCTTCTATATTTACCTCTATCTCTTTTTTTATATCATACTTAACATCACTCAAATCATCATTGTTAATATATCCTGTTGTAGCATAATATGTAAATTTTGCTTTTCCTGGAATAGGATAAATAAATGATACTTCATCGGTATATTCCCTATTAATATTATAATCCCAATAACCATAAACACCTTTGGTATTCATCTTTAGGGTTATACCATTACCATTATTACCGGATTGCTTTACTAACAATAACTCCAGTTTATCCAAATCAAAACTATTTTCTAAACTATCTCTATCTTCTATAGGTGAGCAACTCAAAAAACTAAGAAGAAGAGTGGATGCAATACTTAAAATTTTATATGTCTTCATTTATAATAGTAGTTTTATAAAAATTATTTTTTTCATGTAATCCATTGTGAAAATCGCAATAATCTAATCCCATCCCGGATTTTGTTTGTAAACTCCATTTGACAAACGAATTTCAGATTCCGGAATTGGAACCAGACCTTTGGTTTCAGAACGATAATTTACAGTGTAGGTTCCTTCAACACCTGTATTTGTAACCGAAACTTCTCTACCAAAATAATTTGTTTTATTATTAGTACTCTGATCTAAATCTCCCCAACGGACCAGATCAAACCATCTTATACCTTCAAATGCAAACTCATACATACGCTCTTTCTTCAATGCCAAAATAGAGTATGAACCGATAGGATTAAGTCCGCTTCTTTCTCTTATTTTGTTAATACCTGTCACTGTTTCAGTAAGTTCGGAATGCATCAGATGAATATCTGCGAAACGTAACATATAATAATCTTGAGCACACCATAATTGCATTGGATCACCATGCTCCATTTTATACAGCCAGAAAAACAGCCCCTTAATAGTGGATTCTTGCATTCCGTCACGAATTCCTTCAAATTGTAGTGTTGAGTATTTTTTATTCATCAGAGAAGTAGATTGATCACCGGCAGGTTTATAATCTTGGGTCCCTTGATCTTCCTTGCCCATTTCTATTACAGAACCCTTTTTGCGAATATCCTTATCATCCCATTCATTGAAAAATAACTTATTTATAGGACCCCAGCCCCATCCGGTTCCAAATGGGACCATACTATTATCTCTAATGCCAAAAAATAAAGGGAAACGATTGTTTATCTTTTGGCCACCTACTTCCCAATCACCTAAAGAAAAGCGAAGAGCAAACATAACTTCCGTATTTCCAGTTCCAAACGTAGGATTGAATCCATCCTGACCAGCCCAATTTAGGCCCTCTTCTTCTGCCCATGGCAATATAGGACCGCTTGTTGATCCAAAATCTCTTGCAGCTTTGTTTACATAAGAATAAGGCCAAAGATTACGAAAATCTGAAAGAAGTGCATATCCGCTATTATCTATACAATCTTCAAGATAATCAATTACTGTCTTTTTATTAATAATATCACCATCAGGCAGTGCTATTTGATCTGTTGGCTGATTTTCAATATTTGTCATATAACCTGTGTAGAATAAAAAGGTTCTAGCCAAATATGCTTGAGCTATCCACTTATTGGCATGTCCATAACGAGAGGTAGAAATTGTATTTGCTTTTATACTTGGCATCAATTCTATACCTTTTTTCATATCAGACATAGCTTGAGCAAATGTTTCTGTCAAAGAGCTACGAGGAATTTCTCGAGGTGTATCAGTTGTCAAAATCAAAGGAATTCCTCCAAATAGACGTCCTGCTCTGAATAAAAAGAACCCCCTCATAAAATAAGCCTCTCCTAATGATTGATTCTTAAAATCTTCCGATTCTTGTTCTGTTTTGAAATATTCGGAATAATTTTTAGTTTGAACAGCTTCTATAATACCATTTGCACGATTTAGACCATTATAGGTTTCTACCCATAAACTTTTATATGTGTCTTCATCAGGATCTTGGAATGAATCAACATTTTTTGCACTTTTATCATCAGGGCCTCCACCTGCAAACATTAAATCGGACATCAAACTTGCGGCTACATGTTCTTCGCTAAGTACATCATTAACATATAATGAACTATATACTCCAGACATGGCTTCCTCTATATCCGAAGGAGTGGAATAATATGAATCAAGGTCTTTTTGATAAAGATTTTTCGTATCAAGAAAATCTTCACATGCATAACAAATACTTATGCCTATTATAGAAAGGAAAATTAATTTATATGTTTTCATACTCTTAAATTTAGAATGTTAGATTAATACCAAACATGAATGTTCTTGGAAGAGGATATAATCCAAGATCTATTCCGGATGCCCAATCTTCGTCATGTCCAAAAGCAACATCAGGATCCATTCCATCATATTTTGTGAATGTATAAAGGTTATTTGCAGATACATATATTTTGGCACCTTGTAACCATTCGACTTTTTTTAACTGTTTATCGAAATCATATCCTAATGTTAGATTAGAGATTCTAAGATAGTCTCCATCATGCATATAAATATCTGACACATAATTTGTATTTCTGTGAGACGAAGAACTTAATCTCGGAAGTTTATCAGAAGTACCCTCCCCGTGCCAACGGCCAAAGATTTCGGTAGTATAGTTTTGAGTATATTTGTCGGCAAATGATCTATAAGATCTCATAATCTGCATTCCAAATTTACCGGCCAATGTTGTAGTTAAATAAAGACCTTTATATTGAGCATTCAATTGAATACCTAATTCAAAATCAGGATTTGGTTTTCCTAACATGACTTTATCATTCTCATCAATTATACCATCATTATTTTGATCTACAAAGCGAACATCACCAGGTCTTTGATCCTCAAAATAGGGTTTTCCGTTAGGTCCTACATAATTATTCACCTCTTGTTGATTTTGAAGAATCCCGGCTGTTTCATATCCGTAAAAATAACCAATAGGCTTACCTACTTCAACTCTAGAGATATATGCTGTAGATTGAGATAAAACATTTGCGGAACCCGTAATTATACCTTCTGCATTGTCAAGTTTTGTAACTTCATTTTTATTATGAGATCCTGTTACCGTAATACCATATCCAAAATCAGCAATTTGATCATTCCAGCTAAGAGAGAATTCAATACCCTTATTTTGAATATTTCCTCCATTTATCCATGGTGCTCCTGCCCCTGACGTACCCATAACGGGAGCTTGAACTAACCAGCCTTTTGTTGTTTTGTTGTACCAATCAAAAGAAAATCCCATTTTTCCGTTAATAAACTTTGTGTCTAAACCGAAATTAAGCTGTTCGGATTCTTCCCATGTTACATCTTTATTTGGAACATTAGCCGGTATGCCGGTAACTCCTGAAATTGGTTTATTATTACCAAAAAAATAGCCGGGATTGACATAAGCAATATTTGAAGTGTAAATAAAATTATCTATTGCCTGATTACCATTTAATCCCCAACTTGCGCGAATTTTCCCATAATTAACAATATCTATTATTGGTTCAAAAAATGGTTCTTCCATGATATTCCAACCGGCAGATGCAGAAGGAAAAGATCCCCAACGATTTCCTTTGGCAAAATTTGAAGATCCATCATATCTCATTGTGAAATCGGCCAGATATTTTCCCGCATAATTATAAGAAGCTCTTCCCATATAAGAAAGAAGTCCTCCTCCTTGAGCGGCCCAATCCTTACCCCAAGTATTTATACCTGTGATTTCTGTTTTATTGGCATTATCAAGATATGCATTTTCAGGTTTACCAAATAGTGTTCCCACTTTACTACCTCCAATATTCATGTTAAGTTTATTTTTTAACATTTCTGTTCCAACAAGAAAATCAAAAGTATGTAGCTTATTTGTATAGTTATAAGATAATGTATTAGTCCAGGAATAGTCTGCCCCCATATACATATCTTGTTGTACTCCATCCACTGAGTTTCCGAATTTTTCACCAAGAGAAAATGTCGGAGTCCAGGAACGACTATGGCCAAACCACATATTCAGACCAAAAGAAGATCTAAATTTAAGTTTGTTTAATGGCTGAATTTCAATAAATACATTTCCGGTAATACTATTACTCTTTCCCCAATTATCATTTCTACGATAAAACATTTCAGCTAACGGATTATTTTGATCCTGAGCTACACCTTGCAAAACAGGCGTGAATTTATATTTATCAGAAGAACTATTCCAATATGCCGGCATCAAAGGGTTCATAACAATAGCGTTATGAAGATCATTATAATAAATATTCCCTGCTGCTACTGTTTTATTTTGAATATTTGAATAAGTGAAATTCTCCCCTATTTTTATTATATCATATTTATGGTTTTTATAGAGGATAGCCTCTGTATTCATTCTTGCGGTAATTCTTTTATATCCGGCATCAATTAGGTCTCCTCCTATAATTCCATCTTGATCATAATATGAAAATCCAAAACTATAATTTGTGTTTTCCGAGGCGCCACTAATATTCAATGAATGATTTTGAATGGGTGCATCTTTATGAGTCATCTCATCTACCCAATTTGTTCCTTGCCACCCATTTTGCAACATTGTCCAAATCTCTTCTCCTAATTTTACCCCCATATTATTAGGATAATTATTATCCAACCATGGATTAGAAATTAGCATCTTGTACCAGTCATTAGGTGAAAGTCCATCATTTATACGTCCTTCATCTATTATATACATATATTCTTGTGCATTCAGCACAGGAACCTGTCTATAAACATTTTGTATACCATAATAACCATCATAATTTACCGTAGCCTTTCTGGTAGATGAATTAATCTCCTTTTTACCTTTTTTTGTCGTTACCAAAATTACCCCGTTTGCAGCACGAGAACCATAAATGGCCGCAGAGGCAGCATCTTTAAGAACATCTATGGATTCAATATCCGAGGAACTTAGATAATCAATATTTGCAACCGCAACTCCATCTACAATATATAGAGGTGAGGAATTACCTATTGTCCCCATACCTCTGATTGTGACTTTTGTACCTGCTCCGGGAGCTCCACTATTTCTTGTGACAGCAACACCGGGTGCTATTCCTTGAAGAGCTTCCATTGCACTTCCTATTTTCAGCTGAGCTACATCTTCTCCTTTTATGTTAATATTAGCTCCGGTAAGTAATGCTTTTTTTGTAGTTCCATATCCTATAACTACAACATCGCTCAGCTGCTCTACATCCTCTGTCAAGATTACATTAATATTCGTCTTGCCTGAAGAAACTTCAATCTGCTGAGATTTATACCCAATCATTGAAAATATTAATATATCCTTATCAGGTGGAAGATTTATACTGTAGTTGCCATCTATATCAGAAATGGTACCACTTGTTGTTCCCTTTACAGAAATATTAACTCCTGTTAAACCTTGTCCGTCATAACTGTCAGATACTTTTCCTTTTATGACTCTTTCTTGGGCATAAATAAAACTGCCAAGAAAAAATGACATGAAAATCATAAATAAATGCTTCATAATATTAGAATTCTTTTGTGAAAGAAATTTTTGGTTAGGTAAAATTATTCCTATTAGTTAAAGGTTACTTTTCTATATGTTACATAAGCGTGTTTATAAGTATCATGTTTACAATTTTCATATAATAATGAAATTAAAAGAAAATCTTTTAGTTAGTTTTATCATAAATAATATCATCTATGATAAAACACACTTTATTATTTTTATTTATATATGGATTCTGTAGTCTGTATAGTCAGAATGTCCGTCTTTTTTCTTCTGAAAAAGAATTGACAAATAATCTTGTTAATTGTATAATACAAGATCAAAAAGGATTTATTTGGATAGGAACAGAAAATGGGTTAAATAGATTTGATGGGATGCATTTTAATTATTATTTCCATTCAGATCAGGATTCTCTTAGTTTAAAAAGCAGCTATGTCTCAGCAATATTTGAAGATCAACACAATAGGCTCTGGATAGGAAGTATATGTGGAATACAGCTTTTTAACTATGATAAAAATAACTTCACAACACTAAAGGATGAGGATAACATGGATAATTATTGTCATGTCTCAGAAATTATAGAGCGTAAAAACGGAGATATTTGGTTTGGAACACATGGTAAAGGAATAATGGTTTGTGAATTTAATGAGGCGAATCTTAAGATTAAAAATCTAGACAAATTGACTTCTGAAATAAAAACATTATTTATAAATACACTTTATGAGGATTCGGAATGTAATATCTGGATTGGAACAAATGATAAAGGATTATATAAATTTAATCCTTCAAATAATCAACTAAAACATTACTCATTTCCTTTATCTAAAGGCCAACCTGCAATATCCTGCATAAATGAAGATGAAAAAGGAAATTTCATTATTGGAACATTAAACAGCGGATTATATATCATTGACAAGAATAATCAACAACTAATATTGGCTGATAAAAAATTTCCTGACGAAAAAATAAAAGATATCAAAATAGATAATGACTTGAATTTAATATTAGCAACAGATGGTAATGGAATGAAAATATATTGTCGTAAAAATAAATCAATTTACAATTATGTTCTTGATAATTCTTTTTATGATCTTTCAAATCTCAAAATCCATAATATGCTGACTGATAAAGACGGAAACTTATGGCTAAGTATATATCAAAAAGGAGTTCTTTTTTATTCAGCTAATAATAGGTTTGATTACATTGGATCAAATTCCTTTAAAAATAATCTAATAGGATCAAGTTGTATAATGTCTATAAGTGCAGATAAAAATGGCAATTATTGGATTGGGACTGACAATGATGGAATTTATAATATTGATAAAGATTGGACACATACCATAGAGCAATATAAGGGAAAATCAAAATACGGAATCATTCCTGAAACTGTCATGTGCATTTTTCACGATTCTGAAGATAATATTTGGATAGGTTCTTATTACGAGGGACTATATAAAATAAGAAATACACAAAAGCAATGTGTCAAGGTTAATTATCAAAATACAGATGACAAAATATCAAATCAAACAGTTTCTTCTATCCTCGAAGACTATAATGGAATGATATGGTTGGGAACTTCAACAGGTATATATATCCTTGATAAAGAGAAAGAATGTATAGTAAAAAATCAATAAAAGGTAAATTATCCAATGGTTGGATACATACTATGTTTGAAGACAGGAATAAAAATATATGGATTGGAACATCTCTTGGAATAACTAAATATGACTCCTCTTTAAATGAATTTATTGTTATTAAAGATTCAACATATAACATTCATGATCAATTCATTATATCTCTAATAGAGGATGATGACAATAATATTTGGATAGGGACAAATAACGGAATTTATGAATATCGTACACGAGAGAAAAAAATTTATCGACATTTCATTCAGGATGGACAAATGAATTCTATAAAAAGTCTTGTATTTGATCAATTAGGGTGCTTATGGGTCTCTACTAATAAGGGCTTATGTCGTTATAATTTAAATCAAAAAAGAGATGATTGCTTTTATAAAGAAGATGGAATTCAAAGTAATGAATTTAGTAGAAATGCTATATTTAAAGATTCTATCAATCAGAAAATTATTTTAGGAGGAATGGGTGGTATAACAATTTTAAATCCACTTAATTTTATTGATAAAAGTATAGATCTTGATGTATATCTAACGAACTTCTATGTAAATAATAAGCCAATAGATACCGAATCTCTTTCTGGAAAAAATAAAATCATAAAAGAACCAATATTAGAAGCTAAAGAATTTAATCTGGATTATTCTGACAATTCATTTTGTATTGAATTTTCATGTTTTAAATATGCTGGTCATGGTCAGATATATTATAAATATATTTTAGAAGGTATAGATAATGAATGGAACATATTATCAGCTTCAGACAACAAAAAAATAGAATATCATAAAATACCACCTGGTAATTATCTTTTAAAGATGACAGCTGCAAGTGGATTATCGAGATCAACTGAGAAAATTATAAAAATAAATATTCTTCCACCATGGTATAAAAGTAATATGGCTCTACTTATATACACAATATTTACGATTATTATTTTATGTTTTATATATTCTTATATAACCCTGCGGTATAAAAGAAGTAAAGAGATTCTTGTTGCAAATCATTTACAAGAAATCAAAGAAGCGAAAATACAATATTTTACAAATATTTCTCATGATATAAGAACTCCCATTTCCCTTATAATATCTCCACTTGAAAATTTGATTAAGAAAACAAATGATAAAGTTTTTTATGTTATGTGGAGAAATGCTCAACAAATATTATCTCTGGCAGATCAAATGATTGATATGCAAAAAATCGATAAAGGAGCATTAAAACTCCTCTTTTCTCATACGGATATAATCATGTATTTAGAGGATATTATATTTTCATTTACTGATCAGGCTCAGATACGAAATATAAAACTTCATTTTGAAAAACCGGATGATTTTATATTCGGTTGGATTGATATTAACCAATTTGATAAAATCATATATAATCTTATAGCAAATGCTTTTAATTTCACTCCGGATGGAGAAACTATTATAATTAAAATTGACAAATTACAAACTGGTGAAAATGAAGAAATAATAAGAATATGCATAGAGGATAATGGGCCCGGAATAAATGAGGATAATCTTAAAAAAGTTTTTAATTTATTTTATCAGGATAAGATATCTACTAATAATAATAGAAGTTCTGGTATAGGTCTATATCTATCCAAACTCTTTGTTGATCTTCATCATGGATCTATTTGGGTTGAAAATAAAGAAAAGGGAGGTTGTTGCTTCTTTATTGAAATACCTTCAGGACGAAATCATATTTCAGATTATGAGATTGTAAATAAAAAATATGAATCATTTAATTTACAGCAATATTCTGATACAACTGAAAATAATAATGAAACATCTCAGAATAATGAAAAGAAAAAAGACAAAAAAAGTATTCTGATAGTAGATGATCAGTTAGAGATGCGCCAATACATAAAGGATATTCTTATAGAGAATTATTATATTATAGAAAGTGAAGATGGAGACAAAGCATTTAAGATAATTCAAGACATTCATCCAGACCTTATTATTAGTGATGTAATGATGCCGGGACTTAATGGGATAGAACTTTGCCGAGAAATAAAGCAAAATAATCAATTGTTTGATATTCCGGTAATTCTTCTGACTGCGAAGAATTCTGCTGAAGATCAGGTTATGGGGTATGAATTTGGTGCGGATGCATATCTTTCTAAACCATTTAATATCGATGTACTAAAAAGTATTGTTCGTAATCAACTACATCAAGCGGAAAAGAATAGAATATATCTAACAAATATTATGTATGAAAAAGAATATCTACATAAACCACAACTATCAAATTATGATGATGAATTAATAAAAAAGATTTTAAATCTAATTGATGCGAATTTATCTGATTCTTCTTTTGATATTCAAAAGTTATGTAAGGAAATAGGTATAAGCAGAGTTCATCTTTATAGAAAGATGAAAGAGATAACTAATCAAACTCCTCATGAATTTGTACGTAATATAAGGTTGAAAATTGCAGGAGAATTGCTTAAGGAAAACAAACAGGGAATTTCATATATTGCATATGCTGTAGGTTTTTCAAATATTTCTCATTTTTCAAAGTCATTCAAAGCTCATTACGGCATATCCCCAAAAGCTTATTCTGAAAAGAATAAACAAGATAATCTTATAGAAATTGAATAATGTCTAAACTATATAGATTAATTTATGTAGCTCTCTAATTGATATCTAAATAATGGATGTAATCTCCTGTTTTATATTTATAAGATATGAAACAGGAGAAAAAATCATCTTAATTTTATCCACTTCTTTTTAATCCTCTCATCTATCATATAAGAAGGTATCACAGACTTAAATGTATCAACTACCGCATTTACAACTCTTTCTCTGATAAAATCTTCCTTGATTATTAAAGAGACAACTCGCTGTGCCGGCGACTCCATATTTAAATACGCTATATTATTCTTCTGTTTTTCGGAAAGAAAATTAAGATGCAGTTCTGGTATTATGGTAAAACCACCATTTCGATCCACTATTCTTATTAGTGTCTCTATACTACCCGCCTCATATATACTATTACCCGCCTCCATATTCTTACAAAAGTTCTGAAGGGAATTAGGCACACAATGCCCCTCTTTAAGTATCCACATATTCTCTACAGGCAGATTTCCACTTTCAATAATTTCACGAGCCTTCTTACATTCACTTGAAAAATAGGCAACAAACTTTTCCAGATAAACAGGAATATCCCATAGCCCTATCATATCGCTTGGTGCAGTTGTAATAGCAATATCAATGTTACCATGTCTTAGTTCTTTTAACAGTGAATTACTCTCCTTTTCAAATATAAAGAGGTTTACATTAGGAAAAGAACTCTTGAAATAAAATATAAAATCAGGTACAATGTATGGAGCAATAGTTGGCAATATTCCTATACGAAGAGTCCCACTCATACTATCACTCTCATCAGCCACAATCTCCTTCAACCTCAAAGACTCATTAATAGTAACTTCAGCCTGTTTAATTATCTTCTCGCCTATTATAGTTGGTGAAATACTCTTTCTATCCCTATTAAATATTTTTACATCCAATTCATCCTCAAGCTTCTGTATCATAGCACTAAGAGTTGGCTGTGTAATCCCACACGCTTCGGCAGCCAATACAAAATGACGATATTTATTCAGAGCAACGATATACTCCATTTGTTGTAGTGTCATATTTCAATAGATTTTATCTATCCAAAGATAGAGAAAAGCTGTTGTAGACCGATTTAAATGGATATAATTTTGAGCCATCAACCATAAGAAGATAATTAAAATCCAATTGAATAAACAATTATTTAAGCCCATAAATTATGAACATAAACCCAAAGATATGCCCCCAAAATCATATCTGTCCATTAATAAAGATTTGTCCTGTTGATGCTATACAGCAAGACAATACAGGATTACCAATTATTGATGAAGAAAAGTGTATAAAATGTGGAAAGTGTGCCAAACAATGTCCAAAGCATGCTGTCGAGAAAATATAATAAAAATGCTATATTTAATTTTACTAATATATATTGTTGCAGCTATTTTTTACCCTATTTTAGGCATTATAGCTATAGTCTGTATGATAGCCCCTATCGCAATGTCACTATTTAAAGGCAGATATTGGTGCGGACACTATTGCCCAAGGGGCAGCTATTATGATAAATTAATAAGCAAAATAAGTCGCAACAAAGAGATCCCCCATTTCATAAGAAACCGATACTTCAGAGCATTTGCGCTATTTTTCATTTTTGCAATGTTCGGAATACAGATCTATTTTGCATGGAATGACTGGAGTGCAATAGGACGTGTTTTCTGGAATATAATTGTCATAACAACTGTAGTAGGTACGATATTGGGAATTATTTATTCACCAAGAGCATGGTGTACATTCTGTCCTATGGGTACTCTGTCATCTATGGTTACTCCCCGAAAACATAAAACATCTTTCAAAAATATTCATGTAGCAGAAAACTGTGTCTCATGCAAACTTTGTACAAAGGCATGCCCCATGCAATTAAACCCTTATAAATCAAAAGGTACACAAAACGGTATGCTTGATTCAGACTGCATCAAATGTGGAAAATGCATCCCGAAATGCCCTAAAGGATCATTGACAATGGAAAAAATAAATGTCTGATTATATCAGAATAATATTGGGAGTGAGAAAATTAATCTGTTATACTATCTCATTGCCTCATCAATCAGCATACTATATTTCACATTCATCTCTCCTGTGATATTCTCAGTCAGCATATTAAATTCAGCCGGAGCAATAGTTGATTCAATTACTCCATCTTTCAAGACAGATATCGAATCACAAATTGTAGTTAATGATTCAATAATATGAGATGTGATAATAATCGTCTTTTTTTGTTCGATCAGTTTTTTGCAAATAATCTGCAAAGCCATAACCGACTCAATATCTAACCCATTGAAAGGTTCATCCAAAATTATAATTTGTTTATCCATTGATAAAATACCCAAAAGAGCCAGCTTCTTTTTCATTCCTGTAGAATAGGTTTCTATAAATTTATCTAAAGGAAGATTAAAGATAGAGCTCCATAATTCAATATTAAACGAACGGTTTTTCCTATGAAATAATTTCAAATAATCACGACCTGTTATATTCGAATAGAAAAAATTAGAAGCTTCCAGATAAGCAATATCTGAACGTTCTAATCTTTTATTATTTAGAATAAAGCAACTTCGAGGCACTTCAATAAGTCCGTAAATAGCATTCAATAATGTAGTCTTTCCGGCTCCGTTATAACCAATAATACCACTGATTGAAAACAGATCTAATTTCAAAGACAAGTCATTAAGTACTACTTTTTTATTATATTTTACCGTTAGATTATTTATTATAAACATGCAGATATTTTTTAAGATTTTCCTTAGCACTACTATTATATAACAATGCTAAAACAATTGTAATAGGCAGAAATATAGGAATAATTGTCCCCATTAACCCGAAACCTAAAATTACAGAGGATGAAGTAGCTCTATTATTGGGTTTATACGACATATACTTTGCTCCAACAAGCATAACTATAGAAATATATGCCACAATAGGTGCTATCAAAACAAGATACCAGGTATCCCTATTAAATATAGGATATAGAATAAGTGTAGGTAATCCTAATTTTACAAATAAAAGGAACCCCTCATTTATCTTATTATTTATAAACCTGTTAGAGTTTACCTCCTCAAGTAGGATAATATTTAAAGGCTCATATTCAGTATATGAGTAACTCATTATAATAACTATTGATAATAATATAAAAATAGAGATCACTCTAATAAAACAAAGTGTTACCGAAACTATTGAGAGCAATAATATTAGCCAATAATACTTTCTTAAAAAGGAAACCAATTCGGGCGACTTTACACCAAATAAATATATATGTCTTTGTAAGAAAATTGACGGAGAGAATCTTGGAATAAAAGCAATAACTATCGGTGAGATACTATATATTAATAAGATCTGATATTTATTGAATATTAATGAGAAAATGATAAAAGGCAAACAAATTAACATATACTCAGCAATAAATAACTTTTGAGGAGATTTCATCATCAACCGGCAAAACGCAATATCCCTTCTTTGCGAGTGAATCATATAAATTATATATATGATTATGCCCGAAATTATATATGTATTAGGATACTTATCAAATTGATTATAAACAAAGGCTAAACCCGACATAATAAGAATACCAACTATTGAATATTCAATCGGAGAATTAATAAGATCTCTGTAAAATCTTCTGAATTTTAATTCTATTATTGATAACATACCTGCTTGAATGATTGCTTTAATACTACAAACGTTAAAATAATAGATTTATTACCAATCATACCACTAAAAAAAAGATAATCAAAACAAAATATCACATCGTACATTAAAATAAGATATCACTTCATACATATTTATCAATGATAAATTGAACATTTAAAGATTATCAAAGTTAGAGTTATAACCTTTACACCGCAATTATGAGCATGTTAGATATTAAAACCTTTACAGTCACTCCGATTAAAAAACTAAAGAAGCTCAATCTTGAAGATGCCATCGAACTATTGACATATAAAAGAGACAGAAAAATTGTAATAAAAAAAAAGAGTTCGAATACTTATAATGTAGCAGAAGATGGATTTGAAATTAGAGAATTCTTTGATGTTGAAGAAAATAAACTTGTGAAACTCCTTAAAGATCTTCAAAAAATAGAATTTCCGAGAAGCCATAAATATTTCATGGAAATAATCAATGATACTAAGAAGTAATTATCAACTCCGATATCAACTAAAATGATTAATTATGGAATTTAAAATAACCATTGAAGAAAATAGATATATAGAGAAATTTTTCAAGCAATTTGCTCAGTATGAAGAAGAAATAAGAGATAATATTTATAATAAACTACCGGATATTATAAATAACCGACCTTATAAGATTAAACCTGCTTATCATTTAAAAAGAGAAAACCATACAATTTTCGAATATAAGATTATTGTAAAAAATGCAAACTTCAGAGCAGCTTATACTCAAATTGACAACTATATAAATCTGTTTTTTATCACAGACACTACAATTAAAAGAGAGTTTGTATCTCTTTTAGAGAGAACTAATCTTGTTGATTAAACCGATTAAATTAAATGAAGAAAAACTTATATAAGGATTAAAAGAGCATCAAACACTCCTCTATAATAAAAAAATAGCTTGTAGAATATAAAATTCATACAAGCTATTTTTCATTTAAAAAACTTCCCTGTTATCTCTACAGGATCTATTTCAATAATACCTGTTGCCTTCATCATCTCTTCCGGAAAACTAATATGCGAAAGTTGTGGAGCAAATTTTTCAACAATAAGCTTTAAGACTGTTTCCTTCTTAGCACTATCGTCAATCATCTTGGCAATACCTAAAATTATCACGCTCCGAAACTCAGTATTTACATCACATGGACTAACCTCATCAGGAATAATAGAGATCATTTCATACACCTCAAATCCCACCTTATCGTTGCGAATAAGATTTGAAATCTTCTGCCCCTGTATTAATCCATGAATATATATCTTTTCCTCATAAACAATATAATGAACCGGCACAACATACGGAAACCCATTTTCATTATATGTAGCCAGACTTCCAACCTGACCTTTATTTAACACGTCGTCAATTTCTGCCTTTGACAACTGATGTTGTTTCATTCTACCTTGCATAATGTTTTATTTTATAGTTGATTATTGTAAATATACAAAATAATGCCACATAAACCACCATTAACAAAACATTATGAAAGCACAATGTTATTTATTGTATCATTTTGACATCATGATTCTCCTTTTTAACTTGTATTTCTTCACATTAAATTCTTTTTTCTTTCAGTCCATCTGTAAGTCTTATTTGACACACCTTAAATTATGACATATTTCTTGTTCGATGAAGAAAAAATCTGATATTATTAATAAATGATCTTTTTCGAATATTTATTACCTCTAATAATATAAACACCTCTTTTGGGAAGCTTTATTCTTGCTTCTGATTTATTTGACGTAATATTTTCAATAAGTTGTCCTGCAATATCATATATAGCGATACAAGATGTAATATTTTCGATTTTAAGATATCCGTCAGAAATAGAAACATCAAAGAGGTTATCCGATAAAGAATTAAGAGATGTAATTTCCGGATCTTCCATTTCAGTTATCTTTCCGAAAGCTGACCAGCACATATCCTCTTCGTAAGCCGTTTTAGAACCATAAGGTATATAAAGTTGAGCATTGGAAATATCGGAAACAGTAAAGAATTGTTTATCTGTGTATGTGACAGGAATAGGATTATAACAATATACTTCTTCAAGCGATGACATTTCGTCAAAGGCAGACATTCCTATTGTTTTAAGTGATGATGGCAAAGAGAGTGTTTTAAGAGCAGAACATCCCTTAAAAGCTCTGTAATCAATAAATGTCGTTCCTTCAGGAATATTCCCTGATACAAGAGATTTACACTGAAAAAAGGCATCACGCTCTATCTTTTTAAGATTCTCAGGATACACAACTTCACTGAGCTTCTGACAAAACTGGAACATCTGAACAGCTATAATGCTAAGATTTTTAGGAAGAACTACCTTTTCCAGTTCTGAACACTGATTGAAAGCATTAGTACCTATTGAAGTTATATTATCAGGCAAAACTACAGATTTAAGAGAAAGACAATAATGAAAAGCAGCATATCCAATAGAAACTGTAGCAGAAGGTATTTCGATATCTTCAAGAAGAGTTGCTCCATAAAAAGCATATCCGTTTATCTTAGTAACCTTATCATCAATTGAATATTTACCCTCTTTTTTTCTTGGATAAACATATATAATTGTCTGATCTTTTGAATAAAGAACACCTTTAAGATCTGTAAAAACCGTATTGTTTTTGTTTACAAAGATATTATCAAGATTACGACATTCTGAAAATGAAGAATCTGATATTTTAATTAAAGATGCCGGGATATTAATATTTGTCTGAGTTATACAGTTAGAAAGAGCATACTTCGTAATGACTTTAGTTCCTTCAGCGATATTTACTTTCTCATTAAGTGCAGGCATATAAAGAAGAGAATCTCCACTTTTATCATAAAGAGCACCATCAATATTCTTATATTTTAGGTTGGATTCATCAATAAAAATATTTGTCATTGAGCTGCACTCAATAGCAAATTCAGGATGCACATATTCTACATTAGCAGGAAGATTTACAGTTGTCAGTTTATAGCATCTGAAAAATGTATTAAGAGGAACAGTTTTTAATCCTGAAGGCAAAGAAACTTCTGTCAATTCTTTACAACAATCAAAAACAGCCCCATAGAATTTTTCTATGGAATCCGGAAGTTTTATCGTTTTTAATCTGTTCATTCTTGCAAAAGCACCGGCCCCTACTGAAACAAGATATTTTGGCAACTCCATCTCCTCGACAAAGCTACATCCCTGAAATGCATAATGTTCAATCTCAGTAATAGATTCAGGAAAAGTTACGGATTTTAAATTCACAAAGTTCTTAAATGCACTGTTTCCTATTTTTGTTACTAAATAAGTCTTTCCTTCATTGCTAACATGTTCAGGAATAACAACATCAGTTAGATTAACATTGGAATTAGTAATCGTAAAAGAATGTCCGCTAACTGATACTGTTATTTCATCATTATTTATCGAATATTTAAGATTATCAATTTCGAAATTTTGACCTGATAAGGATTTAAAAAAAAGAAAAGAAATAATAATCAAAAGAGGCTTTGTAATTGTAATACTCATAACACTTAAAATAAACTGAAATTTTAAAATAAGTGCAAAGTTAGTATAATCAAGAAACTGTTAAAATTTAACTGAATTATTAGCAGTCAAGATAGATTTCTTATCTGTAACTAATCAAAAACCGGAAAATATGAAAGTAACTTACATATTAAACTGAAGAAATTAGAACTGAATTAAAACCGCACCTGAAGAATAGCCTCCTCCAAAAACAGTAAGACCGACCAGGTTTCCACTGTTTATTTTATCCATATTCTGAGACAAGGCTAATATTGAACTTGCCGAACCTGTATTTCCTAAATATTTAATATTGTTAAAGAATCTATCCTCTGTCATCTGCCATTGACGAGCTACATTATTCACAATCCTGATATTAGCTTGATGACATACAAAATAAGACACATTATTGATGGTTAAGTTATTTCGCGTCAATAATTCTTCCATTGTTGAAACTAAATATTTACAGGCATACTGAAAAACATCTCTCCCATCATTCATCACAATACCTCCATTATTGGGATATAAGCAAATTGCGTGAGGTCCTTTTCCTATATTTCCCAAACCCTTTGTTAATATATCCAGAACAAACGGTTCGTCGTTCTTATATCTCTCTTTTGAAAGAAACATAGCAACTGCTGCATCTCCCCAAAGATGACCACTCTTTGGATCTGAATCATCACTAAGTATAGTATTCGCTTCAGAACAAACAATAAGAGCTTTAGTTGCCTTACCTATTGCAAAATAACCTTCGACAATTTCCATTGCATTTACAAATGAAGAACACGCTGAAGTTACAGCTATTACCTGCACATTATCTATATTAAACCTCTTCTGCACCCAATGAGCGGTGGTGCCTATCGTATCAGTCATTGTATATCCGGCAGAAACTATTAGATCTACCTCTGAAATATCGTATGGAAGATCTTTTCGTGCCTTCTCTACCGCATCTATTGCCATAGTTACAATATCCTCATCCGCTCCAATCTTTGAACGAGTTTCTATACCCGTTCTCTGTACAATCCAATCCGAACTTAAACCTGCTGATTTCTCAAAATATTTGTTATCAACCTTATCTAAAGGGATATAATTATTTAATGAATTTATATACATATCTTCTTTTATCTCCAAATACAACTATAAACAAATCTCTGTTTTCTTCGTAATTATTTTATTAATGAAATACTAATTCTACAAATCAAAATCTCCTCTCTGCAAGACATTACTATCTAAATGACGTTATCATTTCAAATAATACAACGACAACCATTTATATTCATTATCAACTATATATATTTCCACTATTATCATTAAGTAACAGAAGGTCTGTAATAAATAAGAATATTGCTGAGATATATACAAATAAATTGGTTTATTTAGAAACGATTATAGTCAGTCAATGACAAAATTTGGTTAATTACTAAACGATATATAACTTTATGGAATAATATCGATAATCTATGAGAACCGAATCAATTGACTTTGATAAATATGTTGCGCTTTCTAAAATCAAAGACACACACAGAAACCAAGTTGCTATTATTCAATTGAATAATAACACCATTCATCTATACTCGCAATATAAATCATATATAGATATGTTTGCTTTTGTTCTTGTTTTAGATGGTGATTGTAATATTTCTGTAGATAAAAAAATAACCAGATTGGTTAAAAATGACATCGCAATAATTTCACCTAATATGCTTATTGGAGCATCCTGTCCAAGCGACGATTTCAAAGGTTTTTTGCTTCTTCTGAACAATTCATACTTTGAGGGTTTATCTACAACCAATCCCGGGTTAAGACAAATAATCTTTTCTATTCTTATTAATGACTCCTCAATCTACAATCTATCTGAGGATCAGAAACAAAGCTTATGTGTATCAATGAATCTTATCAGATCGGAAATATTAAGAAGCAGTGATAACATAGATCTGATTATTGATTATTCCGTATCCATATTTCTATTCCAGACACTTGATTTTCTTTCTTTGGTAAATGTTAATTTAAAAACAAAAAACGTTCATGCCAGACTTCTCTTTCTGAAGTTTATATTGCTGGTTTATGATAATTTTAAGAAAGAACATAATATTGAATTCTATGCCAGAGAACTTTGCATCTCAAAAACATATCTTTCAAGAATAATTCAGAAAACAACAAACCGAACCGCAAACTATTTCATTTCAGCTATGTTAATTTCAGAAGCATGCAGATTACTGGCTTTTACAAACTTAACCTTACAGAATATTGCCGAAGAGCTATATTTTTCGGATCAATCAGCGTTTGGTAAGTTTTTTAAAACAAAGAAAGGTTTATCCCCTTTTAAATATAGAAATTCAATGCCGTCGGAATAGTTTAATATCTATAATATATATACCTCAAAGCATTACAAATAACTTTCCAATCTTCATTAGGAGCTTTGTAAAATGAAGATTTATGTGATATAAATAAAAACCTACAACAGTAATACATTTATATTATTATCTAACATACAAATCATAACAAGGTTAATAACAGCCAATTAACAGAAAGAAAAATACAACATTTTACTAATAATGTAAATCATTTATATATATTTGTAAATAATAAATTATAAATTATATCACCATGAGAAGTACTACAGATTATACACCGGCT
>CAMTOJ010000030.1 GCA_947074145.1 uncultured Bacteroidales bacterium
ACACTAATCTTAACACTCTTTCCCTACACGACGCTCTTCCGATCTGCAAAACTTATTTAATAGGTTTTTGCAAACTTATAGTGATAATTTCAATTGTCTGAATCACTATTCTGCTTACGATCCTCTTTGATCTCTTCAAAATCTATATATTCGCCATCATCTTTGGAATATATTTTATCTTTTCTTTTTCCTGTCTGCTGCTGAGAATATTCCTGATGACTATCCTTCCTTTCATTCTGATATGCAGCACCTTGCTTGCGACTTGCTGAAACAATTTTGAAGAATGATTTGATAAGACTGAATCCCATTATCACAGCAAGAATAATAAAGAAAAGCAGACCAAATAAAATAATCTTTATAATAATCATATTAAAAAACGACTTATTTAAACCTTAAAAATAACCTTTTAGATATCATTATCCTTTCTTTTTCTTGTTAATAATATCTGAAAATATCGATGTTAGTATATATAACACGATTACTGCACATATTCCGGTAATACCTAATAGAATAAGAAGAATCACAGCTGCCATTGCAAACAGATATCTTATCTTATTTTCTGACCAAGAAAGACTCTTGAATTTAAAAGAAAACATAGGAATCTCTGAAATTAAGAGAAATGAGAAGATAACAACAAGAGCAAACAAGACCCAAATATTACTTAGAAAAGGTATTGAAACATTATCAATATCAACACAGATTCCCATCCAAAATAAAGCATTCGCAGGAGTCGGCATACCGATGAACGATGTTGTCTGACGTTCATCAATATTAAATTTGGCAAGTCTTATTCCTGAAAAAACAGCTATTAAAAAAGCTGTATAAGGCAAGAACTGATGAAAGAAAGGAGATAAACAATCACACTCCACATATTGCATTGTTTTGAAAACCATAACTGCGGGAGCCAGACCGAATGTCACCTGATCAGCCAACGAATCTAATTCCTTACCCATTGCGGAATGCACCTTTAGTAATCTGGCACTCATTCCGTCAAAGAAATCAAATATTGCCCCCAATACTATGAATAGAGACGCATTCATCATATCTCCATTAAACGCGTTAACTATTGCGATACAACCGCAAAAAAGATTCAATGATGTAATTGCGTTTGGGATATGACGGGTTATAAAATTTGCCATAATTACTTATAGATTTTCTTTATTATATTTTAATCATAACCCGTTGGATAAACATGGTTACAATTTTATAAATACCAAAGTTGTAAAAATGTTTATTTTTTCAGTTTTGCTATTGTAGTGATATTACCTGTCACCTTTTCATTCATCTTTACTAATATCTCGGAATCAAGAGGAAGATAAAGGTCAATTCGAGAACCGAATTTTATAAAACCCAATTGATCGTTAATCTCTGTTCGGTCTCCGGCTTTACAATATGTTACAATTCTTCTTGCAAGAGCTCCAGCTACCTGTCTCATTAGGATTGAAATTCCTTTATCATTTTTGATTACTATTGTAGAACGTTCATTTTCAGTGCTTGATTTAGGCAAATATGCCGCCATAAATCTACCACTATGATGTTGCGAAACCAAAACCTCTCCATTCATAGGAGACCACTGAGCATGAACATTAAAAACTGTCATGAAGATTGAAACCTGAATTCTTTTCTCTTTGAAATATTCACTTTCGAAAACCTCCTCGATTGTCACAATCTGACCATCTGAAGGCGCAACAACTACATCATCTTTATCCCCTGTATATAACCGTTTAGGACTTCTGAAGAAATTGGTTACAAGAAAAAATATTATGATAGAAAAAAATGTTATAATGTAGAATAATAGTTTAGGTGTATAAACAAACAACGCCAAATCAATCAGTCCTAGAATAATAAATAAACAGAAAATGATCATTCGACCCTCTTTATGAACTTTGTGTAGGTTAGTTATTGCCATATAATTTTTAAATGTTTTGCGAAATGCAAATCTAAGGCTATTTTGCAATATGACAAAGCTAATTTAATATCTTTATTAACATAAGGTCCCCTTTTTCGCATTTAATGGCTTTTCTTAAATTTATATTATGGTTTCATAAACTATTTATGTGTAATTTTGTCATCTAATTAAAATATTATTATGCGGAATAATAACAGTCAGGCAAAACGTCCTACACGTAAATTAAAAGAAGATCTTATTAGAAACTATCGTTCATCAGAACAAACTACTTTATTAGAGTTTCTCTTTGCTATATTGAAAGATAAAAGCAAAAACACTGTAAAATCTCTTTTAAAACACAAGCATATTGCGATCAATGGTAATCCTACAACTCAATTCGACACGCCGATAAATCCGGAAGATGAGATTTCCATCAATTTCGACCGTCCATTCAGAGTATTTAAAAACTCAAAGCTTCGTATTATGTTTGAAGATGATTATATTATTGTAATCGATAAATCTTCAGGACTTCTTTCAATGGGAACTGACCGAGACAAAGAAAAGACAGCATACTATATTCTTAGTGACTATCTTAAAAAACAAGATCCTCGAAATAAAATATTTATCGTTCATCGTCTTGATCGAGAAACATCGGGAGTTATGCTTTTTGCAAAAACTGCAAACGCACAAACTATACTTCAAAGGGATTGGGATAATATGGTGCTTGATCGTAAATATCATGCAATCATCGAAGGAACTCCGGAAAAGGAAACAGGAGAACTTCGCTCCTATCTTGCAGAAAACAATGCAATGAATGTATATTCAACCGACCCAGAAGCAGGCAAACTTGCAATCACGCAATATAAAGTGGCCAAATCAAAAGGACGTTATTCTCTTGTTGAGCTTACTCTTCTTACAGGACGTAAAAATCAAATTAGAGTGCATATGTCAGAATTCGGCTTCCCTGTTGCCGGAGATAAAAAATACGGAGCTCGAACAAATCCCGGTAAACGACTTATGCTTCATGCATCAAAATTACAATTCGTGCATCCTATGACAAGGGAAAACCTTACATTTGAAACACCAATACCGGCTAAATTCAAAATGGTAATGGAGCTGTAAAATATTTTATATAAAACAGAAACGTCGCTATCTTTCTAAAGGTTGCGACGTTTTTTTGTAATACTGCTTAAATAAATGAACTTTACAATTCTTATTACGAGTGCTAATAAAAGAAAAGGAGTATAACCATCCCAAGAAAAGCCAATACATTATAATAGTATTTAATTCTTTTTTATCACTTAATTAGAATCTAAATAGATCACATTTCTTAGAAATGAACCTCATTTTTAAGCACATCGGCCATTATTGCATGTTACATCTATTTATCCGTATGTTACATCCAATCACAACCTCGTTACATAAAATTGCACAGACGTTACATCATAAACAATTTATCTATTATAACGATGGATTATTTGTTTTAATTAATAGCACACTTTGATAAAACGCTAAAAATAAGACAGATAAAAACATTCGATTTCAAATATGAAATGTAATTTTGAATCATATACCTTGTGAAATCTACAATCTAAATATCGGGAATTTTCCCACATAATTTTAATTTTTATACATATGAAAACACAATTACTATCTTTTATGATGATGATTTTTATGTCACTTCCTATCATGTCTCAGAATTTTGATTTGGGAAATGACCTTGGTAGTGGATGGAGTTCTAAATGGGATGCAGAAAGTAAAACAATAACTTGGGAAGAAGGTTGGGCCGGACGTGGTTGGTGGTTAAGTGAAGACGGAATGGATTTTTCCGATTATTCAGAAGTCGTTATTGAATATGAACCAATTGAATTTAGAATTAAACTTGTTGTAGAGTATCTTAAAGATGGGGAAAAAACAAACGTAGATGGTTGGGGTGAAGCGGGATCTACATCTATAAGTGTAGCTTTAGATCCTGAATTCAAATCTAATATAGTCCAGATCTATATTCAAGCGGAAAGTGCAGGATCTTTAATACTAAAGAATGCTTATATTGCTAAGACAGGAGAATCCGGAGGGGATTCAGGAGATATAAATGAAGAAGACGCTATTGATATTCCTTTTAATGAATATGGTCATGTACTCTTAGCAGATCTTCAAAAATATGATAATAATTGTCTAGTGAAGCTTTCACTTATAGTTACATCAGGTGCTGGTGTCCAGACACAACCGGGTTGGGGAATCGGATCAATTAATCCTATAGGTAATTATGACGTTAAAAATTATGAAATAAACTGTTTATCTATTTCCGAACAAGGTGAAATTAATGAATTCAGCTTCAATATTGGTGAGCTTATATCTTACTCTAAAGTAGATGGAGAGACATATACAGATAGTTATGGGCAACAAGGTATTACTATAAATACATGGGGTGGAGCTACACGTGAAAGTATAAAAGTATATCCTAATAATACATATGTTTCAATAGAAGAAACACAGGATATTTCAATAAGTATAATTTCAACTGAATACTATGATCTTACAGGAACACTTGTTATAAACCCTAATAATGGTATTTATCTGAAAAAAGATTTAATGTCTAATGGAAAGATAGAGGTGAAAAAAGTATATATTTTGAAATAACTAACTATCTATTAAAAACTAATTACTTTATAACTGGGTGTCTCAAAAGATAATTTTGGGACATCCTTTTTTCTTCTCTGTTTTATCTTTATTCTTTTGGAACTTTAATCCATTTAATTTATTGCATATTTTTCTTCTATACCTGATTAAACTCCCCTTCTTGGTTAATCCTCTGTTAATTATTTTATATATTTACAAATATTAAATCTAACAACTCTTTGAATAGCAAAGCTTAATACTAACTATTTTTAAACTTTAAATTACATGATCAATTACACGACAACAAAACTATTATGCTTTTTATGCTCAATTTTCATCTTTACAGCTTGTAATGACAGCGACGATCCTTCTGATGATAATAAAGACTCTTGCTCTCTATCTATTGAAAATACATCAAGTAAAATTATACAGATTTCTGACGAGGCTATAGACCTGACTATTAATGTTAAAGCCAGCGGCTTTTGGCGGATTACAAATAATGCAGAATGGATAACATTATCACAAGATACCGGGGGTGCAAATACTGCGGGAAAAGATGTAACTTTTACTGTTTCCAAAAATACAACAACAAACAGTCGCATTACTGATATTACTATAAGATCAGGGACTGCTAACGATACTATAACTATAAAACAAGATGGCAGAAATACTCCTGAAGAGGACCAAACATGGGAATTTGCACACTCTGCCGTTAAAAATATGAGAGTTGGATGGAATTTAGGGAATACCCTAGACTCTAAAGATAGCGGGAATCAGTGGATTAAGAAATCTACACCCGGAGAACCTTATAATTACGAAACAGCTTGGGGACAACCCTATACCACAATCGAAATGATCCGCATGTTCAAAGATGCCGGTTTCGGAGCAATACGTGTACCGGTTACTTGGGTAGACCATCTGGACGAAGACAACAATATTAATGAAAAATGGATCGCACGAGTCGAAGAGGTAGTCAACTATGTTCTTGATTGCGGATTGTATTGCATAATAAATGTGCACCATGACACAGGAGCAGATGAATCAGCCGATTTAGCTAATGATAATCCCGGACGTGTCACTTGGCTTAAAGCCGATATCAATCAATATCCGACAGCAAGTATTAAATACAAAAAACTTTGGCAACAGATTGCAACTCGTTTTGAAAAATATGACAAACATCTTCTATTCGAAAGCTATAATGAAATTCTTGATGCAAACAATTCATGGGATGCACCAAAAAGCAATTCAGGATATGAAGCGGCAAATAAATTAAATCAAGACTTTGTAAATACAGTCAGACAAACAGGTGGAAATAATGCGAAACGCAACCTTATTGTTAATACTTATAGTGCATCTACAGTTGCTAATACGATTAACAACATGATTATACCATCAGATGATGCTGTTAATCATCTAATAGCTCAAGTTCACTTATATGCACCATATAATCTTTGCCTTGCCAATAAAAATGAGTCCTATTCACAAAGTACTTTTGATGCCGGAGATGAAGCTGAAATTGAAGCTGCGATGAAGAGAGTATATGATCGTTTCTCACCTATTGATATCCCTGTAATAATTGGAGAATATGGTGCTATTGAAGATAAAAACAATATGGATGCAAGAGCAAGATGTGCCGGCTTCTATATTAAAACTGCCAATAAATACGATATGGTTTGCTTCTATTGGAGAGATCTATTAGATCGTAAAAATCTTGTTTGGAATGAAGCAGAGATTAAAGATGCAATTATAGCTAACGCAAGAAAATAAATTAAGTATCCCCTATTCATAACAAAAACAGCTATAAGGATTTATATTCTTATAGCTGTTTTTTCTAATTTATTATCCTTATTTTAATGATAATAATTATTGTTTTTGTGTATTTAATATGATAACTAATTAACTTTTTTGGTTTTAAATATCGGCTTATTACTTAAGTAAATGATTTCTTCGTGATTCAAGAAAATTCAGTTTTGGTCTTGAGCTTTCAGCCTTTTTATACGACGAGGCTAAAGAGATATCATTACCATCATACCCAAATAAGATTTCATCATCATAATCTCCATCAGAACTCTTATCTTTTATAGAAATTATCCTTCCTGATTTATCATACTCAACATTAACTTTATAATCATATTCACCTTCATTAATATGCTCTTTTCCATCTAACACCTCTTTATATCGCTCAAAGGCAATAATTCGAGAAGGTATATTATTTGTATGTTTACCCATTAATCCAACAAAAGGGATAAAAAAGAATTCCGTTCCAATTAAATAATATAACTGGGAAGGTGAATACACTCCTGGATTGGGGATAGTTCCATATTCGAACGTTACAGAGATCTTAACGTCATAACTATATTTTTCGCCTTCATACTCTTCATTTACAGTTGAATATTCTTCTAATGAAATAATATTTCCATCTTTCCATGTATAAACAGCTTTTGCTTCTCCTTTTTGACCTCCTCCTGATATATATCCACTGACCTCTATCAACTCGCTATTTGAATTATATTTATAATTATAGTGATATTTATCATAATCATCAGAGCTATATACCGATGATACAATACATCCTTTATCATTCACTTTTATATCTTTTAATAACTCTGTTATTTCATCTTTTTCGTAATATACACTGAATGATAATGGAGATGTTGTCATATTTCCAACAAGCTGATAGTCATCATCAGTACTTTTAATATTAAAATCTGCCAATTTCCCATTGGCATAAGATAATGTTACAATTTCATCATTCCATAATATACTTGATACAGGATTGGAAAAACCCAAAGAACTTAATTGCGGTATATCCTCTGCTGAAGAAACCTTACCATTTGATTTATCATCATCATTACACGCTATAACGAACAACACTAATGCTGTCATTAATAAGAGATTAATTTTTCTTTTCATAATACAACTTTTTAAATTATTATTTTCGACATAGTCTACATTTCTATAATATTTTTCTGTATCACGAAAATATACATTCAATATTCACCTATAAAGAACAAAAGTGTCCCATAAATATAATGGGACACCTTTGTTCTATTTCTTTGATTAAAAGCAACTCTATAATCCTGAATATTAATTAATCTCTTGTTTCTCATAAATTTTATTCTCAATATAAAATGTAGGCGACATTTTATAATGCTCCGAGAAATAACGATAAAATGTTGTTCTTGAATTAAATCCACATAAAAACATTAGTTCTTTTATGCTTTTATCCTTATTCTCTCCAACAATTGTCTTAAAATATTCAAGTCTTAAATAATTAATATACTCTTTAAATCCGGTAAAACCATTATTTTTCACTGCTTGAGAAATATCTTTTTCATCGACATTTATACCTTTTGACAACTCAGACATATTATAATCAGGAGATATAAACAGATAATTGTTGTGTAAATATTTATC
Source organism: uncultured Bacteroidales bacterium (assembly GCA_947074145.1). Classification (GTDB taxonomy): domain Bacteria; phylum Bacteroidota; class Bacteroidia; order Bacteroidales; family JAUNSR01; genus JAUNSR01. The sequence continues at coordinate 7,925 of CAMTOJ010000030.1, forward strand.
TATCTCAATATAAAGATCATTATTATTTGCAACTTCTACTTTTTCCTGGTCCGACTTAATACTATTTACCAAATAAGAGGAAAACGGATTTTCATAACGTATGTAAAGAATTGAGAATATCAATGCAAACAATATTGAAAATATCCCCATACTATTGAATATAATTTGATTTAAAAAAAGAGTAAACCCAATATAAATAATCAATAAAACAAACAAGAAAGAAAAAAACAAATACATCTCTCTTTTCATTTCTCGATATATATTTTTACGTACAACTGTATACAATAGGTTTATTAATGGAGTAATTATAGTCATAGAAAATAAAGAGAGCCTTAATATTACATCCCTATTATTTATAACCAATTCTATATCTCTGAAATTTTCTAAAGACGTTAAGCTACCATCAAAAGTGAGATAACAAATCCCTATTGTTGTTATAATTAAAAATGGTGATATAAAGAATAAAATGCGTATATGATTTAAATAGCCGGGACGAACGGAAGCTAAAGGGAATAGAGATAGAAAACTTGCAACGCAATACCATTTTAACATCTTCTCAATATTCAGAAGATCTGTGAACTCATAAAAAGAATCCTTACTTCTTATGTTTATCCATCCTATATTCTCAGTAATAAATGATATACCGATAAGTATAGTTATTACACCCCAATATAATTTAGGATAATTATCTTTTGCAGTGTAAACTATGATAAAACCTAAGAAAACGGTAATAAAATCAAATATAAGTTCAATCAGTAAATAATAAAAGTTCATATAGAAAATATTAATAATGCATTATTAAAATATTCTCTCCACAATTTCCTTCTACAAATATATTATCTATATTTCTTTTATACTCAATATTATAACCTGTTTTTTTCAAGCATTCAGTATAACATTTTAACAATCTATATACGATTGATTTAAATAATAAAAAAGAGGATGTTCACTATTGTAAATATCCTCCTTAAATTGATATGTCTTAAAAAACCTTGATTAAAAAATTATCCTTCATAACATTATAAATAAATATAACCAATCCACTATTATATTATTTGATATACTTATTTATAATTTGATTTTAGTATATATACAACCGTCATTGGTTTTAAACGAGCTTGATGAGATTATTGTATGCTTTATTCCGGCAACTATTATTATATTACCCACAATCGTACACGGGGAAGAGTACGAACTTCCTATTGTTTGTTCAAAATAGACCTTTATATCATTAACGGCATTCCATGTATGAACAATTTTATTACCTGCAGCTTGGTTATTTGAATAAAGTGTAGTCGTTGGTTCAAAAAACAATTCATAAGCTCTACCGGTTGTTGGTATATAAAAACCATAAACCCCTTCTGAAAGAATCTCATCATCCAGATAAGTCTCCTTAAAATAAGATGAATTACCCAACTCATTAATACGTCTCTGACAGTTGTTCCAAGCCTCTGAATCAACATAATAACCACTCATATCAGATAAACTATACAAATCTGTATCTTCGTTATCATTATCTTGTGTTTGTTCAGAATCAATAATATCATCACTATCTTTACTACAAGATAAAAAACAACTAAAAAGAAGTGGTATAATCAATAAAATAATTGAAATGTATTTTTTTTTCATATCTAATAATTATTTATAGTAAACACTATTATAATCCGATAACTTCATGAGCCTCAACAACAATAGTATTCTTGGGACCCATATAATTCAGCTCCTCTCTTATAATTCCTATTCCCTTAGCAATAAACCATATCTGATTGTCGTTTATATTCATCCCTTGAAAACGACCTGATACATTTCCAATTACTTTTAAACATCTAAAAGTTCCGGCAGAAGTTGTTAAATCAATCTCTTCTATAACCTTGAAATCTTTATAAACAAGCTCATTACGTGATGATGGAGTCAAAGCATATCTATTTATAAATTGCAATGTCCCCCCTTCTATTTCATTACCAATGTCTAAAGTATTAGGGATCTTTAAAATATAACCACTCCTTTCGTCTCCACCATAGGCTATGCCTAAGTCCTGAGTCATGAAGTAAATGTCATTTTCTATTTGTATTGATGACAAATATCCATCAGCTGCTCCGGCTAATGCTGCGGCTTTTGAGGGTTTACCTTTCTTATCAAGACTTGTTCCCAAATAAGTTATGGTAATCTTATTATTTTCTTCAACTGTTTCTTGTACAGAAGAAACGAAATATCCACTGATTTTGTTTCTATATTTTATTGAATATTTAACACTAGTCCCCTTTTGTGTTAAAGCGTAATACTCATTGTTTTCTGCCACTGTTAGTAAACAAAAAAGAGAAAATAAAATGATAAATCGTGTCCTCATACATTTGTTATTTTAATAATTTGAAATATTATCTTATCACTTAGAATAAATGTTAATCGATGTTTTTATATAGCACGACTTATCCCGAAAAGCCAACTTCCATTTTTTACAAAATCCTTTGTTTCAAACTCTAAGGCATTCATATAATAACCTACAGTGATGTAATAGCTTCCTTTATCTGTATTAAATATTTTAATCCCTCCCGAAAGGTTCATAGCAAATCCGTAAGCAAATTTATATTTTAGTTCAGAGGATTTTTCATTAGACTCAGATCCGTAAATACCTATATAAGGGTATATTCGACCACAAAGCATTATCGCGTCATTAATAACATATCTGGTTTTAGCACCTATTCCAAAAGTGCTGGCAAAAGTATTATAATCACCAAAACCCATACTTATATTAAAAACACTATATCCATATTCACTAAAATCAGTACCTATTGATATCCCTCCTGTCTTAATTTTTGATGAATATTCAAAAAGATAATCCGAACCATCGACCCTACCGGATTCCTTTGATGCTTTGGTTCTCTCCTTATCAGAGTTTTCTGTATTAGCCTGGACTCCGGAATTATCAACATTGTCTACTATTAATTTTTGACCGTTAATACACCATGTAATAATTAGAATAATTATAACTAATAATAATTTTTTCATAATGATTAATATTTAGTAGTTCATAAAATAGATACTCTTATCTCTAAATTTTAATCAAAGGAAATGAGTCTATTACAATAATCCATAAAAAAAAATGTCCCAAAACATAATGGGACACTTTTATAACATTCTCCCTTACAATAGATACAACTGCAAGGTGTTACTGTCGATTTATAAACCTTATAAAACAGATCTTTAGCAAGATCAAACCAATGCACGTCATGCATAACTGTACCGTTATCTCTGATAATCACTGATCCGTAAGAAGCAAATAATACCATTCTGTTTTTAAATACTCTGTTCTGCTGTTGTTTTCTCCAGAACTTGTTCCTTTTTTGTTCCATAATCTCTGTCTATTAAAGTTATGATGGATTGTTGTTTTAAAATATTGGAACTATATAGATTCATATCTCTAAAATTTTATTATTCTCTTTATTATGTTGATGAGTGGATGTTTTCATTTTTGTTTAGTGAATCTCTTTCAATAATCTTATTCCCTTATCCGTCAACAAATACTTTTGCTTCGGATGCTTCGGACTATTTGGATATAACATAGTAACCAAACCATCATTGATTGCGGGATGAAGATAGTTTTTTAAGAAATTTTCTCTATTTTTTAATCCAATTTTCACAAGTATTTCCTTAATAGACAAACTGTTCCAAGATAATATATTAAGCAGACTCTGAACAATTAATGAACATGTCGGGTACTTGTCAGTAATGAATCAGTATTCCATTCCTCCGGAGAATTAACAACCATAAATCGATTATTTAATTCATTATGTTCTCCCATCATCAGATTACGAAAAAATAAAAAGGATGTATCTGCCAAATTCCGGAAACAAATTTCGCAATATGTTCCACTATTCCCTCCATTGACAAACCTTTATAAGGATATCGCTTTCCCTGCTTCAAATCATATTCTATTGATCTATGTAAATCTTCCGAATTTACATACAACACAGTATCTCCCCTTAATACCCACTCGCTCTTTGTAATATCAAAATCTCTTATTTTACCCGCGAATTTGAAAAGTCCCTCAAATAAAGGTCTATGAATAGAGGTAAAACCTGTAATTGAAAAAGCAAATGACTTCTCATTCAAAATACGAGCTATATTAGCAGATACTTTGTCAGCCTCTTCCATCCTATCATCATCAGGTGTACGCACGTCTTTTAAACCTCTTTCTCTCGTAGAAACTCATCGACTATATAAAGATTACCATATAAATAAAGCCCTGTACTCTTATCATGTAAATCTGCACAAGTTTTACTTTCGTAAAATAACTCCAATGCTCTCTCCGGTTCAATATCAAGTTGCTTTGCTAACTCCGCTGATATCTGACCGATTCGATTACTTAATATCATCTCCTGAACAATAGGAGATTTTGCAGGATCATTCTCTGGATCCTGTTCCATCGTAAATAAGGTATTTATCTGTTCACTCAAACTCACAACCTTGCCTCCCATAGAGTTAAACATTCAATCATATTATTGGTAACACACTCCCGACTCTCAGTATGAAGCATTTCATAGTTTGTCCATATATAATTCTTTATCATATCAACCCTCTTCATACGTTCAAAAACCTCTTTGTAAGAAATATTTAGCGCATTGGCAGTACCTTCGATGCAGGAAGCAACAAAAGCTAGTTTGATTTCTGTTGGTGAAAGTTCTATAAGCCGTTCCATATATTTCAGATTATATTAAACAATGGGTTTATAATATAAGTGTAATATACAAAGTTAAATTTTTATCGATTCAATTTATTCACTTTTTTAAATCCATTAATAGAAATATAGCAGCCTAAATAAAAAAATGGATGAATATATAAGAAAAAAGGCTATCTAACATTTTCCTTGTTAGATAGCCCCTTTATTTTGGATTGTAAATTATTTCTTTATAATAACTTTGGTCATGATTGAATCACATTGAATTACCTTTACAATATATGTTCCGGCAATAAATCGGTTACAATCAACAATCATTTTATTCTCGGAAGTTTGACCTTTAAATATCAAATTTCCGGATATATTATAAATCATTACCTCTTTAATAGATTGATTACCATCTAAAAACTCTATTGTTAATGAATTTAAGATTGGTATCGGATAAAGATTGATATTATCAATTATTTCAGATTTTAACTCTTCAATATCTGTTGAGGATTTATATACAGGAATTAATATATCTCTATATATCTCAGCCCCGTCTGTTGAAGTAGCTCGAACTGTCACAATACCATCCTTATCACTACTTTTATAATTTAGTAACCCGGTTGAAGAAATTGACGCTAAGTCATTTCCACTAACAATACTCCAGTTCACATTTCGACAAGTTGCAGTTATAGGATATACTTCAGTTATTAAATGCATCTGCTTTTGACTATCATTAAGGAATGCACTATTCTCAAGAGATTTAATAAAAATATCTTGCACAAATTCAACATTATATGCCTTTGATTTATTCACAATATTAGATCGAGATACTACAATTGCTTGTTCTTTATATTTAGACTTAGCTTTTGAAGGACTTATTAAACTATATTCTATAGCATAATTATCATGTCCTGACAAAGGCGATTTATCACAATATGAATTTACATGCCCAGAAACAGTAGCTATTATTTCAAGGTTATCCTCATTTGTCCCTCGTAATATTTTATAAGAATCTAATTCGGCACCTTCGTAATCACTCCACATTAAATTAAAGCTTTGACCTATACCCTTATTTATTAAAACATGAATAGGCTGATGTGCTTCTGAATAATCAGACATTAATCCATCTTTGCTTTTTGCTCTGATTTTATATCTTGAAGTATAAATTGAAGGGTCAGACAAAACATCAACAAAGTTATTCGCTGATTTCTCCACCTCTCCTATAAGTTCATATTTATCGGTTGAGGAACCCTCCTTATAAATCAATACATCTGACCAACGGTTATCCCAATCAGAGCTGTTCCAAGTAATCTTATATTTATTATTTTCATCAACTGCAACAATTCCAATTTCAATTTCACCTTCAAACTCTACTACATTTATATTATTAAATATAGTATAATCATCATCACATTCAGTCTGCTCTATTACCAGACCCAAGGTATATTCTCCGGATTTATTGAAATATATTGAATAAGTACCAAACTTTATCTCTTCAATATATATACCGCAAGAAGATAGATTTTCCGTTAATTTATTATCTTTTAATCCAGCAATAAACCTAAAATTAAAACCTGAATTTATAAGTTTTTGAGGAATAGAAAATTCAGATTTTACTCCTTGTACCATAATATTGGAAATAGCTATAGAAGTCTGGAATCTTTCTTTTACAAGTATAGACGTAGTTGTTGATTTACCTTCTGAATATATTGTGATATTTTTAACTCCCGGATTATCCCACATAACTTCATAAATCCCTGATTTTTCGCTAAGAACTTCTGCTCCATCCCAGTCTATATTTACACTTAATCCTGAAGTACCTATGTATCTTGCAGTTGTTATCCTTGAGGCGCAAGTACTTGGTGATATAGAAATTAAAGGAGACTCTAAGACATTAAATATAAACGGTTCCGTAAAGTCAGATGCTGCTTTTTGAGTATCAATAGATTGAACCCTTATTTCATATTCACCGGCAGGAATTCTCGTTAATGGAAATTCATATTGAGTTCCATAAATATATGTAATAGAAGGAGACATTAATGCATCATTATTGTCAGCATTCAATGGCGAAATAATATATGAGTTCTCGCCATTAGCTCCTTTTTTCTTTACGCTAAGGTTATATTGCAGTTTATCAACAGGTGTTTCTTTATCATAAGCAGCAGCCCAGCTAATTATCACCTTTCCATCTTCTGTCTGAATAGCACTGACAGATTGAGGGATAGTCGGTTTTTCATTTTCTATAATTGAGGAGTTTTTAAGATAATACCTCTCTCTAAAATTCCCCAAATCACATTTACCGTCATGATCATAATCCCCAAGTACCATATAGCCTTCTTTTAAGTTCAAACTATTAGTTTGAATTTTCATCGAGTCATTAGGATAATTATAAACGACAATCTCTCCATAATTATATACAGCATCATTATAGCCGTTATTATTAAGGTCTAATACATATGGTATCTGTCTCATATTAAAATCCATATCGATTTTTTTATATACGAATTCGCCATTTTGACTAAGACACAATTGGCTTGGACCGGATGTAGAGGAACGTCCATCTATTATACCATCATTATTAAAATCGGCAATAGGAATTAAAGCCACATTCATTTCAATTATTTCAAACTCAAAATTGCCCTTATTAAGATATAACAAAGAACGCTCTGTATCAATAGAATGAAAGCATATATCAAGATAATTGTCAAAATTATAGTCATAAATATCACAATATATATCTCCTCTTTCATTAAGAGGATTTTCCATTGTCATTATAAATGTTTTTGTTCCATCATTTTCATATTTATATAGACTGTATGTTGTATAATTTTCTTTTTGCCAAGTATACAAATAGCCATCATGATTCCAATCACAAAATTCGTCTTTGTCGGGAAAATATCTACTATCATATTTTATATCGAATGTTCCGTTTCCTTTATTGATAAGAACTGACATATCTTCATTCTTCTTGAATTCACCTGCAAAGTCAAGTAATCCATCGTTGTTATAATCTATAGGATATAGATAACTCAACTCTAAACCGATATTAAATAACCCTGTAACTTTATCATATGAATAATTCCCATTATTTAAAGATGCTTTATATACACCATCCACAGCTATCAAATTCATCACACCGTCATTATCATAATCGAAAAATCCTAATTGCTTTTCTACATTAAAATCTCTCTTGACAAGATTCACCGGCCATACATGAATATTGGTAGACTCCTGTTTTGTTGAAACACCATCTTCTTTAATTAGTGATAGGGAAATTTCCTTTTCTCCCTCTTCCGCAAATATCACTTTTTGAATAGATCCTGTTGCATTACTTTCCACACTCTTTCCTCCGGAAAAATCCCATATGTAATTTATAGCGGAAGATGAAAGACCATCATAAGAAACAATAAGCGTATCTGCAGTGGTTATAGATTTGGAATTAACATAAAGATTTGTCTTGATATTCTCAATTGTGAATGTGACTTCATCCGACCAAGGCGAGCCTTTTCTTTTAGCATCTATTGCCTGAACGGATATATAATAACTTCCCGGATTCCAACCTGAAACATTTATAATTTTTAAACGCTCTCTTCCCATATTTCCTTCTGAAAGATCTAAACGTAAACCATCAGATAAAGCAGCAGCATAAAACATATCTCCTTTGCCAGGTTGTGAACCTATACGTAATGCATAAGTCAAATCAGAGGAAGGTGTTAAATCATCAACTCCTTTATCCCAACTTATTTTCAACATCCCGGAGGCTTCATCATAAACAAATTTTGGTTGATTTATCTTTTCCGGAGACTTATCTGTTTTTATGGACGGAATTTTCTTTCTCCAGCTATTATATATAGCTACATAAGTACTATTATCATCTTGAGAGTTCCAAATAAGATTAACATTCTTAATTGGTGAAGTATGAAAATAGGTTTCCTCATTAACTTCAAATTTATTATTTTTCCTTCCCTCAATTATCAAATATGGATATACATCAAAATTACTATAGTAAATTGAAGGTGTTTCAAAAGCTAAAATATCATAAAACCCATCATTATTAAAATCAGAACAAGCAATAAACTTAAAATTCCGATTAAAAATATTACTCTCATTTATTGTAAAATTCCCTTTACTATCATTCTCACAAATTACCAAATAAGAATAACCTGCAGTATTAGATGAACTACTAAATGGCAATAAAATATCAATATCTCCATCATTATCAATATCAACAAAATAAATATTATCATCCATTCCTGAATTTTGCAAAAGTACCTGCTCTTTTATTGTTCCATCCGCTTGGTATATTCTCGCCTCTACTTTATTATCAGAATAATATATGTAATCAGTTATTTGATCATTGTTAAGATCACAAGCAAAGCATTTTGATGATTGATATATATTTTTGTATAAACGATTACCCCTATTGAGCATAATTGCATTATTATCAGGGTTAATCAAATCCTCATAACCATCTTTATTAAAATCAAGACTATAAAATTCTCTACCTGATTTAAATTGAACCAAAACTGCATTATCTGAATCTCCACCCAAAGGAACTCCAACATCGCCATTAAGGCTACCAAAACCCATTCCCGATTGTTTGATATTTGATTGCCAAATATTATATTCATTATCATTATCTGATGCTACAATTTCTGTCTTGCAGAAACTACCATCTCGCATCTGATGGTAGATATACTTGGAATCACACATAAGATCGATCAATCCGTCATTATTGTAGTCACATGGGTATGGTGCTACAACATCGGGAACCATTGACCATTTACCATCAGCTTGTCCTAATGCGATTGTTCCACCTTTAATATAAACAATATCAGGTATTCCATCATTATTTATATTACAGAACCGAGGAGACTCACCCATTGTAAAATTATCTACCACAAAAGGCTTCAATGGTATATTCTTTTCTCCGATAATCTGATAAATTACATTCCCATCTAACAATTCTTTAAGACCATCATTATCAATATCATAAATATTCTCGTTATAGTTTGATGTATAATATAAATTGTCATATGTAATTTTAATTTTATAATTATATGAATTAAGTTGCTCTAATGAGATCGGAAATGTAATTTTCAAATAATTACCATAATCATTTCTTTTTTCCTGTATAGAAACAGATATATTATCATTTCCTATTACCTCTGCATTAAGATTTCGGTAACCGCCATCTATATAGAGATATATTGAATTACCGGGACCAATAGCATCTCTTATTAAATAAGAATCACCATCATATACTAATTTTATCCTTGAGTTTGTATTATTACTTGGAACAGCCCATTCTAAATTATTTTCAGGAACACGCGCAAGATCTTTTATTAAAAAATGCCTAATATTATTTACTGAAGTTGGATATATAGAGCCATTTGAATCAACTATTCTAAATCTTATTTTTTTTATAGACTTATTAAGAGTTGTATAAAATCGCTCTTTTCCATCTAAACAATTAAGGTTATTAAAATCCACAAAATTTTCACCATCTTCAGATATTTCCATTTTTAAAATCATATCTGATTTCACCTTTGCCATAAATGAAAGGTATGGTTTTTTAATATCTGATAAATCAAGATATGGTGATTCTATATAACTTGAAGAATTTAAAAAACTTGCTCCGTTAGAAATATCTCTATAAGTCCAATTTGTTAACTGATAGCTTTCCATTAATGGATTATAGTAAGGAAACTCTGTAATTATATCAGTAGATGATGGTATATCATCTTCATATAATATCTCATTAATTGATAGAGCGGATATACTCCCGACATTAACCATATCACTTAATAATATTACTTTAATAAATTTTACAGAAGGTGATAAATAAAATGAATATTTACCATATTCGTATGTCCCTCTTCCTAATGATTCAAAATTTTTACCATCACTACTCGTTAACACCTCAAAATATGAGCCTTCTAAAATAATATGAGCTCCATTCTGAGGAATTAGTAATTCACCTGAAATGGCATAACCTCCACTATCTGACATATCACAAGCCAATAATCCTGATTTAACCCAATATACATTGTCATAAATAGTCCATGACGGGTCATAAAGTTCCATCTTATATGGAAATTCAGAAATAGGTTGAGTAGGTAATTTAATCTTAAAATCACTAATAGTTAATTCATAACTTAACGGTTGAAAGGTTAAAAATTTATAAGTTTTGTCTATATCAATTGTATATAATTTTTTTGAATAATCATTTCCTCTACAAATTTCTTTACCATCAATAGATAATATAAAAGGTTGATTTACCGAAAACGAAATTTGTCCCGATTCCAATTGTGAAAAGTTAAACTCCGGTGATCTTAATTTAATATCATCATAAATTCGACAACAGTATTCAAGATTTCCTCCACTCATAAATGAATATATTGCTTTTTGCCAAAAAGGTTCATATCGATAATAAATATCATTTTCTGTTATTACTCCATCTTCACTTATCAAAGTCCATCCCGGAGGTCCCGTTATTTCCCAATTCGAGTTCTCTTCTATACTTGAATTCCAGGAATATGGAAATTCATTAATAACTTGAGAGAATATACTAAGACTAAAACTTAGCATAAAATAAAAAATTAATAATCGTATTTTAGTCATAAGGCAAAATTTATTATATATACAAATAAAACAAAAGTGCAATATAATAACCTTTTTTATACATTATATACATATTTATGTTAAATACAGCACTGCTGTATATAGTTTAACACATTGTATATTAATGATATATTTTAAAAACCAAGAACATATCGATAGTTTAATTAAAGACGTCTTTAATATATCAGCAATGAAAGCACATAGCGATATCCAGGTATATATATTTTATCAAAGCAGTTAAGATATATAAGTCAACAATACAAATAATATAATTTCTACTTTAATGATAAGCCCATTTATTTCTCTTACAAAAATCTCCCACCCCTTCATTTTTTTCACTATCTTCAAATAAAATCAATAACCCAACCCCCATGCTCCTCCTAAACACCCCCATAATAACCTCCGACGAAGATCAGCCAATAGTATATTCATTATATATTGGCTACGACGCTACATTTAATTTAAAGATTTGCCTTAAAAAATTCTTTTATGAAGGGAAAAAGGAAGAGGAAACGGTTTGTGCGGTAATAGATAAGGATAATTCATATCTGCTGGCAAAAAAGGTGAATGTTACGATGGTTAATTTGCCGGCATATTTAGCCAAAGAGTTTGATTATAATATTACCAATCCATCTTGTTCTAAGGTGGAGAGGATATTTTCTGATATGATTGATTATATCCTTAACAAGGATATTCCATATTCGATTGTTTCTGATGATAAATTAAAAATGTGATTTTATCTCTCACGAGCGAATCTCTTACAAGAGTCTGAGGAAAGTTTCTAAATATAAAAATCTCTTTCCTTGTCGCCACTTGCTGATTTTCTGATAATAATTGAGAACGCATTAAAAAACAAATAGGCAGCATAAGTCTATTCTTTAAATAAGAAAGCCTTAATAGGCAACAGCTTCATTCCTATTAAAAGTCTGCAAATCAGAAGGATCTGTTCCCCAGCCATCAAAGTCACAATCAAATTTATAACCTAAATCACACATCTCCTTCGCCCAGGCAGTTAGTAAATCATTAGTAATCTTGATTTTAGAAGACCATCCTGTAACTACATATTCATTATCATCACCGGCTGACAAACGAAATTCAACAGAGTAATTTAATTTCGAAATCTCATTCGCCAATTGTTCCGCTTTTTCTTTTGTGTTGGTATAGAAAAAGTATTCAAGTTTAAGTTCCTGTCCTGAGGTGACACCTAAATTTCGCATGTGATCTATAAATACGGGGACGAACTTAATTAATCTTTTACAGTTAGAATTAAATGTAGACGTTGTTACAAAAGTATTATTGTCTAATATCTTTTTCATAAAACTAAATAACCCCATAGTGTATAATTATTTTATTGTTTTAGATAAAAGTAAATTGTCACTTAGTTATTTGAATTTCAAATTTTTATCATTCAAAAATTTAGCAAAATATATCACTTTTATCATTTGATAAAATTAGATAAATATTTTTTACTCTAACTTAAAATCGAATATATAATTTCAATTCTTATCTAAAATATATTTGACACTCTTTACAACTCCCTAACACCTTTTTTAATCTCTACCGACCCTTTTTTCTGACCAAAGCAATTGCCATCATTCTCGTTAGCTAGGACCAAAAACGTCATAACTATGAACAACCGTTTCATTAGCTGATAAACATTTCGGTCATAGCTCTTTAGATACCCGGAATTAGCTTGGATATTTTTTATCATAGTGTTGGAGTGAAAAAAGGGTAGGCAGATTTGAAAAAAGAGTACGTAGATACTAAAAACGAATATGAAGAGATGAAGAAAGGTCTCGGAGAAATGAAAAAATGCGACGTTGGATAAAAAGATAAGATGGTTTTGATGTTATAAGTAATCATTTATATATGATAAGGAGTATATAATAAAATGATAAAATAAAAAACGTCATTATAAATGAAAAATCAATCATTTATAATGACGTTATATCGTAATCTAACTATAAAACAAAAAGATGGACTGTTTTTTGGGCCCGTCGTTCTATAATCCGATTTTATATTAAAAGAGTTTATTTCTGCTCAACTCCCTTCATTGTCAGCTGTACACGTTTTCGTTGCAAGTCAACGCTCATTACCTTCACATAAACATGCTGATGTACAGATATATATTCGGTAGGATCGGAAATGAATTTATCGGCAAGTTGCGAGATATGCACAAGTCCGTTTTCCTTTATACCGACATCGACAAAAGCACCGAAGTTGGTGATATTTGTTACAATGCCCGGAAGGATTGCACCTTCGCGAAGGTCGTCGATTGTTCTGATCGTTGAATCAAATTCAAAGACCTTTATATTTTTACGCGGGTCACGTCCCGGTTTTTCGAGTTCGGCAATTATATCTTTCAAAGTCAGTTCACCCACACCTTCGGCAATATATTTCCCGGCATTGATCTTTGAACGAAGTGAACTGTCTTTTATCAGATCCTCCACTTTACAGTTTAGATCGCGTGCAATCTCCTCTACAATATGGTAACTTTCAGGATGTACGGCTGAATTATCGAGCGGATTCTTAGCGTTTGATATTCTAAGGAAACCTGCCGATTGTTCGAAAGCCTTCTCTCCCATTCGCGGAACTTTCAGAAGCTCTTTTCTGGAGTTGAACGGTCCGTTTTTGGCGCGATATTCAACAATGTTTTTAGCAAGAAGCGGACCAAGACCCGATACATATGTCAAAAGATGCTTACTTGCCGTATTTACGTTAACTCCAACCTGATTTACACAATTTTCGACCGTTTGATCAAGACTTTTCTTCAGCAATGCCTGATTGACATCATATTGATATTGCCCCACACCAATCGATTTAGGATCGATTTTTACAAGTTCGGCAAGCGGATCAAGAAGTCTGCGACCGATAGAAACGGCACCGCGAACGGTCACGTCATAATCAGGAAACTCCTCGCGTGCAATTTTTGAAGCAGAGTATATTGAAGCTCCATCTTCGCTCACAACAAATACCTGAAGTGCACGATCGAAACTAAGACGTTTAATAAAATTCTCAGTCTCACGACTTGCTGTTCCGTTACCTATCGAGATTGCCTCTATTGAGTATTGTTCCACAAGAGAAGTGATTTTCTTAGCAGCAAGCGATGTCTGATTTTGTGGCGGATGCGGGTATATCGTTTCATTATGTACCAGATTCCCTTGCGCATCAAGACAAACCACTTTACAACCTGTACGATAGCCCGGGTCGATGGCAAGCACACGCTTTTCACCAAGCGGAGCGGCAAGCAACAACTGTTTCAGATTGTTGACAAAAACATTTATCGCTTTTTCATCTGCCGATTCTTTTGACAATTGTGAAAATTCTGTTTCTATGCTCGGTTTGATAAGTCTTTTATAAGAATCTTCAACAGCTTCTTCAACTTGCGAAGATGCCTCGTTTCGAGATTTTACATATAATGATTTTAAACGATCTACAGCAGGCTCATCCTCTGCCGGTGTGATTGTTACTTTTAGAAATCCTTCACTTTCTCCGCGACGCATTGCAAGTATACGGTGTGATGATGCTTTTGAAAGAGGTTCCGACCAATCGAAATAATCACGATATTTTTCAGCTTCTTCCTCTTTTCCTTTTACAAGTTTAGAAGATATCATAGCCTCACGCGCATAATGATTTCTTACAGCATTTCTCACCTTTACATCTTCGCTTATAACCTCGGCTATAATATCTCGTGCTCCTTTCAATGCTTCTTCCTCATCCGCTACATTTTCATTTATAAATTTGGCAGCATCAAAATGCACATCATCACTTCTTTGAAGAAGAAGTGCCATTGCAAGCGGTTCGAGACCTTTCTCCTTTGCCATTTCAGCGCGAGTACGACGTTTAGGTTTGTATGGCAAATAGATATCTTCAAGTTCGATGGCATCCCAACAAGAATCGATCTTATTCTTAAGTTCGGGAGTAAGTTTTTCGAGCTGTTCGATTGTCGAAATAATAGTTGACTTTCTTTTCTCTATCTCTTTAAGTTTGTCAAGCATATCGGAGACAGCCCCAATCTGAACCTCATCAAGGCTCCCTGTCATCTCCTTACGGTATCTGCTAATAAAAGGTATTGTCGCTCCCTCTTCAAGGAGTTTCACAGTATTTTCAACCTGCTTTGATCCTATTTGAAGTGATTTTGATATTAATGATATGAATATCGACATAGTTGATGTTATATTTTAATTACAATTGTTCCTGTTATCAAACGTGAAAAGGGTGATTTCAGGATAAGCACCTATTCTGATAGGTATAAGCGTATAGCCTAAACCTTTGTTTACATATAAATACTGTTCACCCTCACGATATAATCCGCCCCATCTTTTGTAGGCAAAAATTGCGGGAGAGTAAGTTTTACCAAAGAGAGAGATCTCGGTCTGCATTGAATGTGTATGTCCCGAAAGGGTAAGATCGATATCAGTCTGAGGTATCACCTCCTCTATCCAGTGATCGGGATTGTGAGACAACAATATTTTAAAATCTTGCAAAGATACATTTTCAAAAGCTTTTTTAAGATTTCCGTTACCGGTAAATGGTGGTCTTCCCCAGTTCTCAACCCCTGCAATGGTGATTGAGTCGCCCCCTTTTCCTATTCTTACCGATTCGTTATTAAGGAGTGTCCATCCCATTTTCTTGTTAAGGGAAATAAAATTACTAAAATTTTCCTCTTCATCAGCTTTGGAACTCCAATTAAAATAATGACCGTAGTCATGATTACCTAAAATAGAATAAACTCCGTAAGGTGCGCGAAGTCTTGAGAGTATATCTACATAGGGATCAAGTTCATCAGCTCGAGAGTTTACAAGATCGCCCGTAAAGAGTATAATATCGGGATTTAGAGCATTGATTTGATTGACAACCTTTGTAACATAATAGGGAGAATAGATAAAACTTCCCACATGAAAATCAGATATCTGCACTACCCGAAAACCGTTGAAAGATGCAGGCAAACGTGACGAACATATCTCAACATCTTTGACAACACTATTTACCCTTGAATATACGGCACAGAATATAAAATATATCAACGAACTTCCCGCCACAAGTGACATTAGTAACGGATATGTTTTACGAATTCTACGTATGAAAATAAGTGGAAAAGTGAAGATGTTGAATCCAAGAAGGGCGAGACGACAAAACACCGAAATGAGAAGTATGGAAATAAGGATTTTAAACCATAACGAATCTATTGATAAATCTCCGAGCCTAAAGAGGATAAAGAACAGAGGAAAAAGAATGATATTTACAATTGAGATAATAAGTAAACTTTTATATAATCTTTTGGGTAGCTTGATACATCTTTTTATTATAAATGTGGTAATATAATCACATAAAGGTATAAGAAGTATAAAACTAAAAAACATCAATAAGAATTTCATCAGCGATAGTTATAATTTATTTATAATCACAACAAATATAATATCGGTTTGTCAATCAGCGAAGTAAAATATTTCTTTCTTTTTAATGTACGATGTTTAAGATAACATTAATCAACTCATTGATCTTTAGTGATAAATACAAATAAAACTTGAGGATTTCTTAGATAAATATAAATACTGCAAAAGTGGAATATGTTATCTATAATTAAATAATCTTTATATTAGTAGAGATTAAACAGATTTCAAATATATGAATGTAAATTCTTTTATCTATTGTTTCAATTTTCATCCTTTGTAGCTTGACAAATCTTTCTTTAATTTATGAATAAAAATTTTTTTTATTACTTTCTAATAATCCTGCTTCTTTCATGTAGTAATGAAAGTCAAACTACACAAATAATACAGGAAGCTGAAAATATAATTAGAATTAACCCTGATAGTGCGGTTAATATTCTTTCAAAAATTAAACAGCCTGAATCTTTACATAATAATAATAAGGCTGATTATTATAGACTAAACAGCTTGTCACATTTGATGACAAACAAAGCTATGGTGGATGATTCTTTGATATTGTTTTCACTACAATATTATAAACAAAATAAGATATCCGATTATTTGAGCGAAACTTTACTTTTAGCAGCGATGTATTATCATTGGAACAATGATGCTTCTCTATATAATGATTTATTGAATGAAGGATTAGATTATTCATTAAAGAATAATGATAGTGTTAATTCGGCAAAGTATCATTATTTATTAGGTGAAGTTCAAAATAATAATAGGAACTACTTAAATGCTATTGAAGAATACAAACGAGTAATCGAATTTGATAATAACGCAGAAAAAGACTTGTCATATTTAATAGGGTTGGCTTATGCCAATATTAATGAAAATGATTCTACTGAACTGTATCTGAATAAAAGTATCAGATTATCACTGGAGTCGAAAGATACTATATCCGCAATACATTATTTAAGAAATTATTCTGATATTCTATATGCACAACGTAAATATCCTCAAGCTCTTGGTCTAATAAAACAATCGTTGAGTTATGATTTAAATCTCTCATCAAATTTACTCACGAGTGCTTCCGGAATATATCTTATGCTACATAAAATAGATTCGGCACAATTTTTTTTAGATAAGGCCAAAGAAATATTATATCAGGATAACACTGCCAACTTAGTTACAAATTACAACTCTATCATGACTCTTCAATCTGTTATTGATTATACAAGAGGCAAAAACATTGAACGTACGAATATAGGGCGTTTCAATGACTCAATATGGATGGATAACATAAAAAAGAGCTCTCTCATTGAAGAGAAAATCATGACTAAAAATTATTTAGAACAACAAAATTTATTAATTACCATTAAGGAACAGCGCACTCAAATGATATTGATCATTATATTATCATTATTGATTATTGGAATAATCTTAGAGGCTATTTATATACGTAATAAGAAATTAAAACTTGAATATCTTGAAGAAAAGAGTGTCGTTCTTCAGGATTTATTATCAAATACCTTAAAGGAGAATAATATGCACGTAAAAGAGGATTTTTTTAGGAAACTTCTTTTACAGCAATTGGGATTAATCAGATTGGTAGCTACTACTCCAACATCTCAAAATCAAGAGTTACTAAGACAGATAGCTCAAATTTCAAATGAAAATATTGATACTGATACTCTTCTTGTATGGGATGATTTATATAAAACTATTGACTCGATTTATGACAATTTTTATACTCTTACAAAAGATAAATATGGTGAAATTCTCATTGAAAAAGAGATTCAATTATGTTGTCTTTTATGTGCCGAATTTTCTACTAAAGAGATTAGTGTTGTAGTTCAGCAAAGTGTAAGGACTATATATCAACGTAAAACAACTATTCGTCAAAAACTACGTATGAATGAGAAGGATGATATTATTAGTTTTATCACTTCGAAAGAATCATTACTTTTTAATGTAAATGAAACCATTTCCTGAATTTAACTAATCTACAATATGTTAAGTTTTAAGAATTGCGTTTATGTTATTTCTTAATATTTGATGTTCTTTCAATCTCATCTTCAATACCTATATCTCTATTTCTTGTTCCTTTTATTTTATTGGAACCAAATTTATAATTAAAACTTAGAGTAAAACTGCGTAAATTATTATTCTCTTTAGTATTGATATTTATATTATTCATTGTTATAATATCGTGTGTACTTTGCCCTCCTAAAATATCATTTACCGATAATATTACGGTCGCCTTTTCTGACATAATATTTTTTCGTAATCCAAAAGATAAATTATTATTTAGCTTATCATTCTTAATATAACCTATTCGCATATACGGCAGCATCAATAGGGATATTTCTGCTGAAAGAGTTTTATTTATTTGAAAATTATTGCCTATCCATACAGCTCCTGAAAATCCATCATTATTAAAATTTTCGATAGAGACATTAGATTTGTTTTTAATATAAGCTATTTGCCCCATTAAATCGAGACGCCATATTTTAAATAAAGTACTATTATGATTAAGCATACATATATATGCGTTTCGAGTCCCAAAGTTGTTGTAAAGATAGCCGTAACAATTATTTTTATCATCTATTACAGGTTCTAAAAGCGCCATCTTTTGATTGCAAACACGGCTAAGAGTAATGCTAAATTTGTGTTCATAGGAATATTTTAGTTCTATATTATCATTATAAGCCGGCTTTAAATAAGGATTCCCACTTATATATGAATAGTTATCTAAGGCAATCTGAAAAGGATTTAACATTTGATAGTCAGGCCGTTTGATTCGACGCGTATAAGATGTTACAAGATTATGATTCTCATTGATCATATATTGTAAGAATAAAGCGGGAAAAAGTCTTAGATAATTTTTATCATTTCTCTCATGTGTAGTAATCAATTCACCTTTAGAAACAGTATATTCCAACCGCATCCCAATTTGATATCCTATTTTTTCAAATCGCTGACCTCCATTCACATAAGCTGCATAAATATTTTCACTGTATTTATAATAATTGCTTTTATATAAATCATTTTCCCATTTACCTTCGGTTAGTTCCTCGCAAACTGTATTGTAATCTGTTTTTGATCCGCTTATTTTGGCACCTGCATCCCAATAACCTGTTTCAGTAACAGAATTATGATAACCAATATTGGCAGACCAAACATTGGTTATTTGAGGTAGTAAACTACGTTTTGAAGAGCATAATTCAGATTCATTTCCAATCGAAGATAGAAATATATTATCTTGTGTTTGATTCTTTTTATTACTAATATAACCGTAATCTATGTCGATGTTAAGATCAACACCCTTTTTATCAAAAATATAATTATAGTTCATATTATACATTCTTGCATTAAGTCTTGTTTTATATTTTCCGTCCATTTGAGAAAGCGAAGTCCCTTCCAATGTCGGATTAATGATTGTTGTAGTATTTGAATTTATATTCTCATTGTTGTTAAATCCGTTAAAAAGAAATCCAATAGTATTTTTTTCATTGGGAGTTATATCAATCCCTATCCTGTAGTTATTTGATATTAATTTATCTATATCAAACTCAGCCGATTTGTCGAAAGTTCTTTTGTCTGTCTCTGTTGTGTGAGTAGTCAATTCTTCAAGTGTAGATACGTCTTTTCCGGCTTTCCCATTATAACTACAGTACATGTTTACTTTTCCTGAATTGAAATTTAATCCGATCCCCTCCATTATCTTATGTCTTTTACTTAATTCATAACCTACATTAATTGATCCATTCAGTCCCTCTGCTTTATTATTTTTCTTCATTTTTATGTTGACAATACTTCTGCCACCCCCGGCATCATAATTAGAAGAAGGATTGGTAATAATCTCTATTTGATCAATATTATCCCCCGACAAACCTTCAAGAAATGTAGATAACACATTTCCATCCATGCGTGAAGGACGACCGTCTATCCATATGTCAACATTGTCACCCATGATAGTAATGTTTTTATTTTGTACCAATAATCCCGGTGTATATTTCAGTATATCTAAACCGTTTTTACCTGTAGCAATAAGATAATCAGAAGTATTGACAACATAACGGTCTATTTTTTGCATGACAAATGGTCGTTTTGCTTCTATTACAACTTCCGATAATAGAAACTCGCTCTTTTTTAACACAATATCTTCAATCACTTGAGAAGAATCTATTTTTATTTTTATGTATTTTGGATCATATCCTAAAAATGAAGCATTTAGAATATATGTGTCATCTTTTACATTCTTTATTTCAAAACATCCGTCTTTCCCGGTAATACAACCTGTCATGGTTGTTGAATCGGCATCTTGTAGTGCTATTGTAACAAACTCAATTCCTTCTTTTGAGCTTTCATCTAAAACAGTACCTTTAATAGTCAATTGCTGAGAATATGTCAAAAAAGAATTTAAGCAACATAATGCAAATGAGATAATATATATAGCTTTCATCTTTAGTTTTTGATTTTACGTTCCGTATATTCTACAATTTTACCGTTATATCTGACAGTTCTTTTAATCCATGGATTTGAATAATTTTTTGTCATTCCGGAGACAAATTTTTCACCGTCTCGCTCTGCATATTCAAAATCTTTCAGGTAGAAATATTCATAAGTAATCTTAGATATAAGACGATTGGTATCTTCCGGAATAGATAAATCTTCAGATATGTTGCCCCAATTATCATATTGGATATGATGTAGAACTATACCAAAATCTTGAGAATCCTCTTTATATACAGTAATTCTACCTATTGTATCAAATTCGCAATAAATCATTTTTTCAGTGACTATTGGAAATTTATAATACTTACTGTTATCGGAAGTAAGATTTATATTCTCTTTATTTATAGAGGATGTTCCTGAAATAAATTCCCGGTTATAACTGTAAGTAATTTCCCGAATCTCTACTATTTTATTTGTGTTAATTGTTCCATCTTCATTTACCATATAATAAATTTCCTTAGATCTAATTTTATCTTTATAAGAAGATTTATTTGAAAAGGAACAAAGAAAAATAAGTGATAAAATAATAATCGCGTACTTCATAATTTAAATCATTTTGTGGTTTGTGATATTACAAATCTATGATTTAAACATGCAATTTTCGATTTATATTCGGATGTATTTACACTGAACCCCAATTTGCATATTACTGTTTTTCAGATATTTACAAATCGCATTTTGAACAAAAGTTTATATCTTCATATAATCCTTTTATATTTGTAAATACTATATTTCTCTTTGTACATTTGAATGATGTCATCATTCTATTTATGAACTTATATATTGGAAAAAAGATTTTTCTATAAATTAGTTAGAGTCACTTGATATATATTTTTATTATATATGAAATTACGTTTGATGTGATATTAATCTTAAATTTGCATCTCAAACAAAATAATATGAATCTCTTTTTAGTTACACTTGGCAG
The DNA here is from genome assembly GCA_947074145.1 of uncultured Bacteroidales bacterium. Lineage (GTDB taxonomy): Bacteria > Bacteroidota > Bacteroidia > Bacteroidales > JAUNSR01 > JAUNSR01. The sequence goes on from CAMTOJ010000030.1 coordinate 30,036, forward strand.
TAATACGGATGAGGGCGAAAAATTGATATCCTTAGCCATCGAACAGATAAAAACGCTTTCTGTCGATGCCGAATTTTCGTCTGTTTATAAGAGTGTGGCTGAGGGGCACTCCGCCTCCAAAGAGTATTTCAATAGTGTGGGAATAGTATCAACAGATAAGTCTCTTTCGTTTTGGGAAGAGTTTTTCAAGCAACAGGAGCAGCTTAACGGGCGCGATTCTGAGGCAAGAAAAAATCATATTGTACCGCTTGATATTGATATCACTATATGGAACCAAGAGGTGATTCGTCCTGCTAATCTGAAGATGAATTATATAAAAAAAGGGCTTAGACAGCTTACCTCCAAAACGGGTTATAACATTTTTTCCTAATCAAAACTTAGGTAATCGGCCTTATTTTTTTAATTTTGTGGTCGATTTCACCACATAATTAAGAATGAAACTAAATAAAGCAGAACTCATCAATCATCTTCAGGATGATATATTCGGGATAATCTCTGAAGAAGCAGATAGATTGAATCTTGAATGTTATGTCATTGGTGGGTATGTAAGAGATATATTCCTTAAAAGGGATTCCAAAGATATAGACGTAGTTACGGTAGGCAGCGGCATCGACCTTGCCTCAGCAGTAGCTGCAAGGCTCGGAAAAAAAGCTTTCCTTTCAGTTTTTAAGAATTTCGGAACAGCTCAGGTTAAACATAAGGATGTTGAAGTTGAGTTTGTAGGTGCCAGACGTGAATCTTATAACAGAGATTCTCGTAAACCTATAGTAGAGGACGGAACTCTTAACGATGATCAGAACAGGCGTGATTTTACTATAAATGCTTTAGCTATATGCCTTAATAAAGATCGTTTCGGCGAACTTGTCGATCCTTTCGACGGTCTTGCAGATATGAAAAAAGGTATCATTAAAACTCCTCTTGATCCGGATATCACTTTTAGCGACGATCCTTTGAGAATGATGAGAGCGATAAGGTTTGCAACCCAACTCGGATTCACTATCGAAGAGGAAACGTTCAAAGCTATCGAAAGAAACAGAGAAAGAATAAATATTATTTCAGGTGAGAGAGTTATTGATGAGATTAATAAGATGATGAATAGCAAACGCCCTTCTACAGGGTTTATATTGCTTGAAAAGTCGAAACTTCTTGAGATTATTTTCCCCGAACTTCAAGCTCTTAAAGGTATTGAGAGCAAAGAGGGTCGCGGTCATAAGGATAACTTCTTCCACACTATGGCTGTGCTTGATAATGTAGCCGAGGCATCAGATAATCTTTGGCTTCGTTGGAGTGCCGTAATGCACGATATAGGAAAACCTGCTACTAAGCGTTATGATAAAAAGATCGGATGGACTTTCCATAATCATAATTTCATTGGTGAAAAGATGGTGCCGGGGATATTCAGACGACTTAAACTTCCTCTCGACACAAAGATGAAGTATGTACAGAAACTTGTTGGTCTTCATATGCGCCCTATTGTTCTGGCAGAGGAAGAGGTAACAGATTCAGCAATCAGACGTCTTTTGTTTGATGCGGGTGATGATATCGAGGAACTGATGATTCTGTGTGAGGCTGATATCACTTCTAAGAATAAGGAGAAGGTGAAACGTTACATCTCTAATTTTAAAGTAGTGCGTCAGAAACTGCATGAGATTGAAGAAAAAGACAGAATAAGAAATATGCAACCTGTGGTAACAGGCGAAGAGATTATGAAGATGTTTAATCTTCCCCCTTCACGAGAAGTTGGCGAGATTAAAGCCGCTCTTAAAGATGCGGTGCTCGACGGAGTGATCTCCAATAATACGGAAGAAGCGATCAACTTTCTTAAGAATTACGCTTCTGAACGTGGACTTGTGATTCACGGACAGGAAATTACAAAATGAAAATAGGAGGAAAATAAAAATTTTCCTCCTATTTTCATTTTATGCCTATATAAACTTATTTATTTTTTGAGTATTTATATATCGTCTCCCCTTTCTCGTTTATCATAAAGAAAGAAAGTTTATTGTCTTTCATTGAAACAATCATAAATCCCGGTTCAGATGAACAGAATTGAGTACCTTCAATCGGTTCTACTTTTCTGGCGAGTGAACCTGATGTATTAACAAAATATTCAAATGCTGCTTAACTTTTGTCCAATAAAAGTTGGCAAGTCCAGTTGGCAAGTCCATTCATTTTCTACCCAATTATTTTATTATAATGAAGAGCAGAATTCATTATTTAAAAGTAAAGGAATCGAGTCGAATTATTTGAAAAATTATTATAATGGAAATATAGGAACATATGCAAATTATTACAAAACTGATAATAAAAAAACATATTTTTATTATGAATATGATGAACTAGATAGATTAATATATTCATATGGTAAAGATCAAGCACGTGGAGATAATTCATTTTATGATGAAAGTTTTACATATGATAAAATGGGAAATATTTTATCCAAACAAAATAGAATGACTCTAGACGAACAGAGTTTAAACTATTCATATCAAGGAAACAGATTGATAAGAATTGAAAATGAATCTGAGCGTTCATGGAGGTTTAGAAATCAAATGTTTATTGATGGAACAGATTATCATACAGAATATAAATATGATTCAAATGGGAATTTAATTTTTGATGAAAATAAAGGAATATTGCGAATAGAATATAATAATCTAAATTTGCCAACAGCAATCCAAATGAAAAATGGTAATCAGATAAGATTTAGTTATGATGCGGAAGGGAACAAATTATCCCGTACCGATATAACAAGAACAGATATAGTCAATATTCCCTTAGGATCTATAGAGAATATACCATCTGATAAAATTCGATTGCAAATCGAAAGGAGCTATTTCGGAAATATAGTGTATGAGCAATATTCCTATCCAAATCGTAATATACAAGAAGCTCCGGTTATTTATCGAATAATGAATGATTTCGGATATTTTGAAGATTGTAGCGGCGGAAGAGGTCTGGACTTTGGGTTTGTTTATTATATAAAAGATCATCAAGGTAATGTTAAGACGGAGATTAATTCAAATAAGTCAATTAAGAATAAGACTTCATATTTTCCATCAGGACTGGAACTTGATAATTCTTCATTTATAGAATATGCATATAATGGGAAAGAAAAAATAGAAACTCATGGATTTAATATGTATGATTATGGCGCAAGGTTTTATGATCAGACTATAAGTAGATGGCATTCTATGGATCCATTAGCAGAGAAATATTATTCTATTAGTCCTTATGTGTATTGTGCTAATAATCCCGTGAGGTATATTGATCCGGATGGAAGGAAAGTTAAGTTTGCACCTGGGACTTCTGATGATTTTAAAATGCAATTTGGAATTGCTGTGAAATATTTAAATGAAACCAAGAATGGTGGTAAGCTTAAAGAATTGGAAGATTCTAAAAATATCTATTATATTAAAAATGGAAATACAGGTACTTTTAACCCAAAAACAAAGACTATTGAATGGAATCCATTCGAAGCAATTATTACTACAAATGGATATGAAATGTCGCCAACAGAAGTATTAAATCATGAAATAGATCATGCAAATCAAAATGATAAAAATCCAGAAAAACAAAATCAAGATAAAAAACCTGATGGTTCAAGTTATGGAAATAAGGAAGAAAAACGTGTAATTACGGGTTCTGAGCAGAAAACTGCTAAAAATATGGGCAAATTAAAAGAAGGTGAAGTTACTAGAACAGATCATGGGGGAACACCATACGAAACAATTTCTCCTGTTTCTACAGTAAATAAAAATGAAATTATAATTAAACCATTGTCCCATTAAAAATGGAACGAATTAAAAATTAAATAAACCTGGTTCATTAGATCCAAATAGTTCTTTGTCATTTTGAAATATAGTTTTGACAAAAAGGTCTCTAAGATGAGTTTTATCAGTCAATGAAATGCTTAATATTTGAAGGACTTCATATGTACTTCTCTCAAGTTCATATCATGCTGAACAATTGCTACCAAGCAACAAGTTGATATTGCTGTATAGATCTGTATTCGGACTGAGTTTTCTGAATGAGCATCAAGTGCAATTACCAAATCCCGCAAGCTTTCACGATTAGAGAGCAGACCAAACATTAATGCAAGAAGTTGATTCCAGCAAGTAAAATGTTTTACATACTTATCTCCTTCATATTTGTGGACAATGTAGTTAAACTTATTTCTATCCAAGAATGAGACTAACTGAGTGAAAACGTATTTATATCTGAGAATTTGCAGTTATGTTTAAATACTACAAAAGTTCAAATTGAAATCCGTTTAATCGAAAAACATTTGTAAGTAACTATATTTCAAATATTTCAAAGAGCAATCTTAGATTTTAATGGGACAGTAATGATTTAAACCATAAAAATGGATTGTATGATAAATATTAAGACAGTAATTATTATTATTTTGATGAATCTTATAACTAATAATATATGTGCTCAATTACCCTATGAATGTTCTAGCATTGATTCTATTTATGTTTTAAGTATAGAGTTTGATATTGAGACGCCTATTAGTGTCTCTAAAACGAGGTTCGAAGAATATTTATATCAAGATGGGAAATATGATATTGTAACAGATAGAAATAAAATAAATAAAATCTGTAAGATTCTCAGCAATTTAATGCCGCTATCTCCTGATAGTATGAGTTGTAATTACAATACACAAAAAATATTAATAGATAAACAAAGGGTTCCTAGATTTATCGATATCGATACATTAAATATCCGTACATTACTTGTTCTTCAAATACAGAATAAGCAAGTTCTGATTTGGATAGGAACTTTCTATACTGAAATTGCTTGCGAAAGATATATTACTTCTGAAGACTTATACTCTTATATTTATAATTATAAATACAGTCATATCCTTCAAAGAAAGGAATGATATGTAGTTTTTTTGCTAAAGGACGTAAATTTCGTATCTATTATTAATATTAACTTATTTCATTAAATGTTTTTAATATTGGAAAAATAAAAGATTTTTAGACCTAAAACAATAATTAGCAATACTACATAAGGTATGTAATGAAATTTACGAATTCAATCTGTAAATGCAATTAAAACATCATATTTCCCATCAAGACTGGAGCTTGATAATTCTTAATTTATAGAATATGCATATAATGGAAAAGAGAAAATAGAAGTACACGGATTTAATATGTATGATTATGGCGCAAGGTTTTATGATCAGACTATAAGTAGATGGCATTCTATGGATCCATTGGCAGAGAAATATTATTCTATTAGTCCTTATGTGTATTGTGCTAATAATCCGGTGAGGTATATTGATCCGGATGGAAGAGATGTTGCAATTCTGATTGCACCAAAAGGAGCTTCCGGTTTTGGGCATATGGGGGCTGTAATACAAAACGGTAAAGGTGCGTTTTTTTATATATCAGCTGGAACTAGGGGAAATGCTAACTTTTTTACAATGGCTACCTCTGGCGTGCAAGGAGGTGTGACAATAAAACCTATTGAAGGAGCGACTACTATTGATGGTGCTGTTGATAAAGCAAAAACAATGGATAAATCCAATAGTGAATATACAGATCACGTAAAATTAGAAACATCACAAGAAATGGACGCTAAAATATCCCAAGTTGCTACAGATAAACAGACGAGTATTAATGAAAAAAAAGAGAATTATAATGTGTTAATAAACAATTGTGCAAATGTAGTAATTGATATCATTGAAGAAGGAACCGGAGTAAAGCTAAATAGTGGTTCAGATCCCAGACCAAATGAGAAATTTAAAGAAATGCAAGAAAATATAGGTAAAACACAAGATGAAATTAACAATAAAAAGTAAAATGAAATTAATAATAAAAAGAATAATTATGTTTATTGCCGCTATATGCTGTATATTTTGCATATACGTAGGTTATGAAATATACATATTTGATACAGCAATAAATAAAGAGATAAATCAACGGTTTGAGAAGGAGATGCAATATATTAAAGAAACCTCATTGCAAGGAGTTATAATTGATAAATATGTCCATGATCATAAAGAAGAACGACATAAATATCAGATAGTAATTAAATGTAATGAAATAGGAAAGAAACCTATATTGTATTCCTATGGTCGTGAATATAGTTTTGATAATGATTCAATATGTAACTTTAATGTACCTAAGAGTATTTTCAACAAAGTCGAGGTTGGTACTAGTATTTTTAAAGAAGCTAATTCTTTTTATATAAATATTGATAGTGCCAAAATACTTTTTGTGAATTCAGAAAATCAATGGTTCCCCTTAGTCAATGAATCAAATTAGGTGTTTTTGTCTAATATGAAATAAATGATTTTGGCTATTTAGATGATTACTCAAATCGAGGATTAGATTATTGTTTGGATTATAATGCAACAGATAATCAATGTAAAATAAAAGCATAATTGAATACAGGCTAAACTATAAGAAATAAAACTGCTTATTTCCATTACGGGATTGATGTTAATGTATCATTCCTTGAGTATGCATATAATGAAAAGAAAAAATAGAAACTCATGGATTTAATATGTATGATTATGGAGCAAGGTTTTATGATCAGACTATTGGGAGATGGCATTCTATGGATCCGTTGGCTGAGAAATATTAGTCCTTATGCGTATTGTGCTAATAATCCGGTGAAGTATATTGATCCGGATGGGATGGCTATTTATACATTTAATGCTTATGGTCAATGTTCTATAACAGAGATGGAAAATGAAAAAGATTATATAGTCATAAAAAATTCTGCCGAAATAATAATTGATAAAGTTGAAATTGGTAAATCAGGTACAATATCAAACTTTACGCAAGGTAGTTATACATTTATAGATGCTGAAGGTAATAAAGTCGAAAGAAATTATACTGCATTTAATGTTGATAGCAAAGAAGCCGATGCAAATGCATTTGAAACAATAGCACTAGGATCTGCCGTAGAATTCGTAAATATTGGGACAACCCAAGAAGAGAATAATATCGTTGGAACTAATCATATGGAACATAGGATAGAACTCGCCGGACAAGCTCTTAATCCAAACTCTGAATTTAGCAAGAAAATGCTGAAAAAGGGGGCATCTTTAATGCAAAGTGACCATTCTCATCCTTTAAGCCCAGACCTTAGTGATGCTGATATAAAGAATGCTTCCAGATATCCGTCTAATGTAACTTTGAGAATGCTTCATAATGGAAAATATAAAACATATAAAACCGGGAAATAGGATAGTAAGATAATGAAGTATTGTTTTTTTAATATTTTCGTTTCTACTAAAATATTACTAAATAAATTCTATTACAAATGAATACATTTATAAAATCACTCCTTGTATTTCTAATATTTTTATGCAGTTTACAAAGCAGAGCTGTGGATTACGATTTTAAAGTGGGGGGAATATATTATTTAATAAGAGACTCTATTAATGAGATGACAGTATATGCAACAAGCAATCTTAAATCAAGTAAAGATATAGGCCCATATAAGGGTGAGATTATAATTCCTCCATCCGTAAAATGGCAAAATAAAACATATAGGGTTATCGGACTTTTCGCAATTTTTTGGAATTGTCCGGATTTAGTATCCGTAAAACTACCATATGGTATAGAATATATTGATTCCTATTCCTTTACAAATAGTGGAGTCGGATCTATAGAGATACCTCATAGTGTGATAATTATAGGATCTTTTTCTTTTAAAGTCTCAAAATTAACCTCAGTGAGCATACCTTTAAGTGTAAAAGAGATACAATTCGGAGCATTTAGCGGATGCACGGAGTTGAAATCAGTAACTCTTCCTAAAGATCTCTCTATCTTGGGTTCAGGTGCATTTGCGGGTTGTTCAAAATTAGAAAAAATAATAATTCCGAAAAATATAACAAAGATTGAACTTCAGATGTTTTCATATTGTACCAACTTGAAAAAAATAATTTTACCACAAGGAATTGTATCTATAGGAGAAGAGTCATTTGAAGGATGTCGTGAATTGTCTTCAATAAAAATTCCCAAAAGTGTAAAAGAAATAGGAGACGCCGCTTTTGCCGGATGTTACAATCTTAAGTCTGTGACAATACCGGAAGGAGTGACACATATTAATTATTTGACATTTAAAAATTGTCGTAGTTTAGCAACAGTTAATCTGCCTAAAACATTGACCTTCATCGGGATGTCATCATTTGAAGGATGCATTAGTTTGAATAGTATAGAGATTCCAGCCGCTGTAATAAAAATTTCAAAAGACGCGTTTAAGGATGTTCCTTTGAAACGATTAAAAATAGGATGGACCTTACCTAAAGTATTTGATCATGAAGTATTTTCAAATCCAGAGGATATAGAGCTTTATGTGCCTGCGGGATGTGTAGATTTATATCGAAAGACAGATTATTGGAAACGGTTTAAGAAGATAATTCCTTATTGAATGCATATTCTTTTATGATTTATTATGTGGATATATTGTAAGAGTATTAAATCATATTTAGTCAATCCTTAAAATGTCTCAAGAAAAAAATCTTGGAATCTTTTGTTTAACTTTGTGCTATTTCTCGAAAGAATATCTTTACAGATACACATATATTGGTTAAGGATGCTTGATTTCAATTGTATAATCTAAAGGGTTCGAATACTTTAAATATGCTAATAATCTGCGACTTAACCAATTATTTCTATGACTACTTTTTAATATATATCATTGTTTTCCAGGATTTTAGTATAGTTTTTTATCGAAGTATTGTTATAAAGAATCAATTTTCTTTAAAAGCCCTAGATTAGTCAATACAATTCCGGAATCACCATAAATAGTAGGTTTATTATATCTTACCGAAACAAATGTTTTTCTTGCAAACTCATAAATATCGTCAATCCACCCTCCAACCAGTCTCCAAGACCTGTTGCTGTAGTAGAAACTTTTACTTTATCAAACTTATTGAATTCCATATCTTTGTAATAATTAAATTTCTACTATAAAGATATTTGAATTTTATATAATATTATCTCTGGGGACAAAGAATCAACCTAAAGACTGATTATCTACCCCCATATCCCATAAATCACAAACAACCCTCCTAAGCACCCCATAAAACTCCCGAAAAAACACCACAATAAACACTCTAAGGCACTCCCCTATTTCATCATATCTACCCTTCATCATTTCACATATTTTGCATTAATAATCCAATCATTATCAACCTCCAGAACAAGATTTCTCTCTCCTGATTTTTCAATCATCTCGATATTCAGAAGTTTATCCCTCCCGATTGTGAACTTTTCAAACTCAAATTTAAGTTCCATTTATAAAACAGATATAAATAGTGATACAAAAGGTATAAGTTCATTATATCGTATAAATACAGAGAATGGATATATTAAGAAGAATAAATTAGGTCAATATGAGGTAATATATTATCTTAAGGATCATTTAGGGAATGTAAAGTTTGAAGTCGGATAACCCCATTAGGGCTTAGAAATTATTTAAATAGAAAGTCTTCAACTGGTAGTTATCCTGTTTATAAAAAATAAATATGCGAAAAATTATTTTTATAATTGCTATTTTTATTTCGTTGATTATTTCATTGATTATTATCGCTGACATAATAAGTTCAAATGTTAGTTATAAATATGAAATAGAAGAAGCTTTTAACTTAGACTGTATAGATAAGGAATTTGCGTCAAATTATTTATTAGCAAAGATTAAATGTCTGAAGTTTTTTCTTTTATATATAGTTATATCTATTCTTCTTTTTGCTAGTGTACTATATAAAAAGAAAAAATGATATACGATGTTTATTAACATTCTGATGCAAAAAAATTGAAGGCGAAACTGGAAAAGAATTAGTGAGTAATCTTTCCGACATGGAAGATGTTATC
>CAMTOJ010000031.1 GCA_947074145.1 uncultured Bacteroidales bacterium
AACAAAGTATGTGAACTAATCCAGTACATGTACTCTGTAAACAACAAATAATCAGAATCTGATAATTTGATATAAAATAAGGCTACCTTTCGGGGTGGCCTTTTTTATTTTAATCTAATAAAAATTATACATTTGTTACTTATAGTTGTTTGACAATAATTAGTTTAATAAAAATAATTTATCTTCGAATTATAAATTGTTATATAGGTTATGATGTTTGACTATAATAATTAAAAATATTTATGTTGAGGAACTAAATTGTAGACGAGCTAATTTCAAAAAAATAAAAATAATATGAAAAGTAAACAGAGAATTTATAATCCAAGATGGCTTCAGTTTCATCCTTATGATGCAGCGGCTAGTACAGATATGTATTATACTCAACTTGCCAATCAATTGCTTGATGAAATAGATGATATAATTGATAATGGACAATTTCAAGATTTGATAATATTAAATGAAGAGGCAAGAATTGATATTGCAATAGTATTATGTTGCTATTTTGAAGATATTATTTCTCAAACAAATATTTGGAAAGGTGTTTCTTTGGTATTTAAAGAGAAAACAGATAGATATGTGCCTTTCTACAAATGTGATGATTATGCAGAGGATGAAATAAATGTAGAGGATATAAGATTTATATGCTGGCATCATTTTCAAAATATGTATGATAATCAGTTCTGTTTCTCTCCATTGAATAATACAATACTGAAAATTGCTGATGCCGCTTATTCTATTTTTGATAAAGAGTTTGAAGAAGCACCAGAGAATAATAAATTAAAAGATTATTTCAAGATTAAATTCGGGGCCTCGGAAGCTGATATTGAAAAATATCTATTATGGATCGGGACAGAATCTTATATGAGTTTATTCAATGTAAAAATAATTGACAGATATCTTGAATATATTGCTGATACATTAAGAGAGGAAGATCGAGAGGATGATATTCAGAGTGCATGTTTCGATTATATTTCAGATTTTGCAATAAATAATCCAACTGAATTTTTCGGAGTAAGAGCACCAAAATTATTGTCACATTGTGTGACTAAGATGAGTCCCTATTATAGCATATTGAAAGATATGGGTGAGGTTAAAACCGGGTATTTCGTATTTGATGCTATTGAAGCAACCTTTATTAGGTTGAAACATATTGCAACAGATAAGATTATTGAACTTGATTGTTCGCAGACAAAAAAATATCCTAAAAAATTACAGAATACATCACTTATTCAAAGGCTAAGTATTATTAATTGGAAAGCCAACTGGATGTTGGTTGGCGGAATTCAGAGTCAAACTATTTCAGATGAAATTATAGAAACAGTGAAGGCTGAAGAATCTGAAATTCATCTTTTTGATGAGGCTCCTGAAAAAGTAGAGGTTACTTTCAATGAAGCAGATCAGGAAGCTCGTCTTATTGCTGTCATTAATCAGTTAACAGAAGAGAATCCAGAGATGATTGAAGAAGATATCTGGTGGATGGCAATGAAAGACTCAGAGCTTGAAGATGAATATATTCGTAAAATAGTAAAAGAAGGAAAATATCCTTCTCTCAAATTTCCGGAAGATAATGGAAAAGAGATATTTGATGAAAACATAGATTTTATTCTTGCATATCTTCGTCAGTTGGCAGATCTGAATGATTATTTGGCTGAAGATGAAATCGAAGAAGAAGAATAGAAACACAAATAAGTTAAAATATACTAATACTAAGTAAATTTGTGCTAACGGTTGCACAAATTATAAAAAATACATTACTTTTGTACTGTGTTTTTCATGGTATTAGATTTAAGATTAATGGAGATTGGTAGTCGTGATGACTGCCATTTCTTGTTTATAGACGTTGCTGTAATTTAATCGATGATTTCATATCGATTTTACAATAAACAAAAATCCCGTAATTGTTTTATATCTTTGTGAACATAATGATATTGTTATCGCAAAAATATTTTCAAAGAAGTGATATATCCGATAAATTTTGAGCAAAAGATAGGTTTTGATAAGATAAGAAACTTTCTTCTTCAACGTTGTTTGAGTCCGCTTGGCAAAGAGAAAGTTGAGAGAATGAGTTTTGAAACAGATTTTCAAAATATAACCACTAACCTTAACCGTACTGACGAATTTGTCAGAATCATCAATAATGAAGATGAGTTTCCCGACAATTATTTTTATGATGTCAGATCGTCGGTTGCCAGAATCAGGGTAGAGGGAACTTATCTTGATGAAGGTGAACTTTTTGATCTAAGAAGATCGCTTGATACAATCAGGGCGATAATAAGATTCTTCAATCCTTCGGATGATGAGATTAAATATCCGGAATTGCAACAGCTCACAGTTGATAAACAAACTTTCCCTTCAATAGTATCAGATATTGACCGTATGCTTGATAAATTTGGAAAGATGAAGGATAATGCCTCTCCCGAACTTGCTCGTATACGTCAAGAGCTGTCATCTACAATGAATGGTATATCCCGAAGTCTTAATTCTATCTTGCGTTCTGCTCAGAGTGAAGGATATGTAGAAAAGGATACTACTCCCACTATGCGTGACGGGCGTCTTGTGATTCCGGTTGCTCCAACTTTCAAAAGAAAAATAAAAGGGATTGTACATGATGAGTCGGCATCGGGAAAGACTGTATTTATTGAGCCATCTGAAGTTGTGGAGGCTAATAATAAGATAAGGGAACTTGAAAGCGCAGAAAGAAGAGAGATTATAAGGATATTATCAGATTTCTCAGCTTCTTTGCGACCTAATATAGATGCAATAATCGACTCCTATGAATTTCTTGCTGAAATAGATTTTATACGTGCCAAGGCATATTTTGCACAATCGATAGAGGCGGTAAAACCTATTTTTGAAAATAAGCAACAAGCAATTTGGAACAGGGCTATTCATCCGCTTCTTTATCTGGCACATAAACCTCAGGATAAGGAGATTGTACCACTTGATATTGATCTTGACCAAGATCAGCGCATAGTGCTTATCTCGGGTCCTAATGCCGGAGGTAAATCGGTGTGTCTTAAAAGTATGGGGCTTCTCCAGTATATGCTCCAATGCGGTATGCTTATACCAATTTATGAGAATTCGCGTTGCGGAATATTTGATAATATATTTATTGATATAGGTGATGAGCAGTCGATAGAGAATGATCTTTCTACTTATTCGTCTCATCTTACTAATATGAAGCATTTCGTTCGTCAATGTAACAGTAAAACACTTTTGCTTATTGATGAATTCGGAGGAGGAACAGAACCCCAGATTGGTGGTGCTATATCTCAAGCTTTGCTTGAAAGGTTTAATAATAGCCGAGCTTTCGGGGTTATTACCACTCACTATCAGAATCTTAAAACATTTGCGGAGGATACGGAGGGGATTGTAAATGGAGCAATGCTTTATGACAGACATAATATGCGTCCTCTTTTCAAACTTTCAATCGGTAATCCGGGAAGTTCATTTGCTATTGAGATCGCCAGGAAAATCGGTTTGCCGGAAGATGTAATCTCTGCTGCTTCCGATATTGTTGGTTCCGATTATATCGATATGGACAAATATCTTCAGGATATAGTAAGAGATAAGAGATATTGGGAAAATAAACGACAGAATATACGTCAGCAAGAGAAAAGGCTTGAAGATAATAGTAATAAGTATGAGGAACGTCTGACGGAACTTGATAAACAGCGTAAGGAGATTATTCAAAAGGCAAAAGAGGATGCTGCGGCTCTTATAGCAAAGGCTAATGCTAAGATTGAGCTTACTATTAAAGAGATAAGAGAGGCTCAGGCAGAAAAGGAAAAGACTAAAGATTTGCGAAAATCTTTGTCATCTTTATCTGATGAGATAAATTCTAACAACGATACCGATGACCTTGTTAACAGAAAAATCAAACAGCTTAAAGATCGTCAGGATAGGAAGAAAAATAAAACTAAAGAAGATAAGAAAGAGAAATCGACTTATCAACACTCAATTATAGAGGTTGGTAATAATGTGAGAATAAAAGGTCAAAATACGATAGGCGAGGTACTCGAAGTAAATGGAAAGAGTGCAATAGTGGCTTTTGGAATGCTAAAGACTACCGTTAAGGTTGATAAGCTTGAGAAAATGAGTAACAGCAAGATCAAAAAAGAGGGATTGAAGGGTGCTACTTATATTTCAGCTAATACAACTGATGAGATGAGGGAAAGAAAACTGAATTTCAAACAGGAGATAGATCTTCGCGGTTTCAGGGCTGATGATGCTTTACAGGCAGTGACCTATTTTATTGATGATGCCATACTTGTTGGTGCTTCTTCAGTAAGAATTCTTCATGGAACGGGAACCGGTGTGTTGCGCCAGCTTATCAGACAATATCTTGCAACAGTAAACGGAGTGAAGTCTTATAGAGATGAGCATGTACAATTTGGTGGAGCTGGTATTACGGTGGTTGAACTGGACTGATATAACACCAATAATTACAATAATATTACTAAGATGATAATTGAATGTTAAATTCAGTTATCATCTTTTTTTATAGTAGTATATATGTTCTTGAATTTGTATAACTATTAAATAATTAGCAATTTATATTTAAAATATTTATGTATAATATACTTTGCAATTGGAAAAATATATACTTTTATATAATAAATTGCAAAAAGTAAACCTTGACTTTAAATTAAAAATCTTCTTATAGATTTTATACTAAATAATAATCCAAATAATATTACAATGAGATTAAATTATTCATTCTAACTGTAAAAAAAATAACTGCGTAACTTATTAGAAAACAGATTGAAATAACAATTTTCAAGATACCTTTAGTTAATATTAAAGGTTATAGCTCCATAAAAGTAATAATGTGCAAAATAGATATAATTTAAGACAATGAAAGTTGGCTGAATTAACGCCTCATGATATTTATATCTATTTTTACACATGTAAAGAAATTATTAATTAAATATTCTTCATGAAACAGAATTTATGCTTATTTCTACTAATGTTTCTCTCTATTTCGGTTTTCGGTCAAGAAACCGGGTTTAAAGGAATAGTTGTAGATGGAACAAGTGGCAAACCTTTACCTAACGTTCACATTGTAGTAAGAGATCAAAACATCTATACCCGAACCGATAAAGAGGGTGTTTTTCAAGTAATTAAAAATGACCTTGGCGATTTCGTTATAGATTTAATACATCCGGCTTATTCAAATTTAATAACAGGAGCACACTCTAAGTCAGGAGAAATACATGATTTTGGAATATTATCCTTAATGCCTAATATAGATGATCTAAATGTTACTTACACATATGTTGATGAATCACAAATGAATGATGAAGACGGATCAAGTCAAACTATTGGTAATTTACTTTCATCAGCAGATGATGTTTATCTAAAGGCTGCAAGCTTTAATTTTAGTGCAATGCGCTATTCTTTAAGAGGTTATAATCAAGAATATACATCTACTTATATCAATGGTGTGGCTTTTAACGATGGAGAAAGAGGCCGTTTTAACTTTTCAATGTTGGGAGGTATGAATTCTTTGTTTAAAAACAAAGATATTGTTAGAAATACAGAAGTTTCAGGGTTTGGTTATGGTGATATTGGTGGTGCAAGTAACATAATTAGCAAAGCCAGCGGATTTGCAAAAGGATCCCGAGCATCTATCGCAGCAACCAACAGATCATATGTACTAAGAGGTACCGTAAATGTTGCTTCCGGTCTTCTTCCAAGCGGATGGGCGTTTAATGGAGGATTAATCTATCGTTGGTCTGAAGAGGGAGCATGGGATGGAACTTTCTATAATTCATTTGGCTATTATCTGGGAGCAGAAAAAATCTTCAATGAAAATCATAGTCTTTCACTTATAACATTTGGAGCACCCGGACAGAGAGGTCAAAATTCAGCCGTAACTCAAGAGGCAATCGATTTGCACGGAGATATTTATTATAATCCTTATTGGGGTTACCAGGATGGAAAAAAACGCAACTCTCGCGTTGTAAGTAGTTATGATCCAACTGTTATCTTATCATACGAATGGACGATAGATGAAAACCAAAAACTTAAAGCCGGCTTAGGTTCTCATTATAATAGATATAGTTCGACAGCTTTAGGTTTCTATAATGCTGTTGATCCTCGACCTGATTATTATAGAAATATGCCATCTTTCCTTGGGGATCCTGAGTATATGGATGATATAACATTAAATCTATACAATAATATGGCTGATACCTGGGCAAATGATCCATCTAAATCTCAAATAGACTGGGATATGTTATATCAGGCGAACCATGCGAATAATCAGGTTAATCCTAACGGGACAGCTAAATATGTTGTTGAAGAGAGACATAATAATCTTTTTGAAACTAATCTAAATCTTACTTATTTAGGAAAGTTCAATAGACTTAAAGTTACCGGAGGACTTGAAGGTAAATATTCAAAAGGTATGCACTATAAGACGATGAATGATCTTCTTGGTGGTAATCAGTGGATTGATGTAGATCAGTTCTCCGAAAGAGATTTTCCTAATAATGATAATATTATACAGAATGATATTAATAATCCTAATAGGGTAATTAAAGAGGGTGATAAATTCGGATATAATTATAATATGCATATAAAGAAAGCCTCTATTTTCGCTCAGAATGAATGGAACTGGAGAAATCTTGATCTTTATTATGCAGCAAAAGCAACCTACTACTCTTTCCAAAGAGAGGGGCTAATGGATAATGGCCGTTCTTTGTTTTTCAGAGAATTGTTTGACAATATGAGACCATCAACATTCCGTTCTTACGGAAAAGGTAAAGAGACATATTTTATTACACCTTCATTTAAAGCGGGTCTTGCTTATAAATTTGACGGAAGAAACAGAATTTCGGCTAATGTTCTTGCGGAAAGTAGGGCTCCACTAGCCAATAATTCATATGTATCTCAAAGAATTATGGATCGTCAGATATCTAATCTCAAAGCAGAGCAGATTCTTTCTTATGATGTAAGTTATGAATTTAAATATCGTAGAGTAAGAGGTCGTTTAACTGCTTTCCAAACAAATTTCAAAGATTGTGCTGAAACTAATGGTTATTATGATGATACATATCAGACATTTATCAATCAGACTCTTAGCGGTATTGAGAAAAGATACAGAGGTGTAGAGGCTGCTGCCACTGTAAGACTAACAAGTATGTTTTCTTTGACTGCGGCCGGTTCTTATGGTGAGTATATGTATACAAGTAATGCAATCAGTATAATCAGTTCTGAAAACGGATCTCTTGAACAGGAAGTAGGAGCTGAAAATATAAGTTCTCTTGTTGATGTAGCCAGAACAAAAGGACTTTACACTAATAATGGTCCTCAGCTTGTTTCAAGTTTAGCACTTAACTTCAATGGCCCCAAAATGTGGTTTGCAGAGATTAAAGCATCTTATTTTGATAGAAGTTATCTTGATTTCAGCCCAAGTAGAATAACTGATTCAGCTTACGAGAAATATAAAAATGCAATAAGTCAGGTTACTTCAGGAAATTATAACTCTGACATTCCGGCTTCTGTAATTCTTGATAATATAGTTGCACTTCAGCAACAGGAAAAACTTCCAAACGGTGTTCTTGTCGATGTTTCTTTTGGAAAAGTTATATATCTGAAAAACAGAACTCAATCACTGAATATTAATGTCAACGCAAATAACGTTCTTAATAATACTAAGATGATTACAGGTGGATATCAGCAAGGTCGTATTCCAGTCAATTCGGATGATAAATCTTTGGATATTAATAATCTTGGTAAATATCCAAACAAGTATTATTACGCTCAGGGATTCAACTTCTTCGTTAACGTTGGATACAAATTCTAATGCAACACTTATTGATTGAAATCGAAAAGTAAAAAAAGAAAATTCTATGAAAAGTTTAAATAAAATATTATTAGCTTCTGTCTCATTTATATTGGCATTTTCTTCATGTCAATATGAAGATAAATTTGACGAGCTACCGGCACAAAAGTATGATCCTTTACAAGATAATATAGAGGCAACTATGACTTGTAAAGAGATGAGAGATCTTTATATTGGTAATGCACAATATCTTCTTACGGAGAACTCTCATAGTAATAATTATGCAAAGATGTTTAACGTAAGTGCTATACCTGAAAATGCAGAAGCAATAATCAGAGGAATTGTTGTATCGACAGATGTAGATGGTAATACTTACAAAAAAATAGTGATTCGTGACGAAAAAGATGGGTCAGGTCTTGATATTTCAATAGATGCATCGGGCCTTTCAGCTTTTTGGCCACAAGGTCAGAGGGTGGCAATAAATGCTGCCGGACTTCATATTGGAGATTATGCAAATTTCCCAGCTTTGGGTTATCAGACATATAACAGAAAAAGAGATAGATATGAAGTTGGACGCTTACCTTTTACAATAGCAAAAGATCATATTAAAGCATTAGGACTTCCTGATACTTTGCTTTCACAGCCGGAAGAGGTAACGATTGATGAGATTATGAATAATAAGGAGTATTATTACAGTCGTCTTGTGAAGATTAAAAATGTTCAGTTTGGATATTATATGACAAGCTCTACTAATCCTACTCCGAATCATTTTCAAAATAACAATATAAAACTTATTGATGATATAGCTCAATATGATTCAGATGGAGATCTTATTCCTGATGATGAAAATGATGATATTCCTCCATTCTCTATTGAAAATGATCTTAATGTTCCTGTTTCAAGAGCAATCAAAGATGCTAATGGAAAAACAACTAATGTAACTACCTCTTTCTATGCAAAATTTGCAGCAAAAAAATTAAAGAGAGGTCGTCATGATGTTGTAGCTATTGTTGCCTGGTATAAGGATAAAGGATCTAGCTCAGGAAACATTCAGCTTCTTATTCAGAAGTTTAGTGATATTACCCCAACTACTGTTCAGCCTGAAACAAAATAATAAACTAACTACAAATACAACAAACCAAAACAAATGATAATTATGAGAAATTACAAGAGTCTTTTATGGATCATGATTGCGTGTGCATCTATATTCTCTTTTCAATCGTGTGATAGCGTTGAAAATGATAATATTTTAGGTGATATTGTAAATCCTGCAGATAAGAATGATGGATCTTTAGAAAAGCCATATTCAGTATCTGAACTTATTACTTTTAATCCGACATCAACATCAGTTCCTGTAGCAACAGATAAGTGGGTAAAGGGTTATATAGTAGGATATAGACATAGTGAAAATACTGAAGATGGATCTTATATAGCTGCTGATTATTTCGGTGTTCAGGAATCATATTTAAGCGAAGTGAATTTTTATATTTCAGAAACAGCAACAGAAACAGATTATAAAAAATGTGTTTCTATACAGCTTCCTATAGCATATAGAACAATCCTTGGACTTAAGTCTAATCCTGATAATATGGGTAAAGAGGTGATGATTAAAGGTGACATTCTGAAATATAACAATGTTCCCGGGATTAAGAATATGACTAATTACCGTCTTGATGGTCAGGGACCGGAAGAGAAACCACAGGAGGATTATGAATTTGAAGGGACAGGCGAGCTTGATAAACCGTTCACTGTTACAGATGTCATAAGCCTTAATCCGACATCAACGAGTGAAGCCTTAAAATCGGGTGTTTGGGCAAAAGGATATGTAGTAGGATATAGACACAGTGAAAATAGTTCTTACACAGATTATCTTGGACCACAAGAATCTTATCTTTCAGATTACAATATTTATCTTGCTGCAGACGCTACAGAAACAAGCACTGCGAACTGTATAAATATTCAGGTAACTACTGACTATAGAAGTGTTCTTGGACTTATGTCAAAGCCTGAAAATATGGGTAAAGAGGTGATGGTTAAGGGTGATATTATGAAATATAATGGTGTTCCCGGAGTTAAGAATATGTCAAATTATCGTGTCGATGGACAAGGTCCTGAAGATAATAATGATGAAGGAGAAGAGGAGCAACCTTCAGATATTGAGGTTTCCGGAGATCTTGCTACAGCGGTAACCTCTCTTTCATATTCTTTTGATGATGTCACTAATAATGTTGATTTTATTAAAGAAGGATGGCAGAATCTATTTACTCAAGGATCAAGAAAATGGCAAGGAAAATATTATAGTAAAGATGGAAATTATTATTTAGGTGCTACGGCTTATGGCGCGGAAAATGGAAAAACTCAAGAATCATGGGTAATAACTCCAGGGATAAATCTTGATCTTTCTGAGGCGAAAATATTATCTTTCAGATCAGCTGTTGCTTATTGGAATGAAACATCGGAATTCGAAATATACGTTCTTCAAAATTTAGAAGGCAAGACTGTTAAAACAAAACTTGAAGGAATGACACTTCCAACCTCTTCGGCTGTTAATTATGTATTTGTCGAATCAGGAGAAATTGATCTTTCGAATTATTCAGGTGTAGTATATATTGGATTTATGTATAGAGGAATAGGTGGTGGAAGCGGAACTTCTGCAACATGGTGTATTGATGATATCGTAGTAGGTAAATCTGCAGCAGCTCCTGAAACAACACTCTCTTTATATTATGGAAATAGTTCTGTTTATTATGGAGAAGAGCTAAATTGCGAAATTACAACAACTGTTGCTAACGGCGAAGGTACAACTATTATTACGGCAGAAGGTCTTCCTTCATGGGCAACATTAGTAGGGGGTGAGAATGGGACTGCAACTATTACAGGTACAGCTCCAACAACTCCTTCAACAACTTCAGTAACTGTAACTGCGGTTAATAACGGTAAAGAAGCAACTAAGACTTTTGATATTGTTGTTAAAGAGAAAGTGGTTGTTAATCCTGGGGATGCTCTTGTTGCTAATGGTAATTTTGAGAATGGAACTGAGGGATGGAGCTTTATATATGATAAATATGAAGGAATAGATGATCTATATGTTATTACAACGAAAGATGGTCTTAATATAGATCAAACTGCTGCTGCTAACTGTAACATGTTTTTTAATCAAGAAATAGTTGTAGAAGAAGGGGCTGAATATAAGTTAACCTTTAAATATAAGGCAACCCACAAAAAGCTTAGAATATGGAGTAGAGGGTTGAGTCAATCAGGAGCACCGGTATATTTTACTTCATCAAATGCTACTGATGCATTTAGATCATTTAATGATTATTTCCCGATTTCAACAGATTGGACTACATGGACAAAAGCGGAGGAAGAAGTAGAACTGAAATTTACTGCTACATTCCCTAAATTTCTTTTGGAATTTAGAACTTACAAACAAGAAAAATGTTCTTTAGCAATTAAAGACATAGTCCTTGAAAAACTATAATCCAAAATTCAAGATTAGATTAAAATAAATATTTCCCCTTTTCTACATTCTTTGTAGGGAAGGGGATTTTTTATACTTTTCAGACTTTTGATCAAAGTCTGAAATAGACTAATAATTGAACCCATACTCAAGAAATACTTAAAAGAAAAATCGAAAGGCTATAAAGAGGTGACTAATAATTGAACCCATACTCAAGAAATACGTTAAAAGTAATAATTGGTATTCTACAGATATTACAAATATTCAGATATGAAAATACACGTATACCTAAGAGTTATATTTCTTCTAATAAACCTTTCAATATTACAAATCTCATATTCTCAAAATAGCAGAGAGTGGATATCTGATGTTATGGTCAATGATTCGGTATATCTTATCAACTCATCGAATAGCGATACGCCGTTTAATATAAGTATATCAGTGAATGGAGATCCTGCTTATTCGGTTGGATTGGCATGGTTTAGCAATCCTCAGATAAAAAATGGAGAAGTTCTTTTTGTTGAAAAAGATAAGCCATGGGATAATGCTACGGTCATAAAAGGTGCAGGTGAGAATAAGTGGTTTAATTATCTAAACTCACGTCATAATGAAATTGTTAACAAGACATTGTTACCTATTAATGAAAATAGAGAGTATATATGTTTCAAGGCGAAAATTGATAATTTGAAACCCGCGACACAATATAAATATAAGGTGAGAAATGAGAGGGCTGAATCGCATACAGGATATTTTAAGACAGCCTCGCTTGATGATAATTTAAATTTTATATATCTGACAGACTTTCAATTATATAATCTGGATTCATATAATAAAGTGGAGGTGTCGCTTCGTAATGCGGTAAGTAGTGTGAAAGAACCATCTTTTATTTTGATAACGGGAGATTTTGTTGATTCACCCGACAATATTTATGCTGAATGGGAGTGGGAACATTTTTTTGCACGCTTTAAAGATATACTGATGAATAATATTATTGTTCCCGTTTTAGGTAATCATGATCGTAATCTATCAAACAACTTTTTCTATCACTTTAATACCGATGATTCATTTAATATGACATCTTCTGTAAAGACAGAAACATCGGGAACCAATTATTGCTTTCCAATAGGAAACTCTGTCTTTTTTATACTTAATTACAATGATTATAATAAGAGGGGATACTTTGATGAATTAAAGAAATGGCTTGATAAAAAGGTTGAGGAGAATGAAGATAAGAAGTGGAGAATTGCAGCTTTTCATAGGAATATGTATACCGGAGGGATGCATCAGTCAGATAGTGATCAGAAGGCCATAAGAGAGAATATGAGCAAATGGTTTGACGATAATAAAATAGATTTTGCTATTCAGGGGCATGATCATGTGTATGAAGTAATCGGACCGGTTGATAATATAAATAAGAAACTTTTGAAAGATAATATCAAGGATTTAACCTATTGCCCCGAAGAAATTTCTGCTTCAAATATGAAGGGTACAAAAAATGGAATATTCGATATGTCAGAGGGAACCATTTACTTTCTTAATAATTCAGTCGGTAATAAAAGATATAATGCAATTCCCGAATCAATAATGAAGAGTAATTACAATATGCATCTTGTTGAAGACTACTGGTCTTTATTAACCGGAAGATTTGGGCAGAATAACAAGTCAATATACAGCAATATAAATATTGAGAGCGACAGTATAAGGGTTGATTCCTATAGTGTGAATTCTGTTGAAAATGCTGATCATTTTGATAAGTTTTCTCTATTTAAATCCTCGATACAAAATGATATATCTCAAAATAGAGTGTCACCTATAAAAATAATAGAGAATATACTTTATGTAGACAACAATTTGCCATCTTATATATATGTTTTTGATAATCTTGGTAAACTTATCAACAGAACATATTCCGATAATCTTAATCTAAATCTTTATAAAAACAGACTCATCTATATCAAAATAGAAAACGATAAGTTTTTAGAGAGTCTGTCCGTAATGGTTAAATAGAAAAATCATAAAATCTCCACCTATGAATATGAGTGTTCAAAATATTGTTTGTTTATTTACTTAAACATTTAATATTATGGATGAATTAACTCAAAAAATAGAAAAAGCCAAAGAATTGCATAAACTGGGCTTTAATTGTAGCCAATGCGTAGCAATGGTATTTCCTGAAATCTCAAATTTAGATGAACAAACAGTGGCATCATTAATGTCCGGATTCGGTGGTGGAGTAGGTGGTCAGGGTGAAATATGTGGGGCTGTTAGTGGGGCTGTAATGCTTGAAGGGATGAGAAGAGCTCCGGGAAAGGGAACAAAAATGATGACATATTCAAATGTGAAAGATGTTTCCGAACGTTTTATTAAGGAAAACGGTTCTCTTATTTGTCGTGAATTAAGAGGAAAAGATGAATATTCATCAAATGGAAATAAGATAAACAGAAAACCTTGTATGCAATATATTGAAGATGCGATAAGGATATATTATGATTATTTGAATGAGGATAATAAATAAAGAATGGCGAATATTAAGATGTAAATTTCATCTTAATATTCGCCATTTTTTTCGTTATGCTATAACGATGATATTATACTTGTAATCGCAAGTTCTCTTATCAAATCTCCAAGTCCTCTCTCAATTCTTTCAGCAGATTTCCACAAGCATCCTCCAATAGATCAAGAACTATCTCGAAGCCTTCTGCTCCCGAATAGTAGGGATCAGGCACGTGATCGTAATCTAAAGATTGAGAGTAATCCATCATTCTATAAATTTTAGCTTCTGATTCAAGATCAGGAGCAAGTCTTTTCAGATTATTGTAATTGCTATCGTCCATTGCAATAATCATATCGAACTCTTCAAAATCCTGGGATGAAACAGGTCTTGAACGGTGAGTCAGTTTATAACCTCTTTTTGAAGCATGTGCTCTCATTCTGCTGTCAGGAAGTTCTCCGCTATGACCTGCATAAGTGCCGGCTGAGTCGATAAGGAAATGATCTGATAGATTATTCTTATCTATAAGACTCTCCATAATGCCGTGTGCCGAAGGAGAACGACATATATTACCAAGACAAACAAAAAGAATTTTATATTTTTTATTTTCCATAATTGTGTGATTTTTTACTGCTGATTTTCTTATAATTTATCAATTCTCAATATCTCGTATATCATATATACTATTTATACCGGATCGACATCAAAATATATTATCAAAGATTTATAATCAGGATTTAAAGCCAGATCCTCTTTGCTTTTCATTAATATCTCTTTAGCCTTCTTTATTGATGCCTCATTTTCAATTTTAATTACAATTTTTCTAATAAACATCGACTGAATACGAGCAACAGGAGGATTGTCAGGACCCAAAACACGATCACCGAATATTGATTTTAGATATCTTGCATACATCATTGAGCGATTATGTACAACTTTCTCGTCGCGATGCTTCATATAAATATATATTAAACGATAGAAAGGGGGATAACAAAACCTATGTCTTTCAGATATTTGAGTCTCATACATACCATTATAGTCGCTGTGCATGATTTGTTTGATTAGCGGAAGTTCAGGAGAGCTTGTTTGAATAATAACCTCACCACGTTGCAGACGTCTTCCGGCGCGACCTGCTACCTGAACCATCATTTGAAAAGCGCGTTCGTGCGCTCTGAAATCAGGATAATTCATAATCATATCAGCATTAATAATCCCAACAAGTGAAACGTTATGAAAGTCGAGCCCCTTAGAGATCATTTGGGTGCCTACGAGTATATTGGTATTATTTTCCTGAAACTCTTTTATAATATTTTCATAAGCTTTTTTTGTTCGTGTAGTATCAAGATCCATTCTCGATACTTTGGCACCTTTAAATAATGTAGTTATCTCTTCCTCTATTTTCTCGGTTCCCAACCCTAGTGATTCTATAGAATGATTACTACATGAAGGGCAGGCATCCGGCATTACAATAGAATACCCACAATAGTGGCAGGATAAAGACTTTGATGACTTATGATAGGTTAGAGATACGTCGCAATGTTCACATCTTGGGACCCATCCGCACATCGAGCACTCAACCATTGGAGCAAATCCTCGTCTATTTTGAAATATTATGGTTTGACTACCGTTTTCAATATTTCTTCTTATTCCCGAGGCAAGAGGTTTTGAGAAATGTGAAAGCATAGTTTTTTCTGCTCGCTCTTTTCTTAAATCAACAGCATGAACAAAAGGTAATTCTACATTTTCATGTCTTGTTGTGAGTTCTACATACCCGTATTTCCCAATTTTAGCATTATAAAAGCTTTCAATAGACGGTGTTGCACTTCCTAAAAGTGTTTTACCATTATGGAATGCGCTAAGTACCATTGCTGCATTTCTACCATTATATCTTGGAGCGGGATCCTGTTGTTTATAAGTAGCTTCGTGCTCTTCATCAATTATTACAAGTCCCAGATTTCTGAATGGAAGAAAAAGTGATGATCTTACTCCTATAACTATTTGTATAGAATTCTCATTAAGTAGAGTATTCCATATTTCCACTCTTTCGTTATCTGTAAATTTAGAGTGATAAATAGCGAGCTTATCGCCGAATACCTTCTTAAGACGCTCTGTTAGCTGAGTGGTAAGTGCTATCTCCGGAACCATGAAAAGAACTTGTTCCCCACGAGCAACAACCTCCTCAATCAGATGCATATAAACCTCAGTCTTTCCACTTGAAGTTACACCGTGGAAAAGTACGACATCCTTATTCTCGAAACTTTCATCAATCTCTTTAAGAGCTGTTTGCTGAGCATCATTAAGCATCTTAAGCGGCTCTTTGTCTACTTGTGAAACATCGAGACGAGATAACTCCCTTTGATAAATCTCAAGAATACCCTTATCTGTAAGTGCCTTGATAACTGCATTACTTACGTCGGCTTTCTCAATAAGATCTCTTTTTGTTACCTCTTTAAGCTCACCCTTTTGCATATATCCTGATAAATCAAGATACTTGAGAAGAAGTTTAAACTGTTTTTTCGAGCGCTCGAGTTCATCGAACGTCGTTCTAAGTTTATCCTGATCATTTCTGGGTATAGTTAGTCTTACACAGCGCTCAAATTTTACCTTATAAGATTTTTTAAGTTGCTCAGTAATTAATAAAGCCTCTTTTTCGAGAAGAGATTTTATTACAGGTAGGATATTATTATAACCCGAGATTCTTTCAATCTCGGATATCGAAAGCTTCTCTTTACTTGCAACCAAATCAAGTATTACAGATTCTTTCTCTTTTAATCTATTCGTTTCATCCTCTTCGAAATCGTCATTAGCCGAAACAATTGTCTCACTTTCAATTTTAAGCCCGGAAGGTATAGCTGCTTTATATACCTCGCCGATAGAACACATGTAGTAGGATGCCAGCCAATGCCAAAGCTTCAACTGAATAGTAGTCACTATAGGTTTGGAATCTAATATTGCATAAATATCTTTCGTAGAATAAGTTTGAGGTGTATTATTGTGCATGTTGGTAACAATTGCGGTATAGAATTTCTTCTTTCCGAATTGCACGATTATTCTTGACCCGATAAACACTTCATTTGCAAAATGTAAAGGGATTGAATATGTGAAAACTCTGTTAAGAGGTAAAGGAAGAATAACGTCAACGTAAGTATTCAAAGCAAAAAGATTATAAATATAAAGTAAACCTTAGAAACGTATTGATCTATTAATTTAAGGAAGTGGTTAAACGCTCCCGAATAGACTTTTTGTTATATAAATATAGACCGAAAAGCATTAAAAACAAAGATACCATTATAAAAGATTAAATCTCTTATAATGGTATCATGTATTATATTAGTAAACTTAATGTTTAGAAGATAACCACAGCTCCCATTCTCCAAATACTTTGTTTTGAATTTCTGTTTTCTACAATATCTGTAAATCCGAAATTATAAGCTGCATAAACTTGAAGTCTTGATAAAAGGTCAATACCTGCACCTATGTTACAACTCCACTCAGACCCTTTCATTCCGGCATCACGTCCTAATATATTTTCTAATTTTCTGTCAGAACTTGTTCCCAGTTTAACATTATATTCCGGACCTGCATATATAAATGGCTGAGCTATTGGAATCATAAGTTTAAACTTTAAATTTAGAGGAATAGAAAGATAGTTGAACTTTAATGTCTCATTAGCTACTTCTGAGTTAATTCTTGAGTAAAGTAACGATGCATCAAAACCAAGACCAATTATAGGAAGTGTAAATTCCGTGGTTGGTCCAACAAACCACCCTGTTGCGGATTGATTTTTAAAATCATTAATGTTAAGTTTTGAAACATTTAGTCCCCCTCTTAATCCCCAGTTAATTTGGGCATTAGCAGGCATTAGCATTACACATAAAAACAGACTAAAGATAAATGCCGTGATTTTTTTCATATTATATTCAAATTATAAAAACTGATATATTTAAAGTGTGTTTGTTATCAATTGCAAAAATATTAAAAAAATCGATATTTCTATAATCATTATTTATAAACAGATACTTTAAAGACCTCATTAACACCATTATCTTCAATTTTTAATATGTATAAACCGTTTTCACTAATTTCTATCCTTTCAGAAGTATCAGTAGCCTGAATAGAGCCTATTTTCTGAGATGAGGAATTAAAAATAGAGATCTCTGCACCCGGTTTCAATCCTAAAATATTTATTATACCCTTAGAGCATAAAATTTCATACTTATTTGTCTTATTAGCCTCGATACCTGTAGTTGAGGATGTAGTATTTACCATTATCTCATTTGAAACACCCCATTCCGAATTTTTGGGTGTTACAGTATAATAATAAACAGATAGTTTATTTAAGCCATTGACTTGATGAGAAGTAGCATTTGTTATAGATTTCGGATAACCCGGTTCGCTGAATTTTGAGATTGTTTCCCCAGAACTCATTACCTCTATGCCGGAGATAAATAATCTTTTCCCTTTTACGGCAACCAGACTTATTTCAGATTCTTCATCATAATTGTCAAATTCTATCTCATATTCTTTATAAGTAGATTCAACCTCAATCTTCCCAATGTATGTTTGATCAATATATAGATCTAAAGTTACATCTTTATCAGAGGGCCACGATCTTGTGGTAACCTTTATTTTTCCCCCTTTGCTCAAATCATATAGAGGAGAAACCAAAGTAGCACCATTATTTCCTGATGCCATACGAATTGCTCCGGGCTCATCATTAAAGTTTACATAATCTGATGATGAAGAAAGAGACCAGTCTTTTTCAAGAGCTCCATTGAAAGAAGCTGATGCTATTACTTTTTCCGCTTCACCTGTGATTATTTTAGAATAAACATCAATTTCAAACTCTTTTGTAGAAGATAAAGGAGTCCATCTTGCAGTAAAACTATTGCCTGATATATCTTCTGCATCAAGTGCATAGAAATTTTCAGTAGAAACTGCTTTTATGTTTATAGTTCTTATAATTACCTCGTTATTGGCTGACTCAATAATAAGCTGTACAGTTATATCTTCTGCCTTTTGAGGTTGATAATGTATTATTACATCATTCTCAATATTTCCATCTTTTGGAGCAATGCTTGTTTCCGATAAACTAAACATATTGCTTTTTTCCCCCTTAAGTGACAGGTTAAGGGGAGAGTTCATATTTTTTGCTATGATTTTTAATTTAATATTTGCCGAAGAAGTATAGTGTACTTCTGGCATTGTGAATGTCGATTTGTCGGAAGGTGATACAATCTTGGGATCGTTACTATCGGTAAATTCAAAAGTTTCGCCAACTTTTCCTCCCCAAAGATATTCCGCAAGTTCGGGATAATCGATGAACGGATTTCTGTTTCCCTGAATTTTGTAAATCTCAGATGCTCTTTTAAGCTCTTTTTCACTTACCGGATCAAGTTCATTCCATTCAAGCAACAATTTCGCAGCCCAAGGTTTTAACATGGGATATTTATTATTGTTAAGCATAGATGGAGCATTGGTACTTGTCCATGTAAGGTTTTCGTAACAAGTGAACATATACATATATGCTCTTGCAAAATCTCCCTTATATTCATCAAGAGGCTCAAAACAACTTCCGGTATATTCATTACCATAACTATTCTTCCCAATTTTCAAAGACCCTGTCATTGATCCGTTGGTGACTATACCAAGAGGATAATTACTTCTGGCACTATTGGCTTTACTATCTGACGGATTAAGGTGATAAAGGTCTTTGTAAGCATCATTTTTAGTGCCGCCCCACCAACTTTTGGCTATGCTGTGTTCGATATTCATTCCCGAAGGAGCTTCGCCGTTGCCGGGAAACTCACGCTTTTCATACGAATACATATCCCAAACTGTACCATCCGGATGAAGGTCTGTCTTCTCAAAAGCTATCCATGTGGAATTTCCGTAAGAAACTCTTGTTCCATTTTTTATAATCTCATATAAAG
This sequence comes from uncultured Bacteroidales bacterium, assembly GCA_947074145.1. Lineage (GTDB taxonomy): Bacteria > Bacteroidota > Bacteroidia > Bacteroidales > JAUNSR01 > JAUNSR01. The sequence goes on from CAMTOJ010000031.1 coordinate 19,677, forward strand.
CAGTTTTAAGTTCTCCCGAAGCGAGTCCGTTCGCTTTATCATAATACCCGTCAGGTATATCGTTCTGAGCAAATAATGATAAAGCAAAGTTTATCAAGACTGCACATGAAAAAAGTCTTAAAGTCAGAATAGTAGAAATTTTATTCATGTTATAGTATTATTATAAAAAGAAAAATCCGGGAAATATGCGTTGCTGCTACCCCGGATCTGTATATAATTTAAATATGTTTATTTAGCCTCTTGAGTAAGATAAATTAGGGTAGGGAAGTGATCGCTGTAACCGTTAAGGAAAACTCCTGCGGCAAATGTTCGTTTCGGATACCCTTTATATGTGCCCTCTTGATTTATAAGATAATCTTTATTGAAAATTTCAGATTTAGAGAATTTCAATTTCCCCTGATCTGCATTAAGCAGATTCTCTGATATAATTATCTGATCAAAAAGATTCCAATCCCCTCGAAATTGAAGTGTTCCTATCCCTTTGTCATAATGCATCCACATTGTATTGAAATAACCACCCTCTTTCACCTCTTTAGCTTTCTTTTTGGCTCCAAGAACCACTTTGCAACTTTTATTGGTTGGATCATCATTCATATCACCCATAATGATAACCTTTGTTTGTGGATCATCTTTAATACAAGAATCAGCAATACTTTTGGTAAGAGCAGCAGCAGCCTCTCTTAGATAGCTCGACTGAGATTCCCCTCCAAGTCGTGAAGGCCAATGGTTAACAATCACACTAACTTTCTCTCCGCCAAGAAGACCTGAGACAACAAGTTGGTCTCGCGTTTTGAAATCAGGATTATTTTCAATTGTTAACCTATGGGAATTACTGCAAAGTACAATGAATTTTTTTGGATCGTAAATCAATCCTACATCAACACCCCTTTTATCAGGTGAATCATAATGTACTATTTTATATCCTGAATTTTTAATATCCGGCATATTGACAAGGTCTTCAATGACTGAAATATTCTCGACCTCACAAATACCGAGGATATCAACTTTCATATCTTTTATGACACGAGCCATATTTTTTTGCTTAAGATTATATCTATGAGAATTCCATTGCTTATCACCTTTTGGAGAGAATTCAAGATCATATTTCCCATTATTATTTATGGTGTCGAAAAGATTCTCTAAATTGTAAAATCCAACTTTATAAAGAGCGACCTTTTTACCTTGAGCAAATGAAACTGAAAATGATAAGCACAATAAAAATAACAAAGCTATTTTTTTCATAATCTGATGATGGTTGAGAGTTTATTATGTTTTTTCTGTTAAGGGTTGTTGTTGAATAAATAAAAATATATATCAAAATAATATCTTTAAAATATTCTGAATATTGAATAAATTACCAAATAATTACAATCTCTTTTATTTGGTTTATACATATTAATTATAATCTTTAAAATAATGCAAAGATAATGGTTAAAACGATATGTGTATCGCAAAATATCTCAATAACCTTTTTTATAGATGTAAATAGAGTCTGATAATATTACTTTTCAAAAGTATATTGTTTTTTTGTTATATATATTTCAATTGTATTACGATTTATTCTATAAAATATAAAACAAAAAAAGCGATCATAAGAATGACCGCTTTTAGATATAATTGTTTTAACAAAATCAAATTGATAGAATTCTTAATGTGTTAAGTAGTTCTCTGTTGATAGGTTTATCGTTCTTAATAGCTTTGCTAAACGGTACATAAACCAATTCATCATTTTGTATACCAATCATAACGTTTCTTTGTCCCTCAAGCAATGCATCAATCGAAGCAGCACCCATTCTGCTGGCAAGAATTCTGTCGATTGCAGAAGGTGAACCTCCACGTTGAATGTGTCCAAGAATTGTTACTCTTACATCATATTGAGGATATTCATTTTTTACCCTTTCAGCAAGAGCCATTGCACCACCCGTCAAAGGGCTTTCAGCTACAAGCACTATACTTGAATTTTTCGATTTTCTGAAACCGTTTTTAATAAGTTCTCCAAGTTGATCGTTTTCAGTAGCAATTTCAGGAATTATTGCAGCCTCGCATCCTGTAGCTATTGCTCCGTTAAGAGCAAGGAAACCTGCATCGCGACCCATAACCTCAATAAAGAACAGTCGTTCATGAGATGTTGCTGTATCTCGAATCTTATCGACAGCCTCCATTATCGTGTTAAGAGCAGTGTCGTAACCGATAGTGTTGTCTGTTCCGAAAAGGTCATTGTCAATAGTTCCCGGAATACCAACGATAGGAAAATTGAATTCCGATGCAAAAATTCGGGCACCAGTTAAAGTACCGTCTCCTCCAATACATACTAAAGCCTCTATTCCATGCTTCTGTAATGTTTCGTAGGCAAGCTGTCTACCCTCAGGAGTCATAAACTCTTTACATCTGGCAGTCTTTAGAATTGTACCGCCTTGCTGTATGATATTACTAACATTCTGAGTGTGGAAAGTTTCTATTTCATCTGTAATAAGCCCTTTATAACCACGATAAATGGCTTTTACTTCTAACCCATTGTAAATAGCTGCACGCGTAACGGCTCTCACAGCCGCATTCATACCCGGTGCATCACCTCCGGAAGTTAATATTCCGATACATTTGATAGAACCCATAACAATCTTATTAAATTTACCTTTGAACAAAAATTCAATAAACTTTTGATTTGAAGTTTATTAGTATTACAAATTTAAAAATAATAATTAAAAATGGAGTATTTATATCGTTTTATTATACCTCAGTACACTTATTTTTTCACAAAAGATTCTTAATTTGGGAAGCGACTTCTTCCATTTGCCATTTAGGTGTAGATGTAGCACCGCAAATACCTATGGATGAAGCATTTTTTATCATTGAGATATGTACATCCGTTTTATCATTAATAAAAAATGTTGATTTATTTACACTAAGACATTCATTAAACAGCACTTTTCCGTTGGAACTTTTTTTATCACTTACAAAAAAAACAATATCGTGAGAAGTAGCAAAATCTCTTATTGCAGACATTCTGTTGGCCACCAAGCGACAAATAGTATCAAAATAAGTGAATTTAGCAGTTGGCTCCATCCTGTTTTTTATAATGTCTATTACACTTTTAAAATGATCGAGAGATTTTGTAGTTTGGGAAAAAAGATAAATATCCTTACTGAAATCAATATTATGTAAATCATCCTCTGTTTCCACAACAATAGCTGTGCCATTGGTTTGACCAACAAGTCCGTTCACTTCGGCATGTCCGTTTTTTCCGAATATAATAATAATGGTAGACGAGGAGTCAGTCAGGTCGAAAACTTTCTTTATTTTTTGCTGTAGTTTTATCACCACGGGGCAAGTTGCATCTATTATTTCAATGTTGTTTTCCTTGGCTATCTCATATGTTTGAGGTGGCTCTCCGTGAGCACGAAGTAGGAGTTTCACATTGTTAAGACTTTTCATCTTCTCTCTGTCAATAGTTATCAATCCTTTTGATCCGAGTCTGTCCACTTCATTGCTATTATGTACAATATCCCCAAGACAATAAAGTATACCATCTTTTGAAAGCTCCTCTTCTGCCTTATTTATAGCTTTCACTACACCGAAGCAAAAACCTGAACCTTTGTCAATCTCTATTTTTACATCCATTTATTATGAATTGATGATATCGTTAAAATGTTTCTCAAGCCATTCATCCTGCTGACTTATTGTCATATATGAATTGTCGAGTTCTATTGCATCTTCAGCCATTTTTAAAGGGCTTTCCTCTCTTGTCTGATCAATGTGATCGCGAGATTTGACATTTTCCAAAACTTCAGCAAATGATACCTTTTCACCTTTTGAAATCATTTCATCCACGCGTCTTTGAGCACGAACTTCTGCAGACGCCGTTACGAATATCTTAAGTTCGGCATCTGGGAAAACTGTCGTTCCTATATCTCTGCCATCCATGACAATTCCTTTTTTCTCCCCAAGTTTTTGTTGTAATTCTACCATAAGATGTCGTACGAAAGGGATTGCACTTATTTTACTGACATTGTTTGAAACAAGCATTGTGCGTATCTCTTTCTCTACATTCTTTCCGTTGAGGTAAGTGATTGGAAGGTGTGTCACAGGATCAAGTCTGAATTCTATATTTATAGAGTTCATCAGACTCTTAAGTTTATCTGTATCTATTCCGGTATCTGAGATTATTCCGTTTTCAAGAGCAAAAAGAGTAACGGCACGATACATTGCTCCGCTGTCGATATAAATGTATCCGATTTTTTTAGCAAGTTCTTTTGCCATTGTACTTTTGCCGCATGAAGAGAAACCGTCGATGGCGATAACTATTTTTTTCATCAATCTGTTTTTGAGTAATGGTTATTATAACAAATAACAACAGACTATCGCTTTGGCTCATAATTAAGGAGTAAGAATAGTTAGAATCTGTTCAGAAGCAGATTCATTCCGATCATAAAAGATGTTCCGCTGATATGATGTTGCGCTACGGATGCATTAATATTGAATTTCTTTATGATAATACCTGTCCCGGCACTGAATCCGGTCATAAAACCTCCGCCTCCTGAAAAATCAGATCTTTTCTTATAATTATATCCTAATGCCAGATAGAAGTTGTCATTTGGAAGATATTCCATACCTATTATAATATGTCGGAACATCTTCTTTGCAAAGTTATCCTTTTTATTCGAACCTAATTCATCATCAGAGATACTATTATCTATGAATTTATTATCCCAATCAGTCAGATTAAATGCTGTAAGGGAGATTCTGAATGGAGCATGAGCTAATGCCTGTGAGATTCCTACTCTAAGATCAATCGGAAGTTTTTCACGGTTTTCATGAAAACTTTTCAATTGACCACCAAGATTATTTGCAGTAACTGAGAATGAAAAATCTCTCTCCTCATTGAAGTAATTCACACCCAAATCCACAGCCATAGCAAAAGATGTATAACTTTCATATACAGAATAAATAAATTTCGCATTTGCTCCTCCTCTCCATCTTTCCGAAATGTTATAACCTATCATTGTATTAAAAAGCATATCCTTCGCCGAAAAACTTCCTAATATCTGGTTGTCTTCTGAGGTTAGTTTGAAATCACCATAATTAAGAAATTGAGCACCAAAAGCTATTGCCCCGTTATCGTTAAGAGCCATCGCATAACTACAACTTCCAAGGTTCACATCTTTTATATATCTCATATAACTCAATGAAACATTCTTATCCATTTCAGGACCAAGGAGAGCCGGATTCTGTGAGGTAATTGAGAGATCGCGTTCTACAACTGAAATATTCACTCCTCCCAACGCATTTATTCTTGAAGAAACAGGTATATCAAGGAACCCGAATACCGTATTTCCGCTTTCTCCTTTAACTAATGTAAATGTTATTAATAAAATGATGGTTAAAGTAAGTTTGTTTATGTTTAATCTCATAAGATGAGGTTGTTCTGAATAAGTAAAATTTAATTAATTAAAGTGGTATATTAATAATTTTTTTTAATTAAAATTATTAACTCATCAATTCTTTAATTGATAACAAAAAAAAAGCGCTTTTATTGCGTTTTATGTTCGTTTTTTTGTTTAAAAATAATTTTATAACTGTATCTTTGAATAGACACATTATTAAAAAACAATTCAAAAATATACAAAGTTGTAAATCAACTTATTTATATGCATGAAAATAAACTTAAAATCATACGAAAATTCATCATATTGTAATATTTAACATGAATAGAGTCTTATTTATAACATTTATATGACTTCCTTTTGCAGAAAATAATATAAAACAGCAGAAAAGGTTAAAAAAATGTGTTAGAGTTAAATCACAAATGAAAATTTATACTACTTTTGTCCACATTGAGAAACATAATAAAGATTTATATATATGGAAATTAAAAAGAGTCCTAAAGCTGACCTGGAGAGAAGAAGAACTTTATACATCCTTGTCGGACTTGTGTTCATTCTTTCTACAGTTTTTGTCGCTTTCGAATGGACCACAACAGAGGTAACTTTAATAGAAGTAGCAAATGATGCATTTGACGGTCTTGAAGATGAAATCATTCCGATAACAATGCAGCAACCTGCTCCACCGCCACCACCGCCACCTGCACCACAGGTAGAGGAGATCCTTAAAGTCGTAGAAGATGATAAAGAGATCGAACAGGTTGAAATAGAATCTACAGAAGATGATGTAAATACAGAGGTAGAGATTAATTTCAATGATGGCGCTCCGACAGAAGAAGAAACAACTACTGACGAAATCTTTACAGTTGTAGAAAACATGCCTCAGTTCCCTGGTGGTGATGCTGCTCTTCTTGGATATATCAGTAAATCTGTAAAATATCCCGCAATTGCTCAGGAAAACGGTATTCAAGGTCGTGTAATCATCTCTTTCGTAATCGAAAAAGATGGACTTGTAGCAGATGCGACTGTGGTTCGTGGTGTTGACCCGGCTCTTGATAAAGAAGCCCTACGTGTGGTAAACAACATGCCTAAATGGAAACCGGGAGAACAACGTGGTAAACCAGTACGTGTTAAGTACACATTACCTGTAACATTCCGTCTTCAGTAATAGAGGAGTTACAAATAAAAAATATAAAAGGATGCTTTTCAGAAGAAAGCATCCTTTTTTTGTGTTACAACTAACCAAAAAAATAAATTAAAATAATAGACTGAAACATGTTTATATATTATCCCCATCATATATAAATTATTCAATTTATTATTTATTTCCTTTTTTTGACAAATTTATATCCTATACAAAACTCCATGTTTTCAGCTTCACTAAAATTATGAGCCTTGATGCCATAACCTATATAGAGATTGCCTGATTTTCTAAAATGATATCTCAGATTAGCTCGTTGATAAAACCGACTATCGTTTTGTCTTATCCCATATTCACGATACATATATCTACCTACAGCAACAAATCCCGATATATTACGATAATAAAATTCATGATTAATAGATATCCCGCAGGCAAGACGCGAATATTTCAAACCTTTCACGGCATCTTGTCCATAAAGCATTTTATCCCATTTCTTATTATTTTCGATATCCTGTTTATAGAAAAAATCCAATCCAAGTCCACTTGCACACATCTGTGAATATCTATAAAGAAAAGTATTATAAAGGGCTAGTTTAGGGCTTTTTGTAAAAGAAAGAGTGTTTATCTTTTCACCGTTATCTCGCTTTTCTTCATACATTTCCCATTGTTCGACAGATGTTTGAATTCCTCCAACAAGACACAGATCATAATTGAATCCTTTATTCTCAATCTCATGTTTCACATCTTTCGGAGCTGTAAAGTCTTCGACAGGATTTATCAGATATCTCATCGACATATTTATCCCTTTCATATTCATCCCTCTGTTAGGCATACCCATTCTTCCGTTTGAATAGTGTCTGACCTCAGCCCCTATCCCTATTTCAATGTTGCGCATCAACATATATTTCAGAGAAAGCGAACCTGCAACATTTACAAGAAGAGGGTAGCCGGCATATTCTTCCCATGCATTATCTTTTATGTCAAAACTTTTAGGAGAGTAAACGAGTCCGAATTGAAATGAGAAATCGACTCTGAATTTATGAAATCTCTTAATCGGCGCATCTATATACCAATAAGCAGAATAAACATCACCTTTAATAGAATTATTTTTTAGTTTGATTCGAGAATTGTCGGTAAATGAAAGAGCGAGCCCGGAAACCGGATAATTGTATACTTTATCGTAATAATTAGAGTCGGCAGGGGTACTTTGGAAACCTATACGAAGAGTATATATATCATTATAAGGATTATCAATTAAAACATTTTTCTCATCATCTGATCTGATAACGGTATTTGAAGAGAAATTACCTTCCAAAGAGATATGCTTATACATATTTTGGGTAAATCCTTCATAAATATTTATTATACTGCATATAATTACTATTATACACTTTCCAAAAATCAACTTCCCCGATCTACTCTTCAACATCAACATCTCAGGTTTTTTTTGATTAATATCTTATTGTAAAAAACTCAATAACGACAAAGTATTTAATTCATCCTTTGTTAAATTAAAAACAAATCAAAAGCAAAAAAGATGATATAATTATTGATGTAAAGTAGTGAAATAAGGAGATTTAAGTGTTGTTATGGCATTTTTTACTACTATTTGTAATTTGGTAGATTTAGAGCGATTCCTCTATATATTTGTCATTTTTTGCTTGATGAATTATAATAAATATATATATGTAATCAGTCTATTTAACCCAAAGTTGTTTTTGCTTCACTTAGTTGGTTGTTAATAGATAACTTGCAAGGTGTCAGTCTAATCCTTGCAAGGTGTAAGTTGAAACCTTGCAAGGAGCAGCAAAAGTATTAACTAAAAAATTGAATTTTCTAATTTTATTAGTGATTTGTCAAATGTATATTTATTCTATTCACAACAGGATTACTTTCTCTTCACTAAGAAATTTTAGTGATTCGATGCCAGAAAATTGAAGTTGCGGATCAAAAAAAAGGATATGTCGGTTTTGTGACAAACACGACATATCCACAATGTATAAACTTCTGTTATGAATTTTTTAATCTACATAGATATCCCAGATAGCAACATCTGATTTGAAATCGAAGCGAATAAATTTTGCATTTTGGTCTACCTTTAATTTAAAAGGTGATCCAACACTATTGATTCCATCATTAGAGTAAAATTTGTTCCATTCATTACCGTCGGTAGATATAGAACATTCGAAAGAATATTTCTCCCATGGATATTCAAATAGTATTGTGATCTCTTTAATATTTTCCTCCTTTAAAAGACTCATCTCAAGAGAAGCCTCCTTATCATCTTTAGAGGGAGCCCAAAGAGTTTGGAAACTGTTATCAAGAACATTTGAAGCATCGCAATATTTATCTCTCGAAGAGCTTGCTATTACATTGATATTTTTTATAGTTCCTTTTTGCTTAGTAACTCCCAGTTTTGGCATAGTAAAAGCATCGGTCGGGATTACATTGTTGATTTTACCATCTGTTTCAGAGAATGTAAACTTATCCATACACATTTGGCGATATGCAGTACCCTCGATGAATGGTAGTCTATGTTTGTGATAAAGAATATACAGTTCATTATTTATAGTTGTAAGAGTATGATGTCCCGGGCCATATACCTGTTTCGACGGATCTTTTTCGAGTATCGGACTATTATCAGCCTCAATGAAAGGACCGAAAGGTGAGTCGGATACAGCATATCTTACTTTATAACTGTCTTCAATTGTAATTCCGTCTGAATAAGTCAGATAATACTTATCATCTTTTCTTATCACAAAAGGAGCCTCAAAATAGTTGGTAGGGGTGATCTCTTTAGCTTCGGAGATAAACGTATGCATGTCGTCTGCCATTTCAGCAACATAACATCTTCCATTAGTCCAATTCCAGCCGGACCCCCAATAAAGATAATTTTTACCGTCATTATCAATAAAAACTTCTGCATCTATCACATGGCAATAACCAGTCTTATCATATTCAAGAAGAGGTTTGTCGCCTAAAATATTTTTCCATGGCCCAAGAGGTTGATCAGCTACACCTGCCCATACTTCAGAACCTACGGATATATACATATAATATTTATCTCCTTTTTTGATTACAGATGGAGCCCATACATTACTGTTTCCGGAATTGGCAGTTGTACAAGCCGCTTTAGTAGGCCAGTTAAGTTGTTCATATTCCCAATTTTGAAAATCTTCAGTAACCCAACAAGATAGAGAATCACCACCCCATGGATCAATAGTGGCATATATATAGTATTTACCATTATTTTCAACAACACTCGGATCGGCAAAATAGCCGGGAAGGATTGGATTTGAAATAGTGACTGTGTCTTTAGCACTTTGCTCGCATCCTGTAAAAACAGAAGTAATGAGCATAAGAATACCGGGAATAGTTTTGAAATTCATATTGTTTAATTTGTTAATAAATAAGCATCAGGTGTAAAAATAAAAATAACCATAAAATTGCTATCATGATTATTGTTCAAAAGTGTCCGAAAATAGTGTCGGATCAAAGAGAGAATATATATATATGTATTTATTCGAAATAGAAAACCAAAGAAACAAGTCTTGACTTAATATTGCTGATAGAGTTAGTATATTTAAGATCTTCCTTTTCATGAAGATCGGGTCTATTTTTCTTGAGTAAATCAAGGAGACCTAAGCCGAAACGCAGCTCCGGAATTAACTTGAAATATGGAAGATATATATCTACTCCGACACCTACTTCGGCAAGAAGATCGAAACGATTGAGCACTATTGGGGTATCCTTTCTTTTCGATACGTCGAAAGAGGGTGTAAATCCACCTACAAGGTATGGTCTATAATTGTTAACCCTTTTCGCACTATATTTTATAAGGATAGGCACATTTACATAATTTGATTTAATGTCTTGCGATATCCACTGATTTGAAACATGTTCTTTGAAATATACATTTTTATTACCGAAGCACATATTGGGCGTTATTCGCAGATTCAGACGTTCTGTAAAAGCATAATCGGCAAGTAGTCCGACAGTAAAGCCCGGAGAGAATTCCGGAATTTCAGCATACCATTGTTCACCGTCGTCTGTTTTGAATCCTGAGTGAGAGAATGCAAGGTCCTGAGAGTGTATTCCAAGCAAAAAGCCGAAATGTATACGTCTCTGATCTACATATGGAGTGTTTTTTACACGCTCACTTTGAGAGTATAAAAAAATTGTATTTGAAATTATGATTGTAAAAAGAAGAAATATTTTTCTGATCATACAATGCGACACTTTAAAAAGAGAAAACCTTAAATAAAAAGTTGTTATAGTAAAACGTTTTTATCACCTATTTATTATATAAAGTTGCAGATATCTCCGATTCAAGCTGTAAAAATAGATATCGTTTTTTTTATTATACAAAATTTTCAACATTAATAAAAAAAGAGTTGGTTTTGATTTTGATGTTTTGGGAAAAGCTCTAAATTTGTAATGCTAAAATAGTACTAATAAATTAAACTTGTAAACAAAATGGCTTACGTAATTTCAGAAGATTGTATCGCTTGCGGTACATGTATCGATGAATGTCCGGTTTCAGCTATCTCTGAAGGTGATATCTACAAAATCAACGCTGATACTTGTACTGATTGTGGTACTTGTGCAGACGTTTGTCCTACAGAGGCTATCTCTCCGGCAAAGTAATTTGATTTTTTACTAATCAAAATAATAAGAGCGTTTAAGATATAATATCTTAACGCTCTTATTATTTTATACCTATTTATATAGATTAAATTGGATGACCGTTCACGAATAGTAGCGGTTTTATTTTCTATATTATTCTTTTTTCTTGTTTAATCTTTTACAAGAAATGCGCTTAGTTCAAAAAGTAACCATAAAGGGAAGAAAAGCAGAAGCATCGAGAATGGATCTGCAGGAGTTAGTATGGCAGCCAATATCATAAGTGCTACGATGGCATGTTTGCGATATTGACTAAAGAATCGACGTTTCAATAATCCCATGGCTGAGAGTAGTTTGCATAAAAGCGGAAGTTCAAATGCCAAACCGAGCAAAAAAATCAATGAAAGAAAATTCGACATATAAGACTCGAGAGATATTGCATTCTCTATCAGACTACTTACAGTGTATGTTGCGAAAAAACGTAGTGTAAGTGGGAAAATCATAAAATATCCAACTAAAATCCCTGTATAGAAAAGTATATTTCCAAATGAAAAGGCATAAATCACACTCCTTCTTTCATGAGCATATAATGCAGGCGAAATAAAATTCCACAAGTGATACATTAATATGGGAAATGAGAATATCAGCCCCAACCAAAATGAGGTTGAAAGATGAGTGTAAAATTGTGCATTAAGATTATAATTGATAAGATCAATGCTGAAAGGGGCACATAATGCATCGAATACACCAATCGGAGCAAGTGCAGAGCATAATTTACGATATACAATGAAATCTGAACTGCACGGAGCAAGTATCACATTGTCAAAAATCTTATTCATGAAAATAAAAAAGATTGTTGAAAATGCTATAATCGTAAGTATGGCCCGGATCATTACGGCGCGGAAAGCGTCTATATGATCCCAGAATGACATTTGTTCAAGTTGTTCGTTTTCTTCCTGAATCATTTTTTATTATTGTCATCTTTTATTTCATCCTCTATCTCTCTCATTCCGTCTTTGAAGCTTTTTACCCCTTTTCCTAAACCTTTCATAAGTTCAGGAATCTTTTTCCCTCCGAAAAGTAAAACAATAAGAAGAGCGATAACGATAATTTCCCAGTGTCCCGGTATGAAAAACATACTATTCATAATAATAATTAGGTTAGAATTTATACAAATATAGTCCTATGTATTAAACATTTGGTTGTTGATAAAGTTTTTTTTATAGTTTTGCATTTGTATTACAAAAAATAAGAAAATATGAAAGCATACGTTTTTCCCGGACAGGGAGCTCAATTCGTTGGAATGGGCAAAGAACTATATGAAACTTCTGATAAAGCAAAAGAACTTTTTGAAAAGGCAAATGATATTCTTGGTTTTAGAATCACAGATCTAATGTTTGAAGGAACAGAAGAGGATTTGCGACAAACTAAGGTTACTCAGCCTGCAGTTTTTCTTGTATCGGTTATTCCTGCGTTGATTGATCCTTCAGTTAAACCTGATATGGTGGCAGGTCACTCTTTGGGTGAATTCTCAGCACTTGTAGTTTCTGGAGCTTTATCGTTTGAAGATGGGTTGAAACTTGTTTCAAAAAGAGCAGAGGCTATGCAGAAAGCATGTGAAGTCAGACCATCAACAATGGCAGCCGTTATTGGTCTTGATGATGAAAAGGTTGAAGAGGTTTGTAACCATATAAAAGAGGAGATTGTGGTTGCGGCTAATTATAATTGTCCTGGACAAATCGTAATTTCCGGATCAGAAGAGGGTATCGCTATTGCTTGTGAAAAAATGACAGAGGCAGGAGCCAAAAGAGCATTGAAACTTAAGGTAGGTGGTGCATTCCATTCTCCATTAATGAATCCGGCAAAAGAGGAGCTTGCTCAGGCTATCAACAATACAGATTTTAAAGCGCCTAATTGTCCGATTTATCAAAATATTGACGCTCTTCCTCATACAGAGCCTGACACTATCAAAAATAATTTGATTGCACAGCTTACCGGTGCAGTGCGTTGGACTCAGATAGTTAAGAATATGATCAATGACGGAACAACTTCATTCGTAGAGGTTGGACCGGGCACAGTGCTTCAGGGATTAATTAAGAAGATTGACAGAAGTGCAGAGGCTTTGTCATTTTAAACAAAACTATTATATGATTTAATTAAATGCCTGCTAAATATCGTTGTGATTTTTAGCAGGCATTTTTTATATGAAGTAATAATATTGATAAATTATATAGTCTCATAATATCTAACAAAATCTTGATATATGATAAAACACAAACTTCGAATTCTAATCCTGCTCATAATACTTCTTTTCGTTAACTCAAAATCTTCATTGATCAATGCAAAAGACCATGATAAGACGCAAAGTCATCAGCAGAATAATGAGGAGGTAAAACTAAGATTATTTGATTATGTTGTAGCGAAAGATGGCAGCGGCGATGGCACAACAATTCAGAGTGCTTTCGATGCCGCAATTGAAAAAGAGAATAGTTATTTGATTTTTGTAAAAAATGGAATATATGATTTTGATATCGATGGTTATGCCAGTCTTGAATCAGCAAAAAGAAATGTTAGTCTTATAGGTCAGAGCAAAACAGATGTTGTTTTAAGAGGATCACGAAAAGCCGGGAGTGGAGCTTCTCCTGATTTCCGAACATCTTTGTGTCAGACTCTTGCTATTTTTGGTGATAATTTCTACTGTGAGAATATAACAATAGAAAATAGAGTAAATGCGAATATTGCACCACTTGGAGTGGCATTAAAAGTATATGCAGATAAAGCTATATTTAAGAATGTACGACTTCTGGGTTATCAGGATACTCATCTGACATCAAATAAAGGAAACCATCGACAATACTATCTTGATTGTGAAATTCATGGAACAGTAGATTTTATTTTCGGTAATGGTATCTGTTATTTTGATAAAAATTTACTTTATCTCGAACCGCGTCCTAACGGCTCAAATTCGGGAAACTGTATAACTGCAGCTGCTACATCAGATGAAAATAGTTTCGGATACATTTTTAATAATTGTATTATTGACGGACCCGATTCACAGAATGGAAAATATAGATTGGGTCGACCATGGAAAAATTCTCCACGAGTAGTCTATTTAAATACAATCATGAAAATAGAGCCGGCATCGATAGGTTGGGGAGATATGCCAAAGAATGCTCCGACACCCAAGCTAATGGCAGAATATAACAGTAGAAATAAACATAATGATACAGTTGATCTAAGTGGAAGAAAGATCTCATATTTAAGATCTGATTGTGAGGATTGGAGAGTTGCGAAAAATATACTCTGTTGTCAGGATGCAGCCGATTATAATATTGAAAATGTTTTGGCAGGGAAAGATGGTTGGAATCCGCGAATTAAAACAACCTCTGTTTCTGCTCCCAAGAATGTATCTTATGACGGAAATATAGTTTCATGGGATCGGGTTGATGATGCTATATGTTATTGGATTTTCATTGATAATGTTGCTATGTTTCAGACATGTGATTTAACTTATACTATATCTGTTTCTTCAGAAAATATAAAAGTAGCTTCTGTTTCGCGATATGGAGCCTTAAGTCCACATTCTTCTGTTCTTAAGAACTAAAAAATCAGTCATATTTATCAAATCGTGAATAAATATGACTGATTTTTTTATTTGAGAAATTCAAATATAAGTGATCTATATTATTGTTTTTTGAAATAAGTATCAAGAACCTGTTTAGCTGCTGTAAAAGAACTTGTTTCCTGACTAAGAATCTCTTTTTCTTTTATCGATAGTAAAGATTGTATTTCAGGATTATTATAGAAGTTTTCTTTAAGTTGGTCTTCTATACTTTGATACATCCAATATTTGGCTTGATTGGCTCGTTTAAAATCAAAATATCCATTTCCTTTTACAAACTCTTCATACCTTTTTATAAGATTGAATATCTCTTCGACACCAAAACCATAATAACCGGAATATGTCAAGACTTCCGGATCCCAGCCGGATTCCGGTTTTGGAAATAAACGCAGAGCATTTCGAAATTGCGACGCGGCATAATTGGCTTTATCGATATTGTTGCCGTCAGCTTTGTTGATTACTATAGCATCAGCCATCTCCATAATACCACGTTTTATCCCTTGTAATTCATCGCCCGTTCCGGCAAGCTGAATGAGAAGGAAAAAATCGACCATTGAGTGAACTGCAGTTTCCGATTGTCCTACACCAACTGTTTCTACAAATATTTTATTGAAACCGGCAGCTTCACAAAGAACAATTGTTTCCCTTGTTTTGCGTGCTACTCCACCTAAAGATCCGGCAGAAGGTGAGGGGCGTATAAATACATTAGGTTGAATAGATAGACGTTCCATTCTGGTTTTATCTCCAAGTATACTACCCTTACTTCTTTCGCTACTCGGGTCAATAGCAAGAACGGCAAGTTTGGAGTTGCTCTCTTTTAGAAGATGCATTCCAAAGCTATCGATAGATGTACTTTTTCCTGCGCCCGGAACACCTGTTATTCCTATTCTCATAGAGTTGCCCGAATAGGGAAGTACCTTCTCCACAATTTCTTGTGCCAGGACATAGTGATCGGGCAGTGTGCTCTCTATAAGCGTAACGGCTTGACCGAGGATTGTGATATCTCCTTTTAGAATACCTTCGACAAATTCGGAAACAGATAAGTTTCTTTTTTTTGCTCTTATCCTTGATTTGAAATATGGATTTACAGAAGGCAACGATTCCACTCCCTTGTTAACGCTGAGAGCTTTATATTTATCGTCATTCTCTATATGTTTCATAGTAGTGTCACTTTAATTGATCGGTGATGAGTTATCTGTGGATAAATATAATAAATATAAGTGTTTACAATAATAACTTATTAATAATAAAAAAGAGTCAGTTTAATCTTTCGATTAAATGACTCTTTATTAATTTTTATAATAATAGATGTTTTATCTCTTTTATATTATTTTGAATAACCTCTGACTTTTACAACTTTTATTGAGTTAGTAGGGTCATTAGATATAATTGTAATATTACTGTTCATAACATTTGATATCGATTGAGATGGATCACAAGAGATAACAATTTTACTTTTTTCTCCCGGTTTGATCTTAGTGTTATTCGCAACTATTCCATATACAGGATTTGATGTTTTTACGTCACGAATAATAAGATCGGAGTTTCCTGTATTTTCAATAATAATATCTTTTTTGAATTTTGTTTTAATTTCTCCTAGGCTAATCACAGATGTAGAAAGTGAAATTTCAGGAGCATTCTCTTTATCAGTACTCGACATATTTGAGAAATCTTCTTTTATATCGGCAGTAAAAGAGATCTGATTTGCAGTATTTTTCTGTTTGTTAATAATAACAGAATAGTCTCCTTTTATTACGCCCCATTCCTGACACTTATCAGGGAAAATTGTTGTTATAATTTGCCCTTCACCTTTTGCTGGTAGTGGATTAGGCTGCATTTCAACCTTTATAAAGCGAGGAAGATCTGCAAAAGAAACATTAATAGGTTGGCTTGTAGGATTGTAGACTCCTATTACTTCAGACTTGCTTTTTGTGTTGAAAACATCAAGAAAAGAGATATGTTTTGATTTAAGTTTCAATTCACCTATCTCTCTTGAATATATTTCATCGGGAGTCGCATCTTTGGGATCAACATTACCTTTAATTATAAGAGTTGTCTTTTCAGGATCGGTGTTCGCGTAAACATAAACAGATTTCTGAAATTGTCCCGGACGCCCTTTTGCGTTATAAGTGACTTTTATTGTTCCTGATTTACCCGGAGATATTGGTTCTTTTGGATATTCAGGGGTAGTACAGCCACATGAAGCCGCAGTTCTTGTAATCACAAGAGGTGCATCTCCATCATTGGTAAATTGAAATTCTGTAGTCACCTTACCTTCTGCTTCATTAAATGTGCCGAAATCGTAGGTAGAATTTTCAAATTTAATTGATGGTTTCTTATCATTCTGTGCATTTATATTCATTGCAACTATGATAAGCATGAATAAAGAAAATATTTTTTTCATCACTCTTTAATTAGATTTGATTAAATTGTATTGTTCGAATATAAGGGTAGTATTTGAGTTTATAATACTCAAAAAATCACTAATAAAGTTGTTAGAATAACATTACTCTTCCTTTTTTGTTTATAGCAAAACAAAAGTATAGAAACTTTTAATATATAAAGAGTAAAAAATTAAAAACCAAATCAATAATATTGAAAATTGGTAATAGTGGATTAGGTGATAGAGTAACAACGTGACAGGGTGATAAAAGTGACAAGGTAACAAAGTAACAAGGTAACAAGGTAACAAGGTAACAGGGTGACAAAAGTGACAGGATGACAAGGTGAACTATATTACTAATAATATTAGTAAACAAAAAAAGAGGCAATCCGTATGAATTGCCTCTTTTGTATTATCGAAGATAAATTAATTATTTGTTCTTTCGATTGAAGAGTAGTTGATTTTAAGAGCCTGAGCATCACGTAACGCTTGTTTCACGTCAGATACGATACCCATTTGAGTTTCTTTGTCAACCTTTAAAGATACTTGCATAAAGCCTTGATCTTCTTCTTTCATATTAGCGCGTTCCTGAGTAATATAATCTTGTACTTCAGCAACTTCAATGAATTTATCGTTTAGCTGTATACGACTTTCTGTTCCTAGACGTTTTGCATATCTCTCAGACGGTTTACCGATATAAAGAACTGTTACAAGAGATTTCTTTTCCAGTTTTGTTAGTTCGGTTGCCTGAGGAGCACGGAATTGTACCATTACTTCTGTTTCACGCATTGACGTTGTCATCATGAAAAAGAAAAGTAGGGTAAAAATAAGGTCAGGAAGAGATGATGTATTCAGCTCCGGCATTTCGCGGCCGCCGCTTTTATTAAATTTTCCCATTATTTAACTCCGTATTTCTTAGGTTCAGCTTCAGATATATTCTGAGGATAAATAGTTCTGATAGACTTTTGTTCCTCGTCAGATAATTCGCTGTACGATTTTTTAAACTTTGATTTCGCTAACTCTTCACGTAGTTCGTTGTATGCAGCAACAAGTTCGTTCTGTACTTCAATATATTTTTGATACTGAGTATTACGGTCATTCTGCAAAGAAACAACGTGATATTTTGTTACAGGAACCAATCCAAAGAATTCTACTTCCGTAGCGATTCTTTCAGGTAGATTTGCTAAATCTTCTTTGTTAGCAACAAACTCCTTAACCGTTTCTCTCAACTGCGAAATATCCATAGGCTCATCACCTACAAGAAGTTCATTTCCGGAGTTGATCATAACTTCAAGTATGTTACGCTTCTTGATATCCTGCTCCATGTCTTTCTGATCTTCAGGGACTGGTGGAGGAAGACGTCTTAAAAGACCCTTATCTGTATCCATAGATGTTGTAATCAGGAAGAAGATAAGTAGCAAGAACGCAATATCCGCACTTGAACTGGAGTTCACCTGTGGTACTTTTTTCTTTTTTCTTGCCATAATGTTTTTGTTTATTTCCTTAAATTAAAGGATTTAATTAGTTTCTGATTACTTTATACAGACTGAATCCAAAGATTGAAAGGATGGCAGCACATAGCAGGAAGCCTGAAGAGTACAACCACATATCTGTAAGTTTTAACCAGAAAGGAACATTATCGGCTCCGTCGTATGCCGGAAGATTTAATGGTTCTGCGCTACCGCAAGCCCATGAAATTATAAGAAGTGCAGCAAAAAGCCCAAGCATAAGCACTGTAGTTAATGCTTCTTTAGGATTTGTAACCAAAAGGCTACCGAACTGGAAAATCGCGAAACCGAAAGTCATAACGATACCAACAATGACATAAGTGTAAGCAGTATTCAGTACTAAACCTGTATAAATAGGTTCAACGAATTCTGATTTTTCAGAGCCGGGTACATTTCCTCCGAAATAAAACATTGCGAATACAATTACCGCAAATAACATCAGAGCATAAAGTACCCAAGCAGTATATCTACTTAGATGTTTCATTACTTATTATTTTTTAAATTTTAGGCTGTATTTGATTGCTGCGTCAAGGAAAGATATTGAAGAATCTTCCATTTCATTAAGGATTGCTTCTACTTTTGCAAGGATGTAATTGTAGAACATCTGAAGAATCAATGCAACGATCAAACCACCTACTGTTGTAATAAGGGCCACTTTCATACCACCCGCAACTACTGTTGGAGAGATATCACCAACTTGCTGGATTTTGTCGAACGCCTGGATCATACCGATTACAGTACCCATGAACCCTAATGATGGAGCCATCGCGATGAAAAGAGTGATCCAAGAAAGACCTTTTTCAAGACGAC
>CAMTOJ010000032.1 GCA_947074145.1 uncultured Bacteroidales bacterium
GAGATGGAATCTCGTGACTGGAGTTCAGACGTGTGCTCTTCCGATCTATCCGAACTCTTTTTTGTTTATATGATTGTTTATTAGTCTTTTAAACTAATTTAATTCACTTTTAATCTATGAAAAATCAATAGAATTTTTCACTTTTTGAGGTAAAAGAGCAATATTAAGTACATCTTTTATATCTCTTACATAGTGGAAACTTAAACCTTTAAGATATATAGGTTTTATATCCTCTATATCTTTTTTATTATCAATGCATAAGATGATATCTTTTATTCCGGCTCTTTTAGCAGCTAAGATCTTCTCTTTAATTCCACCAACCGGTAAAACTTTACCTCTTAAAGTAATCTCACCTGTCATCGCCAGATTCGGCCTTACTTTTCTTTGTGTAAAAGAAGAGGCTAGAGAAGTTACCATTGTAATACCTGCAGAAGGACCATCTTTTGGAATAGCTCCTTCAGGAACATGGATATGAACGCTCCATTTATCAAAAAGAGATTCATCAATGCCGATCTCCTGAGAATGTGATTTAATATATTGCATAGCTATTATAGCTGACTCTTTCATCACATCTCCAAGATTTCCGGTTAAAGTAAGTTTCTCCCCTTTACTCTTAGATAAAGAAGACTCTACATAAAGTATTTCACCACCAACCGAAGTCCATGCAAGACCTGTTACGACTCCGGCATACTCATTACCTTCATATTTGTCTTGAAGGAAAATTTCAGCACCTAAGAAATCTTTCAGATTTTCTGGATTAAGCACAGATGGATACTCCTTTTTCAAGGCTATCTTTAGAGCAAGTTTCCTCATTATCATCGCAATTTTCTTATCCAATTGACGAACGCCGGATTCACTTGTATATGATTTCACCAAAGCTTCAAGAGTTTTCTTTGGAATTTCAAATTCTATTTCTGTTAATCCGTGAGCTTCTTTTTGTTTAGGAACAAGATGTTTTCTTGCAATTTCCACCTTTTCTTCAATAATATATCCTGTTATATCAATCATTTCCATTCTATCGAGTAATGGTTGTTGTATATTATTGATGTTATTTGCAGTAGCAATAAACAGAACATGTGACAAATCATAATCCATATCAAGATAATTATCATGAAATGTAGAGTTCTGTTCAGGATCAAGAACTTCTAAAAGAGCAGAAGAGGGATCACCTTTAAAATCTGAACCGATTTTGTCAATCTCATCTAAAACAAATACAGGATTTGAAGTACCGGCTTTTGCAAGATTACTTATGATACGGCCCGGCATTGCCCCAATGTAGGTACGTCTGTGCCCGCGAATCTCCGATTCATCATGAAGACCACCAAACGAAACTCTTACATATTTTCTGTTCAGAGATTCTGCGATAGATTTTCCCAATGAAGTCTTACCGACTCCCGGAGGTCCATAAAAACAAATTATAGGTGATTTGAAATCTCCTCTTAATTTTAATACGGCAAGATGTTCAAGAATCCTCTCTTTAACCTTATCAAGACCGTAATGATCTTTATTTAAAACGGTCTTAGCATGACTAAGATTTAGATTATCTTCAGAATAATGGTTCCATGGAAGAGAAAGCATCGTTTTCAGATAATTGTATTGAGTAGAATAATCAGGTGATTGAGGGTGAAGACGCTCAAGTTTTTGAATCTCTTTCTCAAATACTTTTCTTTGCTCTTTATTCCATTTTAATTTTGAAGCATTAAGAAGCATCTCCTCTATATCTTGTGAGGATGGACTCTCTCCAAGTTCCTCTTGGATTGTTCTGATTTGAGCCTGAAGGTAGTGTTCCTTTTGCTGTTGGCTTATATCTTCTCTTGTCTTATTAGCAATAGCATTTTTTATTTCAAGAAGTTGAAATTCCTTATTAAGATTTTTAAATAACGCAAATGCTCTGTCCTTAATAGAGTTTAAGGATAACAACTTCTGTTTTTCAGAAGGTTCGGAAGGCATATTTGAACAAAGGAAATTAACAAGATAATTATGGTTTTCGATATTTTTTATCGCGAACATAAGTTCGCGTTGATTATCTCCTACCAATTTGAATATCTTAGTTGTCATATCACGTAAAGAATCAACAAGAGCATGAAACTCTTTATCTTCTTTTTCCGAACCAACCTCCTCATTCATTGAGATCTTTCCTCTCAAATATGGTTTTTGACTGATAATATCATTCAAAGTAATCCTTTTTTTCCCTTGCAAAATAACAGTAGTTGTTTTGTCGGGCATCTCAAGAACTTTTAGAATCTCAGCAACAGTTCCGATATGATAGATATTTTCTTTATTAGGGTCATTAATCGAAGCATCAATCTGACAAAAAACCGCAATCAAAGATTTTTTTTCATATGCTTCTTTTATTAACTTCATAGAGCATTTTCGTCCAATAGCAACCGGCATTGCAACTCCGGGAAAAAGAACCATATTTCTTAATGGTAAAACCGGGATATCTTCCTCATTAATTCCTTTACATGAATTATCGGGTTCTCCGCTAATATCTGTAAAAATAGGTAAAACCGATCCGTTCATATCTGATTCGGTAATATCATCAACATCAAAATCATCATTAAAATAATAAGCAGGTGTTTTGTATGTCATTTTGTCAGTAAATGTGATCAAGTCTTTCATTCTTCCTCCAATTAAATTATAATGTACAGGTTGTACAATATTTATGCCAAAGGTATATAAAGCTTTGCTCTTATGAAAAATTTTTTTGTTACTTTGCTTTAATATACAGTATATATTCAGTAATAAAATGAGTAATCAATTTTTTGAATTCAAAAAATTTAAAATCGATCAAAGCAATTGTGCAATGAAAGTTGGTACCGATGGAGTACTATTGGGTAGTTGGTGCGATATCTATAATAAAAAAAATATCTTAGACATAGGAACCGGCACTGGATTAATAGCACTAATGATGGCTCAACGAAATCCTGATGCACAAATCGATGCAATTGAATTAGATGAAAATGCTACTTTCTCGGCCAAAAAGAATTTCAATAATTCTCCATGGAGTGATCGTATCAAAGTAAAGAATATAGCACTTCAGGAATTCAATCCCGGATATAAATATGATTTAATAGTTACAAATCCTCCATTTTTTGAAAATTCATTGAAAAATCCTGATCAAAAGAGATCTCAGGCTAGGCATACCGATTCACTTCCGTTTGATTTTCTTATTGACAAATCAATTGATATGCTTAATGAAGATGGAATTTTATCAATGATAGTACCTGTTTTTTATGAAACAAGGATCAAAGATATTGTAGAAAAGAAGAATTTGAGTATATTTAGAATTGTTACAATAAAAGGAACTTTAACAGGTAAAGCTATTCGTTTGTTAATTGAAATTGGGCATAAATCAAACTATTTTTATAGTGAGACTAAAGAGGAAACTCTTTGCATAGAGAAATCAAGACACAATTATACAGAGGAATATATAAATCTGACAAAAGATTTTTATCTAAAAATGTAATATTGACACAAAAAAAACTTTAATAAAGTGGAAAATAAAAAGTTCATATCATTGCTACAGAAAAGAAGTGGATTAGACAAAAAAGTCATAAATTCAATCTTGTTATCAATGAATAAAGTAATTACAGAACAGTGCATAAATCTAAATTGTGTAGTTTTAGAGGGACTTGGACAATTTATTCCTAAAAAAAGAAAAGAGTTTACCCATTACGATGCAGCAACAAAGGAAACCTTGTTGTACCCACCTAAAATATCGGTAAAGTTTTCTGTTGACAAGAAAATAATTTCAAAAATTAATACCTAAGAGTCAATGAACAGATTAATTACAGAGGAAGAATTAATTTCTTTAATTGCCCAAAAAAACAATATTGACAAAGAAGATGTCAAATCTCTTTTAACATCAATGACCTCAATTATAGAGGAGTCTTTATTAGAGGGTGAAAATGTAAAAATTGAGGGATTAGGTGAGTTTAAAATCGTCTCAACACAAGCGGGTGCCAAGAAACTTGTTGTTTTCCAAACAGATCCTACATTAAAAAAGGGTATCAATGCTCCTTTTGAACAATTTGCACCTATTATAATAGAAACCAACAATACTTCAAATACCGAAAGAAAGGAAGAGATAAACAATTCCGATAAAATCATTATTCCTAAGACAGAGACCGAATATAAAGAGGAAACAGAACCTGTTTCTAATGAAAAAGATGATGATTCATTTAAAATAAATGAGAAGGATAATGTTTTGTCTAATAAAGAAAATAACAATCCCATTAATCAAGAGATTGAAACATCTGAAAATGATATAATTAATGACTCTAAAATTGTAGATGATCAGATTAATAAAGATAGTGATTCCAAAGAAATGGAAACAGATTCTGCTACAACCCAGAATATGATTAATGATATGACTTCACAAAAAGACTTATCTACTGATAATAAAATCAACGAACAAAAAAGCGAAGACCCGGACAATATATTATCTGTGGATCAGCCCGAAGATTCGGAAGATGAAAAACTACTTGAATCAGAATATATTAATTATGATAAAAATCTCAATAAATCTTCATTGACAATCGCTCTTATTCTCATCCTTATAGCAGTTATTTGTGGCATTATATATCTATCGGTAAGAGTTGATAGAGATAAAGAAAAGTCTAAATCTCCTGAGCAAATTTTTCAGGTTGGAGCAAATGTCAAACAATCAGAAAAGAGGAACGAAAACACACTTTCTTTAACCGAGTCAAAAAAAGAAACAAAACCGGAGGCAACACAAAAAGCTAAAGAATCACAACCGGTAGTTAAAGAGGAAAAGAAACAACCAACTGAAACAAATAAAACTGTTTCTCAGCCAAAGAAAGAGATTATTAAAAAAGACGATGCAATAGTAAAAGAGAAAAATAAACAGCCTAAAGAAATAAAGGAAACAGTTTCGCAACCAAAGAAAGAAAATATAGAAAAAATCAAAATTGAAGATAAACCGGTTTCATCAAAAACCAATAATAAAGAGAATTACCAATCATATTTAATCAGTAGTGAAACAACAACTCCTATCCCATCATCTCAGATAAAAATGGAACCTGGTGGGCGTCTTACTCTTTTAGCATTAAAGTATTATGGAAATAAGATTTTCTGGGTATATATATTCGAGGCTAATAAGGAAAAATATCCTAATCCTGAATTTATTCCTGCCGGAGCACTTTTAACAATCCCTCAGCCTTCTGAATATGGAATAAATAATAATGATCAAAAGTCATTATCTAAGGCTGCAGAACTTTCAGCAAAGATACTTAAGCAACAATAATTGCTACAAAAAACATATCTTTGTGGTTTAGATTATAATTATTATATGCGAATAGATATTATTACCGTACTTCCGGAACTACTTGATGGTCCGATTAACCATTCAATTTTAAAACGAGCTCAAAATAAGGGATTGGTAGAGATTCATATACATAATCTGCGTGATTATACTAACAACAAACATAAACGCGTAGATGATTATCCTTTTGGAGGTCAGGCCGGAATGGTCATGCAGATAGAACCTATTGACAATTGTATTTCAAAATTAAAATCAGAAAGAGACTATGATGAAGTGATTTTCATGACTCCTGACGGAAAACGATTTGATCAGAAAGATGCCAATTCATTATCTTTATTAAAGAATATCATTATACTTTGCGGTCATTACAAAGGTATCGACTTTAGAGTAAGAGAACATATGATCACAAAGGAGATATCTATTGGTGACTATGTTTTGACGGGTGGAGAATTACCGGCAGCAATAATAACCGATGCTATAGTCAGATTAATTCCTGGAGCTATTGGAGATGAACAAAGTGCCCTATCAGATTCTTTTCAGGATGACCTTCTTGATGCTCCTATTTATTCAAGACCGGCGAATTATAAAGGGTGGACTGTGCCTGAAATTCTACTCTCCGGACATGAAAAAAAAATCAGAGATTGGGAGCATGAACAGGCTGTTGAGAGAACAAAAAAATTAAGACCTGATCTGCTAAAATAATTAATTTTAGTATATTTTATAGACATAGTTAAAACTAATTTTAAATACAACAAAAAGTAACTAAAGCTTGTTTATTGACTGTATAGAACTTAAAAACAATACTAATATAGACAAGCTTTATGATTAATAAACTATTATCTAATCCTGATATTTCAATATATAGAGAAGAAAAGGAAACTGATCCTAAAGGCTTAAACAAATATATCGTTTCAACTCCGGAAACAAGATATATAGCAAATGACACAGAGATCTTCGGAATAGAATATAGCGAAATGCTTGAAAGGGTATGTTCAAGAATAATTTCAGCCTTTGAATTCATTACAGATCTTATACTTGATGAAGGACAAACATTAATAAAGAATAACATTCCATCCTCTTTGCCATTTAACGTAAGAGAATCTATATTTAAAGCCTACGATTGGAATTGCATACAGACAGAATTTATAAGTACGGGAACCGCCTCAACCGATGAAGACGAAAAACTTGTTGTAGAATTAAACGGTATTCTTACCGATATACAACTAATATATGCCGATATAGTAAATGTCCCAGGTTTTTTCGAAAATTTGCTTTCAGATGTAATTGAAAAAATCGTAGAGAAAAAGAAACAACTACGCAACATAATCTTAATTGTTTTTGGAAGTACTGAACTTGAAAACATTCTTATCTCTTTCTTGGAAGTTTGCAAAATGCATTTTCCAAGTTTTGAAACAATAGAAGTATTTTTCCTTGAAGCTATATTTCCTTCAGATGAAGTTCAGGGAACTTATTCTCCAGAATTTATAACCTCCAAATATGAGCTACCAACCTATCCTCTTGAAAGATCAATATTGAATGATAATGGAAATAGGGCTTATAAACCTGGAGATTATCTAAGTTCAGTAATAGAATATTGGACAAATATCAGAGATAAGGCGTATGAAGGACTCTCGTATGAGAATTTGGTAAACGAAAAGTTTCCGGATATTGAATGTTCCAAATTCGGTAAACAAAATCTAATGTCGCTGGCAGAACAACATCTCGTAAAACTTAGGAGATTAAGCAAATGCAAACCTGATTCTTCATTATTAAAATGATATACATTAATTTTCTTATTTAACCTAAACTTTAATTATTGCAATAAAAAATGACCATCTTTATTTAGATGGTCATTTTTTTATTTTTAATATCTTAATTATTTATCTTCAATGCTCCGATTATCTCATTTACATCCTTATAACCATGTCTGTCGAGATACTCATTTATACCATCAACAACTTTTACCGTTATTTGAGGGTCAATAAAATTAGCAGTTCCTAATTGAACAGCAGTAGCTCCACATAAAAGAAACTCAATTGCATCCGTAGCATTCATAATACCTCCTAATCCTACGATAGGAATTTTTACGGCATTATAAACTTGCCACACCATCCTTAGAGCTATCGGCTTAACAGCAGCACCCGACATACCCCCTGTTATTGTAGAAAGAAGAGGTTTTTGAGTTTCTGCATTAACCGCCATTCCCAAAAGAGTATTTATTAGAGAAACAGAATCTGCGCCTGCAAATTCAGCTGCTTTTGCTATTGATGCAATATCTGAGACATTAGGAGAAAGTTTCACAATCAAAGTTTTATTATAAGCTTTTCTTACAGCTGAAACTACAGCCTCAGCACTCTGACAACTTGTACCAAAAGCCATACCTCCCTCTTTAACATTAGGACATGAAATATTTAACTCTATTGCCGGTATCTTATCAAGCTCATTGCATTTTTCAGCCGTAGCAACATAATCTTCTATTGTTGAACCTGAAACATTTATTATAACATTAGAGTCATAACCTTTCAACTGTGGATAAATATTATCGATAAAATAATCAATTCCTTTATTTTGCAATCCCACTGCATTTAACATTCCCATCGGAACCTCAGCCATTCTGGGATAAGGATTTCCTTCTCTATGGTGCAAAGTAGTTCCTTTTACAATAAAACCACCCAGTCTATTAAGATCAATAAAGTCGGCGAATTCAACTCCATATCCAAAAGTTCCGGAAGCGGTCATAACGGGATTTTTGAACTCTAAATTCCCAATATTTATATTTAGTTTTGCCATAATAATTTTTTTAGATTAAAAACAGGACCTTCCGAACAAACACATTTATGCCCCTCTTTTGTATTCTCTACACAACAAAGACACACTCCGAAACCACATGCCATTTTGTTTTCAAGAGAAACTTCACATTCGATATTTTTCTGATCAGCATATTTTGAAATAGCCATCATCATAGGTTTGGGTCCGCAGGTATATATAAAATCAAACTCTTCTTTGTTTAAAATAGAATGATCCACTACGTAACCCTTTTCTCCATGAGAACCGTCTTCCGTGGTAGTATAAAGATCTCCATATTTAGCAAATATATCAAGCTGAAGTAAAGCTTCTTTATCGCGTGCACCCAATAAGAATGATACATTTATAGAGTTCTGTTTTAAAACAGCACCCAAATATAACATAGGAGCAGTACCAACACCACCTCCAACAAGAAGAACTTTTGAACCTGGCTTCAAGTCCGTTGTAAATTTATTACCTAATGGAAGTATGACATTGAGAAGATCCCCTTCTATAAGATCACCTAATTTTCTTGTGCCATCGCCGATCATTTGTATAAGAAACCAAACCTGATTTTTTTCTAAATCGACAAAGTTAATTGAGATTGGTCTTCTGAGAAAAGTATTAGGACTGTTTTCCACTTTCAATTCAGCGAATTGGCCGGGTTGCATAATCGGCAATGGAGAGTCGTCGATTGTTGTCAATTTAAGCAATACATAATTACTGCCCGGATATTCTTTCGATACGACTCTTAAATTAAGAATAGTTTTTTTCATTGAATTTATTTCATTATAATTCCTGATAATTATATCTGCGAGATATTTTTTGCAAAGATAATAGTTTATAATCTCTTATTGGAATAATGTAAAGCCTCTATATTGAGTTTATTTTCTTACATGTCTTTCGGGCAAGAAATTTTCAAACGTATTATCGGAATAAAAAACAACAATTTTTGTAACACTTTTAATTGAAGGTTTACCAAAAGATCTTTTATGTATCTTTTCTTCTTTGTCATTGTTTTCCTCTTCTTGCTGGGATAAAATCTGACACTCTTCATTTTCCTGATCAATCAAAGAAAAGGAGATATCATCTTCAATCTCTTCATCTTCTATTTTTGTGAGCTGTTGCTGATGCTTAAACATAGGCTCTTTACCAAAAAGAACCCAGTCAGTAGAAAGGTAGTCAAATCTTGTTATAATTTTTAGAAGGACATCCAAACTCGGATTATTACGTCCACTTAGAATATGAGACATAATTGCTCTTTGAACACCTATGCTATCGGCAAAACGAGCTGACGTCATACCTTCCTGTTCCATTATTTGAATTATACGATCTTTCATATTTTCTATTATAATGTTGAAATTAATAGAGTTTACATTTATATATTCAAAAATAAACATTTTTATCCTATGCAACAAATGTAAACTACACAACTTTATCAATGTATAAATATACATATGCAAAAATAGGGATACGAAAAAGAATAAAATACATTTGTAACACAAATGTATAACCTAACGATATTATTACAAATGTAAACATGCGCACAATTAGAGCTTATTTAGCGAATTTTACATTTGTAATCATGTTATATCTACCCGCTCTTCCTTGTTACATAAAATTATATATTCAACCCCTTTTAACCTTACACTATTACTTTATCATCTTAGCTTATATTATTGGATATCAATATGTATACACCCTGTCAACCCGAAACAGAATACAACAATCAACAAATCTAACCACAATAAACAACCAGCATTAAACAATCAATTTACAATATTGTGCTATATGGCTGGTTATCTGTTTTATACATCACTTTAATGCCGTTATTCAAAGATGATATATTTGTAAACTACATTTGTATACACCTCTGATTAAAACTATAAATCCCATATTTTATCCACTATTTACATTTCTATATTATAATAATAACATTTGTGCGATATATAATTTATATACATTTGTATATTGCCGGCTTTATATAATTTCATATCCATTTTGCAAACCTTGTTATTTATATACATTTTAAGCCACAGCATATCTGCTTAAGAGTTTACATTTGTATAATCCTTAATTAGTGTCCTATTATTGATAGAATATTTTTGATTATATTTGAATAATAATAATACAGACATGGCTAAAAAAGAATCTCCCTCCTTTAAGGATATTATAAATGATATTTTAAATGGTAAAATCGCACCTATTTATTTCCTTATGGGTGAAGAACCTTATTTTATCGATCTAATAACTGACACTTTGGAGAAGAATGTATTGACTGAAGAAGAGAAGGATTTCAATATGACCACTATTTATGGAGCTGATAGTGATATAGCAACAGTTATAAATGCCTCTCGAAGATTTCCAATGCTTGCCGACAAACAACTTATTATTGTAAAAGAGGCTCAAATGTTGAGTGAATTAGATAAGCTTGAATTTTACACCAAATCCCCCTCTTTATCAACCGTATTGGTTATTAATTATAAGTACAAGAAATATGATACAAGAAAGAAGCTAATAAAGGATATCCAGGATAAAGGAATAGTATTTGAATCAAAAAAGATATACGAAGACAAGGTGCCTGATTTTATATTATCATATATAAAACCTAAGGGTTATTCTATTGATGGCAAAGCGGCTTTAATGTTAGCTAATTATATAGGTAATAATTTATCTCGTTTAACGGGAGAAATTGATAAACTCATAGTAAGATTAGGAGATAACAAGAAAATAACTTCAGATATTATAGAGGGTAATATTGGTATCAGTAAAGAGTATAATAATTTTGAATTACTTAAGGCTATAATAAACAAGGATCTTTATAAAGCAAATCTTATCTGTAGTTTTTTTGCAAAAGATCCTAAGAACAATCCGTTTGTTCTTACTCTATCTGTTCTTTTTAGTTACTTTTCAAACCTAATGCTTGCCTATTATAGTAAAGATAAATCGGAAAACGGACTTGCACAGGAACTCAATCTGAGAAGCTCATATGCAGCAAGAGATTATCTTATCGGATTAAAGAATTATAGAGCTATTAAAACAATGGAGATTATCTCTTTACTCAGATCATATGACGCGAAATCAAAAGGATATGAAGCAAATAATATATCAGAAAATGAACTTCTCAGGGAACTAATATTTAAGATTACCCATTAAACAAAAAACGCCTTTTAAACAGTGTTTAAAAGGCGTTTTTTGCTTTGAGCATGAGTCTGATTATAATATTCCTTTTGAAGAAGGTAACTCATATTTATAGATATCTCTTTTTATTGCCATTTTAATAGCTCGGGCAAATGCCTTAAAGATACCTTCAATTTTATGATGATCATTATCTCCTTCCGCTTTGACATTAAGATTCATTTTAGCGGCATCGCTTAATGATTTAAAGAAATGGAAAATCATTTCAGTCGGAACATCTCCAACCATCTCCCGCTTAAAATCAACATCCCAAACGATCCACGGTCTGCCTCCAAAGTCAAGAACAACTGAACAAAGGCAATCATCCATAGGTAAAGAATACCCGTATCTTTCAATACCTCTTTTATTACCCAATGTCTTTAAAAGAGCCTCGCCTAATACAATACCAGTATCTTCAATTGTATGATGTTCGTCAACTTCAATATCTCCTTTTGTTTCAATAAAAAGATCAATACCAGAATGTTTTGCTATTTGATCAAGCATATGATCAAAAAATCCCAAACCTGTTGAAATATTTGATTTTCCGGTACCGTCAAGATTAACCTTAACAACAATATCTGTTTCATTGCTTTTACGCTCTATTTGAGCTATTCTCTCGCCTGCAAAAAGGTATTCGGTAATCTTATCCCAGTCATCTGTTATAAGGGCAGTAGAACGCTTAAGATTATCATTTCCGTTCTCATTATCTTCAGCCTCAATCATAGCAGTTCCCTGATTATAGTCTTTAAAGAAGATAGCTTTACAACTAAGATTAGCTGCCAATTTTATATCAGTTAATCGATCTCCGATAACATAGGATGAAGACATGTCATATTCGTTAGAAAAATATTTAGTCAACATACCGACACCGGGTTTTCTTGTAGGCAAATCCTCTTCCGCAAAAGATTTATCGATGAATATGTCATCAAATTTCACACCTTCATTTTCCAAAACATCTAACATAAGATTATGTGGTCCCCAAAATGTTTCTTCGGGAAAAGATTCTGTCCCTAGTCCATCCTGATTAGTCACCATTGAAAGTTCATAATCTAGATTATTTGTGATGAACGATAGATTTTTTATAACTCCGGGAATAAAACTTAGTTTATTAAAACTATCAACCTGAAAATCTACAGGAGGTTCTTTTATTATTGTTCCGTCTCTATCTATAAATAATACTTTCTTCATTTTTTTGAAAACTTCGTTAATTCCTCTATCAATTTAGCGTTTTCCTCATTTTGGCCAATTGTTATTCGCAAACAATCATTACACAATGTGATTTTTGAACGATTCCTTACAATAATACCCTTTCCTACGAGATAATCATAAATCTGATTAGCATTATCAGTCTTTACCAATAAGAAATTGGCATTTGATGGATAGATTTTTTTTACAATTTCCAATCCTTCAAGCTCTTTAATAAGAATCTCTTTTTGTTTTAAAATCTCCTTGGTCTGATCCAGAATTCCATCTTTAGAATTGAGAACCTCTAAAATATGACGCTGAGTAAGAATATTGATATTATATGGATATTTCACTTTATTGAAATATGATATTATTTCAATTGAAGAATATGCCATACCAAGTCTGACTGATGCTTGTCCCCATGCTTTAGAAAATGTTTGAAGCACCACCAAATTATTATATCTGGGAATCTGTTGGATAAAACTCTCCTGAGGAGCAAAATCTATATATGCTTCATCAACAACTACAATTCCATTAAAAGATTTAATCAATGAAAGAATCTTATCTCTATTCAAAAGATTGCCAGTCGGATTATTTGGTGAACAAAGAAAAATAATTTTTGTATTATCGTCAGCTGCTTTGAGAATAGCATTAATATCTATATCAAAATTATCATCAAGATTTACACTTCTATATTCAACATCATTTATATCAGCACAAACCTCATACATTCCATAAGTTGGAGCTATAGCAACAACATTATCTTTTGCAGGATTACAAAAAATCCGGAACAACAAATCAATAGCCTCATCACTTCCGTTTCCTAAAAATATTGAATCTTTGTCAACATTCTTTATAGCTGATATTCTCTCTTTTACTGCATATTGAAGTGGATCGGGATATCTATTATAATCATTGTCAAAGGGACTTTCATTTGCATCAAGAAATACAGATCCTTCACCTTTAAACTCGCTTCTTGCAGAAGAATACGGTTTGAGGTTTAATATATTTTTTCTAACAAGTTTATTTATTTCCATTAAAATATAATTTTAAAAATCTCTTTAAAATCACTTTCATTTAATCTCTTTGAGTCTAACAGTGACTGCATTTTTATGTGCATCAAGTTGCTCTGCAAGCGCCATCTCTTCAATTACAGGACCTAAGGATAAAAGCCCCTCTTTTGTAATTTTCTGAAATGTGATTTTTCGGTTATAACTATCTAAATTTACACCACTATAGGCTTTTGCAAAACCACTGGTAGGCAAGGTATGATTAGTTCCCGATGCATAATCACCAGCACTTTCAGGTGTATATTTACCAATAAAAACAGATCCGGCATTTATCACCTTATCAGCCAATTCATCACAGTTATTCGTTTGGATAATCAGATGCTCAGGAGCATATTCATTAGTAAACGCCATTATCTGATCATCGTTTTCCAGAATCACAATCTTGCTGTTTTTCAATGAAAGTGAAGCAAATTCTTTTCTCGATAAATTTCCCAATTGGTTTATTAACTCTATTTCAAATCTGTCGGCAAACTCATTATCTTTTGTTACCAAAACTGATTGACTATCCTTTCCATGTTCTGCCTGTGAAAGAAAATCAGAAGCAACAAACTCTTCATCAGCGCTATTATCGGCAATAATCAAAACCTCCGATGGACCTGCAGGCATATCTATTGCAACATCGTTAACACTTACAATTTGTTTTGCCATTGTTACATATTGATTACCCGGACCAAATATTTTATACACTTTTTCAATGCTTTCAGTTCCGTAAGCCATGGCTCCGATTGCTTGCACTCCTCCGAGTTTAAAAAAGTCGGTAACCCCTGCTATCTTTGCTGCATATAAAATAGCCGGGTCTATTTCTCCTTTTCTATTGGGCGGAGAACACAATATTATCTTCTTGCAACCTGCTATCTTTGCCGGCAATGCCAGCATCAATACTGTAGAAAATAAAGGAGCTGTACCTCCGGGCACATATAATCCGACCTTTTCAATAGGAACAGATTTCTGCCAACAGAATACGCCTTTAGTTGTCTCTATCTCTTTTGATTCGAATTCTTGTGATTTATGAAATTTGAAAATATTTTCAGCCCCTCTCTTTATAGCATTCTTTAATTCATTTGAAATTTTATTTTCAGCCTCAAGAAATTCATGTGGAGAGACTTTTAATGAATCCAATTCTACATTATCGAATCTTTTTTCAAGTTCAAATAAGGCTTTGTCCCCTTTTGTTCTAATCTCTTGAAGGATCACTTTGACTGTTGACTCAAGATCACCCCTTTCAAAATGTGGTCGTTGAACAATTTCAGGCCAAAGAGACATTTCCGGATTTATATATTTTTGCATTGATCTAAAAAAAATTATGTATGATTTTTAATATATCATTGTCTCTATATTTAGAGCCAAAATACCTTGTGCACCAGCATTCTTAAGTTTTCCTATTATTTCCCATAGATGCTTTTCCGAAATAACAGCATGTACTGAATGCCATCCACTATTTGCCAATGGCATAATAGTTGGACTCTTAATACCGGGAAGTAAACTTAATACATTTTCCAATGATTCATCAGGAACGTTCATTAGTACATATTTCTTATCTTCAGATTCCTGAACAGCGTTTATTCTAAATAAAAGTTCATCAAGAATCTCTTTTTTGGTTTCATCAAGTTTGTTGTTTGCAATTAAAACAGCCTCAGAGTCCATTACAACTTCAACCTCTTTTAAACGATTACTGATTAATGTACTTCCAGAACTAACAATATCGAATATAGCATCAGATAAACCGATACCTGGTGCAATCTCTACTGATCCTGTAATTACATGCACATCAGCCTTAATATTATTTTTATTTAAAAATTCATTAAGTATAACGGGATATGAAGTAGCAATCTTTTTATTGTTGAACCAATTTATCCCTTCATAATTTTCATCTTTTGGAATTGCTAAGGAAACACGACATTTACTAAATCCTAAGTTTTTTATAATCTGTGCATCTTTCTTTTTTTCGGCAAATTCATTTAATCCGACAATACCAACATCTGCGATTCCTGAAGCTACTGACTCCGGAATATCGTCATCTCTTAAAAAAAGAACCTCCAAAGGAAAATTTCTTGCCGGAATTAATAGTGTTCTTTTAGCAGAAGAAAGTTTAATACCTGCCTCTGAAAGCATTTGCATAGTATCTTCGTAAAGACGCCCTTTTGACTGTACTGCGATTCTCAACATATAATATCTTTTTGTTAAAATTATAATTTCAGAATATAAAAAAAGCCTGCCATTGTTATGGCAAGCTTATAGTATCATTATTAAAGTATATGTCAATTCAGCTCACCCTATCGTTGAGAAAAATGATGATGATGAATTGTAATACTTTTCATATTTGTTCTTTATTTTTATTAATTTGTTGCAAATATAACTTATAAAACAACAATGTCAAACGATTTATAGAATAATGAGTGAAAATAATTACAATATATAATTAAAATCCACAATAATTTGACATGGTATAAGTTTACTTTTTACAGGATTTACAACTCTGCTCATTTATTAGTCCTTTTGGTTTTGCCTGAATCACTTCTATCGCAGCATCATAATCCGGTTCTTGTGTTATTTCAGGAACGAGTTCTTCATAAATAATATTTCCATCTTCATCTATTACCACTATACTTCTAGCTAGTAACCCTGCAAGAGGTCCATCTATTATCTCTACTCCATAATCATCACCAAATTCGTTAGAACGAAAAGCTGAAAGTGGAATAACATTATCTATTCCTTCTGTTGAGCAGAATCTCTCCATAGCAAAAGGTAAATCTTTACTGATAGCCAATACAACAGTGTTTGGTATATCTGTAACCATTTTATTAAATTTTCTAACTGAGGTAGCGCAAACCGAAGTATCAAGACTTGGGAAAATATTAAGAATTATGGTTTTGCCCTGATAATCACTAATTGATGATTCTTCAAGATTTTTTTTCACAAGTTTTGCATTAGGTGCCTTTTTCCCTTTTTCAGGTAAATCTCCTTTTGTATTTACAGGATTACCTGCAAGTTTCGTCTTTGCCATAATAATTATGTTTAAGTTGTTTCTTCTTTTTCAGATTTTTGAAAAATTCGGCTCATTAAGAAAAAGTAAAGAATAATTATAATCGTAAATAAAACCATAATGGTTAAATATGAAATAAAGAAACTCCAATTCAGCTCCTCATTCAAATATGCTATTGAATTATAAATAGCTTCCACAGGATTTAATAAGTTGTTTAACTTATTTGTTCCCATGAAATTAGTAAAGTAATTTATCATTATAAATGTTAGCTCTAGTAATAAAGCCGTCGATAAATATTTTGCTATTCTCAATAATGTTTTCATTATGGTCTTATATATTCAACTTTTAAACAACGTTATTTTATCATTGTTCATTATCGATTAGTTAATTCAAATAATTAAAAAATGTTTAGAAGAGCTTTTTTATTTGTTATTAAAAAAAAATTGGTATCATATTTGTAAGACTATAGATAAATCACTATTATTCATAATAAATATGTTATTATATAAACGAACAGAACACCTCTGCAATCGTTATTATTTCACAGAAACAATACTACATGGACAATAAAACTATAAAGAATAAACGTTCTCATATAATAGGATTATTGGAGAACAAGCGCTTAAAATCTGTTTTTCAAGCGATTAAAGAATTATTGTCTGAGCTATCCGACTGGCATTACAATGACAAATTAGAGGAGATTGAAAACGGGTATAAATACATGTTGCAATATATGCAGCAAGGAGTTATTGATCCGATGCAAAGAAATTTATACAGAAAATTTATTTCTGAGTCATATATCATAAATGACAAAATAACAGACAAGCTCTTACTGAAAGACGATTATAATCAATATTATACTAAAAGACGTTATTTTCTTTCTCAAGCAGACTGCATAAACAGTATTTATAAAAGACTGGATAAAGATCTTGCAAATATTTCACTTGCTGAGATAATTGAAGAAAATGGGGATAGTAATAATCAAAAGAATCATCTTCGTGTCAATATTGAACACGAGACAGATAATTTGTTTAATTATGTTTGGACAAGTTATAATTGTTCAGGAGATGATGAATCTAAAATAGTTTCACTCTTTGATGACATTATAATTCCATTAAACATAAAAGCACTCCTAATATCGGCCCTTACATTATCTCTATTGCAATATTATGAGGAACAAAAGCTTATTATTTTGTTATCTCTTATTAATAATGATAATGATATAATTAGACAAAGAGCAATAATAGGAGCTTTACTCACGATATTGAAATATGAAAAAAGACTTGAATTATCAGAAAACATAAAATCAAGGATTTGCGAATTAAAACAAAACTCATATTTCATCAATTCGGTGATAACTATTCAAACTCAATTCATAAGATCTCGGGAAACCGATAAGATTACGAAAAAGATGAATGAAGAGATTATTCCGGAAATGTTGAAAATGAACCCTTCTTTAAATAAGAAGAACACAGATGATATCCACTCTTTGGATATGTCTGATCTTGATTACAATCCGGAATGGGAAGAGTATCTTAAGGAGTCGGGGATTTCTAAAAAATTAAAAGAGATCAGCGAACTTCAACTTGAAGGAGCAGATGTTTTGATGAGTACTTTTTCTAATCTAAAAGGTTTTTCTTTCTTTACAAAAATCTCCAACTGGTTTCTTCCATTCGACAAGAATAACTCTTTCATTTGTGATCTTTTTGCCAATAAAGTCTCCTCCGATGCTTTTCTGTCAATTATCGATAGTTCTCGTTTTATGTGTAATTCGGATAAGTACTCTTTCTGTCTTAGCATGCTTCAACTTCCAGAACAACAGAGGACTATTATGTCTGATCAATTTGCAGAACAAAATAATCAAATGAAAGAAATAGAAAAGGCAGAAGATTCTTTGTTGCCTCAACAAAACAGATCTGAAATTATTTCTAATCAATATTTGCAGGATTTATACCGTTTTTACAAACTGAATTATCATAAGAATGAATTTGAAGATATATTCAATACAACACTAAGCATATATAGCAATAATCTTTTATCTGACGTTTTTGATCAGGATTCATTATATTTAGTAGCCGAACTGTTGTTCAAGAAGAAATATTATAAAGAAGCATTATCTATATATCAAAAGCTGCTTGTATTAAATAATTCTGATTATTCCTTATATCAGAAAATTGGATATTGTTATCAAGAATTAGGAGAATATAAAGATGCAATTCAAGCATATATAAATTCTGACATAATAAAGAAAGATTCTCCTTGGACTTTGCGGCGCCTTGCCAACTGTTATAGATTTATTAAAGATTACTCAAGTGCAATAAATATATATAAGAGATATCTTGTTTTAAAACCTGACACTCTGTCTGTAGAACTGAGTCTTGGTCATTGTTATCTTGATCTGAAAAATTATGAACAGGCTTTAATACACTATTATAAAATAGAATATCTGGAACCAAATAACATAAGAAGTCATAGGCCAATAGCATGGTGTTCATTCAAATTACAAAAATTCGAACAGGCTGAAAAATTCTATAATATCATATTGGATACTAACCCGACATCTACAGATTTGATTAATGCCGGACATAATCTGTGGGCCTTGGGTAAAGTAGATAAAGCGATTTCTTTATATAAAAAGAGTCTGAGAGAACTTCCGGACAAAATAAATCAATTCAGTGAATTGTTTTTATCAGACAAACATGATCTAATAGAAGCGGGAATAGAAGAAGATGATATATATATAATGCTCGATCAGGTTATTGATAATGAGCTATAATTGAATAGGAGGAAAACCTGAATGGGTTTCCTCCTATTTTTATTTTACTCAAAAGTATATAAACAAAAAGAAGGAGATTATTTAGTTAATATCTCCTTCTTTTTTTATTGTTTTTGAATTAATTATAGTTGAATTATGCAAGAACTTCAGCATCAATTTTAACTTCATCATTTCGTATAGGCATATCAAAAACTATAGAGTTTCTGTTATTATTACGTTTTACAAAATGAATAGCCGATATATAAGGCTCCACAATATGCATTTTATCTTCAGGTGTTACCACAAGAAGTTGCAGATGTAATTGACGACATAACTCCATCAAGTAGCGGGATTTCTCATCATCCTGATTAGAGAAAGATTCATCAACACATATGAATCGGAAAGAATCAGAATTATTTCCTTTTTGACTTATACCGAACTGATATGCAATTGCAGACCCAAGAATTGTATATGTAAGCTGAGCTTTCTCTCCTCCTGATAGTTTTCCGGTACTTTCATAAATTTTATATGTCTTACCCTCTTCATCTTCAAGATGTTCCTTAGCTTTAAATGTAAACCAGTTTCTTACATCTGTTACAGATTTTCTCCAATTATCATTATCGGAAAGATCATCGATAAGAGATTTGATTTTTTCAAAACTATCTTCAAGTATAAGCTCATTTTGAGTCTCATTGAAAGCCTCCATATCAGGCTTCCAATTATTTAGCCTCAATCTGAAATCTTTGATATCTCTCGAAGTTTCCCTTTCTGCATAAAGTTGAATATAGGTTCTTGGGAAATTTCTAAAGGTAATTTTCTCAAGAGAATAGTTCAGTGCTTCAATATTATCTTTAATATCTTCTTCCTGACGCTCAAGCAAGACAATGAAATTGGTCATTCTATTGATCATATCTTCATTAAGATAATGCTTGAATCGTGCCTTATATTCAGTTAACTGCTGTTCGTTTATATTATTGTAGATATCGATATATTCCTGCACATAATCTATTTCTACAGGCAATTTATGCGTATCACTAACCCAATCGATAAACTTACGTCTAATCTCTTCGGTTGGTTCTCTGAAATCTCTCATCAGATTTGTTATACGATTTTGAATCTTAATCTCAACATCTCTGGTTTCCGAAATCTTTCTTTGAATCTCTGTTTCCACTTTATGACGTACATTGTCAATATTGGCAGAATTCACATCCTCGAGCATATCTTCAAACTGAATTTTGAACTCTTTGAATTTACTATTCAAATCAATATGACGGTATGCATCAAGCATGGTTTTAAGATAATCGTATTGCATCACAATCTTATCAAGATAATCTTGGGCACGAACTTTATCTGTAGTGAAAGCCTCTTTCTTTTTTTCAAGTTCTTTAATCTCTTCTTTTAGAGATTTTAATTGATACGATAATTCCTCTACATGATTATTTGATTTTTCGAGATTACGCTTTTGTTTCTCCATTTCGCTTATCTCTACTGCTATTAACGGCCAATCAATCTCTTCAAACTTATCATATTGAAGGAAAGCGGTGATTGCATCCTTTTCTTTATGTAAAGAATCAATACGCATTTTAATAGCATTTAAAGATGTTTCCTTCAATGATAATTTCTCTTCGTGAAGTTTCAACAGCTTTAAAGTATGATTCAGTTTAGAACTATTATCCCACCCAAGCACAAAACGCTCTCTTGATCCGCTTCTGTCTCTATCATCTTTCTCATGTCTGTTATTATTTTTAATCAGACCATTAGATGTAATAGCTCTTCTGCATGTAGAGAATTTATCCATTTCATCTGTACATAAATAGTCAAATTCAGTTTTCAAACGTGATTTTAACCATTCTGCGTATGGAGAATCATTTTTGATATCAAGTTTTGAGAATACACTATTTTCAAAATCAGAAACATAGTCATCAGTATAAAGATCCTTATTCGAAAGTTTCTGATATACAATTCGACCTCTAAGATTTGTATTATTGACATAGTGATTAACTCTTTCATAGTACTCTTCAGGTACAACCAATCTTAAGGCATATGACTGAAGAAGCTTCTCAAGAGAAAATTCCCATTCTTTCTCATCTTCTTTTACCTGTATCAACTCTCCAATAAAAGGTATCTCCTCTTCTGTTACTCCGCAGTAATCAATAATTTCACTACGAATCTCAGCAATTCTACCTGTAATATTATTTTTATTCTTCTTTAATGTACCAAGTTGCATATTCAATTCGGAAACCTCAGAAGATAATTTCTTTATTTCACTTCTTGAATCCGACCACTGATTTTCAAATTCCGGAAGCTGATTTAAAATATTATGATATCTGATATTTGCATTATCAATATTCTCTGCAAATTCATAATCACTTGGATCCTGTATAAGATTAATGATAGATGCAGCCTGATTATACTTGTTACATCTTTGCTTTATTGCATCACAAGCACTTTGTCTTAATATAATAGACTGCTGTATTGATTGTATATGTTTTCCAATCTCATCATTTCGAATAGAAGCATCAATTGCTTTTTCATCTTCTCTTTTAATATTAATTTCATTATTACAAGCAAGTAATAATTCTGCAAGAGATGTATTTTTTTGCTTAGCCTCTTCGAGCTCAGCTTCTAAAAGATTCTTTTTCTTTGTTGCAAAGAATGGTGGCAATGTTTCTTTTAAATCATTTAAAGAGGCATAGGATGATCTTAATACTTGTAGATCATTATTTCTATCAATAATGGGTTGTAGAAGATCAAGCTGTTGTTTTGCCTTTTCTATCTCTGTGTGAGCGTTCAAAAGTTTTGAAAAGCCCTCTTTTAAAGAGATAAATTCATCCTCTATATTAGATTCCTGAAGCATATTTTGTCTTATGAAATCATTAAGATTTCCTAAGACCTTTAACCCTACTGTTTGGCTGAATAGAGTCAGTGCTTTCTCTGATCTCATACCCAAATTACGTCTTATAGAGTTTGCATATACAGCCGGTCCATCATAAAACTCTATGATCTCACGATTATTTACTTTAGGATATTTATTTCTTAACGTTTTTCTCCAAAAACCAGCTGCATCAAAGGGAATAAAATCATCTTTGATTGATAATGAAGCATGAGCAAGAATATATGCTCTTCTTAATTCACTTCCTGAAAACCATCTAACCTGGGCCAGTGTAAGGTATTTTTCTACATTTTTAAATCTTGCCAATAGAACGGAAAAAGTCTTATCCTTATCAGGTCTTAAACGAAGTGTCTGCTTACCGTTTTCATCAGATTCAGCATCTCCGAATTCACCTAATACATAACTTTCTTCTGTTCTTTCATTTCTTGTGGTACTTCCCGAAGAGAAATTATAGAAACGCATTCTTCTCTCCGGCACAATCAAAGTAAGTATAGCATCTACAAAAGATGTTTTTCCCGATCCGTTAGCACCCGTTAATAGAGAAGTATTTCCTTCAGGAGATATTTTATATATTTCTTTGTCAAATACGCCCCAATTATATATTTCTACGCAATGAAGACGATAACCAGCTGGTCCGAATTCATCTTCAAAAAGCATATTGTCTTGCATAATTATAAACTTTATTGTTATTAAATGGATATATATTGATTACTGCAATTTTTTACTTAAACAGATTATACAGTTTCAGCAATATGTTGCAGTTTGGCTTTGAACTCTTCAAGTTTTTCGCTCGTTATTCTTGATTTTATGATTCTCTTTACTTCATATGAAATAATTTCTGAATCATCAGAATCAGCTCCGACCGGTTTTAGAAAACCAAATCTTACCATATCTTTAATATATTTATCCAGCTCTTTAAGTAGCTTAACTTTATTTGAACTTTCTCTAAAAAACACTTCTATTCTATCCCTGAAATCTGTATGAGAAACGACTAAGGCATCGTTTTCTTTTAAATCAGTTTCATATTCATCAAGCCATTCTCTTAATAATACACATAATAAAGTTTGTTCAAAGGTCAGAGGCAAACGTCTTATTAAACCAATCGTTTTGCCCGTTTCATCAAGTTC
This sequence comes from uncultured Bacteroidales bacterium, assembly GCA_947074145.1. Classification (GTDB taxonomy): domain Bacteria; phylum Bacteroidota; class Bacteroidia; order Bacteroidales; family JAUNSR01; genus JAUNSR01. The sequence goes on from CAMTOJ010000032.1 coordinate 23,262, forward strand.
TATCTGGCGTAAAAAAGCGTAACCATCATTTTTTTCAACAATCAATTCTAATCCTATTTGCTCCAGATAAACAGTAATCTGTTTTTGATAGATTAATAATTCATTCCACAATGTTTTTGTTTCATCGTACAATGGCCCTTGCAAAAGTTTTACAACAACTGTTGCATATGGTGCAAGATTACATTCAAATTTTTCCATACTTATTTAAGATATATTATTTGTGGAGCTTCAAGGAATCTCTTGTTATTATTATCAAAATTCAATAATTCTTTCTTATTATAGTCAACTTCCATTTTCTGAGTGACTTCGCTAAGAGTAATATAGGCTATTAATTCACTTAGCCCCTTTTCTAGAGGATATTTGGTGATAATTTCTGACAATGATACTCTGTCTTTAGTTTTTAATACCTCTCTGACATTATTAGCAAGTATTTTTCTGTCTATCAAACGAGGATTATACAGAAGTGTCAATCTATCCAAATCTTGAGGAGTCATAGCACTCAACGGTTCAATATCATACACATTTTTGGTCGACTCCTTAGCAAGAGGACGCTCTATGGGAAGTCCCAATTCTGGCTCGAATTCCAGTACTATACCACAATCATCAGGCAATTGTGTCTCTGATAATTTTAAAGCCAATATTCTGATATCTCTTATTGTATCTCGGGATTTCTTATTATCAGAGTTATTCTTCTCTGCAATTACCTTTGTAAGTTTCTCTCCCAATCTATCATTTGATTCAAGCACTTTTTGGCCGGCACTATGTAATAAAGATTTTATTCTTCTGAGAAACTTCTCATTTGCATTAATTTCGCGTTTCTCTAAAATGGTTATACTTTTTTCAACAAGATTTTTTAGATTCGATTGCTCATTATCATTCAGTAGAAAATGCCAGAAGGAAAAAAAGCTTTTACCCTGATCACTTTCTTTAAGCTTATCGACTGAATCAAAAGCATAACCTAAGAGATTTCCCTTTGTAAAGGAGTTCTGAGCCTGCTTTTCATATATATTTTTTGTTATCTCTCTAAAGTTATCTTCTACTTCTTTGAAATCTCCGACAAGTTCGTTTGTCAATCTGTAAACATCCTCAAGACGAGTCTTAATTTGATAATCCTCATAGTGTTTAACAACTCCTTGTGAATTAATTCTTTCAATTTCTTTCTCTATTTGACGCTTTTGGCGCTCAAGATCTGTTATGCGAGATTGAGGATCTGAAATACTATTACTTACAATATCTTCTAACTTTATAAATATATCCTGAAACTTGGATTCAGCTCCTACAAAATCTTTATCTTTCAGCACCTCTAAAATTTGAAAAACCTTTTCTGTATGCTTGGTTAAAACATAGAATATTTTTTTTGAAGAATCGTCTACATAGTTTCTCAACCAGTTTTCTTCTGTCCAAATATCAAGTAATCTTTTTGCTTTTGATATGGAATCCGGAGAATTTTTTATTAATGTGTCCTCCTCTTCGTCGGTCACCAAAAATTTATCCGAAAATGCAGCAAGTTCATCTATTAATCGATCCCCGATTATAGATATCTCGTTCTTTTCCTTAAATTCTTGATGTAAAAAGCTTAGAATAAATGACGATCGTTTTGCTCTTAGCAATTTCAACGATGGTGAGTTTTTTAATTTATCTTCTAATTCCTGATATATCATTTCTTTGCTGTCAATTATGCACGATGTAAGATGAATGGATTGTCCCAATATGACTCTAATTCTACAAATTTAAGATGAAAATTAAAAATTCCAATATTAAAATCCTTTTGGTTTTACTTATTTGAGGAAAAAAATTCTATTTCTCAGATTTACTTGTATAAATTCTTAGAGACACATATTCTTTTGTTTTTTTTAAAATAAAGTTGTTTCTATTTTTAACTCTAAAATCATATTAAGTAATATTTTTTCTCATTATTACATAATTTACACACCCGATTGCATATAACAAAGAAAAGAGTCGGAATAGAAAACTTATCCCGACTCTTCATCTTTAATATTTAAATTCTTATTTTATTAAATCAAGAATCCCAAAAGTACACCCGCTGCTACAGCCGAGCCGATAACTCCTGCAACATTAGGTCCCATTGCATGCATCAAAAGGTAATTTGAAGGATCATATTCCAATCCTAATTTCTGGGAAATACGAGCCGAGTGAGGCACGGCCGATACTCCGGCATTTCCGATAAGTGGATTGATTTTATTTTCTTCCTTAAGAAAGAGATTGAATATCTTCACAAAACATACTCCAGAAGCTGTCGCTATTATGAATGAGAATGCTCCGATTGCAAAAATCAGAATTGAATCTGCAGTAAGAAAATATTTTGCCTGTGTCGATGCACCTACCATTGTACCTAAAAGAATAGTTACAATATCAATCATAGGTCCTTTTGCTGTTTCGGCCAATCGTCTTGTCACTCCTGATTCCTTTAAAAGATTTCCAAGGAATAACATACCAAGAAGAGGTAAACCAGTAGGCACAATGAAACATGTAAGCAAAACTCCAACTATAGGAAATATAATTTTCTCTGTTTGAGAAACAACCCTTGGAGCTTTCATTTTTATTGTACGCTCTTTGTGTGTTGTAAGTGCCCTCATCACAGGAGGTTGAAGTACCGGAACAAGAGCCATATAGGAATAAGCTGAAATAGCAATAGCTCCCATTAAGTTAGGTGCAAGTTTTGACGACAATAATATAGCCGTAGGCCCGTCCGCTCCACCGATTATACCAATTGAGGCTGCCTGATTCGGATCAAACCCCAAGGCTAATGCAATAGCGTATGCCGCAAATATACCAAACTGAGCTGCGGCTCCCACTAACATCAATTTTGGATTGGCTATGATAGATGAAAAATCAGTCATTGCTCCAATTCCTAAAAAGATTAATGGTGGATACCATCCTCTGGCAACTCCGTCATATAATATATTCAATACAGATCCTTCTTCATAAATACCGATTTCCAAACCGGCATCCTTAAATGGAATATTACCCAAGAGTATACCAAAACCGATCGGTATCAACAACATCGGCTCAAACTCTTTGGATACGGCAAGCCACATAAAGAAGAAACCTACCAGTATCATAATCAGATTTCCAATCTCAACATTGGCAAATCCGGTATATGAGAGAAACTCCATTATATTTCCTCCCAAAAAATGTAAGAAACTGTTATCCCCCATATTATCCAATAATTATTAAGTCTGATCCCTCTAGCACAGAATCACCTTTGTTTACTTTTATTGCTGTAATCTGTCCGTCTCTGTCGGCAAGAATACTATTTTCCATCTTCATAGCTTCAAGTACAGCAATTTTTTGTCCTCTTTTTACAGTATCACCCACGGCAACTTCAATACTCAATATAACTCCCGGGAGTGGTGCTTTTATAGCTCCTGCCTGAGAAGAAACACTTGGTCTGCTTACAACAGGCTCTCCTGCCGCCGTTACCGGTGCTTTTTGAGGTCTCGTTAGTGGAATAATTTGTTTTTTTGACGGTTTATCCAGTTCTACCTTATAAGGGGTACCGTTAACCTCTACATTAGCAATATTTCCATCAATACTTGTAATAGATACTTTATATATATTGCCGTTTATTGTGAATTTATAATCTTTCATTATTAAATAGATCTAAAGTGACGAATTAATTTTTTTTCGGATTCTCTCTCAAATTATACACCTTCGATGACCATGGCGAATATCTTTTCTCCACTTTTTTCATTGTCAGAATAGTTTCTTCATAGTCATGATCATTATCTTCATGAAGAGACAAGGCTAAAGCTATTGCGGCATAAACCTCTCCTGATGTTTCAAGCGGATCAACTTTCCCTCCTTTAGGAACTCCGGCTGCTCTTCTTGCACGGGCTGCACCGATAGTTATTGCTATTTTTCCAATAATTTTAAAGCTAATGAACAAGCATAATAGTGCTGTGAAAACAACACTCATTGCTGTCAATGCCATTCCTACACCATATTGATCATTCTCTTTGAAATTTTGTTCTGCAGAACTCTCAGGACCAAGATGATTAATGGCATTAGGAGAAACAGCAGCTAATGTTGCTCTATTCTCTTTATCACCATCGTAAATGCTACCCCAGCTTGTATCACCCTTCAAAACCGGAACATTAACTTCATCTATTATATCAAGACCATTTGCACTTACAATCGCAATATAGTTTGATGTACTATCACTTAAACTAAAATTGGTATAATCTACACCATTTCTTGTATCCGAGTTACAATAAAAGAGTAATCTTTGATGAGGCTCAATCTTTGTCAAGTGATCACCTTTTATAATTCGGTATTTCTTAAGATTTAAACTATCATTAGTCAGATAGCAACCACTTATATTTACCGGGGCTGCTGTAGGATTATATACTTCAAACCACGCTACTCTCTCGCCATTTTTATTAAGAATTCCATTGACATTATTTGTCTGAACTTCATTGATAACAAGAGAGGAAGCCCTCTGAGCATAACCTGCAACTCCAATAAATATAGCGATTATAAACAATAATCCTTTTTTTATATTATGCATATTGAAGTTTTTTACAATGGTAAATTATCATGTTTTTTTGCAGGATTTGACAATTTCTTTGTCTGAAGCTGCTCTAAGGCTCTGATTATTCTGAATCGTGTATTTCTTGGTTCAATAACATCATCAATATAACCGTATCTTGCTGCATTATATGGATTAGCGAACGCTTTTCTGTATTCTTCCTCTTTAGTTACTTTTGTAGCTGCAGGATCCTCCGATGAGGCAACTTCTTTTGCAAAAATAATTTCAACTGCTCCTGCTGGTCCCATAACAGCAATCTCGGCTGTTGGCCATGCATAGTTGACATCACCTCTAAGATGTTTCGAACTCATCACACAGTAAGCTCCCCCATACGATTTTCTTAAAGTCACTGTAATTTTAGGAACCGTTGCTTCACCATAAGCATAAAGCAATTTTGCACCATGTAAAATTACGCCATTATACTCCTGTCCTGTTCCAGGCAAGAATCCAGGTACATCAACAAGCGTTACAAGTGGAATATTAAAGGCATCACAAAATCTCACAAACCGTGCGGCTTTTCTTGAAGCATTACTATCAAGACATCCAGCCATTACTTTAGGTTGATTTGCAACTATACCAACAGAAACTCCGTTGAATCGCGCAAAACCGACTATTATATTTTGAGCATAATCACGATGTACCTCTAAGAATTCGCCGTTATCGATAATAGTACCTATAACCTCATACATATCATATGATTTGTTTGGCGAATCAGGGATTATATCATTTAAATTATCATCCAGTCTATCAATAGGATCATCACAAACTAATTGAGGCGCCTCTTCAAGATTATTTTGCGGCATAAATCCGATCAATTTTCTTATCAGCGTCAAACCTTCCTCTTCTGTATCTACTGCAAAGTGTGCAACTCCTGATTTTGAAGCATGAACATTTGCTCCACCAAGCTGCTCTTGGGTTACATCCTCACCTGTTACGGTTTTTACAACTTTGGGACCTGTTAAAAACATATATGAAGTCCCTTTTGTCATTATATTGAAATCGGTTAAAGCCGGAGAGTAAACCGATCCACCGGCACACGGTCCGAAGATTCCTGAAATTTGAGGAATAACACCCGAGGCAAGTATATTTCTTTGGAAAATTTCAGCATAACCTGCCAATGCATTTACGCCTTCTTGAATTCTGGCTCCGCCCGAATCGTTTATTCCGATAACAGGAGCTCCAACCTTCATTGCCTGATCCATTATTTTACAAATTTTAGATGCAAGCATTTCAGAAAGCGATCCACCGAAAACAGTAAAATCTTGGGCATAAATATATACTAATCGACCCTCTATAGTTCCACAGCCGGTTACTATTCCGTCTCCAAGATAACTTTCCTTATCTATTCCAAAATTTGTTGATCGGTGACGAACAAACATATCGACCTCTTCAAAACTGCCTTCATCAAGAAGCATCGCTATTCTTTCACGTGCAGTATATTTCCCCTTTTTATGTTGAGATTCTATACGTTTTTGTCCTCCTCCAAGCCTTGCTTCTTCACGCAAAGCGATTAGCTCTCTTACCTTATCAAGCTGATTACTCATAATGTGCTCTTTCTTAGATTGATGGTTAAATAATTATATATACACCTAAGTTGTGTATATATAATTATTGATTATTTGGTTATTTTTTTCGTATTATTTGTTTGGATCAAAACAAAGTTCTGTCAAAACCCCTTGAGTTGATTTAGGATGTAAAAATGCTATTTCAAGACCTTCTGCTCCGGGACGCGGTGCTTTATCTATCAATTGAACACCTTTTTCCTCAGCTTCTTTCAGAGCTCCTGGCAAATCATTTGTAGCAAATGCTATATGATGAACACCTTCACCTTTTTTTTCTATAAATTTTGCGATTGTAGAATCTTCACTTGTTGGTTCAAGCAACTCTATTTTTGTATCTCCTATTTTGAAAAATGCTGTTTTAACTTTTTGAGAAGGAACCTCCTCTATAGAATAACATTTTAATCCCAATACATTTTCATAATATAGTATCGCTGTTTCAAGATTTTTCACGGCAATACCTAAGTGTTCGATATGACTTAAGTTCATAATAAAAATAATTATTTATAGTTGTGATGTGAAATTATATTATTAATATATTAATAATACACCTGACACAAAGTTAGAATTTCCATTAAATTAAAGAAGATTTTTTGAATATTTTTCAAATAAAATTACCTATTGTTTTCATTTTATTTAAATATGCGTTAAAAGCGTAAATTTATAGTATCATCTGACTCTTCCTGATCTATAATAAGTCAACTTATAATATTTATCATTCATACTATCTACACGCACTCCTCCTTTTGTCGATGCATGAATAAATCTATTTTGTTTCAAATAAATACCTACATGATCAATTTTTTTGGAAGATCCGGTTCTAAAGAAAACAAGATCTCCAGGCTTTAACGAACCCTTCCTTATTCGTTTGCAATTTTTTTTGTAGATAAGATCAGAACTTCTCTCTAATTGTTTTCCATAAACTTCTTGATAAATCGCATTTGTGAAACCGGAACAGTCTACACCGTTTTTTGTTGTTCCTCCATATTTATACATAGTTCCAAGCCAACTGGCACTATTTACAAACAATTCAAGATTATCACTTTTTTTTAGAGAAACACCCAATTTGTTTTCGGTCCTTGCCATTTCCCCTCTCAAATAAAGAGTCTTTGTCGAAACACAACCGGAAAAAACAAATAGGATAACTATAAATATTACGTTATTAAAGATTTTCATTATTTATTAAAAAAGCATTTGGGCACTCTGTCATTTACTTCTAAAACAGCAGATCCGATATTGATAATTAGATTCGTCAATATAAACTCATTTTTTTATATATTAATTCGTTTTTACATAAAAAGTGCATTTTATTAACATCTGAATACATTTAAACCTGTACTAATTCATATAAATATTTTTTTCCCTTTTATTGTTACAAAAAAACCATATATTTGCACAGTTAAGGTGATTGTAATCAACCTTTGATTATCAATCTTAAAAGGGAATTTGGTGTGAATCCAAAACTGTCCCGCAGCTGTAAGTTTCCTTAAGAAGAAGCAATATTCTGAAATTAGCCACTGGTATTTCCCGGGAAGGCAATTGCTTCCGAAACAAGTCAGAAGACCTGCCCTAACATAAAATAATTCTAATCCTCTCGCGGAAAGAGGCCGAATAACCTATGTATTATCAAAAATATATTTATTTAAAATTTGTTCGTAGATTAATTTTACTGATTATAATGTTTAATCAGGGGGGTCAATATGCATTTAGCAAAAATGATCTTGATCAAAATTCTATAAATATTGAGAAAGAAGATGCTATACGAGAAAAATCTCTACAAAATGTGACAGTAAATGCTAAAAAAAGAGATTTTTCCATTTCCGGATCTCCATTACAAACATTGAACGAAGAGATTCTTTCTAATATCTCCTCTCCCTCTTTAAGCGATGCCGTAAAACGATTTTCAGGCGCTATGGTAAAGGACTATGGAGGCATAGGTGGTCTTAAAACCATCAATATCAGGAGCATGGGATCGGAACATACCGGAGTAAGTTATGACGGTGTTTCTATAAGCAACTGTCAATCAGGCCAAATTGATCTTTCAAACTTTTCTCTGAACAACGTTTCTGAGTTATCTCTTAGCATCGGACAAAATGAAGATATCTTTCAACCTGCCAAAATTCATGCATCGGCTGCTACCCTATTTATAAAAACCAAAAAAAATGATCTGACATCCGATAAACCGGTTTTTATTAATGCTTTTTTTAGAGGCGGATCATATGAACTTATCAACCCTGCTATAATGTTTTCTCAACGTATAAGTGAATCTTTATCTTATTCCTTATATGTCGATTATATTAAATCCGATGGCGAATATCCTTTTAAATATAAAAACGGCAACAAGACCATTGATGCAAAACGTATTAACAGTGATATTGAATCTTTAAAATCTGAATTGAATATCTATAAAAATATAGGCAAACATCAATCTCTAAACACAAAGGTTTATGCTCTGTATAGCGATCGAGGTCTTCCCGGAGGTGTAATATATGATAATACCTTTAGTGCAGAACGGCTAAAGGATAAAAATTATTTTCTACATCTTAATTATGAAAATGAGTTCTCTTCTAAAATAAAATTCAAATCCTCTTTAAAAGGAAACTATTCATGGAATAAACATACAGATATTCATACTCATGGTTTTACAGATAACCAATATACTCAATATGAAGGCTACGCTACTGCCTCCTTATTATATACTCCCTTAAAATCTTTGTCTTTTTCATTATCTCAGGATTATATATACAATTATCTAAAATCAAACATTGAAAATTTTGTTTCCCCTGAAAGAAATTCAAGCCTGACATCTGTCAGCGCAAAATATTCTGATAAATATATTACAGCTACGGCAACTCTTCTAAACACATATATAATTGAAGAATCAAACAGGTATACCTCAGCCGATAATAAAAAGAAGTTATCGCCCTCTTTCTCCATATCATACCGTCCATTTTCTTTTACCAATTTTAGAATTAGAACATCTTATAAAGAGATATTTCGTATCCCCACATTCAACGATATGTATTATCGTGTAGTAGGAAATTCAAGTTTACGTCCTGAAACATCAAAACAATTCAATTCCGGAATCTCATGGATTGTAACTCCCGGACGTATAATGCAATATATTAATATATCAGCTGATATATATTATAATATTATAGATGATAAAATCGTGGCATTCCCTACCTCTTTTATATGGAAAATGATGAATGTTTCAAAGGTTAAAACCAAAGGAGCTGATTTTAATGTAAACACAAACATCAATATCTCCGAAAAATTCAATATATCTATCTCCGGTGCATATAGCTATATGGATGCAAAAGATAAAACTGATAAATCATCTAATTTATGGAACCATCAAATCCCTTATACTCCCAAACATTCGGGCAATACAATGCTTGTATTTGAAAACCCTATTATAAATATCGGATACTCTTTAATTATGTCATCTGTGAGATACTCCTCGAACCTTAATATAAAACAAAATAAAATACCCGGCTATTATGATCACTCAATCTGGATTGAACGCTCTTTTAATCTGAAAGAACATAAATTCTCTCTTAGAGCTGATGCCATAAATATAACAGATAAGAACTATGAAGTTATACGATTTTATCCTATGCCGGGGAGAAGTTACAGATTTACAATCAATTATAAATATTAAACGTTATGCAAAAAAAAATCTTTAGTCCATTAATTATCACTTTAATGACAGCATCTTTAGTATCATGTGATAAAGATGAAGATATAATATTAAATTCGGGTGAGGTAACAAATCAAGGAGCATATATAGTATGTAACGGAAACTGGAATGAAAACAACGGTTCCTTATACTTCCTTGATTTAAAGAACAAAGATATTACGGATGATATATATTATGCTGAGAATAAAAGATTAATTGGTGATACATTCCAGGATATTTGCATCTACGGATCAAAGCTATACTGTGCCGTTACCGGGTCCTCTAAGATTGTGGTATTGGAAAAAAACGGGAAAGAGGTTAAAGAGATCAGACTTTCTACTGATGCCGAAACTCCGGTTTCTCCAAGATCAATAGTGTCATATAACGGAGATGTTTATTTCTCTGCCTTTGACGGATATGTATATAAGATGGATACTATCAATTACGACTTAACAGGAAAAGTTCAGGTAGGAAGCTATCCTGAAGGGATGACTGTTGCAAAAGGAAAACTTTTTGTTAATAACTCTAATCACTACCTACCTGGAGATGAAAAAAATTCTGTTTCTGTAATTGATCTGTCATCTTTTTCAAATATAAAAACAGTTCCTGTTCATCTTAATCCATATGATCAGGCTATTACAGGTCAGGATAATAATGTATATATCGTTTGTTGCGGAAATTACGGACAAAATGACGAATATTCAAACTTCACTCCTCTCTACTCAACTCTGGTTAAAATAGATCCCGATACATACGAAACAACAAATCTTACAACAGCTTCAAAAATAGCCATTAAAGGAGATATGATGTATATAATTTATAATGACTACTATGTAACAAATAGTCTTTCATATAAAATATATGATCTTAAAAACAAGAAAGAGGTTAACAATAGCTTTATCTCTACATCTTTAATTACAGATCCGGGATTTATCAATGTAAACCCTCAAACAGGTGATATATTTATCTCTCAATGGCAATACGGTTCATTAGGTGAGATATTCGAATTCAATAGCTCTTTCGAGAATACTAAAAAATATACAGTTGGATATTCTCCTGCGAAAATAAAATTTGATTTTTGATTTTAACTGAATACAACAACAAGAGGTGCCCGAAACCAATACTCATTCTGCCGAATATTAACAAAGTAAGTTTCGGCACCTCTTTCTTCAATCTCGTAACCTATGAACTATAAATTAAATTTTATTCCTTATCTACTCTCTTTTTTCCTTCTTTTATCTTGTTCTGTATCAGTTTCTGAGACATCGGAATCAGACAACCACTCCGTGAAATATGCAACAGGATATAAAATAAACAAAACTGAATCATTTACTCATATAAGAATATATGACCCTTGGGATACTACACAATTACTCCAGAGTCTTATTCTAATTGATAAAACAAAAGAGATTCCATCTTCTCTACCTAAGGGAACAATTATTCGTACCCCTATTGAGAAAGCTGTTGTGTTTAATTCACCTCAGTGCAATATGCTTTCATTTTTAAATTCTGAGAAAATTATAGCCGGCGTATGTGAACCGGAATATATAACACTTCCTTATGTAAGGAAAGGATTAAAAAAGGGAGAGATAATAAATTTAGGCATGGCATCTTCTCCTGATATTGAAAAAATTATCGAACTATCACCTGAAGTGATATTTGTCCCTGCTTTTCAAAATAACTCTTACCAAGGATTAGCAAAGACTGGTATTCCTATAATCCAATGTGCCGAATATATGGAACAGGTCCCTTTAGGCAGTAGTGAATGGATCAGACTACACTCTCTTTTTTTAGACAAGGAAACTCTTGCAGATTCTCTATTCAATGTAATAGAAGAATCATATGCAACGATTAAAAATATTGCCCTAACCTCTACGTCAAAACCTCGACTTCTCACTGATATGAGATATAATAATATCTGGTACACTCCCGGAAGCAAAAGTTTTATGGCTACTCTATATAAAGATGCCGGTGCGGAACTTGCATTAAACAATAACAATTCAACAGGATCTATGGCATTATCAGTTGAAGAGGTATTAGACAAAGCACAAGATGCTGATATTTGGCTTATAAAATATTATAATTCTGAATACTTGAGTTATTCAGATATAAAAGATGATTTTATTATATATACAAAATTTGATCCCTGGATAAACAGGAAAATATTTGCCTGCAACACCTATTACTCCTCTTACTACGAAACTCTTCCTCTATATCCTCATTTAATATTAAAAGATCTTGTTAGAGTATTTCACCCTGATATTGTGCACAATAATCCTGAAATATTCAAACCTGAGGATATTTCATATTTCAAACCTTTAAAAGACAAATAATAACTTTTAAACCGGCATAGAGCAATCACCTATAGGGGCATAACAACACTGTTATTTATAAATATACTTTTGAGCAGATTAACCCTCTTATTATTTGATGATGGAACAAAATTTGGAGTATCAAATGTGATCACTTCACTCTTTATCTTTTATGTAAAGTATTGAGGAAAATCTTTTGCTTTACTCTTGCCAACCATTACTCCCTCTATTTGTTGGCCCTCTTTTTCTAATTATTTTTCAAAGATATGGCTTGTTTCAAATGATCTCTACCTTCACCCCGTATTATCAATAAAATCTTCATATTCTCTTACATTGTTTAGACAAAGTAAAAAGCTTATAATTATAATATTAAAACACAGGAATTACATTAATGATAAAGAATTAGTCCCATCTAATTTGATTCATAATAATACTCTTGCACTTTATATTGGAATAACTATAGAACTAAAGATTTCGTTTTTGTTAAATTTTGTATTATTGGTTTAAATTATATACTTTGGTTGTCATAAAGACTTTTCTCTCTAACGTGATATATATTTATTAATAATGTAAATATGAGTCGGGAGATTTAACATGTTAAGTTGTATTAGAAGAATATCTCTTATTAAATCAGAATATGGATAACAAAAAAATAGAAGCTTTAATATCAGGTGATGAAAAAGTATTTGAAGAACTTTTTATTGCTTATTTCAGTAAGGTCAGAGTATTTATAAATGGGATTATTAAATCTGAAGATGATGCCGAAGAATTGGCTCAGGATATATTTGTGAAAATATGGACTACTAAAGAAAATATAGATTCTAATAAATCAATCTCGTCATTTATTTATGTTATGGCCCGCAACACCGCCTTTAATTATCTGAAGCATAAGGTTGTCGAACGCAATTATATGGAGAGCTTTGATACTTCTGATTATATTGTTACTCCTGAGGAAAACTTTTTTGCTACTGAGAAAGCTATACTTCTTGAGATGCATATAAATAAAATGCCTGTACAGAGAAAGAAAATATATAAATTAAGTAGAGAAGAGGATATGAATAATGGTGAAATAGCAGAAATATTGGGGGTGAGTAAAAAGACTGTAGAGAATCAATTAAGTCTCGCTTTAAAAGATTTGAGAAATGCGGTAAATCTGTTTAATACATTTTTTCTTTAGTTTAAGTCGGGAGTTTTCAGTTATCAGGTTGTAATATAGATAAAGAGTGAAAAAATGGAAAAAAATTATTTTAAGAAACTTATTGATCTATATTTTATTAACAGATATAGTGATAAAACCGAGAAAAGGGCACAGTTATGGCTTATTAAAGAATCGGGCGAAAAAGAAAAAGAGATATATCTGCGCGATATATGGGATAATCTTGATGTTAAGACAGATGCCGACATTTATCAACAATTAGATAAAGTAAAAAAGAGAGCAGGTATAACGGTAGTTCCGAAGGTAAGTTTTAGAACTATTATATGGCGGGCAGCAATGATTTTTTTGCCGCTTATGGTATCAGCAACATTTTTGTATAAATTATTATTACCTGTTGAGATGTTAAGTTTTGAAACTCATGCAGGAGAACAAAAAGAGATTTCATTGCCGGATGGTACTGTGGTGTGGCTTAATGCTTGTAGTAAGATAACTTATCCTGAAAAATTCTCTGAAAGAGAAAGACTAGTTACTCTTGATGGTGAGGCTTATTTTGCAGTAGAAAAAAGTGAGAGTATAAAATTTATTGTAAATGCAAAAGATATTTCGATAGAGGTTCTCGGTACAATGTTTAATGTCAGAGCTTATGAGAATGAGGAATCTGCCACGACAACACTTACAACGGGAAAAGTGGCAGTATATACTGATTCTGATGAAACGTTTATTCTGGAGCCGGATCAGCAACTTGTATATAATATAAAAAATCACTCATCGAGATTAAATAAGGTCAACGTTAATGATAATGATTGGAAATCGGGTGTATTATCATTTCAGGAGATGAATATAGTTGAAATATTCAGAGATTTGGAGCGTCGTTTTGATGTAACTATAACAGTGAATAAAATAATGTCATCCGATAAATATTCAATGAAGTTTGTAAATAAAGAGGATTTGACAAATATACTTGATGTTCTTAGCGATTTGAGTGGTGAATTTAATTATGAAGTGAAAAATAAGACAGTTATTATAAAATGAAAAAAGGTGTTAGGTTGATTTTAGGATTGATAATATTGTTTTTTTCACTGCCGACATTCGGTCAGGAAAAGGTATTTACAATAAAAGGAATTGATGTTACAATAAAAGAGATATTTGAACAAATAGAATCTCAATGTGAATATAAAATAGCATACAATGCAACAAAGTTTAATGCGGTAAAGAAAATAACTATTAATATAAAAGATAAGCCTCTTCAGGAGATCATGAATGTCGTATTGAAAGATACAGGATGTAAATATAAGATAAACGGTAAGCATATTGTAATATCGCAAAATGATACAAAGTCCGAGAAAACGACTTCAGGGCAAATGACTCATATAATCAGGGGCAAAGTGACAGATGATAGTTCAGGCGAGCCACTTATAAATGTTTCTGTTTTCGTAAATAATACGACAATAGGATCTGTTACTGACATAGACGGGATGTTTGTCATAAAAGATGTTCCTATAGGTCGCTTTGACTTAATTGTTTCATATATAGGTTATGAAACAATCATAATAAAAGAGCAATTGCTAACTTCAGCCAAGGAGGGTTATTGCGAAATATTAATGAGAGAAAAAACAACAGGTCTTGAAGAGGTAATTGTTCGACCGAAAATAAATAAATCGGAACCGGTAAATAAACTGGCATCCGTAAGTTCTCGCTTGTTAAGTATTGAAGAGTCGAGCCGTTATGCCGGAGCTTTTGATGACCCGGCTCGTATGGTTTCATCTTTTGCGGGTGTGGCGGGAGATGTTTCAAGCAATGCAATTGTGGTGAGAGGTAATTCGCCTCAATATCTTCAGTGGAAACTTGATGGTGTAGAGATACCTAATCCTACTCACTTTCCGGATATAACAGGTGTCGGAGGAGGAATACTTACGGCATTGAGCAGCATGGT
>CAMTOJ010000033.1 GCA_947074145.1 uncultured Bacteroidales bacterium
CAGAAACAGTAAAAGACGAAAATACAGTTGAAATAGGTATCCTTCATTCTTTGAGCGGAACTATGGCAATCTCAGAAGTATCGTTGAAGGATGTATTATTGATGGGTATAGATGAAATAAATGCACAGGGCGGTGTATTGGGTAAAAAAATAGTACCAAAAATTGTGGATCCTGCTTCTGACTGGGATCTATTCGCAGAAAAAGCTAAAGAACTTCTTTCAAAAGATAAAGTTAGTGCAGTGTTCGGATGTTGGACATCAGTGTCAAGAAAATCTGTATTACCTGTTTTCGAAGAGTATAAAGGTTTATTATTCTATCCTGTTCAGTATGAAGGACAAGAATGTTCTCCAAATATAATCTATACAGGAGCTACTCCAAATCAGCAGCTTATCCCGGCAGCAGAATATCTTATGAGCAAAGAGGGTGGCTCATATAAAAAATTCTACCTTCTTGGTACCGATTATGTATTTCCTCGTACGGCTAATACAATCCTGAAAAATTTCCTTCTTGCATCTGGCGTTCCTGCAAAGAACATTATAGAGGAATATACTCCTTTCCATCATCAGGATTATCAGACAATAGTATCTAAGATCAAACGTTTTGCAGCTTCTGGCGACGCTTGTGTTTTGAGTACTATCAATGGCGACAGCAACGTTCCTTTTTATAAAGAATTTGCTAATCAAGGATTAAGCTCCGCTTCATGCCCTATCATGGCTTTTTCTGTTGCAGAAGATGAGTTGAGAGCAATGGATACAGAATATCTTACAGGTCACCTTGCGGCATGGAACTATTATCAGTCAATCAGCACACCGGCAAATGATAAATTCGTAGATGCATTCAAGACATATTGCAAAAACAACAATCTTCCCGGTGGAAGTTCTCGTGTAACAGATGATCCTATCTGCTGGTCATACACAGGTCTTTACTTATGGAAAAATGCAGTTGAAAAAGCAGGTTCCTTTGATGTTGAAAAGGTTATCGCAGCTCTTTCAGGTCTTGAACTCGAATCACCTTGCGGTCTTGTAAAAATGCATGAGTCAAATCATCATCTTGCTAAACCGGCTATTATCGGAGAGATAAAAGCTAACGGACAGTTTGATATCATAACTTGTACCGAAGAGCTTACAATCCCTGAGCCATTCAGCCAGTATGCTCTATCAGCAAAATAAAATCAAAACTCAAAAAGATGAACGAGAGTGTGTCATTACTTATTCACTTCTTATGTCGGCACACTCTCTGTATTAATCAATCAAGTCTCCTGAAAACAAGGTAAAAATCCTATATCTATAAAATCATGCGATATAAAATATTTATTATTATACTATTACTCCTATCTGTTTTTTCTTCCGGCATAACAGCAGCCGCGGGAACCTACGGAGCCGATTCGATAACAAGTATCGAACAGGCTGTAAACATAATAGTTAGTGATAATAGTGAATTAAGCAAAAGTGCAATCGGATATCTTTCGCATGTAAAAGCAGACAGACGTCTTATTGCTCAGATGAAGGCTATAATTAGTCTAAATGATGAAGATCCTTTAGTTAGAAAAAGTTCTTATACTTTACTTTCCGGATTAAACGAGGATTATGTGACTGACATTTTCAAACGTCGCATGGTTTGTGAAACGGATCCTCAACTTAAAGAGATGGCCAGCTCAGGTTATTTCAAAATGACACTTCTTAAGGGTGATGATAAATCACAAAAAGAAGCTCTTGAATTTTTCTCTTCAAAGAAAAATTCTGAAACTCTTACAATATTATCAGAATATGTCTCAACTGCAAGTGATGATGAAAATGTTATCGCTGCTCAAGATATAATTTCAAAGATCAAGACAAAAGAGAAATTCATCAATGTTTTTCAGAATCTTTTCAGCGGGATAAGTCTCGGTTCTATTCTTATTCTTGTTGCTCTTGGATTATCAATAATCTACGGTTTAGCAGGAGTGATAAATATGAGTCACGGTGAGTTTCTGATGATTGGTGCATATACTACCTATTGTATCCAGGAATTATTTATCAAATTCTTTCCTGAATCATGGTTTGATGCATATTTCTTTCTCTCTCTTCCTGTTTCTTTTTTAGTCGCAGGCTGTGTTGGTCTTATACTTGAGAAACTTATCATCAGACATCTTTATTCAAGACCTCTGGAAAGTCTTCTTGCGACACTGGGTGTCAGTCTTATACTTGTACAGATAGCACGTAATATATTCGGCGATTTAACTTCCGTTAAAGCACCATCTTTATTAAGCGGAGGTATTGATTTATTTGACGGATTTGTACTCCCTTACAATCGTCTGTTTATCATTTGTCTTACGTTGATCGTGATACTTGCAATGTATTTCACTTTCCAACGCACCTCTTTAGGAATAAAGATAAGAGCGGTAACACAAAACAGAAATATGAGTGCCTGTGTAGGTATATCAACTAAGAGAATCGATGCAACTACATTCTTTATCGGATCAGGTATTGCGGGTGTTGCAGGCTGTGCTCTTACATTAATCGGAAATGTCGTTCCCAATATGGGACAAACATATATAGTGGATTCATTCCTTGTGGTAGTAACAGGCGGTGTAGGTAAACTTGTCGGTTGTATCACTTCAGGACTCGGAATCGGAACTCTTTCGAAGGTATTTGAAATATTCTTTGAAACAATTTATGGTAAGGTTATATTACTTGCCCTTATAATTTTCTTCTTACAGTATAAACCAAAGGGACTTTTCCCTGATAAAGGCAGAATTGGCGATGATTGATTTAGCTATAGATAAAACAAAACCTATTGATTTAAGTGTTGATAAAAGCGACAGAAAGGAGAAATTTCTTTACATGGCGTTTATGACGTTCTTCCTTCTTGCTTTTCCGTTAGGCTATAAAATGGGACTTATGGATTTAAGTACCATGACTCTTTGGGGCAGATATTTCTGTTTCGTAATAGCAGCTATCGGTGTCGACCTTATATGGGGATATACAGGTGTAATGACCATGTGTCATGCGTTCTTTTTCTGTATCGGAGCTTATGCTCTTGGGATGTATATGACAATTGAAAATATGCCGGCGGGTGCAGAGGTTCCCGATTTCATGAAATGGAATGATGTTAACTCTCTCCCTCTGTTTTGGCTACCTTTCAAAAGTGCAATCGGTGCATTTCTAGGAGGACTTGTTGCCGCGGGAGTATTTGCAGGAGTATTAGGCTATCTTATATTCAGAAGAAAGATTAAAGGTGTATTCTTTGCTATCATTACTCAGGCGCTTGCCCTTGCAATGTATCTTCTTTTCTCTCGTAATGAAACGATGCTCGGAGGATCAAACGGATTGACAAACTTCAGATACCTTTTCGGTTTCGACCTTCATTCTGAAAATGTAAAGATCGGACTTTATATAATATCAGTCATAGTGATGGCTCTTGTTTACTGGTTCGCTCTGTTTCTTACAAAATCGAAATTCGGAAAGATACTTGTCGGAATACGCGACAGCGAATCAAGACTTCGTTTCACCGGGTATAAAGTGGTAAACTATCAAACTGCAGTGTTTGTAATCGGAGCGATAATAGCAGCAATCGGCGGTATGCTTTATCTTCCACAGACAGGTATTATAACTCCCGGACGAATGGATGTAAGAGCTTCAATTGAGATGCTTATATGGGTTGCGTTGGGTGGTCGCGGAAATCTGAAAGGAGCTGTTGTAGGTACGTTGATTGTAAATATTCTTTACAGCGTTTCCACCTCACTTATTCCACAAGCATGGCCTTATATACTTGGTCTTCTTTATATTGCCGTAGTGCTTTATCCGAATAATGGTGTGACAGGATTCTGTTCATCAGTGGCAGAGAAAGTAAAATCTATAACATTTAAAAAAGTATCTTATGCTGAAAATAAATAATCTTAATGTCTCTTTCGGGGGGATAAAAGCTCTTGATATTGATGCGTTTCAAATAAAAAATAATGAATTGAGAGTTGTAATCGGACCTAACGGTGCCGGAAAATCTACTCTAATGGATATACTTTGCGGTAAGACAAAACCTTGCGGCGGTCAGGCACTTTTTGAAGGTGAAAACATTATCGGCCTTTCCGAATATGAGATCACTAAAAGAGGTATCGGTCGTAAGTTTCAGAAACCGTCAGTTTTTAACGGCCTATCTGTTTTCGACAATATGCTTTTGGGGCTTAAATCGAAAAAAGGTGTCTTCTCCTCTATCTTTTATCGTCTCTCTTCTGAGCAGGCTGATAAGATTGCAGATGTAGCAAAAAGAGTAGGCTTACTCGAACACCTTACAAAACCTGCCGGCGAACTTTCTCACGGACAAAAGCAGTGGTTAGAAATAGCTATAGTCCTTCTTCAGGAACCCAAACTTATGCTTATCGATGAGCCTGCTGCCGGAATGTCGGATGCAGAAACCTATAAAACAGGAGAATTGCTTTGCGAACTAAGTAAGCAAAACAGTGTGATAGTGATAGAGCATGATATGCATTTCGTAGAACAGATTGCACAAGGAATGGTAACTGTGCTTGTTAGAGGGCAGATATTGACTGAAGGTAGTTTCGACGACGTTAAAAACAATCAGGAAGTGATAGATTGCTATCTCGGAACTCCGGGATCTGCACAGACTGTCTCACGTTAATAATATTATTCCCGATTAATATTTTATATAAATCTGAAAAGAGAAATATAAATAATCAACTCATTATTTATGGTACATATTGAAAGAGGTAAAATCCTCGAATTAAATGATATATATGCTTCTTATGGCAGTAGCGAAATACTTCGCGGCGTGAATATGGAAGCAAAAAAAGGAAGAGTCACAACAATAATGGGTCGTAACGGTGTGGGCAAATCAACTTTGCTTAAAACACTTATGGGACTTGTAAAGACCACAAAAGGGGATATTGTTTTCAATAATTATCAAATTGAGGATTTTCCAACATTTAAAAGAGCTAAATATGGGATCGGTTATGTCCCACAGGGAAGAGAGATAATCCCAAAACTTACCGTATATGAAAATATTCTTATTGGCACAGAGTCAAGAAGTGATCGTATCAGGAAGTTTGACGAAGATGAGATCTATTCTCTCTTCCCTATTCTTAAAGATTTCAGAAACCGTCTTGGAGGCAATCTAAGCGGGGGACAACAACAACAGTTAGCAATTGCAAGAGCGCTTGTAGGCGACCCTTCGCTTTTAGTGCTTGACGAACCGACAGAGGGTATCCAGCCATCCATTACGTTCGAGATTGCCGAGGTTCTTAATAACCTTGTTGAAAAAGGGATGAGTGTTTTGCTTGTTGAGCAGAAGCTCGACTTTGCAAGACTTCTTACCGATCATTATTATATAATGGAAAGAGGAAGAGTGATAAAGGATGCGGACAAAGATTCCGTCGATTATGATGAATTAAAAAAATACTTATCAGTATAAATCTATATTTATGAGACTTACTCCAAGAGACATTGAAAAACTAATGCTACATCAGGCGTGTGTAGTGGCGCAAAAAAGATATGCCAGAGGATTGAAACTTAATTATCCCGAAGCTATCGCTTTAATTTCCGGACAACTTCTTGAATTTATAAGAGACGGACATTCACTTAGTGAACTTACAGAGATGGGAAAAAGAATACTCGGAACAGATGATGTAATGCCGGGTGTTGCAGAGATGATTGAAGAGGTACAGGTGGAAGGTACACTTCTCGACGGTACAAAACTTGTTTCAGTTCATGAGCCTATTTGCAATACAGCTCTTTCTGCAGAACTTGCTCTTTACGGTTCCGGTCTTGTTCGCTCTGAAAAGAAAATTATCACAGACAATTGCATGAATGTGATTCCGGGAGAGATAGAAACTCTTGAAGAAGATATAGAGTTAAATGAAGGTCGCGAGATAATTACTGTTTCTGTTATGAATATGGGAACAAGAGCCGTTCAGGTCGGTTCTCACTGCAATTTCTCAGAGGTGAATAAGGCTCTTTCATTCGACAGAATCTCAACCATCGGGTTCCGTCTTAATATTGCAGCCGGAACAGCGGTAAGATTTGAGCCGGGAGAAACAAAAGAGATCTCTCTTGTTAAGATCGGTGGAGAACAGAAGATTTACGGAGGTAACGAACTTGTAAACGGATTTTATAAAGGCGATATCACCGGAGTGGAAAACAGAATGAAAGAAAAGAGTTTCATCAAATAAACAGATTTATCATGGCTAAAATAGATAGAAAAAGTTACGCTGCTATGTATGGTATCACAACCGGAGATATGGTTAGTCTGGGTGATACGGGATTAAAAATAAAAGTAGAAAAAGATTATACTAAATATGGTGAGGAATGTGTATTCGGTGGCGGGAAAGTGATCCGCGACGGAATGGGTCAGGCTTCTGGGTTTGAAGACAAAGATGTGCTTGATCTTGTTATCACAAATGCTCTTATCATTGATTATACAGGAATAATAAAAGCTGATGTCGGAATTAAAGACGGGATGATTAAGGCTATCGGTAAAGCCGGTAATCCTCATGTGCAGCCCGACGTTACTCCGGGAATGATTATAGGAACAATTACTGAGGTTATCTCAGCAGAGGGAATGATTCTTACTGCCGGAGCTATCGACACCCACGTTCATTATATCTCACCTCAGCAAGCTGACGAAGCTCTTGCTTCGGGAACAACAACATTTGTTGGTGGCGGGACAGGTCCGGCTACCGGAACTTATGCTACAACATGTACTGCCGGTCCTTTTTATCTTCAAAAAATGATTGAAGCGACCGATAATATACCTATTAACTTCGGATTCCTTGGAAAAGGGAACTCCTCTCAGCCGGGAGCAATTGAGTCACAGATAAAAGCGGGTGCTCTTGGCCTTAAACTTCACGAAGACTGGGGTTCTACTCCTGCAGCAATAAATATGTGTCTTGACATCGCTGATAAATATGATGTTCAGGTATGTATCCACACAGATTCAATTAACGAATGTGGTTATATTGAAGATACTCTTGCGACAATAAACGGAAGAACAATACATACATATCATACAGAAGGTGCAGGAGGCGGTCATGCTCCGGATATTATCACGGCATGTTCCCACTCAAATATTCTCCCATCTTCAACAACACCGACAAATCCATTCTCAATAAACACTATTGATGAACATCTTGATATGCTTATGATTTGTCATCATCTTGACAATACAAACAATGAAGATCTTGCTTTCGCTAAGAGTCGTATCAGAAAAGGCACAATCGGAGCAGAAGATGTTCTTCATGATATGGGAGCAATCTCAATCTTTACATCCGACTCTCAAGCTATGGGACGTATCGGAGAGGTTATCTGTCGTACATGGCAAATTGCTTCAAGAATGAAAGAGGTTAGAGGTCCACTTGCTGAAGAAACAGATAATTCAGATAACTATCGTGTAAAAAGATATATCGCAAAATATACTATCAACCCTGCAATGGCTCACGGTTTTTCTCATGTTGTGGGATCTATCGAGGCCGGTAAAATGGCGGATATGGTGCTTTGGAAACCATGTTTCTTCGGTTCAAAACCGGAAACCATTCTTAAAGGGGGAATGATAGCATATGCTCAAATGGGAGATCCTAATGCTTCTATTCCTACACCGGAGCCATATATACCGAGACCTATGTTCGGTGCTTTTGGAAAAGCAGCTTCCGCAACATCTTGCGTTTTCGTATCTGAGGCTTCAGTTGAAACTGTTGCTGGCTACGGTATAGCAAAACAACCTATCGCTGTAAAAGGTTGTCGCGATGTTAAGAAAGAGGATCTTAAACTAAACAATGCAATGCCTAAAGTGGAGGTAGATCATGATACTTTTGAAGTTAAAGTTAACGGAGAGCAAATAAAATGTGAGCCGGCTAAAAAACTTCCATTAACGCAACTTTATAATTTGTTTTGATATTCTTTTTGTCTTATCTCCGGTATCGACAAACTCTTTAAATGTGAGTAAAAGCCTTTGTTAATTATTAAGGGTTTGCTTATCGGAGATAATTTTATTTTGGCTGTTTTTTATTTTTTTATTATAGGTTTTATAGATTCAGGATGGGATTGAATTTATCGTTGAGATAAGGTTCAATCCCTTTTTTTTATTAAAACCGTTCTTTTATAAAATATTGAATTTTTGGTAGACTGATTATATATATAAAAAAAGCAACCTCTTTTACGAAGCTGCTTTATCTATAAGCTATACGACTTGCAAATTATGTATTTTGTTTAATATGTTCCTATTTTACATACAATCGGATAATATCTAATTACTATCTCTTTATCACCCTGAAACTATGAGCGGAATCATTAGTCCCGACAGTTACAAAATAGAGTCCGGAAGGAAGATTGCTAACATCAATTCCTGTTATTCCCGGTTTACAATCTATAATTCTCAGAAGTGAGCCACTGGAGGAGTATAAAAAGGCCTTAGCCCCCGAAAGCAGAGTTTCCGATATCCTTATATTCATAATATCGTATATCATGCCGGGATATATAGTAATCTTATTCTCATATTCATAATCTACATCTCCTATTCCAAGCAGAATCTCTTCTGTTATTATTTCAAAAGGATAACCAACAAGAGAAGTTGTTGCGTTTGTGTTGATTGTAGCATTATCATTTATGCCCCAATAATTTGACCCCGAAATTCCACCGTTTTTAATAGAGTAAAAATCACCTTCAGAAACTCCATAAAATATATATGTTGCATATAATCGAGAATAATCAGCCGGCTCTCCAAGCAGACCGTTAGCCGTAAGGAATCTCATATCTGATAATGATGTTATTTTATAACGACTTCCGTCTTTCTGAATATTCCATGTTTGCTTATTATTTTCCTCTATTCTTTCCATGAATTTTGGAGTATCTGATCCGTCATTGGTAAGAAATGTATTATTATTTATATCCTTTATGATATAATTTCCATCTGCCATCTCTTTATTTATAATAGTCATATATACATTAAAAACCTGAGTATATACAACTCCTTCAAAAGTATATTTCACCGTATAAATTCCTGTTTCGGTTACCTTATCAATTGTAATATTTTGAGTTGTTTCTCCCGTACTCCACTCCCATGTACCGCCTCTTATCTCTGAAGAGATTAAAGGCATAAGTGTAACACTCTTATTTCTTGCAACTATTGCTTTATTTGTAAACTCTATATCTGATTGATTTATCGAAACAGAAGGAAGTATATCTACAACTTTTACATGGAAGGTAAGTTTAGATTCCTTCCCTCCCTGATTAGTGTATATCACGCTATATGATCTGTCTTTTCGCAGATTATTCACAGTTATTCTATAATCAGTACTTCCATTATCCCATTTGTAATAACCCCATCCCGATTTATTCCATGCTGTAAGAATAAAAGCTGATCCTCTCGGAATTGTAAGAATAGTATCATCTCTGCTAATATCGTCAAACCAAACATTTGGAGTAAGATTCTCATATCTGCAATCACCGGCAACTGCGATACTAAACATTTTTGTGCTTTTTACGCCTTTATCATTTGTATATGTTACCGTGATAACACGACTCTCATTAAAAGTCTTTTCAATATCTTTTGTTGTTTCTCCTGTACTCCATAACCAATTTCCTGTATCATTTACTCCTTCAGGTAATTCGGGAGAAAACTTAATGATACTTCCCATAGGAATAGCTGAAGACGGTACATGCTCATATGTATTCTTTATACCTCCCAGTTCGCTCTGTTGATATTTTGTTCCTTTATAAGTTATATATGGAATGATTTGTGTGGGAACCTCATCCATTGAAGCCATTTTAGGACGATAATTCATTAATGTTGTAAAACCAAGATGATCAAACCCTCCACTTGTTGTACCATAATTACCTCCGCCTCCATCAGCTCCTAATGCAGATTGACCGGCTCGCGAATATCTCATTTTTACCCCTTTTATTCCTTCATAATGACCTATAAGCCTATCCCAAAAAGGACGGTGGCCTCCACGACCTGTTGAATTCATTCCTGTCATTTTCCATGAATTATGAATAGCTGTACGACAATCACGATACCAATATTCGGTCCATGGTAACTCCTCAACTTCAAGACCGCCATGATTATATGCTGCGACATGCTCTGCTCCTGCGGCAAGACGATTGTCCATATAAGAGAAAAGATCATCTCCCTGATTCCACCCTATCTGACAAATATCGGCAGCAAGACCGAGAGCCATAAGAGAGTGTCCCTGATCACGACCCGATTCCTGCATCTGTCCAAGTTTCCCAAAAGGACCTCTTTCATCATCATGAATATCCGGCACAAGATTACCAAGGAATTCATTTAGCCCGTCATTATATATAGGGGAACCCGGATTATCCTTATAGCTTCCAACCTGATCATGTTTATAATATGAAACACCCTGATTATAAATAAACACATCATCACAAAGAATTCCGATACTCATCACTGCAACAACGTTGCAAAGCCCCCAATTAGACCAGTAATGTCCGGGACGCATACCTCCGGTATTTCCTGTATTTAACCATGTATTATGGCGTCCTCTTAAAAAGCCGATACAGCGAGGATACCATACATCAAGCATCCAATTCTGAAATTTCTTAAAATCGTCACTATCCCAACCTTCATAATCCCTCATCAATTCCGCAGCATTGGCAAATGCATATCCATAGATTCCTGAAGCCAGAGAAGCGTTTGTATCTCCTCCTATATTTTTACAAACATCAGCCCATGAGTTCAATATTGTTACAGCTCTGTCGGCATGAGCTTTATCTCCGCTGAGTTTCCATCTAAGTGCATTCTGATAAGCCATTGCTCCACCACGGGCAGCATTCATATAATTTTCACCTACTCCTCCACCTCTCACAATCGTTTCTGTTGGCCATGTTGCAACATCTGATTGCGAATATTGATTTGATTTCAATCTTTCATATGCAGCCAAAATAACAGGATCTTTTTCTGAGATAAGTTTTCTTACTCTTTCAAAATCCTCTTCTGTATGTAAAGCGCCCGGATGTTTAAATCCTTTATCTGTATTATAAAACTTTGTGACCGCAACAGATTCAAATTCAAAACCTTTTGTTGCTTTCAAATTTGCTAGTGCATTAGATAAAAGCTCTATCTGCTCATCAATTAAAAACTGAGAAAATTTTTTCTGATCTGTTATTTCCTGTGCATATTCCAATGCATCCTGAAATTCTGCTATAGCATTTATAGGAAATTGTGAATTATCTATTGAGGATAAAAATTCCTTTCCTGACTTGATCGATTCGGAAAGTTTTGTAAAATCACCAACCGTCCCATATTTATATTCCTTTTCCAGATCGACAGTTAAAGAGGCAAGAGAAGAGATATCATCATCATTTATTGCCTCATCAAAAAGCTGAAATCCGTAAACCAATGTGTTTTGTAGATAATTATCTCCATTAAATGGTGCACGACCAATCCAATTATAAGGAGTGTTGCTACTGAAAAGATTCTTCGGAAGCGGAACTGTGGCTGTACCTGTCAAAATGCCGTCAATATAAAGCTCCCCTTTTGTTCCGGTTTGTCTGTAAAGAACATGTTTCCAAATATTTTTTTCAGATTCCGTTCCCACTTCTATACCTCTTTCATTGGAATAACCACCGGTAGATATGGCAAACCTTTGTGCATTTAAACGATAGGTAATATAAGGGTCGGAAGTTGACGTATTTGCTGCTATTTTTGAAAAAGACCAAAGAAAAAAACCGGCACCGCTTAAAGAAGCTTCTTTATCCACTCTATAATAGGTAGAAACCGTATAATTCTCAAGATTTTTTATAATTGAACCCGCTGCCGATTGCATATTAAGATATCCTGATCCGGTTCCAAGATCAAGTACATTATATTTCCCCATTTGGATAACTTTAGCTCCGTTAACAAGCTTGGCATCATAACCAGATTCAGACTGATCGGGAACGGTAGTTCCTGACACCCCATCGAAATTGTAATGGAGTTTCGGAGTCATAGATAGTTGAGTTCTGGAAAGCTCATTTGCGGATATCCGACTTAAAGAAGTATAGCTTAACAAAAAGAATATTGTCAATATTAATCTGACAAGCTTTAAGTGAGATGTATTAAGCTTCATATGATATATATTAATTTATAAATGTGTTATTAGTTTTATTCCTTTCAACTTAAAAATAAGGAATATTATGTATTAGTATTTTTACACTATATTATACGATAAGAAAAATATAAACACTTACCCGCCCTTGTTTATTTAACACCGCTTAACACTATTGGATAAAAGAGACATAATTCTCAACCTTCTAAATAATAAATATTTAATAATAGCTAATACCGATAAACAATATCAATCTATTCTTTTTATAACATCGAAATATTAACTCTAATACGTCATGATAAATTCTAAAGACGGTTTTCCTCTTGTGTCTGTTGTTGTTCCGGTTTTTAACAGCATTGATTATTTCGAAGATACTATAAAAAGTATCATAAACCAGAGTTATAATAGTATAGAAATAATCCTTGTTAATGACGGTTGTACTGATGGTACCGAAAAAATTATAAACAAATATTCCGATTTAGATTCGCGCATTACGGTGATTAATCAAAAAAACCTGGGAACACAGTTTGCTCGTCATGCAGGAATAAATAAAGCAACCGGAAAGTATATCCAAAATCTTGATTGCGACGATATCTTGTTGTCAGATGCGATAGAACGACTTGTCGCTAAGGCTGAAAAAACAGGTGCAGATATGGTAGCCGCTCCTTTTTTCTTTTGTCCGACAGATAGGGAGAGATACAAGTCGTCGCCTCTTACTTTCGATCAGCTTTCCGGAATAGATTATTTCAGAGAGATCTGTTTCAAAAGAGCATATTGGCCTACATGGACAGTGTTTCATAAAAAAGAATTATATCATAACAATAATATTTTTCTTGATCCGGAAATAATGATGACCGAGGATACAATTCACACAACACAGCTTTCTATATATTCCCAAAAAGTTGTTTCCATAAAAGATCCGATAATAAACTTTACAGTTCGCTACGATTCGTTATCTAACAATAAATCAATTAACGACACAAGATATAGAGATTTAAGAAAGTATCCAGTCGTTATTGAGCAATTTGTCAGATCGAAAGGTCTTGAGCAATCATTGGCTCTGGAACTTGCTTTTCTAAAAATAAGGGTAACATTTGAGAGTATAGCAAAAAGAAGACTTGAGAATCTAAGATCTGATTTTAAAGAGATTAATAAAATATTAAAAGACTATCCCGAACTCAAAAAAGAGCTTTCAAGAAGAGAAAAGAAAGTCTTGAAGGTATATAAAATATGCCCGGTGGTAGGTTATCTAAATATATTGAGATATATAAAGCAAAAAAAACTTTGACAACTATTAGTTTGTTGAATTATTGTTATATCTATTTTGATAATAATTATGCAAGAAAATAATTCTTTTCCGAAACTATCTATTCTGGTTGCCTCTTATAATATTGAGAAATATATATCAGAGGCATTAGACTCTTTGCTGAATCAAAATTATCCGAATATTGAGATTATAGTTGTCGATGACGGAAGCACCGATAATACAAGAGATATAGTCAAAGGATATGTCGAAAAATATGGCATAACTCTTATATGCAAAGAGAATGGTGGAACAAGTTCCACAAGGAATGAATGTCTTAAACATCCAAACGGTGATTTCGTAGTTTTTATGGATGGCGACGATGTTATCAGGCCTGACAGCTATTCTGAAAATATCAAATATCTTATTGAAGATGATGAGCTCGATATGGTAGAATTTCCCATAATGTTTTCATGGACTACTTCACATGCGGCTATCAATAAATTACAACCTAAAACAGTTTCTACTAAAAAAGAGATATATGAACTGTTTCTTGATCAGAAACTTACTTTCTCAATGTGTGATAAAATTTTCAGAAAATCAGCTTTGAAAAATTTGCGATTCATTGAGGGTATCTTATATGAAGATGTTGATTCCAACGAACAACTTATTGCTAATTTCAGAAAAATAAGGTTATCCGACAAGGGGTTGTATTATTACCGAAGAACAGATAATTCCAATATTACACGAAAAATGGATTTCAAGAAAATGCACGATTATTTCTTAACTACTTTACGATTCTTGGGTAATGCACAAAAGGAAAGAGTTGATGGTAGACTGCTTTTTAAATACCTTTCTCGATGGTTAAGACTTGACGACTTTTTGCTTTATAATGATCTCGATAAGGATCAACAGAAATCATTATGTGACCTTCTTTCTCATGTTAATATCTCTAAACCTGAACTTATCAATCATTTTGTAGTTGGGAATATAAGTCTGAGGAAATTCAAAACTCTTTGGAATCTCTCAAACGGCAAACTTGATCGGGCAATATCAATAAGCAATCCGCAAAAAAATAAATAAAAAACAAACGGCTTATATCTAACTATTTTAAGATTAGACATAAGCCGTTTGAATTTTATTTTTTTCAATATGTTTATTTCACTCTTTTACCCCAGATTGTACATCCTTTTGAATCAAGACCTGTGAAAAGTATAGTTTCTTTCTCATTTTCCCAATCATGACCAATAAAAATCTTTAGATCGGAAATATGTTCTTCCGGTGTTACAATATCAAGAGTTTGTTTCTCTTTATTGAACGTCCAATTTGCATCTCCTGCTCTACCATTATCTTCAAAAACAATTTTGGTTGATTTTGCTTGTTCCCCTGCTATCAAATCACCCTCACCCCATAGAATCTGTCCTGCTTCAAGACCTCTCTCTAATGGAGGTTCGGTGATTCTAATAATTTCCCACTCACCATAAAAATCAGGATATGTGATCACTTGTTGTTGGTTGTGAACATAACGTTGCGGAGAAACTACAGGCCAACCATTTTCTGTAAAAAACATTTCACGCAGGTGTAATGCCATCATATGATTACGTGGAGAAAGGCGTCCCTGATGAATCATAAAATATTGCCCGTCTCCGGAATCAATAATACCGCAGTGAGCTGTACCTGCCCATCCCGGGTGATTTTCAAACTGATATGGGGCGGTCAGAATTGGAAGATTATTAGTAGTATCTTTTATATCAAATCCGTTATAATCAAAGAATGGTCCTTCCGGAGCATCTGCCATTGCTACACGAACATTATAAGTCGTCATCAACGGATCATAGGAAGTAAAAAGATAATATTTATCTAGTTCCTTATTATACATAATCTCAGGTGCCTCAAGATTATCTTTTTTGTAATTTGCACGTCGTGCTATAAGATGACCTTTATCATTTTCTTTCTTTGCAAGACCTGTTGCCGGATCTAATTCAACACAAAACAAACCTCCGAAATATGAACCATAATGCATCCACCATTTTCCGGTCTTATGATCTTCAATTATAGACGGATCTATGGCATTCATATTATCACCTTTTCCGGTCTTTACAACTGCCCCTTTTTGTATCCATGGACCTTCAGGAGAGTCTGATTCAGCCATTCCAATATATGAAGTGTTACGTCCGAAAGCAGACACACTATAATAAAGTCGGTAAATATTATTATAAGGAATTATATATGGAGCCCAGATGTTGCCGGCACCTTTTCCATTTGCCTGAGAATGAACCCATTTTATTGCCTCTTTAGGAATTTCAGGAAATGCCCATCCTACAAATTCCCAATTTACAAGATCTTTCGATTTTCTTACTTGAATGAATCCTAATGGAACATTCATATCTTCTGCTCTTTTTTTATCTTCACCGAATATAGCATCGGTAGAATACATATAATAGGTATCACCTATTTTCTTACATGCCGGATCGTGCACATTATAAGTTCCCCACTCTTTGTAATGTTCCATAGGAACAAGTTCAGTATAATTGTCTTTCCATGGATTTGATGCATCTTTTAATGAAAAGGATGGTCTCTCGTTACACGAACCAAGTGTTAATAATGTAATAATACCGGATAATAGTATTTGTCTGGAATTCGACATTTTGCTTAGATTGTTAGATTAATAATACGTAATGTGTAATAATTGTCTATTGATAATTTCAAATATAAGATTAAAAAAATAAATATTTATTGCATTTATACATTTTAATATGTATTTTTTTGTTTATGTAAATATTTGTTATGATAAAATTAGTTTATTATTATTTATATATGTTCTACACAAATATCTGAAAGCATAGTAATTATCAGGTTTTTTCACACTTCAATCTCTCTTAAATGATAGCTGTATAATAGGTCTTACATTGCTCTCTTAATATACTTTATTCCTAAAAACAGCAACATTAATCTTCATAATTATCTGATTACTCGTCTTTAAATATCTTTTTTATGAGGTTATTTTGTTTACACCTTGCAAGGTGTCGATATAAAACCTGCAAGGATTAAACCGACACCTTGCAAGGTGTAATTATATAATTTTATAGTTATAAAGAAAACATGTTGGGATTAGTCTTTTTTATTTATATATTCACATTGGTTTGCTAATTTTAGCCATATTACATTTCTAAACAATTCAATGTTCCTAATGAAAAACAAGAATCTACTCATTTTATTAGTGGTCTCTATGACCGGCTCCGTCATGTATGGAGCTAAGGAGGAGTTTAAAGTTACCTCTCCAGATAATAAGACATCAATTATTATCAATACTTCCGGTGAGAACTTACAGTATTCTATCGAGAAGGATAATAGGTTATTAATTTCGCCTTCCGATATAGGAATGAAATTAGATGGAGGGGAATTAATTGGTAAGTCGCCGAAAGTGTTAAAATCATCTACTCGTAAAGTTAAATCAAGCATCAGCGCTCCATTATATAAAAGGAGTAGTATCAATGAGGAGTATAATGAACTTACTCTTTCATTGAAGGGTAATTACGGTTTGCAGGTTCGTGCTTATGACGACGGTGTGGCATATAGATTTACGACAAATAAAAAAGGGGAAATTGTGATTATTGATGAATTGTTTGAAGCGTCTATGCCCCAAAGTTACCCTGTCACTGTGGCTTATGCGAATGCAGGAGAGATGAATAAAGATATCAAAAACAATTACTTCAACAGTTTTGAAAATACTTACGAGACAGTGCCTGTTGAAAAGGTTGCAGACAAGCATCTTGCTATTCTTCCTTTAATGATTGATGCCGGTCAAAATACTAAAATTGTGATTAGTGAGGTGAATCTTTATGATTATCCGGGTACGTTTATGTATAATCCGACTAAAGACAGAACTCTTTCAGGTCACCATGCTCCGGCTCCGAAATCATTAAAACAAGGTGGTCATAATGAATTGCAAATGATAGTGGAAGAGCGTGAAAACTATATCGCTAAAAGTAAAGGAAAAAGAGATTTTCCTTGGCGTGCTTTCGTGATATCTGACAATGATGTTGATCTTGTTAATAGTGATCTTGTTTATAAGTTAGCGGATCCTTCAAAGATTGAGGATACATCTTGGATTAAGCCCGGAAAAGTGGCTTGGGACTGGTGGAATGACTGGACTATATATGGTGTTGACTTCAAGCCTGGTATAAATAATGATACTTATAAATATTATATAGATTTTGCTTCACAAAACGGTATTGAATATGTGATTCTTGATGAGGGTTGGGCAGTCAATAAAAAAGCAGATCTTTTTATGATTATCCCTGAGATTAACATTGAAGAGCTTGTTAAATATGCGGATGATAAAAATGTGGGGCTAATTTTATGGGCAGGTTATCATGCCATTAATAAGGATATGGAGAATGTTTGTAAACATTATTCCGAAATGGGGATAAAAGGGTTTAAGGTTGATTTCATGAATCGTGATGATCAAGATATGGTTGGATTCTACAATCGTATGGCTGAAACTGCGGCTAAATATAAACTTCTTGTTGATTATCATGGTGCATATAAACCTACAGGATTAAACAGAACTTATCCGAATGCAATAAATTTCGAGGGAGTATTTGGTCTTGAACAAATGAAATGGATTGAACCTTCAGTCGATATGGTAAAATATGATGTTACTATGCCATATATTCGTATGGTGGCTGGTCCTGTTGACTACACTCAGGGAGCGATGAAAAATGCAAGCCGAAAGAGTTTCAAATCAATATATTCGGAACCAATGAGTCAGGGTACTCGTTGCCGTCAGTTGGCTCTTTATGCTATTTTCGAGTCTCCTCTTAATATGCTTTGTGATTCACCATCCAATTATATTAATGAAAAAGAGTGTACAGATATTATTGCAGAAATACCTACAGTATGGGATCAAACAGTGGGTGTTGATGGTAAAGTCGGGGAATATATCACAATGGCTCGTCAAAAGGGTGATACCTGGTATGTAGGTGGTATCACTGATTGGAATCCGAGAAAACAGTGTGTTGACCTTAGTTTCCTTGGTGATGGAGAATTTACAGGGGAACTGTTTTTCGACGGTTTAAATGCCGATAAGGCGGGTCGTGATTACAGAAAGGAGAGTATTAAAATTCCGGCTAATAAAAAGATTGATATTCAAATGGCAAGCGGTGGCGGGTTTCTTTTGAAGATTACTAAGAAATAAGTGATTCTTGAAATCCTTTTTGAAAAGATATAAAATTGCCATTTTATATAAATAAATAACATCAATACAACTATGCGTATTGATGTTATTTTTTGTTGGAATCAGATATCATCCTATCTGCTTAGGAACATGATAAGAGGTTGTTTATATCTGATATATATATTAATCTATTATTTGTTTATTTTTTGACAATCATCACTTTAAGATGACAACTGCGATACCTGTTTAATTGTAAAAATGAAACAATATAAGGCAGGCAATGAGAGGCATTAGTATCATATAAATAATAGTAATAATATTGAACAGTATTGATTTTTTTGTTTTCATAACTCATAATTTTTTAATGTTTATCACTCTTTTCATAATCGTCGCGAAGTCTTATAAACTCTTCGTTTGAAACACCGAGCAGTTTCATCTCTTCGAAAATTCCGGGAAAAATATCATTGAAAAGTCGCTTGCGACGTTGATTTAATATTTTTTCATTGGCACCTGAAGCTACAAAATACCCTATTCCGCGTTTGTTGTAAACTATTTCATTTGCGGAGAGCCTTTCAAAAGCTCTCATTACGGTATTTGGATTTACCTCAAGACGAACGGCAAGCTCCCTTATCGAGGGGATCGGACTGTCGGTAGTCAGATTCTCCCGAATTATCATATCACAGACATAATCCACGATTTGAAGGAATATTGGTTGATTGTCGTTAAATTTCATCGTATCTGTTTTTCTTTTAGACAATAGAATGATGCAATATATTGTAATATCACAGGAATTAATATAAATACCGATGCAATAGAGAATATTACAGAGATAGATTGCTCTGAAGCTATGTAATTTTTGGAAATATTTTGTATAACTTCTTTAAATTCAGAGCCGGTAGTTAATACGGCAAGTTTTGCCAAGACAACACCAAAATATACTAGGTAACCTACCATTATTAAAATAATCGAAAGTATACTTTTTAATTTAGGTCTATTTTTATAGATAAATAAAAGATTTAGAAACATCAGATAAGCTAATGCAAATAAAAGAATGGAAGTGATACTAACCGAAATAGGATCATTTAGATTCTTAAAGCCCAGTGTAAACATTCCTGACAGAGAAGAGGGTATAAAAATAAGTTTCAATATGACAGAGTTTAAGAAAGTAAGGATATTAGCTCCTATAACTCCTATTATAAATATAAGATGAATAGCAGTAAATCTCTCAGATATATTTGCAGGAATTGTCATATACCTTGTGGCTGAAGATGTATTTATAATCTGAGCCGTTAAGATTTTAATCCAATTAACAACTACCAAAACCATCATTGCCGTAAAAAACAAGCCGGTATAGCCCGTTATTTTATTCTCGAATTGTGACATTACATTAACTGATGGATCCTCAATTCCAAATATGTTGCTATAATATTTATCAACACTTAACGCTATATATACTACCTCTATAATAACTACCGAAAACATAAGATTCTTTTTGCAAGTTTCCCAATCATATCTCAATAAAAGGGCTACTCTTTTAAAACTGAATTTATCTTTCATAATCTTTTAATTTTTAAATAATTCATTAATCTCTTCTTTTTGTTCTACAACTGCATTGAAAAGCAGTTCAAGGTCTACATAACCGTTTATGTCATCATCTTTTTCATCTTTTACAACAATTCCTCTATCACCTTTTAATGATGTTTCTCGGTAAAGTGGTTCATCTCCCGTTCTTAATGTTCGAAAGGCAAGTTTGTCTTCTATTTCGAATATTGTCCGATTAAGAATACAGCCGTGATTGTCGAGAATAACTACCGAATCTATAAGATTTTCAAGATCTCGTACCTGGTGAGTAGAGATAAGTATTGTCTTGCCTTCCGTCAGACATGCAGCAATGACTCTGCGAAATACCGCTTTACTCGGAATATCAAGACCATTGGTCGGTTCATCCATAAAAAGATATGGAGTGTTGTTGGCAATAGAAAGAGCAATCACAGCTTTCTTTTGTTGTCCGAGCGACATCTTTCTTAAAGAACTCTCCTTAGGAACTTCAAACTCAGTTAGTAAGTTTTCTAAAAGATTAAAATCAAATTCAGGATAAAAAGGGGCAATAAGTTTGGCAATTTTCATTGCACTCATATCCTCTACATAAGGAGTTTCGGGTACAAATGTCACTTTTTGTAGAAATGCAGCATTTTTATCAAATGGTGTAAATTCATCAATTTCACAATCACCTTCAGGATTGAGCAACCCACTCAGGATTTTTAACAATGTACTTTTACCTTCACCATTTTTACCGAGAATTCCATATATATGTCCCTCTTCAAAATCCAATGTTACGTTTCGAAGAACATCACAGTCTTTCTTATAGGAATAACCTAAATCTTTTAATCTTATCATAATCCTGTTATTTATGTTTTCTTAAAATATTAAATAAAAAAGTTATTGTTTTAGTGTACTATCTTGATAATACACCACAAATATAACTATATTTTTTAACGAACAAATATTTAGCATTATTTTTTAGAAAGAATATAACATTTTCATAATCTATTGTGCCTTGTATAGTTATGGCAGCATTATAAATAAATAAAGAATTCATAAACGATTGTTGTTTCGTTTACGAACTCTTTATTGCTAAAAATAGAGTAGGCATATAGATAAAAAAAACCGGGAAGGAATCAATATCCAACCCGGTTTTAATTATTTGATATCAGTGAAAACTCATTTTACAGTTATCGAAGTAACTCCGTTTTTAAGTCCTTTCGATTTAGCAGTTATAGTTGCTTTATTTTTATTCTTATCAGCAACTTTTTTATCATGACTTTCAACAATTACAGTCATCTGACCGCTGAAAGCATGCATCTTCGGCTGGTGGAAAAGCTCAAGATTCGTAGCGTCGCCATTTGCAACGGCACGGAAATGAGCAGCTCCTTTTACATCGAAAGAGATCTCGTTGGCAGCATCAGGAACAAGATTTCCATCTTTATCAAGTACGCTTACAGTAACATAACAAAGATCTTTACCATCTGCCGTAATCTCATTTTTGAAAGGCTCAAGTTTGATCTGTGCGGGTTTACCGGCTGTGCGTATAATCTTTTCGTCAACTGCCTGACCTTTATCGTTGTAAGCCACAACCTTGATTTCTCCAGGTTGATAAACAACATCATTCCACATAAGGCGGAAACGGTTTTGGCGAGTCGTATTGTTTTTAGTTTGTTTTCCCTGAGAAACTCCGTTAACGAAAAGTTCAGCTTCAGGATAATTGGTATAAACAAATACCGGAGTTGTTTCCCCTTCTCTGCCCGGCCATGTCCAATGAGGAAGCATATGAAGAGTATTATCTTCAGTATTCCAACGACTGCGATATAGGTAATATCTATCTTTAGGAAGAGAAGCAAGGTCGATTATCCCGAACATAGAACTGTGATTTGGCCATGCATCTGTATCGTAAGGAGATGGTTCTCCAAGGTAGTCGAAACCGGTCCAAACGAACTGTCCCATATACCAAGGGTAATCCTCCTCAGCAGCAAAGTCATCGTCAGGGACATTACTCCAAGAGCAATATTCAAGATCATAAGATGAACATTGGTGATCTTCGTACATAGCATCAGCTGCTTTCTTTACCGGGAATTTATATACACCTCTTGAACTAACAGTAGAACATGTTTCCGATCCAAGAAGAACACCTTGAGGAAGCTGATTGAAAGCCTCTTCATAACGGTGAACGCGGTAATTGAATCCCGGTACGTCGATAGCAGCGGCAAAACCGTTTTTAAGTACGCATGAAACCTGGTCCATTCCGCAAGTTACGGGACGAGTAGGATCTTCACGGTGACAAATATCCTGAAGGAAAGTTGCAACCTTATATCCTTGCGGGCTACATTGAGTAGGAACTTCATTACCAATACTCCACATAACGACAGAAGCGTTATTACGATATTGATGAAGCATGTTCACCATATCTTTTTCTGCCCATTCCTGGAAATAACGGTGGTATCCGTTTTTACATTTAGCGACATCCCATTCATCAAAAGGCTCCACCATCATCATGAATCCCATCTCATCACAAAGTTTTACAAGCTCGGGAGCCGGCATATTGTGAGAAGTACGAATAGCATCACAACCCATATCCTTAAGTATTTCCAATTGGTGTCGAAGAGCAGATTCATTTATTGCTGCGCCCAAAGGACCAAGGTCATGATGGTTGTTTACACCTTTGAAACGGCGAAGTTCTCCATTAAGGAAGAACCCTTTATTAGGAATCACCTCTATCGTGCGAATACCGAATCTTGTATCGTAGGAATCAACCTCTTTTCCGTCAACAAGAACTTTAGTCTTTGCAGTGTAAAGTTCAGGAGTTTCAGGAGACCAAAGAAGAGGATTATTTACGATAAAGTTCTGAATAGCATTCTGCCCGTCAAGAAGATGAAAATTTGACGTATTTTCTGCAACCTCTTGTCCTGCACCGTCAACGATAACAGTATTTAGTGTTACATTTTTCTTTACAGCATTATTTAGTTTTGTAACAAGACGAACAGAAGCGTAATCATCTTTTACATGAGGAGTCGTAATTTGAGTTCCCCAAACAGGGACACTTACTTTATCAGTTGAAACAAC
This sequence comes from uncultured Bacteroidales bacterium, assembly GCA_947074145.1. Lineage (GTDB taxonomy): Bacteria > Bacteroidota > Bacteroidia > Bacteroidales > JAUNSR01 > JAUNSR01. The sequence continues at coordinate 23,074 of CAMTOJ010000033.1, forward strand.
TCTAACGTTGCGGTAAAGACCTGCACCAGGATACCAACGAGAAGATTGTGGACGGTTTTCAAGACGAACAGCAAGGGTGTTATCTTTTCCGTCAGCATTTAGCAAACCTGTTACATCACAGTGGAATGAATTGTAGCCGAAAGGCCAGAATATAGCTTCTTGTCCATTAACATATACACGAGCTTCACTCATCGCACCATCGAAAACAAGATTTACCGAACGGTTTTCAGGATTAAAATCCTCAACATTGAATTTAGTACGATACCAACCGGTTCCCACATAAGGTAAACCTCCTGTACGACCTGTTTTTGTAGTAGCCTGAGTTTCAAAATTCTGAGTTACGGCTACTTTCTGTATATCGTAATCTCTGTCAAATGGTCCGTAGATAGCCCAATCGTGAGGCACCTCAACAGATTTCCATTTTGAATCGTTAAACTCCGGTTTATAAGCTTCGGTAGAATCTTCATTGATGAATTTCCAGTTTTTCTCAAGCAATGTTTCCGATCTCTGTGCATTGGCAAGCAAAGCACATCCGAAAAGAGCTGCGACAAGCTGTATTCTCTTCATAATAGTAATATTAATGTCCTAAGTAGTGTAAAAATTATTTCTTAAACGGATCAAGAGCCTGAGTAGGACGACCGGAATCGTCGAATGCTCCTTTTCCGTATGCTTTCCAGTTTCCATATGCCTGCGGTTCCCAGTAGAAAATACCAAGACAATTATTGGTAGCCTGAGATGCGCTAAAGAACTCTGTAAGCCATTCTTTGCATGTTTCCGCATCTGATTCAGCCATACCGACTTCGCAGATTATACTTTTTGTGTTATATCTTTCGTAAAGATAAGAAATATTTGATACACAGTCTTCTGTAAGTTGTTTCCATGTATCAGTTTCTGGGTAAAGCGACATTCCGATAAGGTCCCATTTACCTCCATTGTTCTTTAATCCATCGAATATCCATGTGAAAAGATTTTTATCATTTCCCTCTTGGATATGAACGATTACTTGTGCATTTGGGAAGATCTCTTTAACGGCATCATAACCTGAAGTTGTAAGAGCAGCATATCCTGCCATATTACTATCTGCCTTTCCTTCATTCCAAAGCATACCGTTACCTGTTTCATTACCTACCTGAACCCATTCAGGAGTGATATTCATATCTTTAAGTGCTGAAAGAACCTCTTTTGTGTGATCTGCTACAGCAGTCTGAAGCTCCTCGAAAGAGTAACCTTCCCAAGCAACAGGTTTAGTTTGTTGTCCCGGATCAGCCCAAACATCGCTATAATGGAAATCAATCATTAATCTGTAGCCTAAAGAATTTGCTCTAAATGCCTTAGCTAACATATCCTCTTTATTACACCATCCGTCAGATGGATTAACCCAAACTCGAAGACGAATAGAGTTCATGCCAAGATCTCTTAACAGAGTAAGACATTCAGCCTCACGACCGCTATTGTCGTAGAATTTAGATCCTGATTTTTCCATCTCAGTCAACCAGCTAACATCTGCCCCTCGAGCAAATCCTGTCATATCATAAGTTGGCTTTTCGGGAAAAACAGGTTTTGATTCATCTTCACTACAAGAAGTAAAGATACCTCCGGCCACAATAGCAGAAAGAAACAATGAATATATTTTGCTTTTCATACGATTATATTTTTTTCTATTTTTTATGAGATGCCGGAAGCTTTTTATTACTTCCGACATCCATAATAATAATGTTTTATTTATTGTATTGTGTAAGTTCCGTTGATTAAATCAAGTGTAATAGTATAAGTTCCTCCAATCAGAGAATCGTCATACTTGATATCACTACCATTGTAATAAGTGATTCCGTCATAACCTCCGTAAACATGATTCCAGTCCCAATTGATAAGGAATTTGAATCCCCAACCACAATTGTTTGTAATATCTACAGTCACTTCATATACACCAGGAATAGAGGTTGCTGACATAGGATAATTAACAGTCCAGTTGTCATTAAGACCTTCAACGGTTACATCAGTAATCAACATAGTCTGATAGCTCATAGCAGAAAGAGAAGCGTTCATCAAATAAACTCCTGGTTCCGGCTGTGGAATATTTTTTCCACCCTCTACAAGTTCTCCAGATTCCGGTGTTCCTGTGCCCTCTTCAACACCGTAGATTGTGGCACCCCATTCCGGTTGAGCAAAGAATTGATAGCCCCATAGAGAATTAATATTTACGACACCGTTGTAAGATTTATTATCTTCGTTATAAAGACGTAGGTAACTATCAAAATTCCAGTCTGCATTAGTTATTCCGTCATCCTGACCTGTAATCCAAAGTTTTTCGTTAACTGTTTCTTCTTCTGTAGCTCCGCTCTCAACATAAATTTTAAATGCATCAGCATTATTAAGATCCAAAATAAGAGTAGATTCTCCTGAACCTGTAATATTTAAAGAAACAGATGATGCGTCTTTACCAAAAATAAGATTTTGTGAATCTCCTGAGAAACCAACTGTTGAAGAGTTTAATGCAGCAGCTTCATCGTCAACACCAACATTTGTATCATATTGATTTCCTGTTCCACTTATTGTAATGTTTATAGAGCCTTCTTTTGCGTCGAAAACATATATCCAACGATTATTAGGACGGTCGTATGTCATTTCAGCCTCGATATCTCCTGATAAAGTCAGAGAAGGAATATACATTGCCGACCAAACTTCAGCTTTAGTATTCACAATTGAATAGTAACATCCTGTCAGACCCGGATACCACATGTTCCAACGAGCATCAGGTGTTTCACTTGAAGATAAAAAGAATTCTTTTCCACTTTCTCCAATATTACCCCAAACTGTACCATCTCCCTCTTTTAGGAAATATCCATACCATGCTCCTGCACCCATAAATCCACTGTAGATACCATCTTTATTTTCAGAAAAGAATGTTTTATTTATTTCATTCTTATCACTATCTAATAGAGAAGCATAACGCATATCAATGAAATATGGAGAAACAGCAACCTCAACTACATTACTATATACAGGTGCTGTATTTGGACTTACCGAATATTTAAGACAGAAATAAACAGGTGTAGCTACTGAAGGTTCAAGACCAAGGTTATTGGCAAGAGTATTTAATTCCTGACCAGAATACGATTTAGAATTTGAAGTCTCATTGCTTTCAATAGCATTACGCATATCTTCATTCGAAGAAACAAGCATTGTAGCTGTAAGGACATTAGGTGCCGAATAATTCGGATCATTAACCGTTAAAGATTGTCCAGTCCATGCAAAAGAAAGCACTTGTTGTCTTGCCAAGTCTGCTGACAAAATCACTCTATTTGTTGTAGCTACAAGATCAGTATCCTCAAGCGGTGACAGATAAAGTTTTGTTTCATCCTTTTCACATGATGCAAAAGCAAGAATTGCGAAAAGGCACATTATATATTTACTTATTGTTTTCATTTTGGTCAGATAAGTTGTTATTACTTATATATCATTTTTGGGAGGCGTTAACCTCCCTTTTTTAATATTCCGGATTAGTCATATTAGGATTTGCAGAAAGCTCTGTCGTCGGAATTGGATAATAATTGAATTTAGCATCAACCGATTTACCGTTTCTGACTCCACCTTTCCATTCCCAAAGGTAAGATCCTGTAGTAAACATTCCGTAGCGAACAAGGTCGGTTCTTCTTGTTCCTTCCCAATAAAGTTCGCGAGATCTTTCACTCAAAATAAGCTGTGGTGTAAGCTCTGTCGAAGCAATATTACCTGAAGCATCACCATAAGCTCTTTCTCTCAATTGATTTACATATCCTGCAGCAGTCTCTCTTGATACTTTTCCACTACCTCTTGCAACAGATTCAGCAATCATAAGATACACATCTGCAAGACGAAACATAGGGAAATCTGTATCTACTCCAAAAGATTGAGTATTTGAAGAAGCTTCTCCGGCATCTGTAAGATTAGTCCATTTAGTAACGAAATAACCGTTGGTCTGATTATCCATAACATCCACATTAAGAGTCTGTCCTTCTGTGAAAAACATTGCTCTTCCATCACCTTCGGCAAACAAAGAAGGAAGTTCTGCTCTTGTTCTGAAAGAACCCCATCCTTGAGTAACCCCGTAAACAGAAGGATCAAGGAAATCAGAAGAGTTACCCATTGCTCCACAAACTATATATGTTGAAGAACCCCAAGAAACACTTGTTTTCGAATCTACAACAAATGGGAAGATTATCTCATTTGTTCTATTATTATTGTCTGCATTGAAAAGCTTAGCATATTCCGGTTCAAGAGAATATCCATCAGCGATAACAAGATTTGCAGCATCAATACACTCATCATAATAAGCTTTTGAAGTATATACCTCAGCATTAAGATAAAGTTTTGCAAGAAGTGTATTGGCAGCTCCTCGCGAAGCATGACCATATATTACTTCATTTTTAGCAGGCAATAATTCTGCGATATCTTTAAGTTCGCTTTCAATAAAGTCGAACAATTGTACTGATGAATAACAAGGAGGTATAAATACTCCTACCGGATCATTTTCCGTAACGAATGGACCTTTTCTATATAGGTCAAGAATGTGATAATAAGAAAGAGAGCGTAGGAAACGGGCCTCAGCGGCAAATTTGCGAAGTATGGTCTGATCACTTTCAGAAAATGATGAAAGTTTTGAATCAGTTGAATTTCTAAGAAACTCATTTGCAAGAGCGATAGTATAATATGCTCTGTAGTACATATCACTTACCCAAGGATCATTCGCATCCCATGTAAGATAAGTAAGATCTATGATAAGATCCCCGTCAAGCCATGTTGAAGCTACCTCATCTGTTCCTAATTGTTGTAGATTATAATAACAACGCATATAATCTTGTCCGGTATTGCTGCTCATATCAGAATTTCCTCCTCCCAACTCCTGACCAGTCATTATGTAAGAAGCATAAATCTTGGCAAGAACGGATGTATAGTTTTCTACTGAAGTATAAACATCCTTAGAGGTAGTTTCAATATGAGGCATCTGATCAAGCTGATCAACACAGCCTGTCAACGAAACTGACATAAGACCACCGGCTAATATATAATTGAATATTTTTTTCATCTTAATTGATTTTAATGGTTTAATTTTTGAGATTCTTCAAATAATTAAAAATTTAATCTTAGAATTCAAGACCAACACTTAATGAGAATGTTCTCGGGCGAGGATAGAATGTATTATCCATTCCGTTAGGAACTTCAGGATCGACACCTGAATATTTAGTTATTGTAAATACATTCTGGCACATCGCACTCACGTTAAGTGAGAAGTATTTGCTGATCTGTCCAAAATTATAACCAAGACTGATATTGTCCATTTTCAAGAATGACGCATTTTCTACATAATAGTCGCTCAATGGCTGACGGCTTGCAAATCCTGTTTCAAGATAACTTGCTGAAAGATTGTTAAGCTGAGCTGAGTTATACGACATAGTATTAAGTGCTCCTGTATTCATCGCCATACCGTTGTATACATAGTTTCCTATATTTGAACGGAAGCTCATTCCAAGATTCCATTTTTTATATCTAAAAGATGTACTCAATCCTAAGATATAATCAGGAGCAGGTGATTTATAACGATATCTGTCTTCTGAATTAATCTCTCCGTCACCATTAAGATCTGCATAAGCTCCCTCGATTGGTTTTCCGTCAACATCATAAAGCTGTTTGTAAACGAAGAACATATAAGGTTCGTATCCTTCAGATAATACCTGGAACTGATTACCATCGATATATGGACCAACAAGCGTATTTACAGCAGCTGTACCTTGAACAAGTGAAAGATTTTTCACTTTCATTTTCTGTGTTGTTGCATTGAAGCTAAGATCCCAAGAGAAATTCTTTGTATCAATTGGAGTAGCGCTTATTGTAAACTCAAAACCTTCACTGTTTACATTACCCACATTTGTAGTGATGTTTTTGTCGAAGTTAACTCCTGCAGGAGTAGGAACTGTTGCAAGAAGATCTTTTGTCTTACGCGTGTAATAATCAAAGCTACCTGTTATCTTATTATCAAAAAATCCGAAATCAAAACCGTAGTTATAAGAAGTTGTTGTTTCCCATTTCAGATTTGCAACATATGCTTCAGGTCTGTAAGTAAATACCGGAATGTTTCCAAACTGATATTGAGCACCTGTCTGACCCGGAGTATAAACCGGAAGGTAATTATAGTTACCAATACCATCTTGTTGTCCGGTTACCCCGTAACTTGCACGAATCTTAAGATTGCTTAGTATATCGTTATCTTTAAGAAACTCCTCTTCTGTAACTCTCCAACCAAGTGCAAGAGAAGGGAAAGTACCCCAACGAACATCTTTTGCAAATCTTGAAGTTCCGTCACGACGAACAGTCGCAGTCAACATATATCTTGAGTCATAAGAATAATTCAAACGAGCATAATAAGAAAGTAGTGTATGACGCTGATCAGATGCAGCAACATCTTTAATCTCTTTTCCTCCTGCTGTAGATTCTCTATAGAAGCTTGTTACACTTTTCCAATCCTGGAAATCGTAACCTGCAGTTACATCTATATTACTATTGATTACATCAAAGTATTTATTGTAATTAAGATATGCTGTGAAAAGTTTGTTAGAATTCTCTTGTGGTCCGTATTTATAATCCCTTCCCGAATCTGCCAAATCAGGAGAATAATTAAGATATGCTTCAACCGGCACATATACTGTCCCATAACCCTCTGCATAATCTCCACCTAAAGTTGTATGGAATCTTAATTCTGGCAAGAAATGAAATTTATAGTCTAAATCAAAATTACCAATTACACGTTTAACAGTACTTTTTGATGTGTATTGATTAAGAAGTCCGACAGGATTCGCAATACCTCCTGTTACCGGATTTCCCGTATTATCAAGACCTTCTGTATAACCACCAAAATTGTTGTTACCGGAATAAACAGGCAGAGTAGGATTGTAAGTAGCTGCATTCCAAATTGCTCCGGTATTTGCAAAATTATTATTACTCAATGATCCTTTTACGTTAAACCCAAGTTTCAAATGATCCTTAAAGAATGAAGGAGTAACATTTATACTTCCTGTGTAACGCTCTGCATTATCAGTCATAAGGATACCATCCTGATTAAAGTATCCGAAAGATACACGATATGGAAGGTTTCTATTTAAACGTCCTGAAATACTAATATTATTATCAGTTCCGAATGCTGCACCAAATACTTCATCATTCCAATCTGTGTTTGAGTCACCAAGCAAAGCCTTCTGTGCATCTGAACCATTAGCATTTACAACATCAACAAACTCATTTCGAGATAACATCTTAGCTGTTCTGTCTACTGTTTGTATAGAGTTTGTTGTAGAGAAACTTATCTTTGGTTTGTCAGTTGTACCCTTTTTTGTTGTAATAAGAATAACCCCGTTAGAAGCTCTCGAACCGTAAATTGCAGTTGAAGAAGCATCTTTAAGGATAGTCATATTCTCGATATCATTAGGGTTTATAAGACTTAGGAAATTATTACTTCCGCTTATTCCTCCTGTTTCCAAAGGCACACCGTCAAGTACGATCAAAGGATCATTACTTGCATTAAGAGAAGCTCCCCCACGAATACGAATAGTACTTCCCGCAGTTGGGGAACCACTACCAGTCATAATCTGAACACCTGATACTTTACCATTAATTAGCTGTTCTGGTGAATTGATTAATCCGACATTGAAGTCATCGCTACTAATGTTTGAAACAGAACCGGTAAGGTCACTTTTACGTTGTGTACCGTACCCTACCACTACAACATCATTAAGTTGCTGTGTAAATGGCTCAAGTTTTACTCTTAAAATCGCGTTATCGGATATTCCAACAGTTTTTGTTTGGTATCCAATAAAAGAAATAGTAAGATCTTTACTCCCCTTAGGAACCTCTAAAGAGAAGTTTCCATCAAGATCCGTAATCGTTCCGGTTGTTGTACCGGGAAGCAAAATAGTAACTCCCATCATCGGATCACTAAACTCATCAACTACCTTACCTGTGATTTTCATATTTTCACTCTGAGCAAAGGCTCCGAAGCAAAATATAAAGAGTGATAGCATTGTCAGAAGTCGTCTTCCTATACCATCTAAATTTAAGGTTTTACTCTTCATGTTTGTAAGTTTTTGTTTATGTTTTATTGTATTATGTATTTCTCTCATACCATGACAGATATAATGTTCAACTTAATCTAAATTGATTTATGTATTATATAATATTATTCTACATAATTTGAATAGTATTATACACCTACCTCATAAGCTATTTATCTAAATGTTATGTGCAGATTATCCGCATTAAACATCTCTTGAGTGTGAATCTGAATAAAATCTGAATCCAAAATTTCGAACTCTCTGTTTTCCTGAGGTATAAACTTCTTACTCAGAAAATCAGGATAAGCGTGTGGTAATAAAAGTGTAGGAGCAATCCTCAATTCGTCAATTCTCACTTCATATTCGCTTTCAGCTGTTTTACGAGCTTTGGCTTCATATGTATATCCCCAAGATGTGATAAGCGCAACATTCACATCTCCTTTTTGCCAAAGACCTTTAAGTTTAATTGTTTTACATTCGGCCGATTTATTTGGTCTGGCATCTATTATATCTCTTATATATTTCTTTGTGTAATATTCTTTATCCCCTTTTTCATTCCAATCGGGAATACTGTAATATTCAAGCCCCTTGTTCATCTCATATGGGCAATGCACCAATATTTCCGAATCTTTATTTTCAAGTCGGGTTTCATAATATTTATAATCTATATAATCCCAATCAAGAGGCATACCTTTAACCTTTTCCGGATAAGTATATGTTTTACCTTCAGAATATACCACTATGTTATAGCAGAATTTATTCTCATTAAGCCATTCAGCCGGTACATTTGTTTCATATCTGAAATTATCTATCTTATCAAGTTTCAAATATGGATTTTCATCATTCCAGAATGAGATTCGATTATTATATAATAATACTGAATCAATGCGTCCTTGTGAAATCACATCTGTTATAATATTCAGGTCATTCTCTTTTTCCGCAACTTTAGCAGGAATATGAGCAAGAGCACAATCAGGAGCATTATCTTGAGGAGAATAGAATTCGTTAATTCTTATATTTTTAATTGTTGCATCTTCTTTAATTTTCTTATTGGTAACAGAAAGAATATAAGTTCCCGGTGCAATTTCAAAAATTGTTGAATTCACCTTGCGTTTGAACGTATTGCCTTTATTAATACCTTTAATAAAGAAACCTTCTTCAAATTCAGGCAAATCTACTCTCATTGTATTTCTGTGACTCTTTAGAGCCGCTACCTGTCTTTTTAATGATGCTTTTCCAAAAGGATCTTCCATTATCATTACATCAGGCATCACTTCAAGTCGCCATACTCCATTTTCTATCTTATCAAGAAAATAAGCTCCAGTACCTGTATAATATACTAATGGCGATGTTCCACATCCTGCAATCTCTGTCAATGATTCCGTATTGATTGGATTTTCATCTGTACTGTTAGTATATATAAACTTGTCAGAAGAATTTACAAGACTAAGATCTCTATGATGACTTACTGTGAAATCACTGAAAACAGTATCGTTGGGATAACCGCCGAATGTTTCTCCTCTTTTCACTTTATAAGCAACCTCGGCTGCAATTTTCATCCCCAACGCTTTCGATGGAGTATAAAGCAAATTCAGATAATGAGTTTGGTACTCTGTATTAGCCCATGCAATATCAGTAGGATCATAAGCAAACTGAGTTATCCATTGAAATCCTTTTCCTCTTAAGGTTCTTACCGTTGCAGGAAACATATACGAATAAAGAATATCTGCCGGATCAAATTCATATATGATTTTGGTTTTGTTTTCAAATCCTCTTATCTGATCAAACGGAATATCGTATGAATCTACAAAAGGAAGGAAATTACCTTTTCGTATATGACCGGCTACAAGACCGATCGGATACCATTGATATGTTGTTCCTTGAATATTAGAATTGAAATATGCATCTACATGATCAAGATTATGGCTCACATTATAAAAGAGAGGTTTCTTATTTCCGGCTCCCTCAATAGAGCGAACCATCTCAGATATATAGTTGTGAGTAACCTGAGAAGAAACAGAATGAGTAGGCTCATTATTGATCTCGAATCCAACAATTGCAGGGTCTGTCATATAGGAAAGCCCGGTATATCTGTTAATATGAGAAACAATAGCTGCTGCATATTTTTTCTGAGCCTGCAAAGCTTTAGGATCAGAGTGAATTATATCCTTTTTATAATCATAACTAAATCCTCCTGTCTGAATGTTTCTCTCCGGATACCCATTTCCAAAGTTTGTTTGGAGAGTGACAAGTGTATATATTCCTCTTTCCTTTAATTTATATATAAGGTAATCCAAAAGATCAAGATGATGGTTATCTTTCAAATTCCCTTCACTGTCTGAAATTTCCACATCCCATATATGAATTCTATATGCGTTAACGCCAAGTCTGGAGATATGATAAACATCATTATCAATAACCTCCTTGTAATCTTTTTCAAGATACCCAAGAGCGCGGTAAGCATGAGCAAACGGTGTGGTATAATTTACACCGAAGAAAGAAGCTTCTTCGTTTGATGAAGCAAACCTCATCACACCTTCTTTATCGATTATCACCTCATCCATTTCTTTTTCAGTTTTAGTACATGAAAAAGAAATAATCATCATCACCAATAAAAACCACTTTATTTCTTTCATATTAAATACAAATGACGTTTTCGTTACGCAACAAATATAGATTCCAACCAAAAAAACCGATAAAACAAATTGGACAGATACTATAACAAATAAGACAACATGCTGTACAACACCTCTTTGTTGCGTCGAATACCCCTTTTTAGACAATAAACCTCTGATAAATATTAGACTAATTCTATTCCGCTACTTCCTCTTCTATATATTGTTTAGGTGTTTTTCCGAATTCATTTTGAAAACATTTTGAGAAATATGAAGGATTGGAGAATCCCACCATATACACAATCTCCGATATCGTAAATTTATTTTGAGATAAAAGCATTGCAGCTTTTTTCAATCTTATCGTTTTAATATATTCAACAGGAGACATACCCGTAAGCTGTTTCAACTTACGATAAACTTGTTTATTGTTTATCTGTAAATGTTCGCATAAAGAAGTAACATTTAAATCAGGATCATCAATTCGATTTTCTATCGCAGATGTTATCTGTGATAAAAATTTCTCTTCTGTCGATTCAACTATTATTTCCTTTGGTTTTGTAATACTTTCTATTCGTTGTTTAATCTGCTCATTGTTCATTTTTTTGATCAACTGCTGTGCTTTCAAAAGAAGAGTATTTGCATCAAATGGTTTTGTAATAAATGCATCGATACTAAGTTTGAGACTCTCAATCTCTACATTTTTACCATCGTTTGCTGTAAGCATTATTATAGGAGTGGTAGAAGTTCTAATATTCTTTCTTAAATATTTACACATCTCCAATCCATCAACTTCGGGCATCATAAGATCGGTAATAATAATATCCGGTGTTTCTGCTTCAATTATCGAAATTCCCTCTTTTCCGTTTGCTGCTGTAATTACCCTAAAACTATCAACAAATACACTTTTGATAAATGTTGTCATCTCAACATTATCATCACAAATTAAAGCAAGAGGTAAACTTTCATTATCAACCAAAGCTTCATCTTGAAATGATAATTCAGGGAAACTTGACGGAAGCGGAATTGAGATATTAACAGTTGTACCCTCTCCCTCAATAGAACTTATGGAGAAGGTTCCGTGATGAAGTTCAACATAGTTTTTAACCAGATATAAACCAATTCCAGTCCCATTCTTATTACCGGCTGTTAATGAAGATTGAAAAAAACGTTGAGTAACAAAAGGAAGATCTCTCTCCGGAATACCGATACCATTATCTGACACAATTATTGTCAGCTCATTATTCTCATTTTTTATAGATAGTTCTACATCAGTATTCTCATTTGAATATTTTACACTATTAGAAAGGAGATTGGTTATCACAGATTCTATTTTAACCATATCAGCATCTATATAAAGTGCAGATACATTAGTATCAAATTTGACCGTTATGTTTTTCTCTTTAAAATGAGATTGTTCAAATCCTATTAATATATTTTCCGCAAGCTCAATTATATTGAAGCTCGATAATATCAATGATTCTTTATTATCACTATCAATCCTGTCAAACTCTATTATTTTATGAATTATAGAGTTTAATTTAAGGGCATTCCTTTGTACAATTTCAAGCTGTTGCTTTGTCTGTTTATCTTTTCCTGTGATCAAAAGCCTGCTAACAGGAGCTATTATCATACTTAGAGGAGTCTTAAATTCATGAGAAATATTTGCGAAAAACTCTGTTTTCTGTTTCGTTTGCAATAAAATTTGCTCTTTCTCTTTGTGTTCTATCTCTAAACGATGACGAACAGAGAAAAACTTTATAATCCATATTATAAAACCTATGAAAAGCAGACAATATATACATTTAGCTAATATTGTTAGATACCAAGGTGGGAGGATTCTGAAATTAATATCCAGTCCTGCCTCAAGAGGCTTGCCATCAAGTCCTACTCTACGAATCTTCAGTTTGTAGGATCCATGATTTAGACTATTAAAGGTAATTTGGTTAGAATTCTTTTGTACAAAACTCCAGTTGTTATCTACATCTTCAAGCATATACACAAATCTATTTCTATCCTGTTGTGAATATGGCAGGTCTGAAAACTCAAATACAAGATGATTTTGCTTATCGGCAAATGTAAATTGATAGATATAACTTATGTTTTTATCATCTATCTTATCGATTAATTCGTTATTTACATATAAAGCAGTCAGATAAACAGGATGGAATATTGTCGAATTCTTAAATTCTTCAGGTCTTGTTGTTGCAACACCGTTAACATATCCCATATAAACCTTATCATTAACCGAATCATAAAAAAGGCTTGTATATATTCTTTCCGAATCCTCTATTCTCGTTGATTTCCTGGATAACTTATCTATTGCCCATAGTCCCTCGGATGTACTAATCCATATTTCATCCTTAACCTCTGCCATGGAATAAGATTCACAGTTTTCGATATTTCCAAAAACAATATATTCCGGTGTCTCTGTTCCTTTTTCAAAATATATTATACCTCCTTGATATGTAGCCCAAATAGATCCGTTGACATCAGACATTATATAGTTAGGAATACCTAATTTTGATGATAATCCTATTTTCTTATATTCATATGTATCTTTATCAATTTTAAATATTCCGTTGTTATATAATAATGCCCAAATATCACCCTGAGCGTCTTTAACAAGTTGATTTATAAATGGTCCGTTCTCTATTGTAATATTTTCGTCTGCAATGTATACGGATTTACTTTTCAATAATCGATCTTTATCAACTACGAAAATCCCACCCATACATGTAGCTATCCACAATTTACCGGAATTGTCTTCTATAAAGTTATAAGCCCAATTACTGTTTCTTGTAAATGTTGAATCCACGATATTAAACCGTTCAGGTTTCTCGCTTCTTTCATTATAATAGTTAACACTTCCGTCAGTTGCTACCCAAATACCGTTATTGTTATCTTGATATATATGTCTTACCCTGTTATGAGAAAGAATTGTTTCATTATTCCCGGGTCTATACCATTTACTATCTCTGACGCTTTCAACATCGCCTTTTATCTTGATAAGGCCATTAGTTCCCCCAAGCCATATTCTTGACTTTGAATCTTTAAATATAGAGTAGAAATGGTTACCATCACTTGCTCCTGTTATTGCTGATACAGGGATATATGATGTATATTTATTATAAATATTAAGGGAGATGCCATAATCCGTACCTATCCAAATATTATTCTCGTAATCTTTATAAAGTGCCCAGATAATATCATTTGCTAAAGATTCCGACATTCTTGAATCATGTTTTATATGGCGAACTGTATTATTCTCATAAACAAAAAGACCATTGTCAGTACCGATCAGAAGTCTATTTTCAACATCTGAAACAAGTGTCTTGATCGAATTATTTGATAATTCTTCTATATGATCTATTTTATCAGACTTATGATTATAAGTATATAATTCACCTTCGGTGCCGATCCAAATAATATCTTTCGATTCGTCATACAAAAGGGAATTAACGAAAAAATTAGACTCTTTTTTGCTTGCTATTATATCTACATTTTCGAAAGCTACCGTTGTCTTATTATAGCGAGTAAGTCCATTGTAGGTTCCGAAATATATATAACCGGGAACCCCTATTATAGAATATATTGCATTATTGTTTAAGCCGTCTGTTATATTGGTTTTATATACATATAATCTTCCTGTTGTAATATCGATTCTATAAATACCATCCAGTGATCCTATCCATAAATCATCTCCTTCATGAAATATAGAACGGACATCTTTAACTGACGATAACTCTCGAGCTATAGAATCGGGATTCAAATATTGATCTTTTATTATATCATATATAAGCACTCCGTCATCTGTACCAAGGTAGAGATGCTTATTATTGACCATTTTAAGACAGTTGACTCTTGTATTTGAAGTTGTTGATAACTCATATTTTGGATATGCTCTATATCCATCATAATTATACAAACCCTTATTTGATCCTATCCAAATCATTCCTCTTGCGTCTTGCTCTATAGAGTTGATTACGGTAGTTGCAGATTCCAAGGTTATGTTTTCAAAGCGTTTATAACTTAGGTTAGCTGCATTTATAGAAAATCCCAATATTATAAAAAGAAGTAAATTGAGAAGCTTTATCATATAAATTTATATTGAAGGAAAAGGGTAAAATAATAACATTTCACCTCTTAATATCCTATATACACCCGAATAATTAATTATATCAAAGTTACGAAATCTATATTATACTTATGCTTAAGTGTTCAGATGTAATCCTTTATTTTTTACTATATATCTTTAAGTATATCTTAAAATAAATGTGCAGTTATAATTGTGGAATATAAAAAAGGGAGGGGATATAAATCTTATGATTCAGATTATCAGAATATTGCAAAGAATAATCTCTGAAGACTACAAGAAAAAAAATATAATGGAATTTAAATAATGTAATGGGGTACAAACAAAAAAAGCCCGTTGATTTCTCAACGAGCTTCTCTTTTAAAACGGCGGCTACCTACTCTCCCACTTGCGCAGTACCATCGGCGT